>JACMJM010000032.1 GCA_014380615.1 Sphingobacteriaceae bacterium
AGCAGCGTTTACCTTAAATCCAGGGTCGAGAGAAAGTTCATCATGCCAGTCGCATTCGGTAATTAATTGTTTAGAATAACCCCAGTGCTCCAGATGCGCACCTGTTCCGAGGCCGGTTATTATCTTCTTTACCTTAGGTTTTAATCCGGTAATAGTTTCATAATCGAGATGGTCCCAATGGTCGTGGGTTAAAAAGAGGTAATCAATTTCCGGAATATCTTCGGTGGTATACACATCGCTACCTTTGTAGCTTTTGGTTGTAAATTTTACCGGAGAGGATCTGCCGCTAAAGATGGGGTCGACTAGTATTTTTTTTCCGTCTATCTGAATAAAGTAAGAAGAATGCCCGAACCATACCAGGGCATTTTCGGTAGGAGATAAGCTATGCAGATCGGTTTTTACAGATGGCAGTATTGCGGGAGGCCGAACCGTTTTACTTTTGTTAAAGAGATATTCTTTTAAAACTTTAAAAAACGTAGCCCCTTCGCTCAGGTCTGAAGTGGGGCTTAAATTTTGAAATTTTCCCTCTTTGTAATTGGGCGACTTTTTTATTTTTTCCAGGCGTTCATCGGATGAAATTTTTCCGAATTGGGGCTGGTGCAGAAAGGTGTAAGTACTAAGTAGTAGTATAATCAGAATCAGAGCAGTAATTAACATTGCCTTTAGGTGTGTTTGTCGACAAAGATAAAATATTCTATTCTGCTCTTTTGATCGCTGCTTTTTTTATTTAAAAGCTGAGCTTCCCCTCATAATAATCCAAAATTTTAGAGCGCAGCAAATACTCATACCTCGCATTAATCAGGTTAATGTTAGCCTGGTCGAGGTTGTTTTTTGCGATGGTGTAATCAACTACCGTACCTGCACCCGCATTGAATCGAGCCTCGGCAGCCCTGAAAGATTGGCTAAAGGAAGCAACCTGCCGCGTCAGAATCTCAACTTTATTACTTGAAGCCGTGATATTAAACCAGGCTAAATCTACGGCCTGTTTCAACTGTAGTCGTGTAGATTCTTCCGTTAGTTGGGTGCTATTTAAATCTATTTTGGCTAATGATATTTGGTTACGAACTCTTGATGCGTTAAAAAGCGGCATTCTTATACCAATGCTTACAGAAGAACTATAATTATTCCTGATCTGGCTATTGTAAGCAATCCTGCGGTTTTCGAAAGAACGTTGAGTTGATATAACCGGGAGCTTGTTTCCGTTCAGTTCAACATAATCACTTCCGGGCAAATCTTCAGACGAGATCATTCTGCTGGTTTGCGCCGCCGACGAGTAGTTGCTGAAGATGTTACTATTTAATGTGATTTGCGGATATAGATTTCCACGAGCAGCATGCACAGCTTTTTTCGCGCTTTCAGTTCGAAGGGCGGCTCCTCGTATCTGCGCAAGTTGCTGTAAAGCGAGCGAATAGATTTTATCGGGCCCTATATAATCAGCTGGTTTTAATGCATCCGGCGAAAGCGGCTCAATTTTAAAATCACGATTATATTCAACATTCATTAACCCTGCCATGGCGATACGTGATGCATCGAATCTATTGCGGCTATTTATAACTGATAGTTCATCATTTGCAAGTTGTCCCATTAAATCAGAGAGTTGGGCCGGAGCAATTACTCCTTCTTTGCTTAGTAGTTTAGAGCGCTCTACCTGCTTGCTTGTAACATCAACTTGTAATTCTGCCTGGTTCAGTTGGTCCTGATTGTTGAGGATTTGAAAATAAGCGAGTATCACATCAAGTGCGAGATTCTCTTTTGCTTGTTGCAGATCCATTTTGCTGGCTTCAAGAGCATATGAGTTTTGCTTCAACTGGTTTCTCAGTATCAATCCGCTGAAAAGCGTAATGCCGCCGTTTAAAGAATAATTTGCGTAGTCGATGTTCTTATTTGCGTAGGCGTTTGTGAAAGGATCGATACTTCGGCCCTGATTAGAGCCGTGGCCAATATTTGCAGACACTCCGGGAAGTAGATTTGCTCTGGCCTGCTTCAGGTTTACCGTGGAAGATTGCGCCTGTAAATCAGTCTGTTTCAGCTGTAAGTTATTGGTTAGTGCCAGTTCAATGCTTTGCTGCAAAGTGTATGTTTCCGGCTGTGCGATAGCAGAGGTGCTTATGAATATTAAAGAAGCAAGGGTTTTAAATATCGTTTTCATTATCTGATTTTTTGGCATAGCTCGCCCGTATCCATTAAAGAATAGGTAGCAGCTATGTATGATAAGTTTTATTCGGTTCTTAATGCTTTTACCGGATTGGCAACTGCAGCTTTGTATACTTTGGCGCCAATGGTGATGGCCGAGGTTAATAGAATTATGAGCAGGGTGAGGATAAAGGGCAATACCCCTATTTCAGGATGATAGACATACACAAACCTGAATAACAGATTATCGATTAGAAGAAATCCAAGTGTAGAGCCGATTACAAATGATATTAGCATCAAGCGTATAAAGTCTTTGTTTATCAAGCTAATAATAGAAATTATCGACGCTCCTAAAACCTTGCGGATACCGATTTCTTTTCTGCGCCGGATTATATTTAACGATACCAGCGCGAATATGCCAGAGGCCGAAAGTGCGATGGTACTTAGCGCAAGAAAGAATGCCACCGATTTGAAACCTTCGTTCATGTAAACTTCTTTTTCCACCAGTTCATCTTGCGTAAAGCCGCTAAAGGGTTTTGCCGGAAGAACGCGGTGCCATGTGTCTTGCATAGATTTAAAAACGCTATGCACTCCATCTTCAGGAATTCTGGCAACCAGGTACTTATAGTCTTCTGGATTGGCCGATTTTAATACCATGGGTGGAACTTTACCATGCAGGCCCATCTCTTTGTAGTCTTTCACTACCCCTACAATAGTGTAATAAGCACTGTCAACTTTAATTTTTTGTCCCAGTGGAGATTTGATGTTTAAGCTGGAAAGCAGCGTCTCGTTCACCATCACAGATGCATCCTGATCCAGGCTCTTGCCGGTGTAAAAATGGCGACCTTCTTTCAAAGTTACTCCGGTGGTTTTTAAATATTCTTCTCCGCCAATTACTGCTACGTTCGCTTTAATTTCGTTCGATTCGGCCTGCACTTTTCTTGTTGGCGAGCCTTCACCAATTTGATGTACGGTGCCTGCCATGCTAAGGATACGTGGATTGTTTTTCAGAGCGTTGCTCAGGATATTATACTCCGATGCACTGTCTATTTGTAATACAGCCAACTCTTTGATAGCATACCCATAATCAACCGTTTGCTGATAAGAAGCATTTTTAGTGAGACTGATTCCTACTATCAAAGCCAGACAAGAAAGGCTGAACTGAGCGAACAGTAAGAACCGGGTAAAGCCGTTTGAATTACCGAAAGTAGTTTGGCCCTTAAGTATCGATATAGGTTTGAATGAACTGATGTACAAGGCTGGGTAGAGTCCCGAAATAAACGCTGTGAACAGAGGCAGTGCCAGCAGAAACAAATACATGGATGAATCCTGTAAATTGAACCGGAGATTTAAGGAAGAAGTGCTATTGAATGAAGGTAAAAGCGCGGCTACAAATAGAATCGCTAAGCCGGATGCTATGGTGCATAGGATTAAATTCTCAATCAGAAATTGCTTTATCAACTGCTTTCTTACTCCTCCAAGAACCTTCCTGATTCCAATTTCCTTTAAGCGGTTACTTGCAAAGGAGATAGAGATATTGGTAAAGTTAAAGCAAGCGATTAGCAAGATCAGAAATGACATAATTGCTGGTCCGATAACAATAACACCACGCGGATTTGAATTCAGAGGACTTCCGTATACATAACCCTCGAAATCTCTGTCAGAACTAAAGGCTATGTTTTGAAAGGGCTGTAATTTAAATCCTTCAAGTTTATCGTCTGCCCGGCTGCTGTTGTAAACCGCGGTAAACGTTTTTGCCTGACGTTCCAGATTTTCGAGGGAGCTTTTGTCTGTAACTTCCACGAAAGTGCTTACCTGGTTGTTGTTCCTCCAATCAATCTGTTCCGCTTCGGTAAAGTAATTCTCGAAAGAGGTGATAATATCAAACTGGAAGCTGGAGTTATCCGGAAGTTTTTCCAAAACGCCGGTAATGGTATAAACTTGCTCATTTCCCTCGCGGTTCAATAATGTGATCTTTTGATTGAGCGCTTGTTCATTGTTAAACAATTTCTCTGCAAAAGCTTTGCTTATAACTACCGAATTTTTGTCGGCAAATTGACTGCTGTTCCCATCCGCTAAGGGAAACTTAAAAAGATCAAATAAGGCAGGATCGGCAAAGTATACCCGTTCGCTGAAACTGTTCTCTTTGCTTTTTACAACCGCCGAGCTGCTATACAGCCTTGCGAACCGTTTAATTCCCGAGTTGCTTTTTGCCAGCGTACCGCCCAAAGCCAGGGGAGAAACTCCCCATTGCTGTACCGATCCATCAGTGATTTTTTTACTGTTGAGGCGGTATATATTTTCGGTATTGTGGTAATTGGAGTCGAAGCTGGCGCGATAATCATAATTAAGATAAGCAAGTAGGCAGCAAGCCAGGGCAAAACCAAGCCCGATAATATTTAATGCCACATAGGTTTTGTGTCTGGATAAAACCCGAAGCGCTATTTTGAAATAGTTTCTTATCATGATTCCTGAAGGTTAGTTTGTCCGTCCAGAAGGTTTATGATGCGGCTGCCATATTCAGCGTTTTTCTCCGAGTGGGTCACCTGGATAACCGTTACTCCTTCTTTATTCAGTTCGCTGAAAATTTTCATGATTTCTTCCCCTTGTTTAGAGCTAAGGTTCCCGGTAGGTTCATCTGCTAAAATTAACCGGGGATTTGCAATCAATGCCCGGGCTATGCCTACCAGCTGCTGTTGGCCGCCGGATAACTGCGCCGGGAAAAGGTCTTTTTTGCCGACTATTTGAAACCGGTCGAGCATATCGGCAACACGTGCTTTTCGTTCTGATGATGGTACGTCGAGGTAGAGTAGGGGCGTCTCAATATTTTCATAAACAGTTAAATCATCAATCAGGTGGTAAGCCTGAAATACAAAACCGATATTTTTCTTCATCAAAGCCGCCCGTTGCTTTTCCTTCATCTGATGAATGGCTTCACCTTCAAAAAAGTATTCGCCTTCGCTGGCTTGTTCTAATGTTCCAAGGATATGAAGCAGGGTCGATTTTCCACTGCCAGAGGGGCCCATGATGGATACAAACTCTCCGTCTTTTATTTCGAGATTAATATCTTTTAAAATAAAAACGCGTTTGCTTCCGGTGTTTACCCAGTGAAAAATGTTGTTGAGTTGGATTAAGTTCATGCTCTATAAATATGCGGGTTTATTTATTAGGTTCCCTCATGTCTTATTTGCTTACAAAGTTGTGCCATATTATTAAGTAGGTGATTATTAGTGATTTATATCTATTTGGTAAAAAATAACTGTTCGTTATCGAACACCCGGAGTTCGATAGTGTTACTGAAAGGTTAACTGGTTGACGAAAGATTGTGGTTTGGGGATATCTATAGGAAGCATCATGCCAATAGTGATGTGAAAGATTTCAGTTAAGAATCCACGTGGTTTTCATTAAGCTAAAATGTAAAAGCTAACCGTGAAAATCCAAAATCATATTTTTGATTTTCACGGTTGAGCAGGCTCTGTCTAAGCGATAGATAGCTGTCTATAGTTGCGTCAATCCACTCTTTTATCGATTATGTTCTGGGTGCTTAGTGTTGCCAAGAGAGATCAGTCATCCGATGACTATCACGCCGCAACATCGCAAAAAAACAAAGCCGGAAAAAATTCCCGGCTTCATATTATAAGGTAAACACTTATCCCTTATAATAAAGAAATGCTAAATATAATTCACCGTTTCCGGGGAATTTTTAAACCTACTTCTCAGCCTCTTTCCCGATCAAATCCATAAACTGATCAAGTTTTGGAGTAATAATAATTTGAGTTCGTCTGTTTTTACTTCTGCCGGTTTCGGTGTTGTTATCTGCAATCGGGTTATATTCTCCCCGTCCGCCAGCCGTTAAACGTTTAGGTTCAACACCGTGGTTGTTTTGTAGTGCCTGTACCACAGATGATGCTCTTAAAGCACTCAGGTCCCAATTGTTGCGCAGGGTTTTCTGGGTGATAGGTACATTGTCTGTATTTCCCTCAATTAATACATCGTAGGTATTATAATCTTTAATGATCTTGGCAATTTTGCTCAACGTTGCAGCAGATCTGTCAGAAATTTCGTAACTGCCCGATTGATACAGCATATTGTCGGATAAGGAAATATATACTACACCTTTTAATACCTGAACATTTACGTCGTTTATCTCCTGTGCACTCAAAGAGCGGGTTAAATTATTGGTGAGAACCATATTGAGCGAATCGCTTTTGTTTTTTGCGTTAACTAACTGCTGTATATATTTATTGGAGCTGTTAATCTCATCAACCAGTTTAGAGATATTTACATTTCCCTGGCTGCTTGCATTTAAGCATTTGCTAAGCGCATCTTGTAATGATTTAGAGTTCGCTTTTTCAGATGCTATCTGCTCTTCAAGACTTTTCCCCCGGTTGGTTAGTACAGCAACATTTCGTTCGCTGGTTAAAAATTTAGTATTCAAGTCGCGGGTATTCCGGTCAAGCTCATTATAACTATTTTGCAGTTGCTGATGTTTTTTTGAGCTGACACAGCTTTGGGCCATTACAGCTCCAAGCAATAATGTCGGTATGATTAATTGTGATTTCATTTCGTACTGTTTAATTAAGAATATTAACACTATGTGATGCGACTTGTTTCAATACTGCATTTTAGAGAAGGGAAAATGCGCCGTGGAGCCCCTGGCCACTGTACCACTTAACTTCATATAGAATTTTGCCATAACTTTTTAAAGCCACCTCAACACTTAGAGAACACTTCCTTAGATACTCTCCCTAAGCTCCCCTAAGATGATAGGATAAAACAAATTCCGCCACTTTAAATCAGTTTCACAGTCAAACACCCGCAGCCTCAAACATCCGCCCCCCTTTTGTGGTTGTATATATCATTATCACAATAACCACATTTAGAAAATAAACAATGACAACAGAACCTTCTTTTTGGCAACGTATTGGCATCCACGAATGGTTTTTAAACGATAGCGGCGCTGCGCCTACCGAACCTGAAGCACTTACTCCAAACGTAGTTTACAAGTATATCATTGATAAATTCAAAGAGTCTATCGGGCAATTAACTTTTGCCGACAGGATAGTTTTTTACCACGAATACATCATCAGCTTTAATCCTGATGATTACCGGGAATTTATGGACAATAAGAAAGGGATTTTCGGACTTATTGTACAGGAAGCTGTAAAAAAGTTTTATGAAGTTTTAAACCAATATCGGGCAGAAGGGAAAACGGTAGAACCCTCGAGCAGTAAATGGGTGTTTCGTTTTGTATCGCATCCCGATTATGCCCGTGGTGATAAGGGATTTATCGGCAAACTGTTACCTGGCGGAAGTCAGAAAGATGAAAACCTCAGAGTAACATTTATTCCCCGCCAAACGGGTATTGCCGAAACATTCGACGTTAACGACGATATTTTAAAGGGTTTTAACTTCTATAGCGAAGGGTATTATGAAGTCCCTTATGTTGACGAATTAAAGTACGACGAAACCAAGCTTAAAAATACCGAACAAACCGGATTCGCACGTTTTGAAACTATTCTTCCCGATAAGGCTTACCGGGGGCATAAAGTGGAGTTCTTTATGAAAGATGAGCAGATTACCATTTCGGGCGATGAGGAAACAAATACCGATTCGAATGTATTTAAAATCCCTTCCGAATGGGTAAATACACCGCATCTATTTATTAAACACAATAAGTCCGAAGGCAAATTCTACCTTGCCTCCTTCGGCGAAAAAACCATCGTAAACGAAAAGGAGGTACAGCCGAGTACTGATGTACATTCTCCTGCCTGGGTAGAACTCCCTATCAACTCGAGGATGATATTAAACGGTATTGTAGGAATCAATATTTTTAAATCATAGTATGTCGCAGATCTTAACGGTAGCACTGCTTTTTATTTGCGCCTTTTTATTGGCCGCACATTTTAAGGATATAAAAAACACGCATAAACGTAATGGCTGAGAACTTTTTTGGATTAACAGATACTGGAAAAGTACGGGATAACAATGAAGATGCCTTCATCGCTAAAAAGGTGATGGATAATAAATTCATTATTGCCTGTGCCATTGACGGGGTGGGCGGTTACTCGGGCGGCGAGATTGCGGCCGAAATTGCCCGCGAGTCGATCTTTGAAAACTTTGCGCGGCCTTCCGGCGATCTTATAGCTGCCATGAAATCATCGTTTATTCTGGCCAATCAAAAAATATTCAACGAGAAGCTGCAGAATAAAGAACACGGGAAAATGGCTTGTGTACTTACGCTGGCCGTAGTAGATGTGGAGAATAATCAGTTTCATTATGCCCATGTGGGCGATACAAGGTTGTATTTACTGCGTGATAGTTCGCTGGTGAAGGTTTCCAAAGATCATTCATTTGTTGGGTTTCTCGAAGATTCGGGCCGTATTGATGAAGATGCCGCCATGAAACATCTTAAACGCAATGAGATTAACAAAGCCCTTGGTTTTGGAACAGATATAGAAACCCAGGATGATTATATCGAAACAGGAAGCTCACCGTTTTTGCCCGGCGATTTACTTCTGCTTTGCAGCGACGGATTAACCGATATGGTTAATAAGGACGATATTACTTCCATCTTAATAAGTAATAATTCGCTGGAAGAAAAAGCGAAACAGCTGGTTGCCTTGGCCAACAAAAATGGCGGTAAGGACAATATTACAGTAGTTTTGGTTCAAAACGATACGGCGTCGTCCTGGCAGGCCACCCCGCCTGCGGGTATAGTTTCCGGCTCGGCTGTTAAAAAAAAAGTAGCGACTAACTATCCCGCCCCGGTAGCGGAAAATAAAACCGCAATAATACCCGCTCCGGTAACGCCTCTTACCAAATCAAACGGCATCAATAAAATTCTGGGGGGCTTATGTCTGCTTTTTTTAGCAAGTACACTATTCTTACTGTGGCGCAATGCCCCGGGAACTGAAGAGGAGAATACTGTGGTTGCGCCTGTAGCCGACACCAGAAATGCTGAAGAGAAAAAACTTCAGGGTCTTTTAGATGCGGTTGCCAACGATACACTCTTGCTTTCGGATTCCATTTTTAAACAGCCTATCGTTATCAGCGATACACTGAACATTCATCAGGATTCTTTATTTATTTTAAGCAAGGGAAAAATAATTCTTCGAGGAGATAGCGCATTCCATGGCCCCGCATTTATGCTCTCCACCGATTCGAGATTGGTTTTACTCGACGGCCTGCAATTTGAAAATTTCGATGTAGCTGTTTCGGCTCAAAACGATGCTTTGTTTTTACGCAACGTTCAGTTTCTCAATTGCAAATGGCCCATACAAAACTTTTTTGTATTTCCTGATAAGCAATTCATCACCGGTCGTTTAGCCGGTTCTTATGTGTTTCGCACCGATTCGTTAATTACAACAGCACCTACAAGATAACATGACAGAAGATACCCTTGTATTAAAAAAAGGAAGAAAGACAGAGCGTTTGTTTTTAGTGTTAATTGCCGTAGTTCTGGGGGCTTTATTTTTCTATCTATACACCGTAATACAGTGGGATTTTAAGGATGTAAATAGCCGTTTATCGAACGGCACCATGCTTAATTTAAATGGCCGGGAGCCGGGGGAAGGGATAAAAACTCTCCTCAGGAAAGGGTATTATTTTGACGATAAAAAAGACATTGAACTAATCGGTTCGGTGGTGGCCAAGGGACTTAATCCGGCCGATAGGGCCATTGATAATATCGGGGAATTAAATAAGCGAAAATTCTTCGTCGATGCGGATGATGCGTATATCCGCGGGGGTGAAAATCTAAAGAATCGGGTCATAGCTTCGCGTTCGCTGCTTGGTTTTACCGGCGACGATTCTATCGCCTTTGCGCAAGAGAGAAACAAGCCTCAGCAATTGCCCGCAATTACAACTGTAGGTATGGGTAAGTATGGTATTTCCGGGCTGATAAAAGACAGGGAAGGAAAGCCCGTGTCGGGAGTGCTGGTACGGTTGCAAATGATATTGCCGCAAGATAGTGCCTACAGCGAAACAGTAACCGAAGTTGAAACGGAACTTATTGAAACAGGTGACGGATTTAAAAAAGGCTATCTGCTCGATTCTCTTAAACACAAACAGTTAGAATCGTTAACTGCCTACGCCCGCAGCGACGCGAATGGCGTTTACACGTTTAAAGGTTTGCCCGATGATAAAGCTTTTGAGCTTTTGCCCTTAAAACCTGGTTTCCAGTTCGGAATATCGCAGGGGGTGCAGCAGTTAGATGATGATGAGAAATTGAATTTTGTACAGTCGCCACACACTATCAGGCTTTTATCTACCCGGGATTTTAACATCCTCAAAAAGGAACGTTCATTAATTGTACGTACCCCCGAAGAGTTTAACGAATGGTTCTGGATTATAATGGGATGCTTTTTTGGTGGATTTTTGCTCGTGCATCTGGTGTTATCGATAAAATTCCCAGAAGCAGACCAATTGTTGATGCCCTTTATTATGCTGCTTACAGGGCTGTCGATTTTAACCCTCTTAAGTTTGCAGGATCCGCTTCGCGATCGCTTTCTGGCTAAAGACACCTTGCTTTATTTAGGCATCGGGCTGTTCGGTATCTGTGCCATGATGTTTGTAAAAGTTCGCAAATTTAATGTTGATAACAGCCTGTACCGGATGTTCATTTTCAAAAAGAACAAAAAAGCCGCCAACGGATGGCCCTGGGCCGCCGCCGCTGTTGGCTTACTGGCTCTTACAATTGTATTCGGCACCGGTCCGGAGGGTAGCGGAGTTAAAGTAAACCTGTTTGGCTTCCAGCCCAGCGAAATTGTAAAATACTTTATCATCTTTTTTCTGGCAGGATTTTTTGCCACCAACGAGCGGTTTATCAGCGAATACCGAAGTTACCGTAAGCGCTGGTCATTCTTTTCATTCGCCTTAATCGCCATCCTCATCTCTATTTTTCTCTTTTTAGTGCTTGGCGATTTGGGGCCCGCAATGGTTGTTTGTTTTACATTTATTATCCTCTTTTCATTCTCCCGGGGCGATTTCATGTTCATGATAGGCTCGGTAGTGCTGTATGTTGTGGCGGCATGGATCTTAAACAGTATATGGCTCGCTACCGGCATTACAGTTGTTTTGGTAGTTCTGGCCATGATTTTTAAGCGTAAGCAAATCAGCGAGTCGGCGGTAATGGCTTTGATGATTATCGCAGGCTTTTTATTAATAGACCAGATCCCTTACCTCGATCAACTCTTCCCCGGTCCGGTAAAACGCTTAACCGAACGTAAAGCCATTTGGCAAGATGCCTGGAACAATGAAGTGTATGGAGGCGACCATGTTGCCAACGGGATCTGGGCCATGTCTAGCGGCGGTGTCACCGGTCAGGGAATTGGCGAGGGTTTTGGTAAAACTATACCTGAAGCTCATACCGATATGATTTTACCCGCCATTGGCGAGGAGTTTGGCTGGGCCGGTATCGTATGTATTTTCATTCTGTTTTTGATCTACCTTCATCGTTCCATTAATGTGGGCCGCCAAACCGGTAATCCCTTTTTGTTTTACCTGAGTGCCGGTATCGGTATTAGTACCTTCGTGCAGTTTTTGCTTATCGCGGGTGGCTCTACAGGGGCGCTGCCGCTTTCGGGTGTATCGCTGCCTTTTGTAAGCTATGGCGGTTCGTCTATGGTGGCAAATTTTCTGGCGGTTGGGTTCTTGCTTTCAACTTCGATGGTGAGAGGTACAGAGGTGCAGATGGGATACGTAACTAGGCAGCACGATAAGAACCTCATTCCCGCATTAGCGGCCGCATTAATAGGGGTGCTGTTACTCACGGTTAACGTTTCCAGGTATTTATTTAACAATAAAAAATGGGTGGTACAGCCATCGCTCGTAGCGGATAGAAGCGGACTGAGAATGTTTAGTTATAATCCGCGAATCGCTATCCTGATGAACAGGCTGCAAGCCGGAAATATTTACGACAGGGACGGCAGGCTTCTTGCCACAAGTAAGCCTGAACTTATCAGGCAGCAGCAAGGTGTGCTTCGGGCGGCCGGAGGGCTTAACTTTGATATCGATTCGGTAATCCATAAACGATTAGACCGATATTATCCTTTTGCCGAAGAAACCTTTTTCTGGACCGGCGACGCCAATACAGGTATTTTTGGAGGTAGTACAAACGGCTATTTTGCCGAGTACCAGCATTCGGCAGAACTACGGGGATTTAATACGCCTACCGAAAAGGTAACAGCTATCGCCAGTGCTTATCGCGAAGACCGCTTTTTGGCAAGGGGAGTTAAAGAGATGACGGTGGTTAAAAAAGACTATGGCGAACTCGCTCCGTTGCTGCTCGCCGGAATAAACAGTAAAGAAGTGGAGCAGTTTAAAAAGCGTAACCGCGATGTGCAATTAACAATTGATGCCCGCCTTCAAACCACTATCCAGCGTTCTATCGCCATGGACGATTCTTTGAAGGACAATCGTGTTTCGGTAGTGATTATGGAAGATTATACCGGAGACGTGATCGCATCTGCCAATTACCCGCTCCCCCCGGTAAACAACTGGGAGCAAATGACCATGACCATGTCTGAACAAAACAGAATGGCCCAATGGATGACCACCCAGGATTTAGGCTTTACGTACGCAACTCAGCCCGGTTCTACCGCCAAGGTGGCCACAGCCATTGCGGCGTTTAATAAGCTTGGAATGGATGCTCTTAAAACAGTGTTTACTGTTAGCCCGCACGAAATTATTCGTAGAAAGGGACCCGAACCCGATGAAACAGGCAGAATAGGCCTTGAACGTGCGCTTGTAAGATCGAATAACGTGTATTTCATTAAGCTTGCCAACGAAGAGCAGTTGCAGGAAGACATGGTAAATGTTTATTTAAAAGCGGGCATGTTTTTACGAGGCGTTGGAGGCTTTTATTATGAGAAGGATGGCGAAGACTTACAGCAAGAAAATAAATGGCGCGAACTGTGGAGAAACACCGAGTTCAAAACCCGGCCGCATTACGACCCTAATAATATCAGGCGTACGAGAGCGAAAGGGATTTCGGGTATGTCGTGGGGGCAGGGCGAACTCATCGCTACGCCTGCTTCAATAGCCAGAATGGCTGCTGGTGTTGCCAATCATGGTAATATAGTTGCCAACAGGTATGTATTAAAGGTGCATAATCGAGAACAAGGTGTAAAAGGAAGCACCAAACTAACCAACGACCCTAAATACGCCGATCTGGTAAAAGACCTGATGTTAAAACAGAGTGCGCCAAAGGTTGCCATTCTGGGTATTGCCGTAGGAGGTAAAACCGGAACTCCCGAAAGAATTTGGAAACGAGAACGGATTAACGATGGTTGGTACGTGTTTTTTGCTCCGAAGATGAAAGGGCAGGGCCATGTGGTGGTCTGCATTCGTGTAGAATCAACTAAAGGATCGAGCGATGCCGTGGCGTTGGCGGGCAAGCATATTATTCCGCTGTTGCTGCAAAGAGGGTATATTAAAAGTTTCGCATCATCGCAGCCTGTAAGCGGGCGATTAATGGGCGATGGCACACCTACTCCGGGACCGGTAAATTCTCCTTCTCCCGTTAACGGAGCTAACCCCGAGCCGGCACCTTCCAATGCAGATGTTGCTCCTCAGCCGCCGGATACTGCCGGAGGGGGATAGAATGGGCAGGCCAAGGGAGGAGATAGCTTTTCGAAGCATAGAGCGGGTATTTAAGCCCCACACACGACCCTTCGACAGGCTCAGGGTGACTGGCCGCCACACCTCATAGGCCGCCTGTCGAAATACCTGGCAGATTCTTTTGCCCGGCAAACATTCTTCGATCTCGCTCACCGTAACAACGCATGGAAAAACTAATTTAAGTTTTCCATGCGCCCAACAATAACGCCTTATTTCTGTTTCATAAACAAGCGATTACTAAATCAATAGAAAGGTATAATTCATGTTCGAAATATTTAACACCGACGCGGAAAGTCCGCAGGATGTAAAAAGCCTGCGCGATGCTTTGCTGCGTTCTATAAAGGAAGAATTGCAAGTTGTTGAAGGCGGAGAAGGGAAACATATACGGGGATTGCAATTGTTTATCACCTGTTCAGAAAATGAGAAACATGTATACGAATCGGCGGTTTACAGCGAAGAACCAACTCTTTTTAAACAAGAAATTCAGCGCATAGCGGATGATTTTGCTATCGACCTGCCTTCGGGCTGGACACTGGAAGTTACTTTCGAAGAAACCTTACCTCCAGAAGCTAAAAAGTTATCGGAAGTTCATGCTGCTTTGTTTATTAAAACCCGAAAACAAACTATACAAAAATCGGGTATCGCATACATTAAAATTTTAAGCGGCCAGGCAGAAAAAGAAGAGTATGAAATTAATTCAGTTTCCGGAAAAATCACTATCGGCCGTGAGAAACGCGCTCAAACGGATGACGGATTTTTCAGAATAAATACCATCGCTTTTCCTGGCGATTGCGGCAATGATTGTAATAAATATATCAGTCGGCAGCATGCCCATGTTGAATGGAACAATGATGCGGGCTGTTTTATGATTTTTGCCGACGAGGGTGGGGTGCCCCCGAAAAATAAAATAAAAATCAAATCTGTAGAGGATGACAACCTCATAAAATTAAATTCTACGCATATCGGGCACCGCTTAAAAGAAGGCGATCAGATCATTCTTGGTGAAACTGCCGTGATAGAATTTTCCACTTCGGCACAATCTTAGTTATAGTTATATATAACACACAAAGATTCGGGGCTAATACCCGGTGCATACACATGAGATAAAGCCTGGGAGTTCAAAATTCCAGTCTTTGTATACTATTAAACCAATGGCTAAAGTATTCACAATAACAGAAGGATTAGAGAACATGGGCGCATTGCGTACCGGTGGACAGGGTTCTGTCTACAAGGGTAGACGCATAGGGGAGATTATTACCGCTGTTAAACTTTTACCTACGCCTATTCATACCGAAGACGATAACGATAAGAACTTTAAAGATTTTCAAAATGAAGTGACTAAGCTCAAACGCGTAAATCAGGAGCCGAACCCAAACGTTGTTAAAATTTTAAATTCCGGAATTACCGAAAGCGGCTCTCTTCCGTTTATAGAAATGGAATTTATTGAAGGGCCTGATCTTGAAGAGTTATTAAAACCTCCTCACGATACCGTTTTCAGTATCCGCGAAGTAATTAAAGTTGCCGATCAGCTATCGAACGCACTAGCGCATTGCCATAAAGTGGATGTAAAGCATGGTGATATAAAAAGTAATAATGTAAAGTTTAACCTTCATTCGGGTAATTACATGCTGCTCGATTTCGGCCTTGCGGTAATGTCTGATGAACAGCGTCGTACCAGTTTAAGGCATGCCGGGGCTATTGAGTTTATGGCGCCTGAGCAAAATGCCGGTGAAATGCTTTTCCAAACCGATGTGTATAGTTTCGGAGTGATTTTGTTTGAGCTTTTGGCAGGCGTAGTGCCTTTTCCTTTACGGGATAAAGGAGAAACCTCAAGAAATGCTGTAATGGTGTCTCACATGGAAACGCCTGTACCCGACGTACTGGCTTTACGAAGAAATAACCTTCCGGCAAACTGGAACGATGATAAACGGGCACGTGAGATGCGGGTTCCGGGCTGGTTACTTACTATTATAGCAAAGTGCCTTGAAAAACGATCCGAAAATCGTTTTAAAAACGGAATGGAATTGCACGAGGCCATAGTGTTAAACAGCACATCTCCGATAGATGATTTCGCTTATAATACCGGCGATATAGCGGTTTTGCAAAGCGAGAACGAACGCTTAAAAAATCTGCTCCTGCAATACCAGCAACAATCCGCTAAAGCTGTTGGATTGGCTTCGGCACAGGAAAACAATTCGATAAAAGAAACTGGGGCGTATTCTTTAAAAAGCGAAAATCGGACAGGTGCCGGGTGGTTAAATGCTGCTGCCTTCGGCGGCTTAAAACCCGTTGTAATCGGACTTATTATACTTCTTAGCTGCCTGGGTTTATTTGCGGGCTTTTCGATGTACAACAGCCGAAATTCTGCCTTGGGGATCGATACCGCAAGTGTTAACGCAGAAAAGCAACGGCTTAGAGATTCTATCGCTACGCTCGAGAGGTTAAACGCTAAACGCATTCAGGACTCTATTGATAATGCACGGAGATACAATTCGATAAAGCAGCAAATAACAGCGGTACAGCAAGAGGAACAGGAAAAACTGGATAAGGATGCTGAAAAGGAGGAGAAAAAGAGAAGGAAGAAATTTTTTGACATACGATTTGAAAGAAAGCGCGACTAGTGTGGTGGTATAATGGACAAATAGTGTTGTTAAGGCACAAAGGTAGCGTCATGCTGAGCCTGTCGAAGCATAGAGCGGGTTTGTGCCACCCACACACGACCCTTCGACAGGCTCAGGGTGACGTCCGGTGCACACGCAGAGGTGTAGCCGTAATCGCTTGGGCTTCGACTCCGCTCAGCCTGACATAGTACAATGACACGACACTAGCCAAAATAAAAGAAAAAAATAATGGGTAAAGTATTCACAATTACAGAAGGCTTGGAAAATATGGGCGCTTTGCGCACCGGCGGGCAGGGCTCTGTCTATAAAGGCAGACGCATTGGCGAAATTATAAGCGCTGTTAAGCTTTTGCCAACGCCCATTCATACTGAAAATAACGACGACAAAAATTTTAGAGATTTTCAGAACGAAGTAGAAAAGCTGAAAAAAGTTAATGAAGAACCTAATCCAAACGTTGTTAAAATTCTAAACTCCGGTATTACAGAAAGCGGCTCTTTTCCTTTTATCGAAATGGAGTTTATAGAAGGGCCCGACCTCGAGGAATTATTAAAGCCCCCTCATGATCCTGTTTTTAGTATCCGCGAAGCGATAAAAGTTGCCGATCAATTGTCGAATGCCCTGGCCCATTGCCATAAGGTTTCGGTAAAACACGGCGATATAAAAAGTAATAATGTAAAATTTAACATCCGTTCGGGTAATTATATTTTACTTGATTTCGGGCTTGCTATTATGTCTGATGAGCAACGCCGCAGCAGTCTTCGGCATGCAGGAGCCATTGAATTTATGGCTCCAGAGCAAAACGACGGCAAGATGCTTTTTCAAACCGATGTATATAGCTTCGGAGTAATCCTATTCGAACTTCTTGCAGGTATTGTTCCTTTCCCTTTGCTCGATAATGGCGAAACCTCCAGGAATACCGTAATGGTTTCGCACATGGAAACGCCCCTGCCCGATATTCTTGAACTTCGGCGCAAGCATTTACCCGCAACATGGCCGCAGGATAAAAAAGATAGTGAGATGCATGTTCCCGAATGGTTATTAGGGATCATATCCCGCTGTTTGGAAAAAAATCCTGAAGCGCGTTTTAAAGATGGGGTAGAATTGCATGAGGCGGTTATTTCTCATAGTACAGTAGCTGTAAAAAGTGTTCCTGCCGATACCGAAAGCGTTGCCGTATTGCAAAGTGAAGTAAACAGGCTTAATGCCTTGTTGCTGCAATATCAGGAAGCCGCAACTAAAACTCCCGGACTAGCAGCTATTCAAGAGGAAAGCAGAGACGCCCGAATGTATGATCGGGATAGAAAATCGAGCGTAAGCCTTTCCAGGCCGGTGTTTTTTACATTGTTGATTCTACTAGCCGGTTTAGGGGTGTTTGCTGCTTATTCTTTATTTAACAGAAAGGGTAGCTCTGAAATGGATCTTACTACCGCAGGTATAGATACTATTGCCGCCGCCGATACAGCGGGAATGACAGACGAGCAAAAAGATGAAATTTTAATACAAAAGCGAACAGCACGTGCGGTTTCAAGACGCGATTCAATCCGCGAAGCGGATAGTTTAAAAGCGATAAAAAGCCAGCAAGAAGACCTGGAAAATAACCCGCCCGCCGAGGAACCCCTGCCTGAAGATGACGCAGTAATAGACACTTCATCTGAAAGGCCAATGGGCACAAATGATACCGAACCGCCGAATGTACCCGACCGAAAAAAATATACTTTGGCAGTGCCGAAAGCCTTTTTTCACACTCAACCCGATGCGTCAACTCGCAGAGCAGCCCATCTTGTGCATTGGAACAATGCCGAACTTACTGCTCTGGACGATCGAAACGGATATATTTATGTAGTTTTTTTTAATACCGCAGGCCAGATTACCAAAGGCTGGCTCAAAAAAAGCGATCTAAAAAGGATTGGCAGATAGCCGAAAGTTCTAATTAGGGATATAGGTGGCCGAATTTTCATTTGTACCAGTGAACGGCCCGTATTACTTCTTATTTTCATCGATAATTTTAGTTAATTAAGCCGTTTATTACAGCAAAGCGAATAAGGGTGGCAGTATTTTTGGTGCACGTTTTCTCTAAAAGGTTCAATCTGTGCCCTTCTACAGTGCGTCGGCTTGTAAATAGTTTCTCGGCTATTTCATTATTGGTAAAGCCTTCGGCAATTAATAGTAATATCTCAAGTTCTCTGCGCGATAAGTTTACCGCGTTTTTACTTTCGGTTTTAGCTGCCTGTAGATCGATACTCAAAAATTTGGGTAACAATTTTTCTATTAGTTCCGAACATATGTACAGATTTCCGGCGATAACATGCCTGATCGCAAACATCATTTCATCTTCACTGATATTCTTTAAAAGGTACCCGTTTACACCAGAATTCACAGCCTGAATTATATAACTGTCCTGATCGAGCATTGAGAGAATAAGCACTTTTGTGCCAGGTGAGATTTTTTTAACTTCCTCAATTAGTGCTATGCCGTTTAGCTGGGTCATATTAATATCCGTTAGCACCAGGTCGGCCTGTATTCCTTCTTTAAGCTTTTTTAATACTTCAAGCCCGTTGGTTGCTTCGGCCACCACTTGTATATCAGTTTGTTTGTCGAGTAAGGAGCGAATTCCATTACGCACAATAGTATGATCTTCTGCTAGTAGTACTTTTATCACGTATGGGTTTTGAATTGTAAAGGCTGATGAGCAAAATATATGTTACCTAATTCTGCGGCAAATACCCGATTTAAACCCCGGAAAATACTTTGTTCGCTGTATAAGCACTCGGAGTTACAACCAAGGATGCTGCACTTTGTTTTAGTGGGCTATAAAAACTATTTCTGCTTGTAATACGTTATTATATTATTAGTTAAAGCGCATGGAAGAAAGTCAATTCAGAAGCCTGGATATAGACAGGATAAATATAAGTGAGTATTATGAAGTAGAATACTGGTCGAGACAATTCGGGTTGCAGCCACTGGTTTTTAAAGAACTGGTTACTAAAACGGGAATTACTTCCGCAAAAGAACTAAAAAAATATCTTGCTAAGCAGTATGGAGAAAACGCCGCTTAATATTTATTGATTTTAGAGCCCTAATGTTTCGCATTGCCCCTAACCCGGGGAATCCTGCGGTAATATTTATATGACGTTTTCTTTTTTTGAAGGCGGGAATGTTAATTTTATTGAATACCAACCCATAGATATGAAATTGTTATTGATCCTTGTGTTTACTTTCTTTGCCACGGCACCCAAAACGGTACACGATTTTAAGGTAAAAACCATTGATGGCAAAACTTTTAATCTCAATAAGTACAAGGGAAAAAAGATACTGATTGTAAATACGGCATCTAAATGTGGTTATACCAAGCAATACGCAGAATTGCAAAAGCTGTCTGAGCAGTATAAAGGAAAGCTGGTAATTATCGGGTTTCCGGCAAATAATTTTAAGGGTCAGGAGCCAGGCTCAAACCTTGAGATTAAGCAGTTCTGTACCAAAGAGTTTGGAGTTACGTTCCCGATGATGGAAAAAGTGAGTGTAAAAGGTGCTGATATTGACGCCTTATTTAAATACTTAACCACAACAGCAAACCCCGACTTTACCGGCGATATCGCCTGGAACTTCGAGAAGTTTTTGATCGATGAGAAAGGCAAGCTGATACATCGTTTCCGCTCAAAGGTTAATCCTTTATCACCTGAGCTTACTAAGTATCTGTAAAAAAGCGGGTTAAAAATAATATAAATTTTATTTTGAATAATAGGGGTATGCGTCTATATTTGCATTCCCAAACGGGAGATTAGCTCAGCTGGTTCAGAGCATCTGCCTTACAAGCAGAGGGTCACTGGTTCGAACCCAGTATCTCCCACCAATCAGAAGTCTTTAGATTAAGTTCTAAAGGCTTTTTTTGTTTTCGGCTCTTATCCTTATAGAGCAAGAAACAGATGCTTTCATAGGGTTTGTTTGAATAGTGTTTGAATGACTACCATTCAGCAAATGACCATAATCCCCAAATTATGGTACAATTAAAGATTGTTCTAAACACAAGACAAAAGAAAGCCGATGGAACTTACAGCATCTACTACACAATCACAGAATCAAGAAAGGTCTATTACGTCTATTCGGGTTATTCGGTAGTACAAGAGCATTGGAATGAAGCAAACAGAACTGTAAAGAAGGCAAATCTCAACGCACAAGTAATTAATGCTTCAATTAGCAAACGATATTTTGAAATTCAGAAAATCATCGTGCAATTGGAAGATGAGAAGCAATTTTCGATTAGCAGATTAAAGGAAAGGTTGAATCCTAAGAAAGTGATAACAACGGTAAAGGAATTTGCTGATATGCTAATAGAGCAAATGTTTTCTCAAAATCAAACAGGAAACGCAATCATTTACAGGACGGCTATCAATAAGCTCTTTGCCTTCCATCCTAATACAGCATTACGCTTTATCGACATAGATTTAAGATTCTTGGAAAACTATCATGCCTTTCTTATAGAAGAAAAGATTAGCGTTAATGGTATTAGCAATTACTTAAGAACTCTAAGGGCGATTTATAACAAGGCAATAAGAGAGAAGGTCATTGAAAAGAACTATTATCCGTTTGGTGATTTTAAAATCAAGCAAGAGAAAACTATAAAAAGAGCAGTCAATAGTGATGTAATTAAGCGTATTAAATCTAGCGGATTTGAATATAGTTCTATTCAGAATGCAAGAGATATGTTTCTGCTTTCGTTTTATCTCATTGGTATTTCTTTTACAGACTTAGCTTATTTGAAGAGAGCAGACATTCAGGGTAATAGATTAATGTATCGAAGAAAGAAAACCGGTAAGCTTTATAATGTCCTGATTAATAATGAAGCATTGACCATTATAAACAAATACTCGCACTCTACACAGAAATACTTATTGCCAGTTCTTGGAAATGATGTAATTGAAGGTAGTCTGCAAGCAAAGTGTTTAATACATCAATGGATTAAAACCACAAATAAGTATCTCAATAAGGTAGTTGAGGAATTGAAGATTGAATACAAGCTTACAACTTACGTATCAAGACATTCTTGGGCAACAATTGCCAAGCGGTTGGGGTATTCAAACGAAGTGATTGCAGAAGCAATGGGGCATGAGTACGGCAATTCTACAACTAATATCTATCTGGATGCTTTCGATAAAGGCGTAATAGATGAAATGAGTAAACGAGTAAGTAGCCTTAGTTAAATTCTAAATATTGGATAGTTTTGTTTTATAGAACTATCCAATATGGTAGAAGAGCTAGAGCAGTATAAGTCGTTGATAATAAAAGCAAAGGGGGAATTTCAGATTGATGTAGTTATTCACACAATTGGGCATAGGGATTCAAATGAATATGAAGAAAAACAGGTCGATTTACAAACTACAAAATTTAATGGCTATGAACCTTTAGAGCGATTTAAAGCCAAGTTAAAATCTCTTAGTATTATCCTTGAAACGGAATACTTATTAGGAGATAGCAGCATATTATCAGAGTTAAAACCACTGAAAGATGTTTTCAGTCAGGCATCTAATCAAATACAACATAAGGCATTTGAAGCAACATCGAACGTAGGCTATGAACCTACTGAAAATGATTTTCAAGAATATATAGTAGAGGCTTATAATAGCTTAACTACGTTAATAGATTATCTGGAAAACGAGTTTCTAAACTTATTCATTGGTAATGAAAAAAAAGTAAAGGATAATAAAATGTTAGTGGATAGGATATTGGTAGAGTTTAAACTGATTGATAAATACGGAGAATCCTTATTGACAGAAAGGGGAAAAGCAATTGCATGGGTTGTAATAGACTTGCTTATTGAAGGTAATGTAATTAAAAAAGTTCCAGAACGTGACCTTATTACAAAATTCTGGAAGTACATCAAGGGTTCAGGGAATCCACCAATAAAACCACATAGAACATCAGATACTTATAAAAAAACTAAGTCTAAGTTGGCTAAATACCTTAATCAAATCAAACTGATTAACGACAATTAACGACAAGGCAATACCTCCCTTTAATTATCATCTTTTTTGGAAAAACTTAAAAGTATGATAAATAGCGATAAAGAAAATTTCAGTAGTATCATCTATTACGATGAACTAGTTCAGGTAAGTCCAAAAGCAAAAGCATTCCATTTCTGGGAGTTTTCCAAAGATTTGAACATAAGCAGTGTCTATAGAAAGGGATTCTTAAAATTCCTCACAGAACATGGATTTTATAGAAGGGTATCTTCAAATGGCTCTTGGGGGTTGGTGAAAATCACCAATGGAGTTATTGAATATGTTTGTAAAGAGGACATAGTAATTTACATAAAGAACTATGTAGAGAGTATAACAAAACCTCTTAAAATCTACTATTCAAGAGGCAGAAGAGAATATAAGGTTATTGAATCAGAACAGTTTGCAAACGTTTTCTATAAGCAATTTCATTTAGTCATAAACGAAGCATTTCTAATAGCTCTTGAGTTTGATAATAGTCAAACTTTGAATGATACTAAAGACTCGGCTTATTTGCTATTTAAGAATACTGTTGTAAAGGTAACCGAAGATAATGTTACTCTAAGTGATTATAGTGAGTTTGATAATCTGTTAGTATTTGAATCCCAAATAATAGATTCGGATTTTGAATTTAATGACGAATGGAAAAACTGTCAATTCGCACAGTTTGTAAGAAATATAACTAATGATGATACTAATAGAAAGAATGCATTAAGGTCAGCTATTGGATATTTGATTCATGGATTCAATGACCCTGCGAAATCGCAAGCTGTAATTCTTTATGATGAAGAATTAACAGATAAAAATACTCCGAAAGGTGGTACAGGTAAGGGTATTATTGGACAGGCTCTTTCCAAAATCAAGAAAGCGTTTATACAGTTAGACGGAAAATCATTAAGACTGGATTCGCAATTTTTATTTCAAAGAATCAAGGAAGATACTAGAATAATTTTCATAGATGATGTAGCAAAAAACTTTGATATTGATAGATTAAATTCTATTCTCACAGAGGGCATCACAATAGAGGAAAAGTTCAAGAAGCCTGTTCATATTGCTAAAGTGAATATGCCTAAGTTCCTTATAGCATCAAATATTATACTTCCGTTTGATGGTACAACAAGAACAAGAAGGCAATTCGTGATTGAACTGTCGAACCATTATTCAAATAAACTAAGTGCTGGTATCACGGAGCCTATACTACAAGAGCATAAAGCCAGGTTCTTTAGTGAAGAGTGGAGTAATTCCGAATGGAATGGCTTTTACACGTTCATTGTAAAATCAGTTCAATATTATTTAGCGAATGGATTAGTTCCACCACCTAAATTAAATATGGAAATAAATTGGTTAATCCAGAAAATAGGGAAACAAGCATACTATTACTTTGAAAGTATTGAGTTACAAAAAGGGCAGGAGAGAATAACGAAAGATATTTACGAAGAGTTTAAGAAGCAAATACTAGATGATAGTTATAGCCAACGCCTATTTTCTGATAACCTAAAAGCTTACTTGAAATATAAGGGTATGAGTTCCAAATTTGATAAGGGCAAAGTGTTAATTGAATAAGTTCAGAATCAGGATTTAGCAATATTGGTATAAAGGGTATATTATCATAAATAGTACATACCCCTATTTATAAGAAAGACTAAATCCTAATCCCGATGTGAATGAGCGTAAGTGATTCCACACCTTGTTATTCCCATGAAATAAGTTGACAGTTGGACTGCTGATAATTATATATAGAGATTTCATACATAAACACCTCAAATCAGGCTTACAAAAAATTATTTGTAGCGTGTAAAAATCTACATGACATACTAAACACCCCCACTAAGTTAGGGCAGGAGAAGAAGCCCCCCTGTCAGAGGTTATGCTGTATTTTCTTAGGCATTGTTCTTTTGAGATGGTTTACCTCATACACAAAACCCCTGAAAAGAACGTAGCAAAACTTTTAGTTGAATGTATTAAATTAGCAAAATAGAATGGAGGTAATAAGAAGACATACATAAAATTAACAAATCATATTAAATGAAGATATAAGCGTTAGCTTATTTTGTTCTTGCTTTAGAAACCTAGGAAATTTCAAATGCAACAAGAGCAAATGAGTTCACGCCCATGCGATAAGCGTGGGTGCTGACTTGTTTGTTGTTGCAGGGCTTCCTAGGGCCTCTAAAGCACAAATTAAGTTCAGTCCTGCGCTTATTGTGTTTACTAGCATATCAATGGAGGGATTGCATTGGTACAAATCCCATGAGAACAAACTCTTTTATATTTTTAACCACTCTGATTAATCTTGTTAGTATTGGTGCTTTTGCACAATGTAGTATCACCAAGACAGCAATTGATTCTAATACCACTTACATTGCTAAAGCTGAAAGCATTTACAGGAACAAGGACTTAGAAAACGGATTGCTCACCGCCTTCTTCCAGTTAGTAGTAATACAGAAAGGTGATAACAAAGACCTTCTAAAATTCGGATGTATAGCTAAGGTATTAGCTAGCAGACCCAAATCCTCACTAGTACCAAGACAGATTGTATTTCTATTTGATGATAGTACTGAAATTGCGCTCTTAGCAGAGGATGCTAATCTATCGCAACCAATGGCAGGAATCAATCAGAATCAATGTAATTATCAGTTTTCATCTAGGGAATTTCTAAAGTTTCAATCAAATAAGCTACAAAGTATCACTATTAGAGATACTAGATTGAATGAACAGATAATTTGCCAACCTTTTAATGGGCTTATTCAAGAACAAGCTAATTGTATCGCAAAGAAATTATAGAAGCTACTATATATGGAGAATAAAGCAAAGAGCCTATTAATACTAGCGTTTGTACTGCTATTAGTAGGCTCTATAATTGGATTTATTTGGCAATACAAAGCACTTAAAGAAGCTAATGAAGATATTGCAAGAAAAGATTCACAAATTAATCTGCTAGAAAGCACAGTTCAAGAGAAACAAGCACTATTAGAAAATGCTGAAAGTAAATTGAAGAAATGCCAATTCAATTTAGGCATTATACAAAGTAACAATTGGGATTTAGAAAACAGGAATATGAATTTGAAACAACAAGAAAGGATTCGGAAGACAGAAGACTTTTTCAATGGAAATTAACTTAAATAAATATGGCAAAACAAACAGATGATTTGAAGTGGCTAATATTACTGATAGTGATATTAACCCTAGGACAACAATGTAAAGGATAATTAAGCAATAGCTATTTTTCCTCTATAAGAATGATAACTGAATATTAACAGGTCATTTGTTTGAATGTAGTTTGAATAACAATTAAATAAACACCAATAAACAAGCATAGAGAATACTCTAAAGGGTTCAGAGCATCTGCCTTACAAGCAGAGGGTCACTGGTTCGAACCCAGTATCTCCCACAAAGCCTCAGAGAAATCTGGGGCTTTTGTATTTTTACCTATGTATACTGTCTATATCCTTTACTCAGCTATATTGAATAAATATTATGTTGGCTGTACATCCAATCTTGAAGATCGTTTAAAAAAGCACAACACAAACCACTCTCGCTTTAGGAAAACTTTTGGATTGGGAACTTAATTATTCGGAACAGTATGATAATAAATCTGACGCTTTAAAACGGGAAAAAGAAATCAAGCGCTGGAAGAGTAGCAAAATGATCGAGCGGTTGATTAGCTCAGCTGGTTCAGAGCATCCCGACTAATAAGTCGGGAGGGTCACTGGTTCGAACCCAGTATCTCCCACAAAGCCTCAGAGAAATCTGGGGCTTTTGTGTTATTTACCTATGTATACCGTCTATATCCTTTACTCCACTATATTGAATAAATATTATGTTGGCTGCACGTCCAGTCTTGAAGATCGTTTAAAAAAGCACAATACCAATCACGCCGGTTTTACAGGAGGAAAACATTTAGATTGGGAACTTAAATATTCGGAACAGTATGACAATAAATCTGAGGCTTTAAAACGGGAAAAGGGAATTAAACGCTGGAAGAGTAGAAAAATGATCGAGGGTTTGATTGGCTCAGCTGGTTCAGCACATCCCGACTCATAAGTCGGGAGGGTCAAGTTTCGAACCCAGTATCTCCCACAAAGCCTCAGAGAAATTTGGGGCTTTGGTGTTTATATCAACAGCGTGGTTCTTTACTCTTCCAGATAATTAGCTATAATTGTTATTCAAACCATTATCGATTTTAAACCATCATGAACCTTGTTAAGCCACTTGTTTGTTTTCTAGTTTGTAGCATTAGTTTTTCTTTAAACGCACAACAGTCATCAGATGACCTCAAAATCTGGTTCAGTCATCCAGCCGGAAACTGGAATGAAGCTTTACCTGTAGGCAATGGCCGACTTGGGGCAATGGTTTTTGGATATGCCTTATCCGAACGCCTGCAGCTTAATGAAGAAACGGTGTGGTCGGGGCAACCCAAAGATTTTGTAAACCCTGAAGCTAAAGCCGCATTACCGGTTATTAGAAAATTGCTTTTTGATGGAAAGTACGCCGAAGCACAAAAGCTGGCTCAGGAAAAGATGATGGGGAAGGGTAAACAGGAAGCTAGCTATCAAACCCTTGGCGATATGCTGATCGATATGGAAGTTCCGCAAAACGCACGAGAAAATATTACTAATTACCGACGGGAACTAAATCTCGAAACTGCGATATCGAAAGTGGTTTTCACTGCGGGAAATACAATCTATACCAGAGAGGTTTTTTCTTCAAAGCCTGGTGAGGCATTGCTCGTAAGATTAACTGCGAGCAGGCCAGGATCATTAACATTTAATCTAAAACTTCAACGGCCAGGCAATAAAGCATTAATCCAATATTCGGATAACGGAATAAGCCTGTCTGAACATACTAATAACGGGATAGGAGTGAAGCTTGTTTCAAAAACTAGCGTAATGAATGAAGGCGGTACCGTTGAGGCAAAGTCTACGCATCTGCATATAGAAAAGGCCGACGCCGTGACGATCCTTTTAACAGCAAATACTAATTACTGGAAAGGTGATCCGGAAACATTGTCGCAAGCTCAATTAAGCAAGGCATTAACTACCTCTTACCAGAATCACCTTGATGCACACATTGCCGATTATCAAAAATACTTTAAGCGTGTCGACCTCGATCTGGGGCAAACCAACGCGACTTATTTTCCTACCGACACCCGATTGGCTGCCTTGCAAAGCGGAAACATTGATCCCCAGCTTATTAAATTGTATTATCAATTTGGTCGTTATTTGCTAATCAGTAGCTCAAGGCCGGGCGATTTGCCTTCAAACCTGCAAGGGATCTGGTCCGACGGATTATCTGCGCCATGGTCGGCAGATTACCATATTAACATAAATATTCAAATGAATTACTGGCTGGCAGAACAGACGAATTTGTCTGAAATGCACCAGCCGTTTTTCGATTTTATCAATGCGCTTCGCCCGGATGGAAGAAAAACGGCAAAGGATATGTATGGTATGAAGGGAATTGTAGCCCATTATACAACGGATGCCTGGCTTTTTACTGAAACATCAGGTAACGTAAAATGGGCCATGTGGCCAATGGGTTTAGGCTGGAGTGCCCAACACCTGTGGGAGCATTATCTGTTTACCGAGGATAAAAAACTGCTGGCGCAGCACTATCCGATTATGAAAGAGGCTGCTGAGTTTTATGTGAGCTGGCTGACAGAAAATCCGGTAACTAAGCAATTGGTATCGGGCCCTTCTACTTCGCCTGAAAATGCTTTTCTAACAAAGAGCGGCGAATCCGCTACGATGGTAATGGGGCCAACCATGGATCATATGATTATAAGAGACTTGTTTGAAAATACTATCGCGGCAAGTAAAATTCTGAGAAAAGATGAATCCTTTCGCCGGAGTTTGGAAAATAAATTAACCCAGCTGGCGCCTACAAGGATAGGTAGCGATGGCCGGATTATGGAATGGACGGAAGAGTTTAAAGAGCCGGAGCCCGGGCACCGCCATATTTCGCATTTATTTGGCCTGCATCCCGGAAGGCAGATTACCAGCCAGAAAAGTCCGGAGCTATTAACGGCCGCCCGTAAAACCATAGATTTTCGTCTCGCAAACGGAGGCGGGCATACCGGCTGGAGCCGTGCATGGATCATAAACTTTTTCGCAAGACTGCAAGACGGGGCCGAGGCCTATAAAAACCTGATCGCTCTTCTGCAAAAATCTACGCTGCCTAATCTTTTTGATACGCATCCCCCGTTCCAGATAGACGGTAATTTCGGAGCCACAGCTGGAATCACCGAAATGCTTTTGCAAAGCCATAGCGGCGAGGTTCACGTGCTTCCAGCCTTGCCACTGGCGTGGCAAAAGGGATATATTCATGGGCTTTCGGCAAGAGGTGGTTTTGATATAGATATAGACTGGACAGAGGGCCGACTGGAAAAACTTACCGTTCTTTCAAAGCTTGGAAATCCATGCATCATAAGGTATAAAGATCAAGCCTTAAAAATCTCTACGGTTAAGGGCAAATCCTATACTTTTGATTCGTTGTTAAGGCCACTTTAGATACAAAATGCCCCCTCTTTCTTTAGCTATGTAAAATAGCTGCATAGCTAAAGATAATATTCTCACCAAGCAATAATAGTATAAAGCCCGAAAACAAAGAAAGGCCTTAAAGGCCTTAAAATTCTGTTCTATAAGCGAAACCCTTAAAGTTTTTCATTTAATAGTTCGTGTATTTCTTCCTTATCCAACTGAAGTAGAAGCGATCCGAAAAAAACCGCCGTTTTATCCTGAGCCTGGAATCGTTGCAATACCGCACGCCTTATTTGATTATGGTCTAATTTGCCTTCGTTAAATGATCTTTTTATAAATTCAATCAATGCATTG
The DNA here is from genome assembly GCA_014380615.1 of Sphingobacteriaceae bacterium. Lineage (GTDB taxonomy): Bacteria > Bacteroidota > Bacteroidia > Sphingobacteriales > Sphingobacteriaceae > Paradesertivirga. The sequence continues at coordinate 29,200 of JACMJM010000032.1, forward strand.
CCCCCGTTATCCTTGTTCTGCTCCAGATAACCCGAAACCGTAGTCTTAACATCCATTATCTCCTGCCCTTAAAATGATGTATAAATTGAAATTGATAAAACCAGAATGGTTAAAATGATATACATAAGAATATCAAATTTCCTGTTTTGATCAGCACTGAATTTATGCTTGTGATGGTTTGAGGTGTAGGTTTTAACAATCATAGAATATATTTTTAATGCGAATTGTTATTAGCAATTCTCAGACCAAACCCGAATATTGAAATCGGGAGATAAAAATTTTCATAATATGAAAAAAACGGAAGGTTTAATTTAGTGCGCCTTTGGATATGAACGAAAAACAGAGCAGGTGTGTACAAATTTTAATTCACAGTTGCGCAAAGCAACGCGTTCTTTTTCAAGGCATTCCGTCTGTAACTTTTTTAACTATATTTCGACTTTTTCTTTAGGATAGGTAAATTGGCCGGGTAACCAATTAACCGATGCGAATTAAATCAGTTATAATAATTGTCTCCCTGTGTAGTTTTATCGCCTCATCTGGTAATGCTCAAACTAACTTTCGAGGCAAAAAGTACACTACCTCCGCCGAACTGATTAACGCGCTGATTGATACAGTAAGTAATACTCCTGACCGGGATTTTAATGTGGGCGGTTGGATAGATAAAGCTACCCTAAACAATAAGAGTTTATTTGAAGGCTTAAGTAAATGGCTGGGCATTTTTGGCGAAGGCATTTATAACACTACTCCCTGGAATATTAATCGGGAGAACGCTCTGTCGGGCAGGCAAACCGTCGACGTGCGCTTCACAAAGAAAAATAACAATGTATACGTTTTTGTAAAGAGCTTTAAGGATGCGGATATTTTGATTCATTCTTTCTCAACCGCCGCAAACGTTAAACCTATCAATTCTATAACATTGCTCGGATCTACAGAACGCATTTCATGGGAACAGAAAGAAGAGGGATTGCTGATAGAAAAACCTGAAGTCTTTCCCTCAGACGCGGCCCTTATTTTTAAATTAACTTTTCAGGAATACTATAAGGCTCCTTAGATCAATCCTATGAATTTTAAGATACCATTGCTTTCAGTTTTAGTACTCATGTATTTCAACACATCTGCCCAAAGGCAAATGGAAAGATTAACACGTGGCCTGGTGGCTGTTAACAAAGGCGGCGATTCTGTTTATGTTGGATGGAGGCTTTTTGCTACCGATCCTGATAATATTTCGTTTAACCTTTACAGATCTTCGGGATCTGCTAAGGCACTTAAACTTAATAAGAAACCCATAACCGAAAGCACCAATTATGTCGATATAAAAGTAGACCCAAATAAACCGACTACTTATTTTGTAAAAGCGCTGATTGATGGGAAAGAAAGGGAAGTAAGTAAACCGTTTACCTTGCCTGCTAATGCTCCGGCCCAGCAGTATTTGAATATCCCCTTAAAAACACCTCAAGGCTATAGCCCGAATGATGCTTCTGCTGCCGACCTCGACGGCGATGGCGAATACGAATTAGTGGTGCATATGGCTGGTCGCGGCCGCGATACACCTGCAAACGGTTTTACCGATCCGGCAATTTTTCAAGCCTATAAAATGGATGGTACCCTGTTATGGGAAATTAATCTGGGTAAAAATATTCGCGAAGGTGCTCATTACACCCAATTTATGGTATACGATCTGGATGGAGACGGACGCGCGGAATTTTCATGTAAAACCGGAGACGGCACTAAAGACGGACTAGGCAAATTCGTCGGAGATTCTTCAAAAGACTGGAGAAATAATCAGGGAAAAATAATTGCAGGCCCCGAATACTTTACTGTCTTTAGCGGGAGAACGGGGGCTGCCTTAGCTTCTGCGGAATACATTCCTAATCGCTATCCCACAAACGGCTGGGGTGGAGTTGGCGGAAATTCAGGTAATGATGATAACGCAAACCGCGTTGACCGGATGCTTGCCTGCGTGGCATATTTAGATGGGATTAGGCCGAGCGTAATTATGTGCCGTGGTTATTACGGACGGTCTGTTCTGGCCGCATGGGATTACAGAAACGGTAAGCTAAGTTCGAGATGGGTGTTTGATTCTCAAAACGGGCAAAACCCGTATTCGGGAATGGGATACCATTCGGTAAGCGTTGCTGATGTGGATAATGATGGTAAAGATGAAATAGTATACGGGGCAATGGTGGTGGATGATAATGGGAAAGGATTATTTACAACCGGATTGAGGCATGGAGATGCCTTGCACGTGAGTGACCTTGATCCAACCAAGCCAGGACTGGAAGTATTCGGTATCCATGAAAATGAAACTAACGCCCACGGGCCAGGTGCGGCACTTTTTAATGCGCTTACAGGCGAAATTTATTGGACAGGCTCGAAAGGTCAGGATGTTGGAAGGGGGGTAGCCGCTGATATTGATCCCTCCAGTCCGGGAGCCGAATGCTGGTGGTCGGGATCGAGAAGCCTGAGAAGCATTAAAGGCGACAGTATCGGGCCCAATCCTTCGTCAACTAATTTCCTTGTTTGGTGGGATGGAGATCTATCGCGCGAATTACTTGACGGCAACCATGTAGATAAGTACAAAAAGGGAAGGATATTTACTGCCGAGGGTTGCAGGTCTAACAACGGCACCAAATCAACTCCGGCCCTTAGTGCAGATTTATTTGGCGACTGGCGCGAAGAAATAGTGTTCAGAACGGAGGATAATAATAATCTGCGGATCTATACCACTACTATTCCAACCCGGCATCGAATTTATACATTAATGCACGACCCGCAGTACCGCCTGAGTATTGCGTGGCAGAACGTAGGCTATAATCAACCGCCGCACCCGGGTTTTTTTCTGGGTACAGATATGACTAAGCCACCAAAGCCGAACATTAAATTTATACCGGCAACACTTTCTAAGTAAGTGTTAATATGTGTTAAAAATTAATACCAGCGGTTACATAAACTTACTTTTATGTATGCGTTTGTTGGTAATATACACCTTTGTATTTTTGCTGGTATGTGTTGGCGCAAATGCTCAAGGCATATTGGAGGGAAGAGTATTTGACTATAATACCAATCTTCCTCTTAATAAAGTAAACGTCTCAAATGTCAACTCTGGCCGGATTGTTTTAAGTGATTCTACCGGGCGATTTAAAGTTAGAGCCCAAAAGGGCGATGTGCTTGCTCTTCACTTATCCGGATATGTACCAGATACTGTGCTGCTATTAGATCTTAATCCCCGCGAGTTTCATCTTCAGATAAAGGCTCATCAGCTTAACGCAGTTGAAATAAAGGGTGTTAAAATAAATTCTTCAACTTGGGTTGATGATGAATTTCACGGCCAAACGGCGCGGTACCAGTATAATAAAGATGGATCGCGTAAAGGAGGGCTCGTATTTAGGTTCTGGTATTGGAACAAAGATTCAAGAAAAGAGCGGCGCATGTTAGGGCGTTTAAAGAATTATGAACTTCAGGATGAAATCGACAGGTTATTTAATTTAGCGTTTATAGCCGAACATATTCCGCTCAAAGGAACCGATCTGTTAGATTTTAGAAGTCTGTATCGTCCCTCCGTGAAATTGTATAAGTCGCCCGGCTTTAATATGCTATTGTATTTAAATGATTCTTATAGAGAATTTATCTCGCTGCCTCCCGAAAAAAGAAAACTTCCCCCGCTTGCGCCTTTTGCCCCATAGTTCCGGGGAAAGGGAAAAATTGTAGATTTACCGGTAACTATTGGTTTACATTACTGTCAAATAATCATGAATATTAACCTACCCATCAAAAAGGCAGTATTGCTTGTAATTATAACCATTCAAACAGCACTCGTTTATTCACAAGTTTCGGTTCAAAGCGATACACCCTTGTCTCCCGCAGGTAAATGGGAAGGCAAATTGCAACTGCCCACAGCCTCTCTCAGAATATTTATTCAAATTGAAGAAACCGCTCCGGGAAAGTTTCGAGCCAGCCTGGCCAGCCCCGATCAGGGTGCTAACAATATTCCCGTTGAAAGTGTAAACTGGAGAAATGATAGTTTATTTCTTGATGTTAAGGCTGTAAACGGAACATACACAGCTAAATTATCTGCTGATAAGAAACAATTTGATGGAGTATGGAAGCAGGGCCCGGCTGCTCTTCCTCTGGTTGTACAAAGGGTTGAGACACTTGAATTTTCGAAGAAGCGGCCGCAAGACCCGCAAAAACCTTATCCTTATCGGGAAGAAGAAGTACAATATGAGAACAAAACCGCGGCAGTTAGTTTAGGCGCCACTCTTACTTTACCACAGGGAAAGGGCCCTTTCCCTGTGGTTGTATTAATTTCCGGATCGGGTCCGCAAAATCGCGATTCGGAAATAATGGGACATAAACCTTTTCTCGTTATGGCAGATTACCTGACGCGCCTCGGAATAGCGGTTTTGCGGGTAGACGACAGAGGAGTTGGCAAGTCAACGGGCGACGCAGGCACGGCAACCAGCGCAGATAATGCCGGGGATGTTACCGCAAGTCTGAATTATTTAAAAAGCAGGGCAGATATCGATAAGAAGAAAATCGGATTAATCGGGCACAGCGAAGGCGGAATGATTGCTCCTGTAGTAGCATCGCAATCTAAAGATCTTGCTTTTGTGGTGCTTTTAGCAGGAGTGGGCTTGCCCGGAGATCAGTTGCACCGCAGGCAAATGGAAGATATAATGCGTATGGGCCAGGTAAGTGAGGGAGATATTCAAAAAATGCTTTCATTAAACGAGAAATTATACGCTGTAATTAAAGCAGAGAAAGGAACTGTCATCATCGAAGATAAATTAACTGAAGTGGTTAAAGCAACCGCTCCCGCGGATGCTGCGGGTATGGCGCAATTCGTTAAAGCCTTATCCCAGCCATGGCTCAGGTATTTTATCGGTTTTAACCCCGCGCCTTATCTTGAAAAAGTAAATTGTCCGGTTTTAGCACTCAACGGAAGTAAAGACATTCAGGTTGCGGCGAAGGAGAATCTGGCCGCAATTGAAAAGGCACTTAAACAGGGAGGGAATAAGAAGGTAACGGTAAAAGAAATTCCGGGCCTCAATCACTTGTTTCAAACTTCTAAAACGGGTAGCGTATTAGAATACTCAAGTATTGATGAGACATTTTCCCCTGTCGCTTTAAAGATTATCGGCGACTGGATAGCGGAGATTGTGAAACTTTAGCCCGGCAGATGGCTGTTTCTAATTCGTTTTTGTCATCTTAGGAAGGTGTTTTTTACAAATACTGAAGATGGGTGACGTGGAATATGGACAAGAATAGTGTTGTTATGGAACAAAGGGTAGCGTCATGCTGAGGAGGTAATTTTTTGCAAACACTGAAAGAGGAGTGACGTGGAATGATGGACAAATAGTGTTTTAAAGATCAAAGGTAGCGTCATGCTGAGAACGGGTTATTGAAACACACCTCCATTCGACAGGTTCAAGTCCTCCACTACATCATAAATATCACCTCGTCTTTGCCCGACGACAAAACCTAAAATACCGCCCAATTTGAAACACCCTCCGAAATTCGCTCCGTTTTCTTACTTTTGCCCCATGACTAAAGAACAGTTACAGGATTTAAGGGACAGAGTAACGTCCCTGAGGAGGCATCTTTGACATCGACAAGAAACTCGATGAACTCCATATCGAACAAGAACTAACATTAACTCCCGATTTTTGGGATCGGCCTAAAGAAGCCGAAAAGGTTTTACACTCAATTAAAGCAAAAAAATTCTGGACAGACGGCATAGTCGAAGTTAATTCGGCCGTAGAAGATGTTGCCGTGATGTATGAGTTTTTCCAATCTGGCGACGCTACCGACGTTGAGCTGGAAGAACAGTATCAATTGGCACTTCAAAAGCTGGAAGAGCTGGAGTTTAAAAATATGCTTAGCTCCGAAGAAGATCAGCTGAACGCAGTGCTACAGATTACAGCAGGGGCGGGCGGTACCGAAAGCTGCGACTGGGCCCGGATGCTGATGCGGATGTACCTGATGTGGGCCGAAAAAAATGGCTACAAAGTAACCGAGCAAGATTCTCAGGAAGGGGAGGTGGCAGGTATAAAGTCGGTTACCATCCAGATTGAAGGCAATTTTGCTTATGGCTACCTGAAAGGAGAAAACGGTGTTCATCGTTTGGTTCGAATTTCACCCTTCGACGCAAACGCCAAGCGCCATACCTCATTCGCTTCGGTATATGTTTATCCTTTAGTGGATGATACCATCGAAATTGAGGTTAATCCGGCAGACGTGGAGTTCGAAACTTTTCGTTCGGGTGGTGCGGGCGGACAGAATGTAAACAAAGTCGAAACAGCCGTTCGCCTTTACCATAAACCTTCCGGAATCATTATAAAAAATCAGGAATCGCGCTCACAGCTTCAAAATAAAGACAATGCCCTCCGCTTATTAAAATCTCAGTTATATGAGATAGAAATGCGTAAAAGGCAGGAAGCCTCTGCTGCTATTGAGGGAAGCAAAAAGAAAATCGAGTGGGGCTCGCAAATCAGAAGCTACGTTTTAGACGACCGCAGGGTAAAGGATCACCGTACAAATTATCAAACCTCTAATCCGCAGGCAGTACTCGACGGCGATTTGGATGAGTTTATTAAAGCGTATTTAATGGAGTTTTAGCTAGTTGCTTTGCGGGTTCTGGGTACTCAAAACCCGCAAAGTAATTTATTTTTCGGCCTCTACCACCGCCAGCAGCTCTTCTATTTCACGCGCCTTTTCATCGTATCCCAACTTAGTATACGACGAGATCAGATTCCGTAATATCCTTCGGATAATATCCTCATTCTTACAGGGCTCATAATATTCTTTAGCCTGAGAAAGGTTAAGTTGTTTAAGAAAAGAATCTACATCACGTTTGCTGAAAATAAACCCTTTGTTAAAGGCATTAATGTAAAACAGAACACCTTCTTCCGAAATATATTCCTTCGCTTCATCAATATAAGCCAAAATAAAATGCTGAGGCAGATTTACTCCATAAATGGGAATATCAAGCCTTTGGGCGATTACCGAATAAATAATTGCCAAAGAAATCTGATTTCCTTTCTTGCTTTCAAGCACCTGGCTGATGTACGAGTTTTGAGGATCCTGATGATTTGTGGTGTTACCCGAAAAGTTATAGATACTGTACAGAACATGGTTAATAATCTTAACCTTTTCGATGGCACTCATATCATAAACCATTTGCTGCCATACCTCTCTCTTAATTTCTTCAATCTGATTGATGATTTTAAGGGGATCCATATCAGGGTATTGATATTTATTGATAATTATCACTCCCTGCAGCAAATCGAACGACCCGCCGTGATACCATAACTCGAGCTCTTTTTTAACGGACTGGTACTGTATTCTATGAACCAGATTTTCGATCCGCTCCTGCAAAAGCGCGTCGAATGATTGCTCCCAGGCACTTTCCAGATATTCAATCACTTCATTGCCGTACGATAATAGCTTTTGCTCAACATGGCGGGCTATTTCTTCGTCGGGGTCGTCAAGTAATTTAATCAGAGATTCGAGTTCTTTATCGTTGATCATCTTTTACTAAAATATAAAAATGCCTGATACAGTTGTTCAAATTGAAAAACTAAATCTTATTGTGTCTTTTTTTTAAGAAAAAGCATGGTAATATCGCCTTAGTTTTATCTAATTTTGCCGCCCATGATTAATTGGCAACTGCTTAAATCATTTGTTAAACACCGGCTGAAAGCGAAGGCCCGGCACGGTGTTCATTCGCCTTTTGTATATAACCTTATCGATAAAGTTATTTACGATTTTAAGCCTCGCCGCGACTACGAATCCATCGAGCATCTTAGAAAGAGCTTATTAGCAGACGAACGTGAAATCATAATTACTGATCTGGGTGCCGGGTCGCATGTTAATAACAACAAGCGCAAGAAAATAAGCCACCTGGCCAAAAACGCCCTCAAACCAAAAAAGCTATCGCAATTAATTTATAGAATAGCTAACGACAGACAGCCAGCCAATATTATCGAACTGGGTACTTGTTTGGGTTTAACCACTTCTTACCTGGCCAGGGCCGTGCCCCGGGCGGCTGTTGTTAGTATAGAAGGCTGTCCGCAAACAGCTTTGATAGCGAAAGAGGTTATACAAAGGTTAGAGATTACCAATGTAAAACTACTTACCGGAAACTTCGACACGCTGTTGCCCGAAATTATTTCTCAAACACATACACTTGATTTTGTGTTTGTTGATGGAAATCACCGAAAAGACGCTACATTAAATTATTTTTACTGGTGCCTTTCGAAAGTAAACGAGGATACGGTTTTGATATTTGATGATATTTATTGGAGTAAAGGCATGGAAGAGGCCTGGCATGAAATAAAAAACCACCCCGAAGTGAGTGTTACAGTTGATTTGTTTTGGATCGGATTAGTCTATTTCAGGAAGGGGCAGGCTAAAGAACACTTTTATATTAAATATTAAATCACATATATTTAAATCCCAAACCTAAGCAAGTATGTACCTGCGTTTTTTCTGGATACTATTAATTGTACTGGTTGCCAGACTAAGCGGTTACGGGCAGATACGTGTTTCCCGTATCGATATAAACAGATGGGTGAGAGAGAATTTTACCGGCCAGGGTGTTGTGGTTGGCAATATAAAGGTGCATGGCAATGCCTTGTCTACGGGAGCCTTTACCAGCTCAAATAACATTCTTGAAATTCAGAAAGGCTTAGTGCTCTCAACCGGGTCGGCTTTTTTAGTTGCCGGGCTTAATGATAAATCTAATCAATCCTATTCTTTTGGCGATGCCGAAAGTGATCCCGATATTAAAAAATATGTAAAACCTAACTTATATGATGTAAGCCTTATCGAATTTGATTTTGTACCCCTGGCCAATAACCTTCAGTTTAAATATCAGTTTGGTTCGGAAGAATACCCCGAATACGTAGGCTCTACCTATAACGATGTGTTTGCTTTCTTTATCTCCGATGATAGTACAAACCAAAATATCGCGCTAATCCCCGGAAATAATGTTCCGGTTAGTATTAATACGGTGAATCATCTGGTTAATTCGAAGTATTATACTGATAATAATGTTTTCGCGAGCGGCGGTAGAAGAGAAGCCCCGGGTGCTATTGAAGAAGAAAGCGGCAGTTTTTTCGGTGGAATTTGGGGAGGTTTAAAGAGTATTTTCGGCGGATCGGGGAAAGAAAGTGCTGAAGAAAAGGCCGTCAGGGCAAACCCGGAGTTATTGAAAAAGTACCGATCGGGAATTTACCGGTTTTTACAATTCGACGGGATAACTAAAAAGTTGACCGCTCAGGCCTATGTAACCCCGTATAAAAAATATCACATGAAGATTATTATCGCCGATGTGGCCGATAATATTTTTGATTCGGGCGTTTTTATTGAAGACAAAAGCCTTACCGCCACGCCGGATACCTCGCAGTTCAACTTTGCAGATTATTCGGGCATGGAAAAACTTGCCGATTCCAAACAAATTCTGTCGGGTAAAAAACTTGAAAATATTTTGCCCGATACCGTTTATCTCCGTGACGCAAATATTTATTTTGAATTCGACAAGGCAGAAGTGCTGCCTTCTGAAATGCGAAAGCTTAAATCCCTCGTAGCGATGTATACCCGCTTAAAAAATAAATACACTATCCGGGTTGCGGGGCATACCGATAGCATCGGTAACCTGCAGTATAATATGGCTCTTTCGAGGAAACGAAATCAGGCCGTGATGAGTGCGATACAACAAATCGGTTCTATCGACGATCCTATCGAAATAACAGAGGACGCTTTTCTGAAACCTGCCGCCAAAAACGACACCGATTTTGGAAGGATGAAAAACAGGAGGGTTGAGATCTTTTTTGTAAAGCGGGATTGATCTTTCTAAAGCAGTAACTTATTTTTACGTTATAAAACTTATTTTTTAGTTGTAAAACTGAAAATTAAGTTTTACATTTGGTTATGGAAGAATTAACCAAAGCCGAAGAGCGTATTATGCAAATTGTTTGGAAACTGAAGAACACTTTTGTAAAAGACATAATCAACCAACTTGATGATGAACCAAAGCCTCCATATAATACTATATCTTCAATAGTCCGCCTGCTCGAAAAGAAAGGATATGTGGGTTATAAGGCCTACGGCAAAACTTACGAGTATTTTCCATTAATCTCCAAAAGCGATTATCGTAAAGCATTCTTTAAAAAAATGATCTCCGGATACTTTGATAATTCGGTGGAGAGTTTGCTGTCTTTTATGGTAAAGGAGCAGAAGCTAAACGACGATGAGCTAAGAAAAATAAGAGAAATTATTGACCAAAACACCAAGCCATGATCACAGCCTCCGCAATATTTCAGGCTATCGTCAGCATGGCATTCTTCTGCGTTTTGTATCAATTAATCCTAAAAAAGTTAACCTTCTTTTCCCTTAATCGATGGTATCTTTTGTTCTCATTACTCTTAAGTATCAGTATTCCTTTTATCCATATTGAAGTTGAAAAACAGCAGTTAAGCCCTTTGGTAGAGGTGTTTGAAGGTTCTTTTGAGGGAGAAGCAGATTTTGAGACCGATTTTGAGAACATTAAAGTCGCAGCGATTGAAAATGTACAAAGTTCTGTGCCTGTTGAAAGTGCGTTATGGGCTCGGATACTGATCTGGGTGTATGGTGTTGTTAGCTTGGGTTTGTTATTTCGCTTTCTCATGGTAATGTTTGTATTGATAAGTAAATGCGCGCAAACACAAAAGGCAAATGGCGTAAGAATGATAAAATCTTTCTGGCGATTTTCTAACTGTTCATTCTTTAATCTGCTGATTATTGATTCGGAAAACCTTAATCCCGAGGAGATAGAACAAGTTATTGCTCATGAGCGGCAACACATGCTTCGGCTGCATTCTATCGATAAGCTTTTGGTAGAAATCGCTTTGATTTTCATGTGGTTCAACCCCTTTATTTATTATTATAAAAGGGCTATTAGTCAGGCCCACGAATTCGAAGTCGACGATGCTGTGGGGAAGGCTTTTGATAAAAGAACATACAGCAGCCTGCTTCTTAAATTATCTGGTTATCCTGCTGAGCCACTGGTTAATAGCTTCAGTACAAATTCTTTAAAAACCCGAATTAAAATGTTGTTTACTAACCAATCTCATAAAATGAAAAAACTCACTTATTTACTCGTTTTGCCTGCTGCTTCGGCTCTTATCTGGTTGTTCTCAATTGATGTAGTTCAAGCTGCCGCTTATAAAGTATCTGCTTTTTCCTCCCACTATCCCGCCTCAGGTAAAAATCTTCCCGTTGAAAATACCATTAAGGAAGAAACATACAAGATCATTGAAAAGCAACTGAAAAAATTAGATTATATCGGGCTGGTACTTGAAAAAGAAGTGGCCAAGGTTCCCGATGTTTTTACACTGAAAACTTTACAATCAGGTACAATAAGCTCAGAAAAAATTCAAAGGCAGTTCGGGCAAATAGGCACCGGAAAACTACGTATCGTACTTGATCCCGGCCATGGAGGCAAAGATAGCTCACACAAAGCAGGTGGAGTGTATGAGAAAGATCTGGCTCTTGAAATATCACAGGTAATCAAATCAGTTCTTGAAGAAAAGGGGCATGAAGTAGTGATGACAAGAGAATCGGATGTATTTGTTCCGCTTAAAGATAGAGTGGCCTTGCCGGGCGATATTTTTTTGTCTGTTCATATAAACACAGCCCCTACTCAACGACCGAATCTCAATGGAATGGATATTCTTGTATCTAAAGATGCGAAACAAGGTTCTGTTTTGACTATAGCACGAGACCGGCTGGCAAGTTCTTTCTTTACTGAGTTAGGCAAATTGCAAGGAATTAAGATGAACTTTTTAAATGAACAGCGACTATTTGTTTTACAAAATAATCCGGCACCGGCAATCCTAATTGAATTGGGTTATTTAACAAACTCGCGCGACCTGAAATTCTTAACTGATAAAGAAAATCAGAAAAAAATTGCGAACACATTCGCCGACGCAATACAGGCGTATCAGAAATAACGTGGAATTAAAGTAACGCGATATGAAAACACTCATCTATCTCCTTCAAGTATCATCATGCACCGGAATCTTCTTTTTGTTTTATAAGATAATACTGCAGAGACTAACCTTTTTTACAACGAACAGGCTTTATCTTATGATAACACTGGGCCTGAGCTTCATTATTCCCTGTATAACTCTTCCCGCAGAGAATATTCCGGTGCAACCAGTATTTCATCAAATAACAGATCAGCCAGTAGATTATGGAAGTAATGACCCAACTATCACCATAATGGCTGAGGCTCCCGAATCTGGTACTCCTATTAATTGGGATCAGAAATTACATGCTTTTTATCTTCTTGCTACTGCTCTGTTAATGCTTCATTTTGTAGTGTCTTTAGTCATTTTCTTTCTTCGCCTAAGAAATCAACAGATAGAGAAAATCGGAAAAATTAGGCTTGTAAAAAGTAGCTCAGGCGTTAGTAATGGCTCCTTTCTGAATTATATTTTTTTAAGTGATACCACGATAAGTAAATTAGAAGCTGAACAAATTCTGGCCCATGAAATTGAACATGTAAAACGGTATCATTCCATTGATAAGCTTTTCGCACGCGCTGTTCAGATAGTTTTATGGTTTAATCCCTTTAGTTATTTCTATAGCAAGGCTATAGAAGAGAATCATGAGTTTGAGGTTGACAGGGCTATATCACAGAATGCTGATAAACAACTTTATGCCGAATTGATATTTAAGTTATCAACCGGTACAAATGGTGAGTTTTTCAATCACTTCAGCAAATTTCCATTGCGAACACGTCTTAATATGTTATTCGCCAAACCCTCAAATAAAATCAAAAAGTTAATCTATCTACTCGTCCTTCCGCTAACGGTGGCAAGCCTTCTGGCATTCGCAGGCCGGGAGGCTTTAAAATCAATCAAACCTGCTGTAGTCCATCCTCTGGATTCCTCGCAAGTTAATTATGAGCAGTTTTTAAAGAGAAATCCGTCTGTTAAACATCTCGGATGGTCAATAGATGGGAAAAGAATGGGCGTCCATTTGAAGAATGGGAAAAGCGAAATGTATAAGCTGAATGATTCAAAAGATCTGGAAAAACTGAAATCTAAATATGGGAACCTTCCCGAAGCACCACCACCTCCTCAAACACCGCCAGTTAAAGCTCCTACAACAAGCTTAGTGCCCCTTGAAAAAGGAGTTGGCAATTCATTAAGTGTTGTTGACGGGCTAGAGAAGTTGGGCAGAAATCCGCTGGTTGAGATTGACGGAAAAACTTACGACAACAGCATACTTTATAAAATAAGCCGGTCATGCATTCAGGGAAATACAGTATATTCTGTGGCAGGCGCCTTTGAGAAATTTGGAGAGGTTGGTAAAGACGGGGCTGTTGTAATCAAGACGAAAGAAGGAGTACTTACTTATCTCAGTCCGCTGGATATTGAAAATTTAAAGGCGGAACGCGCTGTTCCCGGTTCCCGGGTTTATGGAACATATCCGATTAAAAAAACAGATGGATCATTAGGTTACGGTGTGAGAATTAAATTCCCATCGGGAGGAAGTATGTCAGCTACGGTTAACGATCTTTCGAAAGTAGGCCATATGATAGATGGTAAACTATATGAGAAAGAAGAGTTTATTCAAATCATTACTAAACTGGGGCGGTCAGGAAAGGGTGCATTTGGCGTTGGGCTCGACAAAAATCATCCTCAGCGAGCAGGTTTTGAAACTGTGCTATGGTTTCATACCAAGGAGTTTGATGGTTTGAGAACCGGATATAAGCCAACGAGGACTCAGCCTAAGTCTAAGATTGAGGGCCTGCTTTTTAACGCCTCCGACTCTGTAAAATTTACCGGAGATCATAGGTTTATACATCTTTACGGACGTACTTTTATAACCTATCAGATGAGTACAACCATTTCGGCGGATTATGTTATGATCGATACCGAAGAACAAACCTTAATTGCTTCAGCAGAGGAAGGGAAAAAAGTCAGATTCAGCACGGATGCCGGTATGGTTCTGGCCGATACCGTGAAATATAATATCAGAACCAAAAAGGAAAAGTTGTTTAGGGATAATAGAGAGATAAATTAAAAAGCTTCTCCCAACGCAACATAAAATCCTTTCTGCCTATCCTCACCGCTCCGTTTTTCCCCGAAAGCATAATCCATCCTTAAACTCAACCCCCTTATTGTATCAAAGAAATAGCGTAATCCGCCCCCAACACTTGGTTTGAAATCTTCAAGGCTGAACTGATTGCCATAAACCGAGCCCGCTCCCGCAAAGGCCACAAAACCAATGCGCGGAATTATTCGGTATTTATATTCCAGTTGCGCGGCCAAAAGATTTCGGTCGCGATAACGTCCGGTGTAATAGCCCCGCATAATCTGGTCGTTGCCTAGCTGAGGTAAAAGATAAAAAGGAGTAGCATTGCCCTGTATGGTTTGGTAGTTGAGATTGAATCCCAGAACCGTTTTGGGGTTATAGCTCTTGAATGCTCTCAGATCAAGCTTAGCGAAACTTCCTGTAAAGTTGTCCCCGCCAAAAAAATCAGGTGCGTAAGAGTAATTAAACTTGACGTAAGAACCCCGAGTGGTGTAGACATTTGAGTTTCGCGAATCGATAATTTGCGATAGTCCGAGAAAGGCTACCTGCCCCCCGTCTTTATCACGGATAAACATGTTTGTCGAATAAATTCCTCCGGGCTCTTTATCGAAAAAACGATGCTGCTCGTAGCTTGCGTTCAGGCCGGTATAACTTCCCCTACGCCTTAATTTTTCAACTTCTAATCCAACTCTGCTCAACTGCTGGGTTATTCTTTCTTCATCCTCCTTGCGGGTTTTGCTACCTATGCCATAGAAATTGAATGGAAAATCTTTGTATCGAAGGTCACCGATGTAATGGTAACGGTTTTGCTTCGACCATACATCAGGCTTTAAAGTAATTACCGACTGATTTTTGGTAGTGAAGGAAACCAGTCCGGCAATACTTGAATTCCGGGTTGCCGTATCTTTATCAGCGAAAAAAGATACAAGTGAAACTAATCCGTACTGAAATCCTGTTTCCTGGGCATAACCCAAGGCCGGAACAATGATAACCCTCGGCCTTCTCGTGCTATCATTTTCATCAGAAAAGAACCTCCCTAGCGTTTTTTTTTGGCTAAAAACCGAATGGGGCAGGGCAAGGGTGAAAATTGCAGCAAGAATCAATAGTCTATTCATTTCTGCGAATATATGCTTTGTAAAAAAAAACAAAAACATTCCTTATAAATATTCGGGGTAAGCTGGGGCTTGGGTTTGATCCGGATACGAGTTTAATAGCATTAAAAACAAATTATTGTCAAATGAAATAGTAATTTTAGCCCTTTAGAAATTTACAATGGAAAGAGGACCAATATCCAAATTTATAGAACACAACTATCGCCATTTTAATGCCGCGGCCCTGGTTGACGCTGCCAAAGGTTATGAAACCCACCTTCTTGAAGGCGGTAAAATGATGATTACCCTGGCCGGAGCGATGAGTACCGCAGAGTTAGGGATTTCGCTGGCGGAAATGATCCGTCAGGGGAAAGTTGACATCATCTCTTGTACGGGTGCGAATCTCGAAGAAGATGTAATGAATCTCGTTGCTCATTCTCATTACAAAAGAGTTCCTAATTATCGCGATTTAAGCCCCCAGGAAGAATGGGATCTGCTTGAGAACGGATACAACCGCGTTACGGATACCTGTATCCCCGAAGAGGAAGCTTTTCGCCGTATTCAACGCCACATCCATAAGATCTGGAAAGATGCGGAGGATAGCGGTGAGCGGTATTTTCCGCATGAATATATGTACAAACTGCTGCTTAGCGGGGTGATGAAAGAGAATTACGAAATTCCTTTAGAAAACAGTTGGATGATTGCCGCCGCAGAAAGAAATTTACCGATTATCGTACCCGGATGGGAAGACAGCACCATGGGGAATATCTTCGCTTCGTATGTTATAAAAGGCGAATTAAAAGCCAGCACAATGAAAAGCGGAATTGAATATATGGCCTGGCTGTCCGACTGGTATCAGCAAAATTGCGGTGGAAAAGGAATCGGCTTTTTTCAGATTGGCGGAGGTATAGCAGGCGATTTTCCGATATGCGTGGTCCCTATGCTTTATCAGGATTTAGAAATGCACGAAATTCCGTTCTGGAGTTATTTTTGCCAGATTTCTGATTCGACAACTTCTTACGGATCTTATTCGGGAGCAGTGCCCAACGAGAAAATTACATGGGGAAAACTGGATATTCACACTCCGAAATTTATCGTCGAATCGGATGCGACAATTGTGGCCCCGCTAATATTCGCATGGGTTCTAAAGCAGTAAAAGACTAGATAGTAACCAAATTATACCATGATAAGGGTCACCCAATAAACTAATTTGGATCACAATCAACTGATGTTTAAACTGATAAATATAGTTTTGTGACCAAAAGCGCCTTTATTTAACGATAAAAGGCGTTTTTCTATTAATTTAGAATGATTATAAATTAGTAATATAGGTCATTGAAGTGTCATCCATCGGCGAATTAATTATACTTTTGCCTCCGAAAATGTTGGGGGAATCTCATTCAGCTTTCGTATACATATCAAATTTTAAGAGTAAAATATAATATGAGGAGCATCTCATTGTTTTTTAGAAGTGTTGCAAAATCATTATTCTTAGTATCTTCTTTAAGTATCAGTATTCAGGCCTACTCCCAGAGTAGCTCGGATGCGAATGCTACGGCAGTGCAAAGTACGTCAGGCTCAGCCATCGCCGAGCCGGCTGCCGCAACCGCCGCTGCGGGAGATGCAGGTGCTGGTGGAGCTATATTTAAGCAAAAGTGTACCAGTTGTCACGCTATTGATCGTCAGGTTGTCGGCCCCGCTTTAAAAGGTGTTACAGAAAGACGTGATAATGCCTGGTTAATCAAATGGATTAAAAACTCACAGGCGTTAATAGCTGCGGGCGATCCTGTCGCGGTTAAACTATTCAACGAATACAACAAGGCCGTGATGACTCCTTTCCCGGAGCTTTCTGATGAGGATATTAATAACATCCTGGCATACGTTGATTCAGAAGCCAATAAGCCTGCTGAGGCGGCGGGAGCTGCTGCGGGTACCGAAGGTGCCGCTGCCGGAGCTGAGAAAGAGGGGGTTAGCGATTGGATACTCGGTGGATTAGTTGTTTTGGTTCTTGTCGCTTTATTCATTATCCTGGTTTTAAATCGTGTAATCAAAACGCTTGAAAGGCTTTTACTTCAAAAACAAGGAGTAGAGGTTGAGGAAGTAGAGAGTGAAAGCACTGCGATTCGTTTCAGAAGATTAGCTAAAAACAAAAAGTTTGTTGGTTTTGCGGTGTTACTACTGGTTATCTTCCTGGGTTCTTTAGGATGGAAAACTATGTGGAATACCGGAATTCACCAGGGATATCAGCCAGAGCAGCCAATAAAATATTCTCACCAGTTACATGCCGGTACCTTAAAAATTGATTGCCAATACTGTCACTTTGGAGCATACAAATCTAAAAACGCATCAATACCGTCTTTAAACGTTTGTATGAACTGCCATAATTATGTTACCGCAAGTGATAAATACAATGGCGAAACCTCTCCGGAAATTACCAAGATTTACAAGGCTTTAGATTACGACCCTCAATCAAAAACTTACGGAGATGATCCTAAACCAATTCAGTGGATTCGTATTCACAACCTTCCGGACCTGGCTTATTTCAATCACTCGCAACACGTAAAAGTGGCTGGCATTAAATGTCAGGAGTGTCACGGGCCTATTCAAACTATGGCAGAGGTTTATCAGTATGCGCCGCTTACAATGAAATGGTGTATTAACTGCCATAAAACCAGAGACGTTAATTATAAAGGCAATGCGTATTACGATAAAATCATTGCGGTACACAACCAGTTGAAAAAAGGTGCGCAGGTAACTCCTGCTGTATTAGGTGGTATCGAATGTGGTAAATGCCATTATTAATAAAATATATTTAAAAAGAACTTAGCAACAGTTTATATAGCTTAAATGGAAAGCAATAAAAAATACTGGAAAGGTTTAGAAGAACTGAAAGCAACTCCGGAATTTGTTGAGAATAACAAAGGCGAATTCGCGGAGTCATTACCAATAGAAGAATTATTAAGTGAGGCTGGGTTGAAAACCCCTACTCCACGTCGTGATTTCTTAAAAGCTATGGGTTTTGGATTAGGTGCAGTAACTCTTGCTGCATGTCAAAAAGCTCCTGTTCACAAATCGATTCCTTATTTAATTAAACCGGAAGAAGTAACTCCCGGTGTGGCAAACTACTACGTATCAAGTTATAAAGGTTACGGAGTTTTAGTTAAAACCCGCGAGGGCCGTCCGATTAAATTGGAAGGAAACCCTGCCTGTATTCTTGGCGAAGGCCGTTTAGATGCGGTAGCACAGGCTTCTATTCTTGATCTTTACGATTTTTCCAAGCTTAAAGATCCTATGTTAGACGGGAAAGAAGTTTCCTGGAATAACATCGATTCGTTTGTTAAAGGCGAATTAAATAAAATTCAGGCTGGCGGAAAAAAGATCAGAATCGTTTCTTCAACTGTAAACAGCCCTTCTACTAACAAGGTTATTGCTGATTTTGTAGCGAAATATCCTAATGCCCGCCACATACAAGTGGATGCGGTATCATACACCGGTATTCTTAAAGCAAACGAAGCAAGCTTCGGAAAAGCGGTTCTTCCTCATTATCATTTCGACAGAGCAGATGTAATCGTAAGCTTTGGTGCTGATTTTCTAGGTACCTGGATTTCGCCTCTTGAATTTAACCGTCAGTATGTTGTAAACCGCAGTCTGGCATCTTTAAAAAATAAAAAGATGTCGCGCCATATTCAGTTCGAAGCTGGTATGAGCTTAACGGGTACAAATGCCGACGTTCGTATCGCTTTAAAACCATCTGAAGAAGGAATTGCGTTGTTGAATCTTTATGCAGCTCTTGGCGGCGGTGGTTCAGCTCCTAAATTATCAAACGCGAAAGCAGCTACGGCTTTAAGTTTAGTTGCGAAAGAACTTCTTGCGGCAAAAGGCAGAGCCTTAGTAGTTAGCGGTTCTAATGATATCGCTACTCAATCCATTGTTAACAGTATCAATACTTTACTAGGAAGCTACGGTACTACAATTGATATCGTTAATCCTTCTTACCAATATTTAGGTAATGACGCTGATTTCATTGGCCTTGTTGCTGAAATGGGGCGCGGCGAAGTTGATGCTTTATTCTTCCTCGACAGTAATCCTGCTTACAGCTCTGTTGCTTCAAAACAATTTACTGAGGGCTTGAGTAAAGTTAAGCTTAAAGTATCTTTTGCTGATCGTTTAGACGAAACAGCAGCACTTTGTAACGTTGTGGCACCGGTTCCTCATTATTTGGAGACATGGGGCGACGCAAATGCGGTTGCCGGATACTATACTATTGTTCAACCTACTATTAACCCGGTTCACAATACTCGTCAGGCCGAACAGAGTCTTCTTCTATGGTCTGATAACGCAATTAAAAATTATTACCAGTATGTTAAGAATAACTGGGAAACTACTATTCTTACTGGAGCAGGTTTAACCTGGAAACAACTCCTGCAAACCGGAGTAGTAAACGCTGGTGCCGTTACGGGCGCACCTGTTGCGGGAGCTTCGGCCCCAACAGCGGTAAACGCTGGTAACGCCGGGCAATCTATTCTTGCGGCCGCTGCCGCACTGGCAAAAGGCGGAGAAAGTGCTACTGAGTTAACCATATACGAATCAGTTGCTATACGCGACGGTTCATTCGCGAATAACGCATGGTTGCAGGAATTACCTGATCCGGTTTCTAAAGTTACTTGGGACAACTATGTTGCTTTGAACCCAAAGTATGCTGATAAATTAGGTGTTACAGAATTTGATTTGGTAAAAGTAGAAGCAGATAACTATTCTGTTGTTCTTCCGGTGCTTTATCAACCGGGACAAGCTATAGGTACAGCTTCTATCGCCGTTGGTTACGGCCGTACTAAAGCCGGAAAAGCCGGAGACGAAGTAGGTAAAAATGCTTATCCATTCTTAAAACTGGAAAACGGCTCCTTGCAGAAAGCAGTTTCTGTAAAGATTACTCCGGCAGGCGGAAAACGTGAGCTTGCTCAAACACAAACTCACCATTCTTACGAAGGGCGTAATATTATTCGCGAAACAACTTTCAATAAGTATGTTCAGGATCCTCATTCGGGAAGCGGAAGCCACGGTGCTGAACATCCGACCTATGATTTATGGCCCGAGCATAAGCAAATAGGTCATAGCTGGGTAATGGCTATCGACTTAAACGCTTGTACTGGTTGTGGTGCCTGTGTTGTTGCTTGTAACGTAGAGAACAATATCCCGGTTGTTGGCCGCGATGAGGTTATTCGTCGTCGCGAGATGCACTGGATCCGTATCGATCGCTATTACAGTTTCCAGGATGAAAAAGGAACCAGCCTCACTGAAGAAGATCAAATTGGTGAACTCGCTGAAAGTGATAATACGCTTGAAGATGTAACGGTTGTAAATCAACCTATGTTATGTCAGCATTGCGATCACGCACCATGCGAAACGGTTTGCCCGGTTATAGCGACTATGCACTCATCAGACGGACTAAACCACATGGCTTACAACCGTTGCGTAGGAACTCGTTATTGTGCGAATAACTGCCCATATAAAGTACGTCGCTTTAACTGGTTCAACTACTGGAACGATTCCCGTTTTGATAACTACATGAATAATGAGTTTACACAATTAGTACTTAATCCTGATGTTACCACACGTTCTCGCGGGGTAATGGAAAAATGTACCATGTGTATTCAACGTATTCAAGGTGGAAAGTTGCAGGCTAAAATCGAGAAACGCCCATTGAGGGATCTTGAGATACAAACCGCTTGTCAGCAAACCTGTCCTACAAACGCTATTATTTTCGGTGATAGGTTTGATCCGAACTCGGCTGTAAGTAAAGCCCTAGGTAATGAGCGTACTTATTATGTATTGCAGGAACTTAATGTTCAGCCAGGTATCGGTTATCAAACTAAAGTTAGAAATACAGTAGAAGCACAAGCTTAATTGATTAATATTAAGAGTTTACAAAGATTATGTCAGCACATAGCGAATCAATATTAAGAGAACCATTAATCACCGGTGAGAATATAACCTATTCGAAAATCACCGAAGATGTATTGGTTCCGGTTGAGAATAAGCCCAATAAAGCCTGGTGGATAGGATTTACAGTTGCGGCACTTTTTGCACTGTTATGGGTAGTATCAGTTAGTTATACTTTTTGGGTAGGAATTGGTGCATGGGGATTAAATAAAACAGTGGGATGGGCATGGGATATTACAGGTTTCGTTTGGTGGGTAGGTATTGGCCACGCCGGAACACTTATCTCTGCGGTACTTTTGCTGTTCCGTCAAAACTGGCGTAACTCTATCAACCGTTCCGCGGAAGCGATGACCATATTTGCGGTTATTTGCGCGGCCACATATGTAGTATCTCACATGGGGCGCCCATGGTTAGCCTATTGGCCACTCCCGCTTCCTAACCAGTTTGGTTCATTATGGGTTAACTTTAACTCACCATTGGTATGGGACGTATTCGCGATCTCAACCTATTTCTCGGTATCATTAGTTTTCTGGTATACAGGTTTACTTCCTGATATTGCGACTATCCGCGACAGAGCGGCTGGAATGCGCAAGAGAGTGTATACAGTACTTTCCTTCGGATGGGCCGGATCGGTTAAAAACTGGCAGCGTTTTGAGGCCGTGTCTTTAATTCTGGCGGGTGTTTCTACTCCGCTGGTACTTTCGGTACACACCATTGTATCAATGGACTTTGCAACATCATTAGAGCCGGGATGGCACACCACGATTTTCCCTCCTTACTTCGTAGCCGGAGCTATTTTCTCTGGTTTCGCCATGGTACAAACCCTGTTACTGGTTGTACGCAAAGTAATGAATTTCGAAAATTACATCACCATGTTCCATATCGAATCGATGAATAAAATCATCATCGTAACCGGATCAATTGTGGGTGTAGCGTATTTAACCGAGTTATTTATCGCTTGGTATTCTGGTGTTGAATACGAGCAATATGCATTCTTAAATCGTGTAAGCGGGCCGTACTGGTGGGCATACTGGAGTATGATGACCTGTAACGTAATTTCTCCTCAGCTTTTCTGGTTCAAAAAAATTCGTACAAGTATAGTAGCTTCATGGATTTTATCCATCGTGGTAAATATTGGTATGTGGTTCGAGCGTTTCGTAATTATCGTTACTTCACTGCATCGCGATTATCTTCCCTCAAGCTGGGTAATGTTTTATCCCTCGGTTATCGACGTTTGTATCTTCCTCGGTTCGATAGGATTGTTCTTCACCTTGTTCCTGCTATTCCTGCGAGTATTGCCGGCTATCGCGATAGCAGAGGTGAAATTGATTCTGAAGAGTGCCAGCGATCAGGTAAAACAGAAACAGATACGGGAAGGGCATGTGAAGAAAGAGGAGGGCGAAACCTATCTGGAATCTTTGAAGAAATATGATAGTGTAGATTACCTAAAAGTTTAACAATGAGCAACACAAAATATATTTTAGGTCATTTTGCCGATCCTGATGATATGATGCACGGGATTGAAAAATTGCAGGCAAATAATATCAGCATTTACGATGCTTATACGCCCATGCCCATACATGGTATAGAAGACAAGCTGGGTTATAAACGTTCGCGTTTACCGATAGCTGCGTTTTGTTTCGGGATTACCGGAACATTGACGGGCTTTTCTATGATTTATTACATGCTTGTTTACGATTGGCCTATGAATATAGGTGGTAAGCCTGCGTTTTCGATGCCGGATTTCGTGCCGATTTGTTTTGAGCTAACTGTACTCTTTGCAGCTTTCGGAATGATGGCCTGCTTTATGTACGCAAACCATTTCTTCCCTGGCCGTGCGCCGCGGGTAATGGATTTAAGAGCAACCAATGATAGGTTTATTATCGCTATCGATGCCCGCACTAATCCTTATCCCGATAAAATTGTCGATTTATTAACCGAAGCCGGTGCGGTAGAAATACTTCACAACGAAAGGAAATATGTTAGCTATGAATAAGCTTAGAATATTAAGTCTTACTTTTTTAACAGTTGCGTCTGCGGCTATAATTGCTTCATGCGGCAATGGCAAGGGCCAGGCCTGGGAGTATGCCCGCAATATGTACGATCCCATTGCCTACAATCCGGATCAGCCAAATAAGAATTTTTCGAATCAACAAACGGCTCAATTACCTCCTGATGGAACTACTCCGGTTGGATACGATAGGGTGGTTGAAGAATATCCGAACACATTAGAAGGATATAACGCCGCCAGCTCAGGATTGAAAAATCCGGTTCCTGTATCAGCAGGTACAATGAACGAGGGTAAATTGCTTTACAATCACATGTGCGCACATTGTCACGGTACTACCGGACAAGGCGACGGAAACGTGGTTTCGGTAGGTAAATTTCCTCCTCCGCCATCTTACTCTACCGGAAATTCTTCCAGAGGAGGTGCCATGAAAGATTTAACCGATGGAAAAATCTTCCATACAATAACTTACGGTGTAAACCTTATGGGGCCTCACCGTACACAACTGTCTCCTACAGAACGATGGAAGATCGTAATGTATGTTCATGAATTGCAAAAAGCTCAATAGTTAAAGTTTTAGGCCAAAAAATGGGAACTCACAGTCATACAACACATAATTTCAACGAACAATTCGAATTCTCGGGTAAGGCGAAAACCTGGAGCCTGATTGCGATCGTGATCGGTATAGTCGCAATTGCTTATGGTTTCTTAATCGATTCTTCTGAGCATCATTCTGAGCGTACTTTTGCGAGTCTGCTTTTGATGGGATATTATTTTACCTGCGTTTGCGCAGCGGGAGCATTCTTTCTTGCTCTTCAGTTTGTTGCGCAAGCCGGATGGTCTGCCGGATTACTTCGCATTCCGCAGGCATTCGCTAAGGTATTACCAATAGCGGCAGTTATTCTGATTCTTATTATCGTAGCAGGTTTATTTAGCCATAACTTGTACCATCATTGGAATCACGAAGGCCTTACCGACAAAAATCACGAGAATTACGATCCTCTTATCGCTGGTAAGGCAAGCTTTTTAAATGTGCCTTTTTTCTTACTGCGTCAGGTTATATTTCTCTCAATTTATAGCACTTTCGCTATACTACTTACCAAATATTCAAATGCCGAAGATCAGGTAGGCGGACTTAGCAATTATAATAAGAGCGTTAAAGTAGCCATCATCTTTTTAGTAATCTTCGGATTTACACAACCTATCTGGTCGTTCGATACCATAATGTCTATCGAGGCGCACTGGTTTTCTACCATGTTTGGCTGGTACAATTTTGCCGCACTTTGGGTGAGCGGTCTTAGTGCCATGACGTTGACGATTATCCTGCTTAAAAAGGCCGGATATTTAGGATGGGTAAACCAGAACCATTTACATGATTTGGGTAAGTTCATCTTTGCATTTTCAATTTTCTGGACCTACGTTTGGTTTTCACAATTCATACTGATTTGGTACGCAAATATTCCGGAGGAAACAGTGTATTTCTTTAAAAGATGGGAACCGGAATATAAGCTTTGGTTTTGGTTAAATATTGTGATAAATTTCTTGTCGCCGGTATTGATTTTGATGACACGTGATGCTAAGCGCCAAACCAACACGCTAATGTTTGTTTGTATCTTATTGCTTTGCGGACACTGGCTGGATTATTATATGATGATTATGCCAGGCAGTATGGGAAGCCATCCGGATTTCGGAATCACAGAAATTGGAATAGCTATAGGTTTTGTCGGAATGTTCACCTTCTTAATGCTTACTAAGCTTGCAAGCAAACCATTAGTGGCCCAAAATCACCCCTTATTAGAAGAAAGTTTACATCACCAGATTTAAGGCAGGATTATAAACGAATTTGAGATATAAAAATGAAGTTTAATAAATTTATAAAAGTCAGAGTATTTTTTGTAGCGGTAATTCTATGTCTTATTTCTGTTGCGGGTTCTGCTTTAGCACAGGGGGCACTAGAAGAAACTACAGCCGGAGATCAGGTTGCAACAGATACCGCTCAGCAGATTAATTCTGATATCGGTTCAATTGGCGACACTCCTGTAGAAATCGGGCCGTCGGCAGAAGATGATCCGAGTACGCTGGAAGCTGTTACAGAGGTAAAAGATAATTCGGAAATGTACAAATCGGTAAGCTATTACCTGATCTTGTTTTTCCTTCTTTGTGTGTTTCTTGCAATCATCGGGAAAGTGTTGAAGGTTTACGAGCTAACCAGTGAAATTCACGGAAAAAAGCAAAAGGTAGACTGGAATAAAATTCAGGCGGTACTTTTCGCCATTACTCTTGTCTTAGGATTGTACGGTACTTATTGGTCGTATAAAGTTTGGGGAAATATGGCATCCGCCGAATCCGCTTCGGTACACGGGTTAACCCTGGATTCGATGATGATGACAACCATTATCATTACAACAGTGGTTTTCGTAATTACACAGATTTTATTATTCGGCTTCGCATTTAAATACTCATCAACTGAAAAGCGCAAAGCGTATTTTTATCCTCATAATAACACTATAGAGAGATTGTGGACGATTATTCCGGCAATTGCTCTTACGGTTTTGGTATTGTACGGGTTCTTTACCTGGAGAACAATTACCAACCCGGCTGATGCGGATATAAAAAGGGCTTTAAATATTGAAATTACCGGAGAGCAGTTTAAATGGAACGTGCGTTACGCTGGTGAGAATAATCAGTTTGGAGAGAGAAATTATAAACTTACCAGTCCTACTAACGCACTTGGGATCAATTTTAAGGATCCGAAAAGCTGGGATGACAAACTTGGTGGTGAGATCGTTTTACCGGTAAACAGACCGGTTCGCTTCACTATCAGATCTAAAGATATTCTACATAGTTTCTATTTACCTGATTTTAGAGCGCAAATAAATGCTGTACCAGGCATGCCAACCTATTTCCAGATGGTGCCACGCTTAACAACTGATGCAATGCGTGAAAAGACTAATAACGCAAAATTTAATTATACGTTGCTATGTGCGAAAATCTGTGGAGCGGGGCATTATAATATGCAGTATACAGTTAGAGTTGTGAGTGAGAAAGAGTATGCTGAGTGGTTAGCGAAGCAGCCTTTATTCTTTACAGATGATGTAAAGAAAGAATGGAAAATAGCTGAGAACAGCGAAACTGCTGCGGCAGATAAAAAATTAGCATTAAACAAATAAAATTCAGATAAAGCGAGATATGGCAAGCACAGCGATTCAGCATACATTAGAGCATTCTGGACACAGCCACGATGATCATGGTCATCACCATGAGACATTCCTTACTAAATATGTTTTTAGTCAGGATCACAAAATGATTGCAAAGCAATTCCTGATTACCGGTATTATCATGGCCGTTATCGGAATGCTTCTTTCTATATTATTCCGTATCCAACTCGGCTGGCCCGATCAAAGTTTCCCTCTTTTGGAAACCTTCCTGGGTAAATGGGCTGAAGGCGGACGAATTAAACCGGATTTTTATCTGGCCCTGGTTACTATCCACGGTACCATCATGGTATTCTTTGTGTTAACTGCCGGATTGAGCGGTACTTTCAGTAACCTGTTGATTCCTTTACAATTGGGTGCACGCGATATGGCCTCTCCGTTTGTAAATATGTTATCGTTCTGGTTTTTCTTTACGGCCTGTGTTATCATGATGGCATCTTTCTTTGTTGAGAGCGGCCCCGCAAGTGCAGGTTGGACGATTTATCCTCCTTTGTCGGCTTTGCCTCAGGCAATATCAGGCTCGGCAGCCGGGATGACTTTATGGTTAGTGAGTATGGTACTATTCATTGCCTCATCTTTAATGGGTGCGTTAAATTATATTAGTACCGTGCTTAACATGCGTACAAAGGGTATGGATATGTGGAAAATGCCTTTAACCATTTGGGCGTTTTTCCTTACAGCAATTTTGGGAGTTCTTTCTTTCCCGGTTCTTGTATCGGGAGTAGTATTGTTAATATTCGACCGTAGTTTCGGTACAAGTTTTTATCTGTCGGAGATTGTAGTTCAGGGCCAAATATTACCTCAACAAGGTGGTAGTCCTATCTTGTTTCAACACTTATTCTGGTTCCTGGGTCACCCGGAGGTTTACATCGTAATTATGCCGGCTTTGGGTATCACTTCTGAAGTAATTGCAACAAACTCTCGTAAGCCGATTTTTGGTTACCATGCCATGGTGTATTCACTTATCGGTATAAGTGTGTTATCCTTCATCGTATGGGGGCACCACATGTTTGTTACCGGGATGAATCCATTCCTGGGAGGTGTGTTTATGATTACCACTTTGATTATCGCGGTACCATCGGCTGTTAAAACCTTTAACTATCTGGCTACTATGTGGCGGGGTAATATCCGGTTTACACCGGCAATGTTATTCGCAATCGGATTAGTTTCATTCTTTATTTCAGGTGGTTTAACAGGTATTTTTCTTGGAAACGCAGCCTTAGATATTCCATTACACGATACCTATTTCGTGGTTGCTCACTTCCACCTGGTTATGGGTTCGGCAGCAATTTGCGGAATGCTTTGCGGCGTTTACCACTGGTTCCCTAAAATGTTCGGAAGAATGATGGATGACAAGCTGGGATATTTACACTTCTGGTTTACGTTTATCGGTGCTTATCTGGTTTTCTTCCCGATGCACTTTATGGGACTTGACGGAGTACCACGCCGCTATTATGCATTCACCGAATTTGAATTTATGAAAGAGTGGTTAACGGTGAATACTTTCGTATCATGGGCCGCGATCATTGCGGCGGTTGGCCAGATTGCTTTCCTTTGGAACTTCTTCTATTCTATTTTTTACGGAAAGAAGACTACTCAAAATCCATGGGGATCGAATACAATGGAATGGACCACACCTATTGAGCATCTTCACGGAAACTGGCCGGGAGAAATTCCGACAGTGTACCGCTGGCCTTATGATTACAGTAAGCCAGGCCATAGCGAAGACTTTATTCCGCAAACTACACCTTTCTCTCAAACCATGAGTTCGAACCTGCCGCACGATTTTGAAGGAAATCCTGAAGCAGAGCGGATTCAGATAGAATGGCAGAAAAAGCAACAGGCAGAAGGTGAACAAGGAGTTTAATTAATTGCCACCAGCCCCGGGTTTAACCCGGGGCTTTTTGGATACTTCCAAACTTTTATAGCAACTATGTATCCCTCAAGCGAAAGAAGATTTCTGGCGATTAATTTTTTCACCATAATATCTCTTTTTGTGCTGATTTTGGCGGGGGGCATAGTAAGAAGTACAGGTTCTGGAATGGGATGCCCGGATTGGCCCAAATGCTTTGACAGGGTTATTCCACCGACAAATGTTTCTCAACTTCCGTCCGGTTATCAGGAAAAATTTGTTAAGAAAAGGGTAGAGAAGAATGATCGCTTTGCGAAGAGCTTAGAGATGTTAGGTTTCGCATCTACGGCAAACAAAATTCGTGGGGATAAAAGCATTTTACAGCCCGAGGCTTTTAACGCGGGCAAAACCTGGACAGAGTATATAAACCGTTTAATCGGGGCGATTACAGGTTTGCTGATGCTTGGTTGTGCCGTGTTCTCGATAACGTATTTAAAAACGAGGAAACGGATAGTTGCCTTGAGTATTTTCAATTTGTTGCTTGTTGTATTTCAGGCCTGGTTGGGTTCAATCGTGGTATCAACAAATTTATTAGCCTGGGTGGTTACGGTACATATGTTGGTGGCTCTGGCAATTCTGGCGATTAGTATTTATACTTATTTCCAGGCCAGGATATTGCGTGAAAGAAGCCTGTTAGCAAATCAGGAGCCGGGTGCCATTAAGATTGTAACAATTATTGCGTTATGGCTCACCGTTTTTCAAATTGCATTAGGAACAGATGTGAGGGAACAGATTGACGCTATCGCGGCAATTATGAAAAACTTTGATCGTGCCGAATGGATAGAGCGCTTAGGGTTCGAATTTAGATTTCATCGCGATTTGGGTATCGTGGTGTGCGTATTCAATCTCATTTTATTGTTTTTGATACGACGGAAATATATGGGGAGTACATACCATTTTAAATATATGACTTATGTGGTTTTGTTGATAGCGGTGCAAGTGGTTACAGGAATTACACTATCCCGTTTTGGCTTGCCCCCCGTAGCTCAGGCTGCTCATATATTTTTGGCAAGCTTAATTTTTGGCGGCCAGTATTACCTGCTCTTGTTATTAAAGCAGAACAGATTATATAAATCCAGAATTATTAGATAGGTGTCGGAAGGAAGCTTTATTTCAGATTTTAAAAAGTTAATTAAGCTCAGGCTTACTTTTCTGGTGGTGTTTTCTGCGTCTGTTTCCTTCTTAATCGGAAGTAAAGAACAAGATTATTATAACTGGACCAATTGGCTGATACTAACTATAGGCGGTTTTCTGGTTACAGGCGCAGCCAACGGATTTAATGAAATTATTGAAAAAGATCTTGATAAGCTGATGGCCCGCACAAGCGACAGGCCCATCCCTTCCGGACGAATGACTACCGGGCAGGCACTGGTGTTAAGCTTATTTATGGGCATTGCCGGAACGCTTATACTGGTTCGCCTTAATTTTTTAACCGGGGTATTGTCGGTGTTTTCAATTATGCTATATGCGTTTTTATATACACCGGCAAAACGAAAATCGCCAATCGCCGTTTTTATTGGAGCCTTTCCAGGGGCCCTACCGCCACTTATCGGATATTTCGCGGCGTTTGAGAATCCGGAAATTTCATGGATTCCGATAATCTTATTTTTGATTCAATTTGTTTGGCAGTTTCCGCATTTCTGGGCCATTGCCTGGGTGCTTGACGATGATTATAAAAAGGCTGGCTTCAGGTTGTTGCCCACCACCAAGCGCGACAAAATTAGTGCGTCGATGACTTTTTTGTCAACAATTATTTTAATTCCCGTTAGTCTGCTGCCAACATTTATGGGTTTTGGCGGGTATGTAATAGGGGCGGTATCACTAATTTCGGGGCTGATTTTTTGCTGGTTGGGTTTACAGCTTTTTAATAGGATGGATATAGCTTCGGCTAGAAAAGTGATGTTTGGCTCTTTTTTTTATCTTCCTTTAGTACAACTAGTATTGTTATTTGATTTTACAGGATAATATGACGGCTTATAGTATGACACAAAATTCTTTTGAAAAAGACAGAGACAGTCTGAAAGCGAAAAAATTCATGATGTGGTTATTCATGGTTTCTTCGTTTATTTACTTTGCCGGATTAACCAGTGGTTTTATTGTTTATACTGCCGGCGATCCTTCGAGGGGCATTAACACCATTCTGCCCGATAGCTTTAATTACAGTACCGCAATTATAGCATTGAGCAGTTTAACCATGCACCTGGCTTATATGGCCGGTAAAAAGTTGCAGTTCAAATCGCAAAATGCTTACCTGGTTCTTACAGCTTTGTTAGGGATAGTTTTCCTGGTAATCCAGTTTCGCGCCTGGGGTGTCCTCTTTAATCGCGGTATCACTTTTACCGGCAATCCTAATGCCTCACAATCATTTATTTACGTGTTTGTTGCATCGCACTTACTGCATATTGTAATGGGCATTATCCTGCTTTTACAAGCCCTTAAATTTAGGCTTGCTAAAGTAGATCCGATGCGTAATACCTTTAGACTGGAAGTGACATCTATATTTTGGCATTTTATAGATATACTATGGATTTATTTATATGTTTTCTTACTTTTGAACCAATAAACTAACATAATGAGTACTACTATTTCTCAATTAGACGAAGTAAAAACGGGTGCCTGGGATGGCGGAAGATCGCCGGTTGATGCCGAATATGGCAAGCTGATGATGTGGTTTTTTCTCCTTTCTGATGCGTTTACATTTTCTGCTTTTTTAATTTATTACGGTGCGCAGCGTTTCAGTAAACTAACATGGCCCGATCCTGATATCGTGTTCCAGTCAATTCCCGGAATAGCCGATCATGGTTATCCGTTGGTATTTGTTGGTATCATGACGTTTATATTGATTATGAGTTCTGTTACTATGGTTCTTGCCGTAGAAGCGGGTCATCGTAACTCGAAGAAAGAAGTTATTACCTGGATGATTTGGACGATTATAGGTGGTGCTACTTTTCTGGGATGTCAGGCACTTGAGTGGATCCACTTATTTCACGAAGGATTTGGTTGGGGTTCGATTCCGACGCCAGACGTGGTTAAACATCTTGGAGCTGATGATGTAAGCACCACCCAATTCTCAAACCTGTTTTTTACCATTACAGGTTTCCACGGGTTCCACGTTTTTAGTGGTGTTATTATCAATATCATTATCACATTAATGGTGGCTAATAACGTGTTCCAAAAACGTGGTACTTACCTTATGGTCGAAAAAGTTGGACTATACTGGCACTTTGTAGACCTGGTTTGGGTATTCGTGTTCACATTCTTTTATCTTGTTTAATTCTTTACAAAAAAAATATTATGGCTTCAGAGCATATCCATACAACAGAAGATCACGGGCATGGCGATCATGCGGGCATGACGAAAAAGAAAATTTGGACAGTATTCTTCTACTTATTAGCAATTACAGCAGTAGAATTTATTATAGCGTTAGCTGTTCCCGAATCAATTATGGGCCGCGGTGTTCGCAATTTTATTTACATAGCCCTTACTCTGCTTAAAGCATTTTATATTGTGGCTTATTTTATGCACTTACGCTTCGAGAAATACGGTTTAATAACATCGATTGTACTTTCACTCATATTTATAGTATACTTTATTGTGTTAATGCTGAATGAAGGAGCATACCTGAATATTATGATGAATGAGTAATAAATCTTCATTCAAAAAGATATTAATCCTGGTAACCATATTAGCGTTGCCGGGATTTTTATATTATTTACTACAGGAAAAGGGTAAGAACAGGTACAGACCTCTGGGCATTTTAGGGCCAAAACAAGTAGCGGCTACCTTTCATACCAAGCGGGGAGTAAAGATTCCGGATACTATTTACCACCGGATCAGCGAGTTTAAACTTCTGAGTAATACAGGCGATAGCATTGGAATCCCCACAGATAGTAATAAAATCGCTATCGTTAATTTTTTCTTCAGCCGTTGTAAAACGGTATGCCCCGAAATGAATTCTCAACTGGCACGGGTAGTGGCAGAATTTCCCGACAATAAAAGGCTTAAGTTTTATTCCATTTCGGTAGATCCGGCATATGACACTCCCGAAGTGCTGAATAGCTATGCGAAGTCTCTTAAAGCAAATCCTAAACGCTGGAATTTCCTTACGGGGGATAAAAATTTAATTTTCAAACTTGCTAAAGAAGATTTCCTTATTGATGCGTTGGCACCGTCTCATAATGCTGATGAAATTGTACACAGTCCGATGCTTGTTTTGGTTGATCCCGACCGGAAGATTAGAGGCTATTACGATTCAACAAATGATGATCAGATCAATAAACTGATTGACGAAATAAAAGTGCTTATAACCGAAGGCTTGAGGGAAGCGACTTCTTTAAAACCGAAAAAGTAGTATGAATGATAAATTAATCTTTCGTTTGATTACGGGTGTATCTATAATAGTTTTTCTAGTTGTAGTTATTCTCAATCGTAAAATAATCCCGGCACCCGAGCCAATCCCCGCGTTTACTTATTTTCTTCCAAAACTTAATGCGATCATTAACGGCACATGTAGCATATTACTGTTGCTGTCCCTGTATTTTATAAAGAAGAAAAATATTACCATGCACAAGCGTATAAACTTGTTCGCGTTTTTCTTGTCATCGCTTTTCCTGGTTTCATATATCCTGTTTCACTACCTGGCTCCCGAAACCAGGTTTGGAGATTTGGATCATGACGGAGCGTTGTCTCAAGGCGAGATAGCAACGGCCGGTAACACACGATATGTTTACTACGTTATCCTTATTACTCATATTATCCTTGCGGCAATTGTTTTACCTCTGGTGCTATTCAGTTTTTACAGAGGGTTACAGTTACAGGTTGAAAAGCATAGAAAACTGGTTCGCTGGAGTTACCCAATTTGGTTATATGTAACCGTAACAGGAGTAATTGTTTATTTAATGATATCCCCTTACTATACGGTGTAGATACGCAAATAGACAGATACGAAGCGGTTATCTTTAATCTAAAAATCTTCTAATCCGCATATTTCCACATCCGCACATCTTCCCATTTGCACATCTCTAATCCGCACATCTTCCATCGTTTAATTTGCACATTTACTTATCTTTGCGTCATGAAAACTATTAAGTACGGTGTGGTTGTAATTTGTTTTCTGCTTTCGATTACATTTTCTTCAAATGTTGAAGCGCAATGTTCTATGTGTACGTTAAATGCCGAAAACTCTGTGCAGCATGGAAACCATCAAGGAAAAAATCTAAACAAGGGAATTCTTTACCTTTTGGCAATGCCCTATCTGGCTGTCGGGTTGATTGGTTTTATCTGGTATAAAAAATATCGCAAAAAGGATATTCTGGTAGATGTTAAAGACGGAAAATTAATTGATTGATCTGATCCATGATCGAAGCACCAACACTGAAATTCTTAAAAGGACTTTCTCAAAACAATAACCGTGAGTGGTTCGGCATTCATAAGAAAGATTATGAGGCTTCCCGAGAGAATGTGCTGGAATTTACATCAAAAATTATAGCGGATCTAGCCGCTTTTGACGATACTATCCCCACCGATCTGAATCCTAAAGATTGTGTAATGAGGATCTATCGCGACATACGTTTTAGTAACGATAAAACGCCTTTCAAAACTAATTTCGGAATTGCTATTTCCGCAAATGGTAAAAATTTTAAGGGGCCGGGTTATTACATTCATATTCAACCATCGAAATCTTTTATTGCGGGAGGTGCCTGGTATCCGGAAACGGATGAGCTGAAAGCCATACGCCAGGAAATTGATTACAATGGTTCGGAACTGCGGTCAATTTTAAATGAGGATGGCTTTAAAAAAGTATTTGAAGATTTAGACAGGGAAGGGGCACTTAAAACTACGCCTAAAGGTTATCCGGCCGATCATGAAGATATTAACTATTTAAAATTGAAGAGTTTCACCGCAACCTCTCAGATCGCTGATACGGTTTTAACAGGACCGGGAGCCGTAAAAAAAATAGTTGATAACTTAGAAAAAATATATCCTCTTACAATTTTTTTGCGCAACGCTATTTCTTAATATTGTATATGAATAAACTTCTCTTTTTGTTGTTCGCGGCTTTCTTTTTAAGCTCCTGCATCGTTTTATCTACTAAAAAATATAATTCTTTACTTGCGGAGAGAGATTCATTGTCTGCCGGTTGGAACGATGCGAATGTGAAGATTGAAAGTCTCGAAGAAGAGATAGCACGTTTAAAGGGTGATACATCTAAAATTAATCACCGCATGGCGGATTTGGAGAGTAAATTAACCGGCCTCGATGCTAATTATGCCTCGTTGCGGGCTAATAGTTCATCTGAGATAAAAAAACTGGCGGCCGACCTTGAGCGCAGGGAGGCACGACTTAAAGAAGTTGAGGAGATTCTCCGTAAGCGCGACGCTGCCACAAACGCTCTCAAGGAAAAGCTTCAAAAAGCGTTATTGGGATTCCAGAAAAGCGGGCTGGCCGTTGATATCAGGAACGGAAAAGTTTATGTGTCGTTAACCGATAAACTTCTGTTTTCGAGCGGGAGTATTGTAATCGATGAAAAGGGTAAACAGGCATTGGCTGAGCTTGGAAAGGTGTTAAAAACACAGCCCGAAATAAATATCTCTGTAGAAGGGCATACAGATAATCAGCGTGTGGTAAACCTGGGGCAAATTAAAGATAATTGGGATTTAAGTGTATTGCGGGCAACCTCGGTGGTGCGTTATTTAACTGATGAACAAAAAATTGAATCGAACCGGATTACCGCCACAGGTAAGGGTGAATATCAGCCCATTTCGGCCGGAAATGCCGCAGATATCAGGAGTAGAAACAGACGGATTGAAATTGTGCTTTCGCCGAAGCTGGATGAGCTTTATGATTTGATAAAGGAATAATTCAGGAAGGGGGGGTAACGGGTCTTCCTTGGTCTCACAGAACATCTCTTGCCCTTGGTCTGGGTCCTTTAGCTTGCCCTTTTTCTGTGTCCTCACAGAACATCTCAAGTAGAAATTAAGCGGATGGAATGTAGATTGAAAACTAAGAAAAAGTTAGTGACAGGTTAGTCTGTGAGGAGACAGACCAAGGGGAAAGTTGTGATGAGTTAAGAAACTTTCCAAAAGTTCTAAACTTTTGGAAAGTTTTAAGGCCTGCGATTTCTGCTACAGCGACGCCCCCCTGATTCTAAGCCGGATCGAAACGGCAGCTTTTTATGTGCTTGGGCATGCAGGGGGGAAGATAAAAACTATAGTGTAGAGCCGGGCCGCAGCACCTATGGATACCGCAGTACCCTTTCTAAAACGGACTTGTAAACTCTCTGAACAAAGGCAATACTTTATCTTTTTCTGAAAGTATTATTTCTTCATCTTTTAACCCCCAGTTGATACCCAGTTCGGGATCGTTCCAGATTACTCCGATTTCGGAAGCCTTGTTGTACAGGTTGGTTACTTTGTAGGAAAAAACGGTATTATCCTCCAGGGTAGCAAACCCGTGTAAAAAGCCGGGAGGGATCCATAACATTTTAAAGTTTTCGGCGCTTAACTCTACGCTTACGTGCTGGCCATAGGTGGGAGAATCTTTCCGTATATCAACGGCAATATCAATTACACTGCCCTGTATAACCCGTACCAGTTTTCCCTGCGCAAACGGGTTTGCTTGTCCGTGTAAGCCTCTCAGCGTTCCGCGGTGCGAAAAGGACTGATTATCCTGAACAAAATCGGCGGTGATGCCTGCATCCTGAAAGATTTTTTTGTTGAAGTTTTCGAAGAAATAACCTCTGTCGTCTTTCCAAACTTTCGGTTCGATGATAAGTAGGTTGGGAATGGAAGTTTCTATAAAGTTCATTAGCTTATAAATTCCATAACGGTACTGAAGTGTACGGCCTGGTTATTGAATTTTAGTGAATGAGAGTTTAACAATGCAGAAGCGTGAACCTCTTTAAAGGTTGTGTAATTTTGAATGTTATCCGCAATAAATTGAAGGCAGTATGTTACCCCCTCGTTTGGCGATTCGAGTACTTTTAGTACGCGATTTGAGACTAAAAGACTGCTTGACAAAGCTTCGGGAATAAAGGTTTGATTGATCCAGCTTAGCCATTGGGCCTCGATGGCCTCATCAACTATAACCGTGATATTGTAAAGAATCATGCTGCGAAGATAACGGCAATCTTTTTGCTAACCAAGATTATCTCCGCGTAAGTTTCTGAATCGTTTTCTGGCTTCGGTAACATATAAACTGCCGGGGAAATCGGTAATAATTTTTTGATAGTACTCCATGGCCTTAGCGGTGTTTTTCAGCGTAGTTTCGTGGATTTCGGCCAGCATAAAGAGGGCGTCATCGGCCCATAAGTCGGTACTATGGTTTGCCACAATTAAGTTAAGCTGTTCAATCGCTTTGTCGGTAAGATTCTGCTTCTGATAAATTCTGGCTTTCGACATCAGTATATCATCTTCGAGGGAGTTTTTTGGATAAAGAGCATTTATGCTGTCGAGCGTTCGAAGTGCTTTATCGTATTGATTGATGAAGATCAAAAAGTCGGCCGCCGCAAACTTTTTTAAAGAATTGGTATCGGCTTCAGACTCTGTATTTTCTGCGATCAAAAGGCTGAGGTTTAAAGCGTCGTTAGCAATTAGTTGAGATGTTGAGCTTTTCAAAACGTCTAGCTGGGCCTTGCTCCACACAAAGTCTCCCCGGTAATATGAGAGTTTGGCGTTTTTAAATTTGGCTTCCTGGCCTATGGGTTCGTTCGCATATTCTTTTTCGGCTTGCCCGTACGTAAGGGCTGCTTCCCAAACTTCGCCGGTAAGAATATACACATCTCCCAGTTCCAATTTCGTTTGGCCGATAATAGTAGGTGAAAGTCCGGGCAGTTTTATGATTTCTTCGAGCAAGGTTTCGGCCTGTTTGGGTTTGCCGAGATAAAAAGCCTGCAAAGATGCCAATTGGCGCATGGCCAGAACCGTATTTCTGGTTTTCCCGAATTCTTTGATCAGGTCGAGGTAGTCTTTTTCTAGTTGTTGGAGTTCTGTGAGGTTAAATTTATTGGATGTTAACTGAAGATTTTTTGTGTATAACAATTGCATTTTCGCCGGCACATAATGCGGGGCTGAGGGCCCTTTAGTTA
Source organism: Sphingobacteriaceae bacterium (assembly GCA_014380615.1). Classification (GTDB taxonomy): domain Bacteria; phylum Bacteroidota; class Bacteroidia; order Sphingobacteriales; family Sphingobacteriaceae; genus Paradesertivirga. The sequence continues at coordinate 66,539 of JACMJM010000032.1, forward strand.
GAAGATATTCCAGTCCTTCAACTGCCTGATCGTAAGCTTTATTGGCTATGAATAGGGATGTTAAATCATACACCCGGTCGCCTTCTTCTTTTAAACGCTTGTCGAGGGCTATGATCTGTTTCAGCGCAAGGTCGAATTCTTTTTGTTGAATATATTGCCAGGCCAGCATATCGGAGTAAGCGATGTTTTGCGGCTCTTTTTGGAGTTTTCTGAGCAAGGCGGTTTTTAGAATGTCGTAATCTTCGGGCGATTCGAATAAGTTGGCGAAAGTGCTTTTCGCCTGGTTCAGTAATTGTATTTCGGGGTCTTTACTAAAAAGGTTAAGGTATTCCTGAACCAGCATGGTTTTATTCTTTTGATACCTGTAGAGTGCCAAAAGGTCGAAGGCGAACGCCGTTTCGTCATTTAAAATTTTTCGGCCGCTTACAAGTGTTTTTACAGAATAATCGTACCCATCTGCACGATAGAAAGTTACAGAAAGGTCGCGAATCATGTTTTCGTCTTTCGGCAGGTTTTTAATAAGGTTGTTATACCAGTCGGTTGCTTTTTCTACCTGTCCCCGCTCTTTCAGTATTCTGCCAAAGTCTACCTGGAAATTAAAGTTGCTTTTGTAAGCATTCATCATTTTTTTTACCAGTTTTTCGGCATCGTCATACTCTTTAAGTTTAATTAAAGAATTTAGATAGGGATCGTAATACTGAAGTTGATTTCTGCTTTGGTTAAAGAGCTTTTGGTAAATACTTAAAGCTTTGCTATAATCGCCGTTTTGATAATACTGAAGTGCGAGCACATCTTCTGAGGCAACTTGCGCATTACCAAGTACAGAAACGAATGATAGTATTAAAGCTACAAAGTATCTCTTCATTGTTACGATTGATGGTGTTTTAAAATGCGGTATTGATAAAGATAACGAAAATGCAGAGCTTTCATTTTAAACATTTTTTTTTAATCTTTAGAGCCGTATGTTAAACAACTGATTTTAGCTGTATTCTAATTGTTACTTGTTTGAATGGATAAATGGCATATTTTAGTACTTTAAACCCCCGTTAAATCCCGAAAGGGACAATATTTCGTTGAGTTTTTATATGCAGAAACAGTTGAAGAAATGGCTATGTGTTGTCGGAGTGTTCCTGTTGGCAGCTTGTTCTGGCGAGCGAAAGGCAAAAAGAGTATTACTGGAAGATTTTTTTAAGAATCCGGTAAAAACTTCTTTTCTTATTTCGCCCGATGGAAAATACATCTCCTATCAGCAACCTTATAAAAACCGTATGAATATTTTTGTTCAGACCGTTGATGGCAAGAATGTTACACGTATAACTAACGAAGCGGAATACAATACAACTTTCTATTGCTGGGCAAATAATAACGAGTTGCTCTTTATGAACGACAACGGCCGTGATAAAAGTGCGCATTTGTATGCGGTATCTAAAACCGGGGAGAACTTTCGGGGCTTATTGCCGGTCGACTCCGTACGGGTTCGTTTAATTAATCACCATAATATTATCAATAATCAATTGTTAATCGCTCTAAATAAACGCGATTCAACCATATTTGATGTTTATCGATTAAATATCGGAACGGGTAAGCTCGCGCTCGCCGAAAAAAATCCTGGAAATATTATACACTGGTTTGCCGATGATTACGGGATGTTGCGGATGGCTTTAGCAAGTGACGGAGTTAATGAAACTTTGCTTTTCAGGACATCGGAGACCGAAGAATTCAGGCCTGTTATAACGAATAATTTTAAGAACAAAATATCCCCGATAGGGTACTGCAATACCAAAAAGACGCGTATTTATGCGCTTTCGAATTTGAATCGCGATAAGGCCGCGCTGGTTGAATTTGATTGTGAAACAGGTAAGGAAACAAAAGTGATTGTGTCTCATCCCGACGTAGATATTAGCGAAGGAGGGTATTCTTTTTCACGCCATAAGTTGCTTTATGCCAGTTATGAAACCTGGAAAAAAGAGCGGATTTATCTCAATGATTCTGTAAAGGCGGTGTATAAGCATTTGGAAGGGCTGCTTCCTAATACTGAAATACGCATAGTGGATCGCGATTCGGTTGAAAAGCAATTTATTATTAAAACTTTCACCGATAAAACTCCAGGGGCCTTTTATCATTATTCTATAAAAACCGGAAAGCTTGTAAAGCTAAGCGATATTAATCCTTCTATACTCGAAGAGGAAATGTGCGGAATGAAACCTGTATCATACAAGTCGCGCGATGGTTTGACTATAAACGGTTATTTAACACTACCATTAGGATATAAGCCTAAAAATTTGCCATTAATAGTTATCCCGCACGGAGGGCCGGCTTACCGAAACTCATGGGGTTTTAACCAGGAAGTGCAGTTTTTGGCCAATCGCGGATATGCTGTTTTTCAGGTAAATTTCAGAGGATCGAAAGGTTATGGAAAGAAGTTTTGGATTGCCGGATTTAAGAAGTGGGGCAGCGATATTCAAAACGATATTACTGATGGTGTGCAATGGCTCATAAAGGAAGGCATAGCTGATAAAAAACGAATCGGGATTTATGGTGCTGGCTTTGGCGGCTACAGTGCTTTACACGCATTATCTTTTCAGCCTAAGCTTTATGCCTGCGGGGCCTCTCAATCGGGTTTTCTCAATTTGTTTACCTACATAAAAGCAGTCCCTCCTCATTACAGGCCTACCTTGCAAATGTATTATGAAATGGTAGGAAATCCTGAAAAGGAGATTGACGATTTAAGAGCGGTATCGCCTGTTTTTCATGCGGATAAAATAAAAGCTCCATTGCTTATAGCCCAGGATACTAAAGATGAAAGGGTTAATATAAACGAGACCAATCAATTTGTTAAAGAGCTAAAAAAGCGTAAAATACCTATAACATATATCACTAAGGAAAGTCGGGCATTCAATTTCAGAAACCCTGAGAACAGAATGGAGTTCTATAAAGAGCTGGAGAAATTTTTTGCCGCTAACCTTATGAAGTGATAGTAAATGGGAAGATTAAAGGAATATTATTACCGTAAAAACAACGTTTTAAACGCCAGTTTTTTGGTTTTAATAACCGTATCGCTCTTTGTTGCCCTGCTTCTGGCACATAACTTCACCGAAAAATATGTCGAGAATGAGTTTAATACTCAAAAAATTGCGGTACTGGAAGAAACTATAAAGCCTTATAATGAGTTTTTTCTGAAAAAGATCCCCGAAATTTCCTTTTATCAGGGATACCTCGATTCGGCTTCGGTAGTTAAGTATACCGGTACTGTATTTAAAACCTACCCTTTTGTAAGCCGGATTATTTTCTACGATACACAAATCAGTAATCACCCTGTTCCAAACGCATTTAGGGTTAATAACTTTTCGATGCTACCTAAAGTTATTTACCAGTTGGGCCCTGAAGTTCCCCCCGACTCTATGATTTTATATCGAAGTCCTGCGAAGAAACCCACAATCAGAGCTGTTGAAGAGTTTAATCGAATGGCTGTTAAGTTTTCCACTTATATAGGCAGCCTTGATACCACAAAAGCCCTTATAGAAAGTGAAACTTTCGACGTTTATTACAATATCACACATAATCCAAGCAGAATTACATTTATGAATATCCCGCGGGAGCAGGATCTTCGGAGTTTCAACGATTTAATGTTGAAGCCGCCTAATTCTTCTCCAGTTTACGAGCAGGATATTCTGTCGTTCCGGTTAAATCCTTTTAAATTAAAGATCAGGAATAACCATTCGGAACTTTATCAGGAGATCAAAATCAAACCTATCGTTTTTGAGTCGGTTGATACAGATCCTGATTTGATAAGTACCGACCTTTCGCTAACCGGTGCTTTCGCCGATTATAAATTGTTCTTCAGCTCTTCCCGTAGTTATTTATCAAAAGAAATAAACCGAAGGTTTTTCCCTGTGGCCTTATCAATTTTAGCGATATATGGTATTTTGGGGGTTATCGCGTATTTGATTTACCGAAATCTGAATATCAACAGCAGGATGTTTAAGCTACAGTATGATTTTATTAATAATTTAACTCATGAGTTTAAAACTCCGCTAAGCGTTATTAAAATAGCAGGCAATAACATACGGAGTTCTAATACACTTTCGGACAAGGAACGGTTGCGATACGGTAAAATATTGGATGAGGAGGCAGACAAGCTGAATGATTTAATGAATAAGCTCTTGTCATTTACTCAAATTGAGAATCAATCAATCCAGATAAAGAGCGAAGAACTTAATCTGGAAGTGTTTGTTCAGAACTTAATTGACGCTTATCAGATAAAGTATCCTGAGTATGAGATAACTTACAATATCAGGAAGGTTGAAGTGTTTAAAACAGATCCGGTATTGATGGCAAGTATTTTTCAAAATCTTATTGAAAATGCTTATAAATATTCTCTGCCTAAGAGAAAAGAATTGCATATTGATATATCGGTAGAGCGTGGTAAAATAGTATTCAGGTTTGCCGATCAGGGTATCGGGATCCCGAAAGAGGAGATGGAGAATATATTCAGAAAGTTCTACAGGATACAAAGCCAGTATAATCAGCAGGGTAGTGTAGGCTTAGGGTTAGCATTTTGTAAGGAACTGGTTAATTTTATGAAAGGTGATATTTTTGTTAAAAGTAAAGTCGGAATCGGTTCTGAATTTACCATAGTTTTACCATACGAACAGTAATATGAATAAAGAGATAAAAGTTGCAATAGTAGAAGATGATGAAAATCTTCGCTTTCTGGTTTCTCATCGATTACAAGCTGAAGGCTATGTAACTCTGGAAGCATCGGATGGTAGTGAGGCTGAAGAACTTATTATGGCCGAATCCCCCGATATTGTTTTATTAGATTGGATGCTTCCGATTAAAGAAGGCTCTGAGGTGTGTAAAAATGTACGTGAAAAAGGATATGAAGGGGTAATTATCATGATGACCGCCAAGGCGCAGGACGTTGATAAAATTAACGCCTATAGTTTCGGTGTGTCCGACTATGTAACCAAACCGTTTAATATGGATGTTTTGGTTGCTCTCATAGAAAACAAAGTAAAGTTTGTGATCAACAATGAGAAAACCGAGAGCCATAAATTCGGTAATATGGAGCATCACCCCAATACCCACTCACTTTTAAAGGGCGGTAAAAAAATCGAGCTTACCATATTGGAGAACCGGATTTTGCTGTACTTTCTTAAAAATGCCAATAAGGTTATCCATCGCGACGAATTGATGATGGTGGTATGGGGCTATAACTCCGACGTAAATACCCGTACATTGGATATGCACATAGTTAGGCTCAGAAAAAAGATTGAAGACAATCCAGACACTCCGAACTATTTGCAAACAGTTCGAGGAATCGGTTATAAATTTGTTTACTGATAGCGGTTAGGAAAAATAAAAACCCTGCATCAATTTTATGATGCAGGGTTTTTTTATGCTTAAGCTTTAAGTTGTTTGCTCGATGTCGGAGTTGAATGCCCTACTGCGGGTAAATAAAAAAAGCCCTGCGTAAACGCAGAGCTTTTTAAAACAAGAGCTATAATTTATTGAGTAACAATAGCTTTAAAAGTAAGTGATACATTACTTCCTGTTAACTTGAAGAAATACACACCAGGTGCGATTGCAGATGCATCGTAGCTGAATGAATACTCCTGGAAAGATTTAGCAGGGCCAGAATAAATACTCTGAACTTTAGCACCACTTACATTAAACATATCCAAAGTTACTTTTGCTTCATCTGTAACTACGTTAAATGTAACTGTAGTTTGTTTAGCCAAAGGATTTGGATATGCGGCAAGCGAATTGGTATTGTTTACCGATAAGCCCGGAGCAAGAGACATATCTAAAGATGAAACTGCTGCTATAGAACCGGTAGAACCACAGTTACCTATAGTGCTTCCTTTTACAAGATGTGCATTAACCGCATTCGGGCTGATACAGATTTGTACCCAAGGGTTTTTAGCACTTCCGGTTTTCTGACAAACTAATACTTTGTCGTTTTTGTTTCCGCAACGAACGTCAACTACGGTGATAGTTACACTAGTAGCCGCAGAACATCCGAACTCATTCGTAGCAATAACATCAAAAGTGTAGCTGCCAGCCGCGCTTGGTGTAAATACCGGGCTTGCGCTTGTAGCAGAGCTTAAGCCGGTAGACGGCGACCATGCGTAAGTTGTTAAACTGTTTGATGATGTACCATTGGTTGCGTTAAGTGTTAAACTTTGCGCACCATAACCTAAGGCAATGGTTTTGTTGTTTAAACCGGTAAAAGTGTTATCAGTTCTTGTAACAGCAACTGTAGGAACCGGCGTAACGCCAATTACATTTACAACAGCCGAGGCCGAAGAAACGTTACCGTTTTTATCAGTTACAGTAAGAATAACCGTATTGTTTCCAAGATTTGAACAATCAAACGCTGATTTATCAATGCTTAACGATTGGATTCCGCAAGCATCATTGCTATTGTTATCAACAGAAGCGGCAGTTATTGTTGCCGAACCGTTTACAAGTGTAACAGAGATGTTTTGGGTTAAAGCAATCGGAGCCACATTATCTTCAACAGTAACCGTTGCAGTAGCAGAAGAACTGTTTCCGTTAACATCAGTAACTGTTAAAGTAACTGTGTTTACACCTACATTCGAGCAATCAAATGATTTTTTGTCAAGGCTGTAAGAAGCGATTGAGCAATTATCAGATGAACCGTTGTTGATTTGTGATTCGGTGATAGCACCTTGTCCGTTAGCGTCAAGTTGAACAGTAACGTTTTGTGTCGCAACTATAGGCGCTATGTTATCCTGAACAGTAACAGTTGCCTGAGCGCTTGCTACATTGCCGTGGATATCAGTTACAGTTAATTCTACAATGTTCGCACCAACATTTGAGCAGTCGAAAGAAGACTTGTTTAATGAATATGATGCGATACCGCAATTATCAGTAGAATTGTTATTGATTTGTGATACAACAATACCGGCAGTACCTGCAGCATTTAATTGTACGATGATGTTTTGAGTAAGTACATTCGGTAACTGAGTGTCTTTTACAGTAACGTCAAAGCTCTGGGTAGAAGTATTACCAGCAGCATCAGTTGCTACAAAGGTATTCGTAGTAGTTCCTACAGGGAATATTGCACCCGATGGCAAGCCCACAGTTTGTGCGATAGTAGTACCAGGGCCGTAACCGATTCCCCATACGCCGAATGAAGAGTTACTGCTGGATGCAGTCCATCCTAAGTAATCAGATTCAAAGCTTCCGTTAACTAATGAACTTCCGGTAATTTTTACATTATCAAGAAGTACATCAAGATAGAAGTTGTTTACAGTTGCGTCAATAACCTGCAAGCGTACATTTTGACCCGCAAATTCTGAAATATCAAAACTGTAACTAGTCATTGGTATTGAAGAAGGCGCACCCGGATTAGTTTTGAATACAGTACGCAATAAAGCGTTTGTTGAAGCATTTCTGATCTGTACCGCGATAAATTGATTGTTAGAATCAAAGCTACCGTAATGGTTAGTGTACTTCAAATCATAGCTTAATACAATCGGGCCGACAGCCGGTAAAGTAACGTTCTGGTATAAGTAATGAGTAGAACTTCCTGATTGCAAGAAGACCGCCATTTTTTGTCCGTCTGTTGGATTAAATGTTAGCGGTAAACCTGGAGATGATTGTGATTCAAAGCGGTTATTAGCGAAATCGTAGAATTGCTGTCCGCTTTGTAATACATGTACAACATTAGCGCTGGTTACAACACTGCAATTATCTGTTGCTACAGGCATGGCGTAGTTTACAACCGCACTACATTTATTAAGGTTGTTATTAACAGTGAATGACGCAGGAGCCGTAATTGATGGAGGCGTTACATCATTAACTGTAATGGTGGCGGCACTTGTACTGCTTGCGCCTTTAGTATCCGTAACGGTTAAAGTAACATTTGTTACTCCAATTTTATACGGGCCAGCCGGAGAAACTGAGTAAGTTAGTGAATCTCCGTCTGCATCTGTTGAACCGTTGTTGAAATCAAGAGCTGAAGCGATTGCCTGGCAATTTGCATTTGCCGGAAGAACCAGTGATTTAGCTATTGCAACAGGTGCGGCATTACAAAATGATCCGGGATCTGTAACAGTTACTTCAGCAACAGCAGAGCTTTGGTTTCCGCTAGCATCAGATACTACCAAAGTTACAGATACAGGTGCACCCACATCAGAGCAGTTGAAAGTAGTAGGGCCGGTTATTGATAAAGTTACAGCACTGCAATTATCTGCGCTGCCATTGTCAATACTTGAGGTAGTAATACTTGCTACGCCTGATGAATCTAGTGCTAATGTGATGTTTTTTGCTTTTGCAACAGGAGCTACGTTGTCTGTAGCATTAACCGCTACTGGAGCAGATATCGCAGAGCAGCCAAACAGGTCGAGTACACTTACAGTATAAGTACCGGCTGTTGTTGTAACTAGTTGCCTTTGTGTAGCACCCGCCATTAATACACCATTTTTATACCACTGATAAGTGCTTGATTCTGAAGCGGTGATTGTTAACTGGCCATTGCATAATGAGGCATTTCCAGTTGGTAGTGTAGTAACCGTTGGATTGTTATTTACATTAACAGTTGTTGCGGAAGAAGTTCCTGAACATCCGCCAGCGTTAGTAACCGCAACTGTATATTCTCCTGATTCTGAAGCTGAATAGCTCTGGCTTGTCGCACCGTCTATTGCAACGCCATTTCTGAACCATTGGTAGCTGTCTCCGGTGTTTGCAGACATTGCTACTGTTTGACCCTGACAAACCGTAGACTGGCCGGCAACTATAATAGCTGCTGATACCACAGTAACTGTAGCCGGGGCTGTAGAAATATTTCCTGCTCTGTCTCTAACTCTTAAAATAACTGCGTTAGCGCCAAGATCGGCACAAGTGAAAGCGCTTTTGTTAAGTGTTATAGAGTCAAGCCCGCAAGCATCGCTTGATCCGTTGTCGATCATAGCAGGAGTGATAATAGCCGTGCCCGCAGGACTCAATGGCACAATGATGTTTTTTGCGATCGCAACCGGCGGGGTATTGTCGGTTACAGTACTATTGTTTCTGTGAACACGAAGACTGTTGTAAGAAATACCGCTTGTAGAAATATCAGGAACATTATCACCGTCTAAATCAGCGATAAGCACACCGCTAACTTCTGCCTGTCCGGCGTAGTCGATACGTGGAGCGAATGAAATATTTCCCGCACCTGTACTTGTGTTTTTGTAAACGGAGAATTTATTTTCACCGCTTGATTTAGTAACAATATCCGGACTTCCGTCGCCATCCGCATCACCTACACCAATTCTGTAGTTGCTGCTAGGGCTAGCCATATTGTAAGGAGCGGCGAAGCTGATGGTACCAACAGCAGAGGTATTTCTAAAAATTGAAGTTGTTCCGCCGTTGTGATTATTGGTTGTGAAATCAATTTTACCGTCTTTGTCAAAATCTCCTAAAAATAACCGGTATGGATAAGCTGATCCGGTTGCCCAGGTTTGAGTAGGAGCGAATGTGAAGGTGGTTGCACCAGGTGCCGTCGTGTTTCTTACAGCCGTAACAAAGTTATTTCCACCACAACTTGTGCCAATATCTACCGTTCCGTTTCCATCAACATCGGCGATTGCTATTCCTGTAGCAGAACCGATATTGTTGATGTTAGTGTTTTGAATGAAACTGATTGTGCCTGGTGTTGAGGTGTTTCTGAAGGTAAATAATATATTACCCTGTGTATTGGCTAAATCAATTTTACCGTCATTGTTTAAATCTCCGGCGGCAATCTGATAACCGTTTGTTCCGGCTAATAATCCAACCTGAGTAAATGATATGTTACCAGGAGTACTATTATTTTTTAACAGGTAAGTTCCGTAGCCGGTTACGGTTACCGCGATGTCAATTTTTCCGTCGCCGTCAAAATCTGCGGGAACCTGGCACCTTGAAGGCCCGGGAAGATAAACCCTGTACTCTGGAGCGAATGAAAATGCTCCCGGATTACTTAGATTTCTTACAATGGATATACTGTTTTGTGTAAATCCGGTAACAAGAAGGTCTGGCTTGCCATCTAAATCCATATCCTGTGATACCATTTGGTAACCACCGCTCACATACTGAGAATACGATACCGTATTATAAGTAGTGGCTGATATTGTGGTAGGGCAAAAAATACCATTGAAAGAGGAGGATGATGCGCCGATTAAATTACAGCCGTTCTTAACGGTAATAGGGGCGTAAGTTGCGCCTAGAGGAACCTTAACCGTTAATACTCCGAACGATGCGGTAAGTACCTGTGCCTTAGTGGCGCCAAAAAATACCTGATTATTTGCAGGGATCGGGTCGAAATAGGATCCCGATATTGTTACTGTGCTACCTATAAACCCGGTATTGGGGCTAAAGGTGTTAATTACCGGCGCATTGCAGACTTGTGCGTTTGCGATGGTACCCACAGCCAGAATGAGGGCCGTGATTAAAATAGTAAAAGTTTTTTTCATTAGTTTTTTGGGTTAATTGTGAACGGTTATTGTATATGTTTGAGAGAGTTAATACGCTTGGGTTATGGTTTTGAAAATTATTTGCTCGGGATCGTAATCGGGAGGAAGGGACAATTGCAATGCGGGAATGCTGTTCTCGCAAGTGCTTTTTGTGATTTTAAGGCCAGAGGCTTTGTATTGAATAAGTTTGGCGAAACTTTTATCTGAATCTTTCGATTTTAATACCTGCACAAATACTTTAATATTCTGGTCTTGTTTCGACTTATTATCGAGTGCTAAATGAACGATTTGAGTACTGTCGCACTTGGTAATTCGTGTCATTATGGATACTGAGTTATCCAAATCGGCGATTTTGTTCCAACCGGAATTATCGTTGCTTAGAGTAAAAGAAACGAAGAGAAAACATGAAGTGCTAAATAAAAAACTTAATAAAAAAGAAAAGCGCGCTGGGTTGTACCCATACGCTTTTTTTAACCTAAACGTTGTTGGCATGAATTTTAAATTAGTTGAAACCTTTTGACTTGAAATACGTTAACCGGCATCTAAGTTAGATAAATTAACTATTGCAATTAAGATATTTCTTCAAATCACATATATGTGTGGTGTGAAGAAATTTCTACACATTGAGAGTGAGAGCATAGAGCTTACCCGTTTGTAAACCTATGATTAGAAATTATCAAAAATTTGTATTTGGATTTTCTTTTCAGTTAAAGATTGTGGAATGCGGAAATCGAAAATTATTCTTAATTTATTGATCTTATAAGCAAGTATTGCTAATCTAAACTGAGGATTTCTAAAAACAATCAAAGAGCAGAAGCATTAAAGCCTGCAAAATCATGGTTCCGTCAAGAAGAAAAAAGTAGTAATATTCATTTTTCTTAAATTCGGATTTAAATATCAACCAGCCAGTTATAGCAATGGTTGACAACAGGGCGAAAAAAATGCTGTTGAATTGTTGAGTAAATAAAAATAGCAGCGATAAATACGCCGCTAACAATCCCTGACAAATTAAGTAAGATTTTTTCTCCCCTACAATTACCGGGATTGTTTTTAAATCATAACTTCTGTCCTGAAAAAGGTCGCGGATATCAAAAGGAACAGTGATGGCTGCAATAAAAAGGAAGCGCTTGGCTATAAGAATTATTGTATCGTTTGCCGGTATCATCACCAGTTGGCTGTTTCCCAATTCAACTATCGGCAGCAGCACACAGCTTAGCGACCAGATTAGGGCAATAAGAAAAAGCTTGAGACCAGGAACGTTTCTGAGACCGAATTTTTTATCAGCTAAGGTGAAAAGGGGAAGATTGTAGCTGATTGCAATTCCCCCCAGGAATAAAAGAAGCACTTGGGAAGCAGTGGATAAAAAGAATGGTGTGATTACTATTAACGATAATACAGAGATAAGTGTAAGGGTTATCATCAAGCGGTAATTGCGATGAACCCAGCGCACTCTTCTGAAGGGCGACTTTTTTGGTTCAGCCGGTTTTGACATAAACGCGCTAAAATTGTACAGGGCTAATGTTGCGAAAAAGAGCACGGCCAGCACATGCTTATCGCAGGGAACATGTAGTAAATAATAGGTTACCTGCGCCTGCGCCACCGCACACAACGCTATGAAAATATTGCTGAAAAGCAATAAGTCTAATGCTTTGTAAAAGGCTTTGCGTAAGAAACTGGGACCGGGTTCTGACATGCAAGTTTGGTAATAACAGGCTATGACCGCTGTAACTCAAATATCGTAATTTCGGGCAATATTCCAACCCGGCCGGGATAACCTAAAAAGCCGTATCCTACATTAACATAAAGTTGCTGATCCTTTTCGGTGTATAAGCCTGCCCAGTCTTTATAAATATATTCAACAGGGCTCCATTGAAATTCTTTGGTTTTAACCCCAAATTGCATGCCGTGAGTATGACCACTAAATGTTACATCAATATCGGGGTGATTTAAAATCTGGGCCCGCCAGTGCGATGGATCGTGCGACATTAGTAGCTTTACAGGTAAATCTTCTGTTCCTTTTAGTGTTTTAACCAGATCTCCCTTTTGAATAAACCGCCCGGCACCCCAGTTTTGGCAACCAAGAATACCTATTTCTTCATTGTCTATTTTAAGTCGGCGATGTTCGTCGAGCAGAAGATTCCAGCCCATTGCGGTATGAGTTTTTTTAACAGCTTCCAGATTTTGTGCTTTAGCATTTGATGGTTCTTTACCGAAATAATAATCGCCATAATCGTGATTTCCTAAAACTGAAAATACCCCGAGTGGTGCCTTAACCTTCGAAAAAATATCCTGATAATCTTTCATTTCTGATGCCAGATTATTTACAAGATCGCCTGTGAAAAATACAAGATCCGGTTTTTCGCCCAGAAGCATTTCAACTCCTCCTAATACCGCTTTTTTGTTATAAAAGCTACCCGAATGAATGTCGCTTATCTGAGCGAGCTTGAGTCCGTGAAAGGCTTTAGGCAGATTTTTTAAGTAAAGTTTTCTTCGGGTAATCTGGTAATCGTACGCTCCAGAAATAATGCCCCAGGTTAATGCTCCGAAAGGAACCGCCGCAACGATGAGACCCGATTTAACAATGAATTCTGATCTGGATATTTTTTCGGGTTCTGCGGCTTTTTCGGTAACAGTTTTTTGATCTCTGAGTTTCCGGGTTATCAACAGTATGCCTCTTCTGATATCGTCGATAAAAAGAAAAGGCAAAAAGAAGATTTTGGTAACAAAGCTCATGAAAAATGCTACCAGAATTATTGCACGTGCTGTTAGTTTTATATTAAAATAAATTCCAGCAAAAACACCGAGGATTAAAATAATACTGTATCCCCAATATAACCTGGTAAAAGTTGTCCTTCTTTTTTCAATTATTTTGATTTTTAAAGAAAGAAGTGCTTTGAGTATGTACCAATCTATGATTAAAAGCAATACACTTATCAGCACCAGCATAAATAGTCTGTCGGACATATATATTAACGAAAAGTCTGCGGTTAATTAAAATTAGCGGTCATCAAAATCCTCATCTTCATCCTCATCAAAACTGGCGTTAAACAGGCTGCCCAGCATATCTTTAAATGCGTACCCATTGTCGAGATAAGATTTGCTGACTTGAGAAAATTCCGATAATCCATGTAATAAAAATTCCATTAAGAGTAATGTTTGAGTGTCTATAAGACTCGGATGGAACTGTTTTATTACATCGCGTAAGCCGGGAACCGAGTTAAGTGTTTTGGTGTATTCTTTCTCCGACAGATCATCAACTATACTGATGCTATTTCCCATCCCAAACCAATTAATAATGTCGGTATACGGATTGAGACCTTTAGAACGCTTTAGTTTTTCCGGATCGGGAAAATATTGAGCCATTAAGGTTTTAATGGCCTTGCCTACCAAAATATTGGCCACTTTAGCAGGGCCTTCCTGCTCTCCTTCATAAACCAGCTCAATTTTTCCGGTTATGGCCGGGATAACTCCAAGAAAATCTGAAATTCTTACAAACGTACGCTCTTCATCATTTATCAGCATCCGCCGCTCGGCGTTGCTAATTAGATTCTCGTAGGCGGAAATAGTAAGCCGGGCCGATACCCCGGATTTCTTGTCAATATATTCCGAGTTTCTTGCTTCAAAAGCGATCTGTTCGATCAGGTCTTTAACCAAACCATCCGATTCGACATTCACAAGCTGTTCGGGCGTAAGCCGTGCTTCCTGCTGAGTGATTTTTCTCGAAATTTCTATATTTCTTGGGTAGTGTGTCAAAATCTGGCTTTCGATCCGGTCTTTAAGTGGTGTAACAATAGAGCCCCGGTTGGTATAATCTTCAGGATTTGCTGTAAATACAAACTGTACATCCAAAGGTAATCGTAATTTAAAACCGCGAATCTGGATATCCTTTTCCTGTAAAATATTAAAGAGTGCTACCTGTATTCTTGCTTGCAGATCGGGAAGTTCATTGATTACGAAAATACTGCGGTGGGCACGGGGAATTAATCCATAATGAATCACCCGCTCGTCGGAATAAGTGAGTTTTAAGGATGCCGCTTTAATAGGATCCACGTCTCCTATCAAATCCGCAACCGTTACATCAGGCGTGGCGAGCTTTTCGGTATAGCGCTCGTCTCTGTGCAGCCAACTAATGGGTGTTTTATCGCCATTTTTTTCCAATTGTTCTTTTGCAAACCACGAAATGGGGTTTAAGGGATCATCATATAGCTCTGAACCCTCTATATAAGGGATGTATTCATCGAGCAGGTTTACCATTAAGCGGGCTATCCGGGTTTTAGCCTGGCCACGCAAACCCAGCAACAAGATGTTATGCTGTGATAAGATGGCGGTTTGAAGATCTGGAATTACGGTGTCTTCATAACCTATAATTCCTTCGAATCCTGCTTCTTTGTTTTTCAATAATGCGATCAGATTTTCCCGCAACTCTTGTTTAATTGAGCGCGATTTGTAACCTGATTTTTTAAGTTCGCCTAATGTTTTAATATCGTTTTTGTTCATGTTTTTTAGTGGGGAAGTCCGAAAGTCGGGAAGTTCGTATGCCGGCGGGTTAGCGAACCTCGGACTTGCGGCCTTCCCAACTGTAGGATAAATTATCTTACTGTTCTTCTTCTGTTACGAATGTAATCTTCAAAAATATACTCACCCAGGCCCTTTAAGGAGCTGTAAAAGGCCTTGCCTCCGTTTATCTCGGTAAATTCGCGTACAAATTGCTGCAGATAAGGATCTTTAGCGATCATAAACGTGGTGATGGGAATATTCATTCGTTTACATTCTGCCGCTTTATTTAAAGTTTTGTTAACCACTTTACGGTCAAGCCCGATACTGTTTTTGTAATACCTTCCGCCTTCTTTAAGGCAGGTGGGCTTACCATCGGTGATCATAAAAATTTGCTTATTGTGTGTTTTCCTTCGGCGAAGAATGTCTGCCGCTAATTCGAGCCCAGCATACGTGTTGGTATGATATGGCCCCACTTGCAGGTATGGAAGTTCTTTTAAGGTTATGGGCCAAGCGTCGTTTCCGAATACCACAATATCTAAGGTGTCTTTAGGATATTTGGTTTTTATTAACTCGGCAAGAGCCATGGCTACTTTTTTTGCCGGAGTAATCCGGTCTTCACCATAAAGTATCATCGAGTGTGATATATCAATCATCAATACTGTTGACGAGATGGACTTATAATCTTTTTCCTCCACTTCCAGATCTCGCTCAGTAAGCGTAAAGTCGCCTAAGCCGTGGTTAATCTGTGCATTATGAATAGAGGCGGTCATGTCGATCTGATCAAGGCTGTCGCCGAATTGAAATTCACGTCTGTCGGCGTTTTTTTCTTCGCCAATGCCCGAAATATTAGTGTTGTGACTGCCCTTGCCTGCTTTTCTTAATTTTCCGAAAATTTCTTCCAGAGCCGATTTTCTGATACTTTGTTCGGTTTTTGCGGTAATTTTAAAACCTCCGTTGTCCTCATCAGAACTTAAATAGCCTTTATTCTTCAGATCGTCAATAAAATCTCCCATTCCATATTCGTCATTGGTTAGATTATATTGCTTATCGAGTTCATTCATCCAGGTTAGCGCTTCATTCGCATCGCCTGATGTGTAATTCAACAACTCGAGAAATAATTTCAATAACTCGTCGAAGCCGCCTTTAGGCAGCTCGCTGGGAATATATTGCGAAAATGAGTGACCCCGCATGTGTTGCCTTTATGTGATATACGATATAACGAATTTAAAAGTTTGTATTGCAGGCGATGTTATTGGTTTGTAAAATTAAATTTTACAAAATCTACTAGTTCATCAACCGCATAATCGGGGTTAGCACCCGGCCTCGAAGCTACCAATGCGCCTGCCGAGCAAGCTCTGATTAAGGTTTGCTCCATTGGTTCTTTTTTTAAGTAGTTTGATATAAAAGATGCTAAAAACGCATCGCCGGCGCCAACTGTATCGGCAACTTTAATTCGAAATCCGGGGTGACTGTAAAATTCATTTTTATGAAGTACTATGGCACCCTTATCGCCCAGTGTAACGCAAATAGTATCGGTGTTGGTAATAAGGCGGAGTTGTTTTAACCTAAGTTCGTCGCTTTTTTCGTTCAGTTGGTATAATTCGCTAATGTATTCAAGCTCATGCTCGTTAAGTTTAAGGATATCGCAACGTTTCACCAGTTCGTCGAGTGATTTTTTTTCGAAATGCGGCGGACGCAGGTTCATGTCGAATACGGCAAGTTTTATTTTGTCCAGTAATTGCAAAAGTGTTGTATGACTTGTTTTACTGCGACATGCCAGACTGCCGAATACTAAAGCATCCGAGTTGCTCACTAATTTTCGAAAGGTTTCCTGATAGCGGATTTCATCCCATGCTACCGGTGCTTTTATGGTATAAGTAGCCTGTTGATGTTCATCAAGCCGCACATCGACAAGGCCGGTAGGTAAAGAGTTGTGCTCTTGAAGGTAGGTAACCGGCAGCCCCTGATTAAGAAGAAAATGCTTTAACTCTTTTCCGTTCTCATCATCGCCCACACTACTAATTAAATAGCTGTTAATTCCTTGTTTTTTGAGATGCAGAGCCACGTTCATAGGGGCGCCACCCGGCAACTTGCCTTGCGGAAGCTTGTCCCATAAAATTTCACCAAAACAGATTACCTGATGCATTAAATGATATATAGCAATAATTCGATTGTTATTAATGAATTGAAATTAGTACCACTTTGTTTGAATAAAGAAGTACAATATACTATTCTAACCTAAATGTAATACGAATCAAATTATATAAAAAAAGCCTGTCATTTCTGACAGGCCCCTACTAAAACTTAACAATTGTACTACGGCATTACCACGGTGTCGATAACGTGAATAACTCCATTCTTTTGAAAAACATCAGCAATGGTAACTTTTGATGTTCCTCCTTTTTCATCTTTCAGAATAAGGTCATTTCCCTGCATCATGGCCCAAAGTCTGCCGCCATTAACTGTTTTAAATTCAGCATTTCCATTGCCTTTTTTGATAGCTTTCGCGATATCTGCTGCGCTGTGTTTTCCAGCTACAACATGATACGTTAAAATTGCGGTAAGCAATGCTTTGTTTTCTGGTTTAACCAATGTACCTACTGTGCCGGCAGGCAATTTGTCGAACGCTGCGTTAGTTGGAGCGAATACGGTAAAAGGTCCGTCAGACTTAAGCGTCTCTACCAAACCCGCAGCTTTTACAGCAGCTACTAATGTGGTATGATCTTTAGAGTTAACTGCGTTGTCAACAATGTCTTTGGTTGGATACATAGCCGCGCCACCAACCATAACTGTTTTTTGAGCAAACGACTGACTTGTAAATACACTAGCTACTAATGCCATTACTGTTAAAATTTTCTTCATGTTGTATAAGGGTTATCTTTAATTATGAAGAATTACGGAACCTTTAAGTAATTAGATTTCGGGAAGAGTAACTTTTTTTAACAGTCTTAAGATATCAGGCCAATTCTTCAGCTACAAAGAGTTCCGAAGCAATTTTATCAGCGAACAATTTGCCTGATGTAGTGAGTTTTACGAAATCGTTTTCAGCTTTGATATGGCCTCTTTCGAGGAAGATTTTTAACGACTTTTCAATTTGATTTTTATATCCAGCACCAAAATCCTTCTCTAACTTACGCATATCCATTCCCCACATGGTTCTTAATGAAGTCATGATATATTCGTTTACACGATTCTCGGGGCTGAGTATTTCCTGCTCGGCGGGAATTGTTCCTTCAAAAATTTCACGGATATATTTAGGATTGTTAGCGACATTCCACTGCCGGGATTCGCCGTTAAAAGAATGAGCTGAAGGGCCTATACCCAGGTAATGAATACCACGCCAATAATTGGTATTATGTTTCGAATAGCTTCCTGGCTTGGCAAAGTTCGATGTTTCATAATGCTCAAAACCGGCTTTGCCAAGCATTTTCATCAAGGTTAAGTACTGTTCGGCACTTTGATTATCATCCAGTGGTTTTTGCTTCCCTTTGTTTATAAATGAGGCTAATGCGGTTTTAGGCTCTACCGTCATCGAGTAAGAAGAGATATGCGGAACGTCCAGAGCTATCGCTTTTTGAAGATTCGATTTCCATTTAGAATCAGTAAGCAAGGGATAGCCGTATATTAAGTCAATCGTGATGTTCTCGAAACCAGCATCCTGGACTCTTTTTATCGAGCTTTCGGCTTCCCCGGAATTGTGCGCCCTATTCATCCAGATCAGATCTTCTTCAAAAAAAGATTGCACACCAATGCTGAAACGATTTATGGCCGTTTGTTTCAAATTACGCACGGTTTCCATATCTAAATCGTCTGGATTGGCTTCTAGTGTAATTTCCGCATCAGAACTTACGGTATGTACGGAAGAAATCTTCTCAAACAATAGTTGAATTGACTTTGCTCCGATCAGCGAAGGAGTACCCCCGCCAAAGTAAACGGTTTCTATAGTTTGTAGCCCGAGATAGCTGCGTTGCAGTTCTATTTCTTTCAGCATTGCATCCAGAAGCTCCGCCTTATATTTTAATGAAGTAGTAAAATGAAAGTCGCAGTAATGACAAGCTTTTTTACAGAAGGGGATGTGGAGATAGATGCCGGCCATCTTACAAAGATAAGACAGGGATGAAATTAATAGTGTTTAAATTTCGCACCTTAGGTAAAGCTATAGAAGGTGCCCGGCTTGTTTAACGTAACAACGGGCACCTATCTATTAGTAAGTTTCTGTTGGCATTGCGGTAACCGGTACCGTAGGCGACCCTGAATCGCTGAATGAGGAATCCTGATAGCTATTCATTTCTTGTTCGTCCATCTTTTCCTTAACGGGGCAATATCCTGTAAGTCCCCTGTAAAGAAGGGCAGTACCTAATCCCAGTTCGGTGATGGCGAGAAAGGGGTGTGAAAATACATTGGTAATGCCTTTTAAAGCAATAAACGCTCCGGCACCAACCGAAATAATACGCTCGGTTTGCCCAACATTTGCATACGCGCTTTCCTGAAGGATAGAATTGTTTAAAGTATCCGATACTTTATTAATTATTGAATTTTCCATGATATTATAGATGTTTAAAGGATAACCCTATTAATAAAAGAGTGTTTCTGTTTTTTGAAGATTGTTTTAGCCGGCCCAAAGTTTGCTTTTACCGACTTTTTACCACCACTTGCCTAAAAGTAATTGTGGTGCGGTGGATGCGGCTATACATTTGAGAAACAAAAATCATGAAAGCGATACATTCGATACTGGTGGCATTAGCATTACTATTATTCTTTCATTCCTTTTCAGAATTTGATTCAGAGGAAAAGCAAGAGCCGGAAAAACATTGCTCAGAATAATATTTTAAAGTCGAATTACTGCGAATTTTTTTCTTCCTTTCGTTCCTCTTTTCTTAATGCTTTTTGCTTCTGTTTTTCGATTTTTTCTTCATCTTTTTCAGCCTTCTTTTCGTCTTTTTCTTCGTCCTTCTTGCCGAGTTTAAATTTTACATTTCCGTTCTCGTCGTCTTGGGCTCTAACATTGATAACGATGCCGTTGTCGAATC
This sequence comes from Sphingobacteriaceae bacterium, assembly GCA_014380615.1. Taxonomy (GTDB): domain Bacteria; phylum Bacteroidota; class Bacteroidia; order Sphingobacteriales; family Sphingobacteriaceae; genus Paradesertivirga. Next base: position 86,529 of record JACMJM010000032.1, read on the forward strand.
TTTCTCTTTTCAAACTGTCGGATAATCCGATGTCTCTTTTAGGATTGCGAAGGGGTACTCTAAGCGCAATATCGGTGCCTGTTGGCATGCCGTAAACTCCGTCAACATAAAGGTTTAAAACACTCGATTCAATATACATGGGCCGTATAGTAATTTTACTGCCGTTTATATCAAACGTGTTTTTTAATCGTGTAAACGTGATGTTCGAGAAATCCCGGTTAGGGAAAGCGAAATTGCCGATTTTTTTCATCGGCTCGAAGTTTAAGATCGCTCCGTCTTTTATCTCGAAACTTACCGAACCATTAAACGATTTAGGAACAATCTGCCCGTTTTCGCGCATTAAGCCCGATATTTTGGTTGTAGAGTTAAATCCTCCTTTTAAGTTTTCGTCTAAAATTGCATCCTGTCCAAAGTTCTCAAAGGCATAAAAGAGTTTGGCGATATTCACATTTACTATTTTAGTGTTGATGTTGAAACGATTGATTGGTCCGGATTGATCAATATTTCCACGTACTTCCAGCCTTCCCTCGGCATGGTTTAAACTTACATCTTGCAGCTCAATCCCCGATTGCTTTAATAATATACTGGAGTGAACCCTGTCTGCCGCAAACTTGCGGAAAATAAGCTTATCCGCCTCCATATCTAAATGAATCGTAGCTTCTTCCAATACCTTGTCTAATTGGCCGAAAACCTTTGCGGCCGACTTATCACTCCTGGTTGCTGTGCGAGATGTTTTACGTTTTCCCAAAAAAGCCATCAACTCCCCCATGTTAATTTTGGGACTTTTTACATGCAGATCAAGGCGAATTCGCCGCGGGTCGGTATAGTAAAGGTTAAGAAAGTTTAGCAGCGAACCCTGGATCAAAAAAGTATTTGTGCCGCTTTTAGCATGCAGGTTTTCAAGCAAAAGATCCTGTCCTCTGAATCTAAACAAACCTTTGATGTCGGAAAAATCAAGATTGCGGGGATGGTAATTTAGTGTCGCGTTGTTAAACGCAAGTGTTCCGTAAATGTAGGGTTCTGTACTGTTGCTTTTGTTATACGGGGCTCTGTACAGAAGATTTAATCTGGCAGTACCTTTATGGAAGTGAAAACTTTGTGAGCCCGAAACCGCATTCAGCTTCTCCAGGGCGAAATTTGATTGGAAGCGGCCCTCAAAAATCGGTTTATTGAGATTGATAATTCTTACAGTATCCGCTTTAAAAGGAATATTAAAATAGGCACCCTTGAAATCGGCAAACCCGATAACTGAATTGGCGTCGTTAAACCCTTGCCCTTTTTTAAACTGATTATCGAAATAACCTGTAAAACTGCAGTTGGTGATACGTTCGCCAGATAGAGTTAAATCATTATTATCTACCTTCCAGGAGACCAGTATTTTAGGATCGCCTTTACTTTTAAGGCTTCCCTGTATCAGTGCTTCGGCAAAAAAAGGCTTTTCTAAGGTATAGATGGCAAGTTTCGAAGAAATATTTCGGGCTAAAAGAGGTGTGATGTTTTTAAGCTCTACATCGGGTGCTATTAAAGCCAGCTTAAATTCAGAAACAGTTTCGGTTGAGCGGAAATTACCCCCGATTCGAAACTCTTCCTGGCCAATGGTCATATCCTGCACCGGAATCATGAGGATACCGCTTGCTTCTGTATAATCCATGTCAAGTTTTGTTTTTACAACCTGATTTTTTATAAAGCTTCCTCTTTTTAAATTAAACGCAAGAGTGTTAACCTTTGTATTTAGAATAATTTTTCCTTTCCATCCGGTTTTAGTGTGATTTATTTTTGCCGAAAAATAGCGGATATCAAAGTTGAAATATTTTTTTCTTTGCTGATTGTCTTGTATAAATGATACATTTTTAAATTCTATACGCTTTATTCTCTTGCGTTTCCCTTCCTTTTTATCATCGCTTCCCGCAGTAAAAATGGTGTTATTGCTCTTTCCTTGCTGATCTGTAAATAGGTAGATTTTACCATTTTCGATGTAAAGCTTCTGAATTACTGTGCTTCCGCTGATTAACGAAATCACATTTAATGAAACGAAGATTTCTTTTGCCTCTAATAGGCTATGGCGGTGTTTATTATAGAGGCTATCTCTTAAGATGACATTCTTTAACGAAACCGAAACCCCCGGAAAGCCTTGCAGCAAAGCGGGTTCCATGTTTTCTATGGTAAGTTTACCGCTAATATCATTGTTAAGTTGAGCCGTAACCATTGCTAATAATTTCTTTTTGTTTACCGTAACGTATGCGGCAACACCCAGCCAGAGTAAAAGCACGGTGCCCAGAAGAATTCCGGTAATTTTTAAAGCAATTTTTACGGGTGGGCTCATAAGTTTTTTCGGGGCAGGCTTGATATATACGCAATAACATATTAACACCTAACATGTTCCATCATCTAAAAAAATTACATTTGGTGTAGAAATATATCTTAAACAATCTAAATAGTGATATTGTACTTTTTAAAATGGAACTATCCACACAAATTACCTGGCTCTTTATGCTTGCTATACCTGTTGCATGTATAGCATGGACTGTAACTCACGAAGAAGTGTTTAAAGAACCCCGTGAGTTCTGCGTAGATCGCTCTCAGAAAGCAAAACGGCTCATCAAACGCAAGTTTTATTATTTGTTCACCTGCGAGTATTGTTTCAGCCACTATGTAACAGCTATACTTTTGGTTATAACCGAGTTCCATCTTCTTTTTAACGATTGGCGCGGTTACCTGATATCTGGATTTTCAATTGTTTGGATTGCGAATATTTATATGAGTTTGTATGCTCTAATCAGGATAGATCTTAAAAAAGGCAGGATAATAAATAAGATCGAAGAACAGAAGATACAAGAGGAAGATCAGGCTACGGCCGAGAAATAACCTGCTATTAATCCCGTTTTAAATTTACTATTTCAGTTATTATAGTTGAGCATGACTAAATTCCTGATTTTTCTCCTGTTTTTTTCGGTGTTCTCGTTTAGAGTATTGGCGCAGCCGGTAATGCGCGATACTTCTTTTGCGGTTCATAGTACCTATATTAAAACAAAGAAAAAATATCCCGAAATCTCTATTGCCAATCCTACAACACCAAATGGGGTAAAGATCAAAACAAACATTGCTTACAGCAGTATATCTAAGCGCGAATTATTTCTTGATGTATTTTATCCGAAAAAAAAATCACCAAGGGGCTATGCGGCTGTACTGATGATACACGGCGGAGGTTGGCGTTCGGGCGATAGAAGTCATAATACCCCCACTGCCAAACTGCTGGCAGCAAATGGTTATGTCGCCGTATCGGCCGAATACCGGTTATCTACCGAGGCAACTTATCCTGCCGCCATCCACGATTTAAAAACAGCTGTCAGATGGATTCGCGCTAACGCTCAAAAATACAATATTGATACAACGAAGGTTGCCGCCTGGGGTTGCTCTGCCGGTGGCCAGCTCGCGACACTGCTTGGAACCACTAACGGGAACGCGAAATTTGAAGGCGAAAGAGAGTATGCTGATTATTCGAGCACTATTCAGGCAATTGTTGATGTTGACGGAACGCTTGCTTTTATCCATCCCGAATCTGGCGAGGGCGATGATAGTAAAGGTAAGTCGGCAGCTACACACTGGTTTGGTTATTCAAAAACCGAACGTCCGGATCTATGGCATGAAGCAGGCCCCTTAAATCAGGTGAGCCCTAAAACTCCACCTGTATTATTTATAAACAGCTCCGTCGATCGGATGCATGCGGGCAGGGATGACATGATCCGGAAGCTTAACTCCTGGAATATATATTCAGAAGTCCATACCTTCCCTGATGCCCCGCACCCTTTCTGGCTGTTTAATCCTTGGTTTGAACCTACAGTAAGTTATACTGTTAAATTTCTCGATAAAATATTTAAATAGATAATGAAGGCGCAATATCGCCTGGCGTAAAATCAGTTTTGTCGCTTTCACGGCAAATTTAAAGTCTGCAAAACACTGGGCCCGAAATTTGATTATCATAATAGCTTCGGCGTTATAGATAACACATGGCAAAAGGCAATAAAATAAAAAAGCAAAACACAGATGTAGTTTTAATTGGCGCCGGAATTATGAGCGCTACGCTGGGCGTTTTACTAAAAGAACTTGATCCTGAACTGACCATCGAAATTTTCGAGCGGATGGATGTCGCCGCCGCAGAGAGTTCGGATGCCTGGAACAATGCCGGAACCGGACATTCGGCATTTTGCGAATTAAACTATACACCAGAGCTTGAAGACGGCAGCATATCAACCGATAAAGCTATTAAGATTGCTGAATCATTCGAAATATCAAAGCAGTTTTGGGCCTACATGGTTCAAAACAATCGTGTAAGATTACCCGAAAGTTGGATTCAGCCAATTCCACACATGAGTTTTGTATGGGGAAAGAAAAATGTGAGCTACTTAAAAAAGCGCTACGATGCGCTTCAGCAAAACCATCTTTTTCATGGTATGGAATATACCGAGGATACAGCCAAACTAAAGGATTGGATTCCGCTTATAATGGATGGCCGGGATGATTCTGAAAAGCTTGCGGCTACGCGAATGGATATCGGCACCGATGTAAACTTCGGAGCTTTAACCCGCTGCATGTTTAATCATTTGAAAACCTTACCAGGGGTTACTGTTAACTTTAATCACGAGGTTCGCGACCTGGTTCAAAAGGAGAATACCTGGCATATTAAAGTAAAAGAATTGTCAAACGGCGATAAAAGAAAAGTGAAAGCAAACTTCGTTTTTATTGGTGCGGGCGGTGGTTCTTTACCTTTGCTTTTAAAATCCGGTATCCCGGAAGGGAAAGGTTTTGGAGGCTTTCCGGTAAGCGGCCAGTGGTTACGTTGTACCAATCCCGAAATTATTGAGAAGCATTTCGCCAAAGTATATGGTAAAGCACCGGTAGGTTCGCCTCCAATGTCTGTTCCACATTTGGATACAAGAATAATAAAAGGAAAAAAGGAATTGTTATTCGGACCGTATGCGGGTTTTACCACTAAATTCTTGAAAAATGGTTCGGTGATGGATTTGCCCTTATCAATAAAAGCTGCAAACCTTGTTCCTATGCTTGCTGCGGGTTTAAAGAATATGTCATTAACCAAGTATTTAATAGATCAGGTCCGGCAGTCGCCCGATGACCGCCTGGCAGCCTTACAGGAGTTTTTTCCCGACGCTAAACTCGAAGACTGGGAGCTTGAAGTTGCCGGACAGCGAGTTCAGGTGATTAAAAAAGATCCGGTTGAAGGAGGAATTCTGGAATTTGGAACCGAAGTTGTAAGTGCGAAAGACGGATCTATAGCGGCTTTACTTGGCGCATCACCAGGCGCCTCAACTGTGGTAGCAATTATGTTAAATCTCCTGGGGCTATGTTTCAAAGATCGGCTTCAATCTCAGGAATGGCAAAACAAATTGAAAGTAATGATTCCTTCTTATGGCAGGGTACTAGCCGATGATCAGAAACTATTGGATGAGGTTAGAAACTGGACGGGTGAAATACTGGGCTTGAAGGTTGCCGAGTATGCGCAGTAGGTTTTTCTGTCGTCGAAATAACAGACTAGGCAGTTAACAGCTTGTTTGTTATTTCGACCAGAGGGAGAAATCTCTTGAGAATATGAATAATTGCTCTGCCGAACAAAAAAGGCAAACATTTCCAGTCAGTCGCAAACTTTTACAACTCATTTTTCAAAACCTCCCAAACATTCTCCGCTACAATCTTATAACCTTCTCCGGTAGGATGGATCCCATCTCTAAGGTTGAGTTTAACGTTTCCGGCAACACCCTCCAGCATAAAGGGTACAAAGGGTATTTTATTCTTTTCAGCCAGTTCACGGAAAATTACCCTGAAATCTGATGCGTATTTACCTCCCATATTTGGTGGTACTTCCATGCCTAATAAAATCCGTTTGGCATTCGGATACCGAACTTTAACCGTATCCAGTATCGATTGAAGGTTTTTTCTGGTCTCCGTTACCGGGATTCCTCGCAGCCCGTCGTTAGCACCTAACTCCAATACAAAAATATCGATAGTCTGCTTCAAAAGCCAGTTTATTCGGTTAACACCACCAGCCGTCGTTTCGCCACTCAGGCCGGCATTAATTACTTTGTAAGGAAGGTCCAGCGAATCTATTTTACGTTGGATTACTGCGGGAAAGGCTTCGTCAGGATCTTCAAGTCCATAACCTGCCGTAAGGCTGTTTCCGAAAAATAAAATAGTTTTCCTCAGCTTTACCGAATCTGAATCGTCTTGCTGATTCTTAGCACCCGTCTTTGGGCTGTTTTCATTGTTGCATGCCGCCATTATAGCCACCATTAAAAGTAATATTGATTGTAAGTACCTCATCTTATATCGGCTGATAGTATTTCTAAACATGCTGTTCCTGCTTTAGTTTAAGTATAAATGCTTTTGAATTGTAATAATTCTAAAGATTTTCGATCAAACTTTTGTGCTCTTGTTAAAGCATTATAACTTACGAATGTGGAGAAAATTCTGAATATTAAAAATCTTGGAAAAATTTACTCAAGTGGAGGACGTGATCTAACCGTCCTCGAAAATATTAATTTTTCGATCGAAGCGGGTTCTATGGTATCAATTGTTGGTCCTTCCGGCAGTGGTAAAACAACGCTCCTGGGTTTATGCGCCGGACTTGATCGCTCGTCTTCAGGACTCGTCGAACTTAACAATATTCGTATAGACCAGCTTGGCGAAGATCAGCGGGCAAAGCTGCGAAACCAGTATGTAGGATTTATTTTTCAGAACTTTCAATTACTGCCAACTTTAACAGCGCTTGAAAATGTTATGGTTCCTCTCGAACTTCGGGGCGAAAAGAATATTCGTCCCAAGGCCTTAGACCTTCTTGATAAAGTTGGACTTGCTGATCGTGGTCATCATTACCCTTCGCAATTGTCGGGTGGCGAACAGCAGCGAGTATCTCTTGCAAGAGCGTTTTCCAACAGCCCAAGAATATTATTTGCTGACGAACCAACAGGAAATCTCGACGCCGAAACAAGTGAAAAAGTTGTGAAGTTAATTTTCGACTTAAATAAAGAAGCCGGAACCACACTTGTTTTGGTAACCCATGATATGGAGCTTGCCTCAAAAACCCAACGCATTATACGGATAAAGGGCGGATCTATCATTGCTGATGACTTAACAGGGATTTAATGGCCGATAATACCCACAATAACCGTTTAAATATCGGCTGGCTTTTTAAAATGGCCTGGCGCGATAGTCGCAGAAGTCGTTCCCGGCTGTTTCTTTTTGTCTCGTCCATTATCCTTGGTATAGCAGCTTTAGTTGCCATTTACTCTTTCGGAGATAGTTTAAAGAGGGATATTGATACCCAGGCCGCCAGCCTGCTCGGAGCCGATCTGTCTATTTCCAGCAACAAGCCGGTTTCTGCAGAAATGCAGGGACTTCTTGATTCGCTTGGAGATAGCCGTTCACAGCAACGCAGTTTTGCCTCCATGGTGTATTTTCCTAAAAGTCAGGGGACCCGGCTGGTTCAAATCAAGGCGTTGGAAGGTGATTTTCCTTATTACGGCAGTCTGGAAACCGTTCCCGCGAAAGCCGGAACAGATTTTAAAAAGGCCCGGGATGTTATCGTTGATAAAACCTTAATGCTGCAATTTAACGCGGCTGTTGGAGATTCTTTAAAAGTAGGAGAGATAACCTTCAAAATTGCCGGTATTCTGCAAAAGGCTCCGGGACAAACCGGTATTTCGGCATCAGTGGCACCTGTAGTTTATATCCCGTTCAGATATCTGGAACAAACCGGCTTATTGAAAAAAGGAAGCAGAATCAATTATCAGTATTTCTATAAATTTAACGATCCGGATGGTGTGGAGAAGCTTGTTAAGCGCCTTGAACCACGATTGGAAAAGGCCGACTTAAACCATCAAACCGTTGCGGAGCAAAAACGTGATACCGGTCGTTCTTTCGAAGACCTTACTCAATTTCTATCACTTGTAGGATTTGTCGCGCTTTTATTAGGATGTATCGGAGTAGCCAGCGCCATACACATTTACATCCGTGAGAAACTCTCTACAATAGCTATACTTCGCTGTTTGGGAGTTAAAGCATCTCAGGCGTTTTTAATTTATCTCATTCAAATAGTTGGAATCGGCTTTATCGGTTCGCTGATAGGTGCGGTATTGGGTACACTTATTCAGCAAGTTTTGCCATTTGTTCTCCAAGATATACTACCGGTAGAAATTTCAGTCATAGTATCCTGGAGAGCCATTTTGCAGGGGATAGTATTGGGTGTTATCATTTCGGTTCTGTTTGCTATGCTTCCTCTGGTATCAGTAAGAAATATATCACCTTTAAATACTTTGCGCATCTCCTATCACGAAACAAGTGTCTTTAAAGATCCGCTTAAATGGTTGGTGTACGTTTTAATATTAGGGTTTGTGATAGGATTTTCTTACCTGCAACTTAATAGCTGGCGCGAAGCAGTGTTTTTTACAGTTGCGGTGATTGTTGCTTTTTTAATTCTTACCGGAACAGCGGCTCTTTTAATATGGCTGGTTCGAAGGTTTTTCCCTTCTTCCTGGAGCTATCTTTGGCGGCAAGGACTTGCTAATCTGTTTCGGCCAAACAATCAAACACTTATTCTTATTGTTTCGATCGGTTTGGGCACTGCGTTTATCAGTACATTATTTCTGGTTCAGGATATTCTTTTAAACCGGGTAGAGCTTTCTGCCAGCGGGAATCAACCTAACATGGTGCTGTTCGATATTCAAAGTACCCAAAAAGAAAAAGTTGCCGCTTTAACAAGGCAGCAGGCTTTACCAGTAATCAGTGAAGTGCCGATAGTAACCATGCGTATCGAAGAAGTAAATGGGTTTACGGCGGCAGACGTTAAAAAAGATAGTACGATTAAAGTCTCACGCCGTGCATTCAATTCCGAACTAAGGGTAACTTACCGAGACACATTATCTGCTTCCGAGCGAATTACACAAGGTAAATGGATTGGTAAAGTAACGCCAGACGGAGTAATTAATGTATCTCTCGAAGAAGGATACGCAAAGAGAATCCATGTTAAAATCGGCGATAAAATCACTTTTAATGTACAGGGGGCTCTAATTCCCACAGTGGTAAGCAGCTTTCGGGAGGTTGATTGGAATCGCATACAAACTAACTTCCGACTGGTATTCCCATCAGGAGTACTTGAAGATGCACCGCAGTTTTATGTTTTGATGACACGGGTAGCCAACGGACAGCAATCGGCTAAATTCCAGCAGGCCGTTGTACAGGCATTTCCGAATATTTCGGTGATCGACCTGGAATTGGTTTTGAATGTCCTGGATGAAATTTTAAGCAAAATCGGGTTTGTAATTCAGTTTATGGCTGCTTTTAGCATTGTTACCGGATTAGTGGTACTGGTGGCTTCGGTACTCATCAGTAAGTATCAGCGCATCCAGGAAAGTGTATTGCTCCGCACCTTAGGTGGCAGTAAAAGGCAAATCTTAATTATAACGGCTTTAGAATATTTATTTTTGGGCGCATTTGCTGCGGCAACGGGTATCATCCTTTCAATAGGTGGAAGCTGGGCGCTGGCAAAGTATAATTTTAAAACTTCCTTCAGTCCAGACGTTTTGCCGTTAGTAATTTTGTTTTTCCTCATCTCTCTTTTAACCGTTATAATCGGACTTTTAAATAGCAGAGGCATTTTAAACAGGCCGCCGCTGGAAGTTTTGCGAGGCGATTAGTTTTTACGGCATTGTATCTAATATGCAAGAAGAACCGCTAATCAATCAACGTTTATTGTTAGAACGCTTTCCCGGAAAAGGTGGATGGACCTATGCGCGCCTTCCCGAAATAGCAAAAGGAAAAAAGAATCATTTCGGCTGGCAAAAAGTTCGCGGTTTTATTGACGGTTACGAGGTTAAGCAGTTTCACATAATGCCAATGGGGAAGGGGCAGCTAATGATCGCGATAAAGGCCGAAATTCGCAAAGCGATTAAAAAGAAAGAAGGCGATTGGGTTGATGTTGTTTTGTATTCTCTCGAACCTCCCTTGCCTTTGCCCGAAGATTTTCAACTTTGCTTGGAGGATGAACCGCTCGCTTTAAAATATTTTCTCGAACTTTCGAAAAACGACAAAAAGGAGCTTTTAGATTGGATTTATGCGATTAAATCCGAGCAGGTAATTGTAGATCGTATGGCTTCGGCTATAAATAAACTAGCTTTGAAGCAGCCATTGTTTAGTCAAAAAAATCAATCCTGATATGAATATTAGTGCTGTTGCCGGATTTTGTATGATCTTACTGTTAATTTCTTCCTGCACAAAATCGGTTAAGCCCGAAGAACTTTATGGCGAGTGGAAGTATCTTAAAGTTGAAAATCCCAATCAGAATCCTCCGCTAATTATGTCTGATACGGAAGTGAAGGAGGCCAACCCATCCATCATTTTTTCAAAGAATGATGATTTGGTAATTATGTGGGGAGGCAAAAAACTTTCTTACGGTAAATTCAGGATGGAAAACAGCATGATTCGCTATAAAGAAAACCTTCCCGGAGGTGTTGTCCGGGAGTTCCCTTTTATCATTAAAGAAATTTCAAAAGATAAATTGATTTTCGAAACAATGGCGCAGGACTTTACACGGGTTACCGCTCAGAAGGTACGGTAGTTTACGAAATCCGGTAGCCGTTCAATTGCCGGGTTATCCGCTGTTGCAAGTCGTCATCTACTTTCCCAGGATTGTTTTCCAGTAACCATCCCCCATCTGTCGTTGCGCTGAATGAAGCAATAATTTCTCCTTTTTTCAGTATGTCGAATGTTTTTGCCTCTCGTTCAGTTTGAACTTCATAGTCTGCAAACGAACCATCACTTAGCATTACCTGTAAATTGTATTTTTCCATAGCAGTTTCTGAGCCTTAATAACCAAGCTTAACCTTTTCGGTTTTATAAATGGTAGCCTTTGTGGAATTTAAGGCTTGCTATCATCTTAAAATAAAGATGAATTACAATGGCCGAATTAAACAACATGCGGGGAGTTGCTTCAGGACGAAGTGTTTCCTCCAAAAAGCTCCCTAAAGTAGACCTCACCGCCATGGTTGATCTGGCTTTCCTGCTCATCACATTCTTTATGCTTACTACCACATTGTCCAGGCCATCGGAAATGAAGGTTTCAATGCCTGTAGACAAAGGGCGAGGAGAAGTTCCGGATACCAGAAGTATGGCCGTTTGCCTGGGCGCGGGTAATAAAATGTTATGGTATATGGGCACTACAGCCAATCCCCGCGAAGTTAATGTTACAAACGCTTCTGGTTTGAGAAACGCTTTGCTGAAACAAATGAAGCATGTTTCGAAAACCACCGGAAAGTCGTTAATTGTTTTAGTTAAACCCGGCGACCGCTCGAGATTTAAAAATCTGGTTGATGTACTCGACGAACTTGCAATTTCACAGGTTCCAACCTACGCAATTATCGATATCACACCTGAGGATAAAAAAATGCTTGCTGAAAAAACCATACTTTAGGAATGATATATCCCATAAAAAAGAGCTGTTTTAAATACGGAAACTTTACATCCCCGGCTTCAGTCTGATCCTGCTATGGGAGGTTTTTGAATCGTACAACAATCTTTTCCCACCTGTCGAACGCTTTCAGGCAGGCCCCCTGCCATCACAAATTCATTAATGAGTTAAGCTAATACATTGGATTTTTTGAAAATCGTAACTTTTAGAATTCAGCTACGTAAGTAGAAATCTTAATTAAAGAAGGATTTGTTCAACTTTATTCTGCGGGAAAATCTTTAGTTTTTTGCCTTTAACTTATATATGGAATTTTACAATGCCGCCGAGTTTTTTAACTTGTCTAAGGATTTATTTTGCGTTATCGGGGCGGATGGTTATTTGAGAAAGGTTAACGATGCATTTCAGCGGTCGTTAGGGTATAGTGCCGAAACACTTCTCTCAAATCCCATCTCTCATTTCCTGCATAACGATGATCTTCCGGAGTTTAGCGGCTATTACAAAGCGGCCAGCCCCGGGGCAATTACAAGTCGCTTTAAGTGTGCCGACGGAAGCTATAAATGGCTTTTATGGAACTGTACTATAGTGCCGGGCCAGTCGTATATCTACGCCTCCGTTCGAGATATAACTTCCCAGAAAAGTTTAGAGCAACACCTCACCCGTGCGTTACAAAGCAATCAGCGAATACTCGATTCTTCGCTCGACCTGATATGTACCTTTGATACGGAAGGCAATTTCGTATCGGTAAGCAAAGCTTCCGAAAATCTGTTAGGATATTCTTGCGATGAAATGTCAGGAAAGTCATGCGGAATGTTTCTTCATCCTTCTGATGCTGAAATAACCTCAAAAATGGCAGCAGACCTATTGAACGGGGCTGAACTTACGAATTTTGAAAACAGGTATATCCATAAAAACGGCTCCATAGTTACTGTGGTATGGTCGGGCAAATGGATCGCCGAAGATCAACTGTTCTATTGTGTGGGAAGAAATGCCGCCGAACGAAAAAAGCAGGAAGATGAAATAAAGTTTAATGAGAAGCGGTTTAAAGAGTTGGTTCAAACCGGAGCTGATGTGATTGCGATTTTAAATTCGGATGGAATTTGCCAATTTACGAGCGAAACGATCTCCAATGTTTTAGGTTACGATCCGCAACACTGGATAGGAAAAAATATCTCGGAATTTATACATCCCCAATATTATGAAATATTTAATATCGCTCTTAAACGTGTTTCTCAGCAGTTTAAGGTCGAACTCCCCGCTTTTAAGCTAAAAAATTCGAAAGGGGAATGGCGATGGATAGAAACGGTGCTTACCAATTTAATTAATGAAGATACTATAAAAGGGATTGTCGCCAATTCCAGAGATGTGACAGAACAATTTCTGATAGAAAACCAGAAGGAAAAAGCGATACGACGGCTTAACAAACTGATTGAAAATTACACGCAAGGTTATTTTAGTTTGGATAAAAACTGGATAATAAGGGAGGTAAATCCTGCAACGCTCCGGCTATTAGACATGCCTCGGGAGAAGCTCATAAACAGATCATTATTGGAGTTGTTCCCCAGCCATCAGGCTAATTTTTCCAGTCAGTACAGAATAGCTGTACGAGAGAACCGCTTTGTCGAGTTCGAAGAAAAAATGTCTAGCACAAATCGCTGGTTTCAGATCGCGGCTTATCCCTACGAAGAAGGATTAACGGTTTTCTTTAAGGAAGTAACCAATGAGAAGCTGCAGCAACTTTTGGTGAATTTAGAAAAAGAAGTTTTAGAATATCATATCGGAGCAGAACGCACCCTGAGCAACACCGTTACATCTTACCTGAGCGGCTTAACAGATATTTATAATTTTAAATGCCTTTTAAGCTTATTCAATAAAAATACGGCTTTGCTCATGCCCTTCTCTGCGCCCGCATTGCCAGACGAATATCTTAATCTTTTAACAAATGGGTTTCCTGTTTCGCAAGAAATGGGTTCATGCGGAGCAGCGGCATTTACAGGCGAATGTTATGTGGTAAGAGATATTTCCAGCCACCCTAACTACGACCCTTTCAAAGATGTTCTGTTAAAGAATGAACTGCTTTCCTGCTGGTCGCTGCCATTAATCAGTGCGGGTGGTAAATTGCTTGGCACCCTCGCTGTTTATCATAATACAATTAAGGTGCCTGATGAGTATGAGCGTAATCTGATCAAGCGCGTAGCTGCGTTTTTACAGGTTTTGATTGAGAGCCATCAGGTAAAAGAGCGGCTGATTATCAGTAATGAAAGGTATAAATATATTACTATCGCCACCAATGATGCAGTGTATGATTGGAACATGATAAACGAATATTTATACTGGGGCGAAGGAGCACAAAAGCTTTTTGGATATAAGGAGAAAAAAAGCAAATTATCCGATTGGGAGAAGAGAATTCATCCGGCAGAAAGAGCGTTTATCAGCAAATCACTTGAGATGGCACTTAAAGATCCTGACGTAACCTATTGGCATGAAGAATACAGATATAAAAAAGCCGATGGTTCTTATGCTTTTGTTATTGAGGATGGATGCATCATCAGGGATGAACAAAAAAAACCGATACGTATGGTTGGTGCGTTAAAAGATATAACAAAGCTTCAGGAGAACGCCAATCAGATTCTGAAACAAAACAAACGTCTTCAGGAAATTGCTACTATAAATTCTCATCATATTCGAAAGCCACTTGCTAATGTGTTGGGTATTATCAACGCTTTAAATTATGCCGATAACAAACAAACTGCCGAACTACTCGCAATGTTGGAAGAAAGCGGATCAGAATTAGATAGAATAGTACGTAAAATAGCAAAAAAGACCCTGGTTTAATTTTAGCTTTGGGTCTCCATGTGCTCATCCTGTTAAAACTATCTTTAGGAAAACCAGATAATAATCAGGTTATTTGCATAAAAAAAGCACTAGATAAGACAATTACCTGGGAATGTTTGGGAAATTCTTCGTTTTCTTTATCGGCTTACTTATATCAGGATTGAGTGTTTCGGCGCAATCAGATTCCACCGGCAGGGCCGCACCAGCATCAGCAAAATACTCCCGCCCGCTTTTTCGCGATTCGGCATCTTTGGCCAATTGGCAGGCAAAAAAAGACTCCATAAAGCAGATTAAAGATTCCTTAAAAGCGGTAGGCGACTCCTTAAGTATGGTATGGCTGAAAAAACCAGATACTAATCGCCCTAACCAGTTTGTTGATAGCCTGGTTGAACTTTATTTGGTCAAAAATCTTGATTTTCAGGCCTGGGCAAAGAAATTTCCTAAAAAGGTAGAACGTTATGACAGGGGTAAAGCCAGGCCGAAAGGGGAAGTATGGATCATCGCTTTTGTATTCGTTCTTCTTTTTTGCTTCGCCCTTTTAAAAAATGCTTTTTCGAAAGAATTATCGGCTATTATCCATGCCTTTTACAGCAACAGGGTTTTAGGGCAAATCAATAAAGAGGAAAAGTTTTTTAATTCATGGCCCTTCATTTTTCTCTACCTGCTATTTGGATTCACCATAGGTATGTTTCTTTATCAATGCGGGAAATACTTCCAGTTATCCTATAATTACAGCGGATTCGGATGGTTTATGCGCCTCTCTGTAATCGTTATACTACTGTTTACCGTTAAAATACTTGTCCTTCGGTTTTTAGGATTTTTATTGGATTCGTCAAAAATCGCCAAAGAATATATCTCCGTTCTAATTTTGAGTTACTTTAATGCCGCCTTGTTTTTCATCCCGGTAGTAATCGCTTTTTGCCTAACTCCGGCCAGGTTCGCCCCGGTATATATCTATCTCTCTTTCATTCTGATAGGCGGAATTTTCTTCTTCCAGTTTTTGCGTGCGGCCACAAATATTTTATCAAATCACAGGTTTCCAATAATATATTTAATTTTCTATCTTTGTGCCCTCGAAATTTGCCCAATACTAATTCTAATAAAAGCTCTTAGGTTCTAAACATATGCAATCAATCGATGCAAGAAAAAAAAAGGTGAAGAGTATATTGGTTACACTACCAAAGCCAGATTCCGAAAAATCACCTTATTATGATCTCGCAAAAAAATTCAATGTTAAAGTCGATTTCAGGTCTTTTATACACGTAGAAGGCGTAGCGGCAAAAGATTTCAGAAAGGAAAAAATAAGTTTTGTTGACTATACAGCAGTAATTTTTACCAGTAAAAACGCGGTCGATCATTTTTTCAGGGTGTGCGAAGAAATGCGATATGAAGTACCTGCCGAAATGAAATATTTTTGCTTGTCGGAAACCATCGCCTTGTATCTTCAAAAATATATTCAGTACAGAAAGCGCAAAATATTTTTCGGTAAGCAAACCGCAAGTGATCTGGCTGAAGTTTTGAAAAAGCATGCCGCAGAACGCTTTCTTTACCCCTGCTCGGACGTAGCAGCCGAAGAGACTCAAAAATTTCTACAAGAAAACGGCTATAATTTTACCCAGGCGGTTTTATTCAGAACCGTTTGCAGCAATCTATCCGACCTTGCGGATGTTTTTTATGATGTAATTGTTTTTTTCAGCCCATCAAGTGTTCAGTCGCTGTATAAAAATTTCCCTACCTTCGAGCAAAATAATACACGAATTGCGGCGTTTGGGGTGAGTACGCAAAAGGCTATTACAGACCGTAACCTCATAGTTGATATACCCGCACCAACCCCCATCGCTCCAAGTATGACCATGGCTATTGAGCAATATATCAAACAAGTTAACAAGTAATATCTCTCTTGTAAATAAAAAAAAATCAAATTTCCGGTAACATTTTACCCTGTATTAGCGTAACAGCATATCTGAAAGTTGTGGGTTATAACAGATAAATACTGAAAAATTCATAAGTTTACTGTTAGAATCATTTTTAATAGATAAATTTATTACCAAATAATTTGAAAGTTAAAAAGAAGGTATGCCTTTAAATACAATGAAAAAATTTTACGTTATCGCTCTCTTAATTGTATCGGCTTTCTTCAGCGGCGGTTGCGGAAGAAATTCCGGAGGGGAACTCGTTGGAGTAAAGTATAAGAAAGTACCCACAAAAACCATACCTCTCGGAATGGTTTATATCCCGGCTGGAACCTTTGTAATGGGCCAAACAGATCAGGATATTACGTACGCCCAAATAGCCCAAAACAAACAGGTAACCGTTCAGGCGTTTTACATGGACGAGACAGAAATTACAAACAGCGAGTACCGCCAGTTTGTGAACTGGGTAAGAGACTCTATCGCTATAAAAGATTATTTGCAGGATCCTCTGTATATGATGAAGCCCAAAAAAGGTGCTGCGGCAGATGCGGGAGGGCCTCAATATATTGACTGGAAAAAAAGAGCAAATATCTGGAGTAATAAAAAGGCGGGTGCTGCAAACGCATCTAAATTACAGGCAATGTATTATCAGGGACCTGATAGAGTGTTTGATCGTAACGAGATCGACGTACGCTTGCTGAAATATAATTTTTCGCTTTTTAAATTCAGGGATGCGGCTAATTTCCGTGGCGATAAAACCAGAACCCGTTCTGATAATATTTTGCGCGATACAGTTCCGATTTATCCTGATACATTAGTCTGGCTTGCCGATTTTGCGTATGCTCAAAATGAGCCCTTAACACAGGGTTATTTTTCACACCCGGCATTTAAGGAATACCCTGTAGTTGGAGTGTCCTGGCGCCAGGCCCGTGCGTTCACTGTTTGGCGCACACAGTTATTCTCTGGTTATGCCGAAAGTAAAAAAATGCCTGGATATACACGCCCCGATTATAGGCTTCCAACCGAAGCAGAGTTTGAATATGCGGCCCGCGGCGGAAGGATTGGCAACGATTACCCTTGGGGCGGCCCTTATATCAGAAATGCGAAAGGCTGCTTAATGGCTAACTTTAAACCAGGGCGTGGTAATTATATAGACGACGGAGGGCCTTTTACAGTAAATGTAAAATCCTATTTCCCTAACGACTACGGTTTATACAATATGGCCGGAAATGTTGCCGAATGGACCTCCTCAACTTTTGACGAATCCGCATCAACATTTACACATGATTTAAACCCTTCATTAAATTACGAAGCTAAAGCAGGCGACCCTGAAGTGTTAAAGCGTAAAACGGTACGTGGCGGTTCGTGGAAAGATATTGGTTACTTCCTGCAGAATTCTACAAGTACTTACGAATATCAGGATACAGCAAAGTCTTACATCGGTTTCCGTTGTGTTACACATTATCCCGGAAGAGATATTCGCGACAAAAAATAATCAACAAACGTCTAAACATACATCTTAATTCAATCTAATAACAATCTCAAACTTTTATGGCTGGCAAATCGTCTTTCAAATTAGAACCTCTTCACACCGCAATTTCATGGGGAGCAAGTGTGGTAATCATTGGTGCGCTTTTTAAAATCCTTCACTTAGGGGGTATCTGGGGAAACTACATGATTGGTGCGGGTTTAGGTGTTGAAGCATTTTTATTCTTCTTAACAGGATTCTTCGCTCCAAAGCCAGATCCGGCATGGCACAAAGTTTATCCTGAATTGGCTGAGGATTTTGAAGATGAACTTCCAAAATCATCATCTAAAGCAACAGGTTCTGGTGGTTCTGGTATTTCGTCAACGGCGGCATTGGATAAAATGCTGGAAGATGCTAAAATCGGCCCCGAACTTATCGAAAGCTTAGGTACAGGTCTAAGAACATTTGGCGATAAAGTGTCTGCGATATCTAATATAGCCGATGCCTCTACAGCCACTAACGATTTTACCGCTAAGGTTAAAACGGCAACCGCAAGTTTCGATAATCTAAGCGTATCGTTTGATAAAGCTTCTGCGAACCTGCAGGAAATGGCTAATTCGAACGTAGATTCAAAAGCTTATCACGATCAGGTTAATAATCTGGCCAAAAATCTTTCTGCGTTAAACGCGGTATATGAACTTGAATTACAAGATTCCAGCGCTCATCTTAAATCAATGAACAAATTCTATCAGAATCTTTCATTAACCATGCAGAACTTTAACGAGTCTATGGATGATTCTAAACAATTTAAAGAGGAAGTTAACCGTTTGGCTAAAAATCTTTCTTCTTTAAATGCTGTGTACGGAAATATGCTTTCCGCTATGAATCAGCCTCGTGTTTAATTATTATTGTTTAACTGATTAAGAAAAAAATCTAAATAACGCATGGCTGGAGGTAAAGAATCTGCAAGGCAGAAGATGATTAACATCATGTATTTGGTGTTACTCGCAATGCTTGCATTGAACGTTTCGGACACAATATTGAATGCCTTCAAAAATATCAACGATAGTTTGGTGGTGTCGACTACAAATGTCGAAGCGAGTATTAACTCGTTGATGACATCATTTGAAAATACAAAATTAAAAGAGCAGCCAGACAGGGCAAAGCCGCTGTATGACAAAGCAAAGCAAGCACTGGCGATAGGTGAAGATTTAAATAAATACATAGAAGGCCTCAAACAACAGTTTAAAACTGAAGGCCAGGGTATTGATCCTGAAACAGGCGATCTGGTAGAACGTTCAAATCAGGATATTGCTCCTGGAATAATGATTAACAAAATGAAAGGTGCCGAATTGAAAGCGAAAATTAATGAAACGGATGCTAAACTCAGAGCCTTGGTTGATCCCAAGGAGCGGGGAGGCCTTACGTTTTCGTTATTAGCTAAAGATCCGGAGAACCGTGTGGACGGGGTAAGAAAATCATGGGAGGAAGTAAACTTTGGTGAAGGAACTCCTTTAACCGCTGCTATGACCATTCTCAGTAAAATACAAACTGATGTAAAGAATGCGGAATCGGATATTATAAAGAGATTGTTAGGTAATTTGGATAAAGCACCTGTAATACTTGATAAGTTTTCTGCCGTGGCTGTTGCACCGTCATCTTATATCATCGCAGGCCAGCCCTACACCGCTGAAATATTCCTAACTGCCTACGATTCGCAGGCCAACCCTCAAGTATCGGTTAACGGCTCGAATGTTTCCGTTAGGGATGGTAAAGGAATGTATACTGTTTCAACAAGCCGGGAGGGGATGTTTTCTTATAAGGGATCTATTACATTGAGACAAGCGGACGGAACTTTTAAGTCTTATCCTCTACCAGAGCAAAAATACCAGGTATCGCGTCCGTCGGCAGTAGTATCTCCTACCGCCATGAACGTATTTTATATAGGTGTTCCAAATCCGGTTTCAGTTTCAGCACCGGGAATTCCGAAAGAAAATTTAAGGGTAAGTATGAGCGGCGGAAGTATTTCAGGCTCCAACGGCACCTATACGGTAAAAGTTAACTCGGCAGGTATAGCCAAGGTAAATGTTTCTGCCGATTTTAACGGGAAAGTACAGCAGATCGGAAGCTCTGAATTTAGAATAAAACGTATCCCGGATCCGGTTCCGCAATTCGCCGGAAAGTCTAGCGGGTCAGTAAGCTCGGTTCAAATTAAAAGCCAGAGTACCGTGTTCGCCCGATTAAATGGATTTGAATTCGATGCCAGGTTTACCGTTACTGGTTTTACCCTCATTATTGCTAAGCCCAGAGCCGATGCTGTAGTAATAAAAGGTTCTGGAAACGATTTGACTCCCGCCATGCGTACCGCAATGAATGCGGTAGCTCCGGGCACAAGGGTTATATTTGATAATATTGAGGCTGTTGGCCCTGATGGCAGTACAAGAGCAATAGGTGCGATAGCATTAACAGCAAATTAGAGTAATTATGAAAAAGATTTTTTCGCTGGCAGTATTTGTGTTGAGTAGTATAATTGTTATAGCTCAGCAGCCAAATCTCGGTAATTCCACTAAACCGGTTGGAAAAGAAACTCCTTTAGACGGATATTATAAAAAAGATAACCTGGCAAACGCTAAGGTTACTCCATACGCTAATCTTCGCGAGGCGGATGTAATGTCGTCGAAGCGTGTTTACAGGGAATTTGATCTGCGCGAAAAGATGAACCGCATTTATGCTTCTCCTAAAGCAAGGTTAATTGATGTAATTATGGATGCGGTTACTTCTGGCGAGATGACCGCTTATGCGCATCCCATCGGAGGAGATCCTAACGTTCATGAGTTCTCAACGGTTTTAAAACCCGAAGACGCTAAGGCTAAGTTTGCCGACAGTGTGCTTGTTCAGAAATACGACGCGAACGGCGACCCGGTTGGTAACGGCCAAAAGGTTGCCGGTGAGTTTAATCCGGATAGTATCGTTAAGTTTCAGATAAAAGAAGATTGGATTTTTGACAAACAGCGGTCTGTTTATGAACCAAGAATTATCGGTATCGCACCAATGGTAAAGATTAAGGCAGCCGGTCAGGATTTGGGCGAGCAGCCGGCATTCTGGATATATTTTCCAGAAGCCCGCCATACTTTTGTAACCAAAGAAGTAATGAGCAGATCTAATGACGCCACTGGTTTAAGCTACGACGATATTTTCATGAAGCGTATTTTTAGCAGCTACATTGTTAAGGTAACTAACCCCGATGATCTTAGAATTAAAGATTACGCGCAGGGAATTGATAAACTTTACGAAGCTGAGCGGATTAAGAAAGAACTTATTGATTACGAACACGATTTGTGGTCGTACTAACAACATAGCAGGCCTATAAATTAATCTTACAGGCTTTCACCTTCATAATCCTCTGCTAATTCGGCGGGGGATTTTTTGTTTATATCAAAGTATGAGAGGAGTGCGGCGGTTTGTTTGGTGTTTACCACCTTTCTTAATTCTTCCTCTGTAGCTTCCCGTACTTTCTTTACCGATTTAAAATGCCTTAATAAATTTTGTGAAGTAGTTTTTCCTATTCCCGGAATGCGTTCAAGCTCGGTTACTAATGTGCCTTTATTTCGTTTGCTGCGGTGAAAGGTGATTCCAAACCGGTGGGCTTCATCGCGTAATTGCTGAACGATTTTTAAAGTCTCCGACTTCTTATCAAGGTACATGGGATATTGATCTCCCGGATAAAAGATTTCTTCAAGCCGTTTTGCGATTCCTATTACGGTTAGCTGGTTCTCAATGCCTAATAGTTTTAAGCTTTTTATGGCAGAAGATAGCTGCCCTTTACCGCCGTCTATAATCACTAACTGGGGTAATTCGCCTCCTTCTTCAAGCATTCTTTTATAACGCCTGAAAACCGCTTCTTCCATTGTCGCGAAATCGTTGGGCCCTTCTACCGTTTTAACGTTAAAATGCCGGTAATCCTTTTTTGACGGTTTGGCGTCTTTAAAAACTACAATTGCCGATACCGGGTATTTGCCCTGGAAGTTGGAATTGTCGAAGCACTCGATGTGACGAGGAAGCTGATTAAGCCGCAGGTCTTTCATCATCTGATTCAGCAAACGCTCGGTTCTTATCTCGGGATTTAACTTCTCATACTGTTCAAGTTTATCACGTTTAAAGAATACAACATTTTTATGCGACAGGTCGAGCAGCTTTTTCTTCTCACCTAATTTCGGAACTGTAAACCTGATTTTCGGATCGTCAATCTCAAGCTCGAAGGGGATGATTATTTCTTTTGAAGTACTGTTAAATCGTGTTCTGAATTCGGAGATCGCAATTGAAAGCAATTCCTCATCCGTTTCGTCTAAACGCTTTTTGATTTCCAGTGTCTGTGTTTGAATAACGGTGCCGTTCATCACTTTCAGGTAGTTTACAAAAGCGTGTTTTTCGTCGGTTGCGATATTGAATACGTCTACATCCGAGATAGAGGAATTAACAATCGTTGATTTACTTTGATACTTTTCGAGCAGGTCGAACTGCCTTTTTAGCCGGTGGGCCTGCTCAAAGTTTAACTCTGAGATGGCCTGCTCCAATTCGCTTTTAAGTTTACGAATCACCACACCCGTTTTGCCGCAAAGAATATCCTTAATGTCTTCTATCCCCCGGTTGTAATCTCCTTCATCCTGGTAGGCCTGGCAGGGGCCCTTGCAGTTTCCTATCTGATACTCGAGGCAAACTTTAAACTTTCCAGCTGCAATGTTGTCCGGCGAAAGCGGCAGGCTGCAGGTCCGCAATGGGTAAAGCTCTTTAACTAAATCCAGAATAGTGTGCATCATGCTTACTGAAGCATAGGGGCCAAGATATTTCGAGCCGTCTCTTATGATGTTTCTGGTCCAGTAAATTCGCGGAAAGCGTTCGTTTTTAATGACAATCCAGGGATAGGTCTTGTCATCTTTAAGCAACACATTGTAACGTGGCTGATGTTTTTTTATCAGGCTGTTTTCCAGGAGCCACGCATCAATTTCGGTATCAACGATAGTAAAGGTTACGTTGGTTATTTTGCTTACCAGTACTCTGGTTTTCGCATTGATCCGATAATTGTCTTTGTTAAAATATGAACTAACCCGGTTCTTTAAATTTTTCGCTTTTCCAATATAGATTAACTCACCCTGGGCATCCCAGTATTGGTAAACACCAGGCTTAGGCGGTATTTTCCGGATAGCTTCGCGGTGGTCAAACTTCTCCATTGCAAAAGGGTAAGATTACGGTTTAGCGGCAGTGGGTGGTTTGGTGTTTCCGGGTTTAACAGGAACAGCACCAGCTTTAGCAGGACTTGCGGATGGCTTAACCGGAACAGGATTTGGCTTAGCCGTGGCATCTTCGGCAGCTGCGGGTATGGCCAGCGAATCGGTTGCGGGCCGCGGGGTATAAGCATCACAATTTAAAGCAATGCTAACTCCGCCTTGCGGTGCCTCAAAGTCGCCTTTTGTATATTTTAACTTAGTATCCGCATACACTCTTTTCATATACAGCGCAAATACCGGTAGAGCAGAGTTGGCTCCTTCACCATCATTCTCTGATGTGAAATGAATCGCCCTGTCTTCAGCACCGGTCCAAACCCCAGTAACTAGTTGAGGGGTAATGCCTATAAACCAGCCATCGGAATTGTTTTGAGTAGTGCCTGTTTTGCCGCCGATCGGGTTGGTGAGATTGTATCGGTAAAGCCTTCTACCGGTGCCTTTTTGCACTACGCCTTTTAACATATCAACCATTACATAAGCCACCTGTGAGTTTAATACCTCACGTACTTGCGGTTTCTTTTCGAATAAAATATTCCCGTTTTTATCTTCTATGCGTAATAGATAAATGGGTTCGGTCCACACTCCCTGATTCACAAACGTGGAATAAGCTCCAACCATATCGTATACACTGGCATCAAATGTGCCCAGGCAAATAGAAGGTAAACTTGGAACAACACTTGTAATGCCGATTTTCTTTGTTAGTGTTGATACTGCTGTTTCGCCCACTTGCTGCATCATATAAGCTGTGGCCCAGTTTTGCGAATGGGCAAGCGCTGTTTTCAACGTGATGGGGCCTGGAAGTGGTTTATGCCCGCCTCCGGGTGTCCATCCGTTAATTGTAACCGGTTGATTCAACACCTGATAGCATGGCGAAAAGCCTTCGTTTATGGCCACGGCATAGGTAAAAGGTTTTGCGGTAGAGCCCACCTGGCGTTTACCCATTTTTACTTGATCGTATTTAAAATGCTCGAAGTTTATTCCTCCAACCCAGGCACGTACATATCCCGCATTAGGGCCCGTAGGTTCCATCGACATCATAGCATTACGTAGCAACAGCTTATAGTACTTTACAGAATCTATTGGAGACATTAGGGTATCAATCTCACCTTTCCAGCTATAGATCGTCATTTTCGCCGGTGTTTTAAAGTTCTTTAAAATATCACCTTCGGTTAATCCCTCTTCTCGTAATTGCTGATATCTGTCAGAACGTTTAATTCCTTGTTCAAGCACTTTTTCAGCCTCCTGGAACTTAAACGGATCGCGTCCTTTCCACGAACGGGTAAACTGCCGCTGCAGCTGCGATATGTATTCGCGTTGCGCCTCTTCGGCATACCGTTGCATGCGTGAGTTAATGGTAGTATAGATCTTTAATCCGTCACGGTCTAAATCATAAGGTGTGCCATCGGCTTTTTCAATTTGGGTTTCCTCGAAAATCTTCTGAATGTCTTTTTTAAGAACTGCTCTGAAGTAGGCGGCTGTACCTACATTATGGTCAACCGGATTGAATTTTAAAACAAGTGGTTTTGCGGTAAGTTGTTCGGCATCACCATCGGTTAAATAGCCCGCCTTTCTCATGTTCTCCAATACGGTGTTTCTTCTCGCCATAGAACGTTCGGGGTTACGTACCGGATTATAAAGGGAAGGCCCCTTCAGCATGCCGATAAGTACGGCAGCCTGGTCTGGACTTAATTTGTCTGGCGTAGTATTAAAAAACGTATGGGCGGCCGATTTTATTCCATAACTGTTGTAGGCAAAATCAACCGTATTCAAATACATGGTTATGATTTCTTCTTTTGTATACTGCCTTTCAAGTTTGATTGCTGTAATCCATTCTTGCAGCTTTTGAATTACTCTTTTGAAGAAGACTTTTGACCGGCCCTCTTCTGAAAAAAGGTTTAAGGCGAGCTGTTGCGTTATGGTGCTTGCACCTTGTTGTTTGCCGATAAGATTATAAAAGATGATGGTGAATGTCCGTTTAAAATCAATGCCCGAATGCTCATAAAACCGAATGTCTTCTGTTGCTATAAGCGCGTTGATTACATTCGGTGAAATCTCCTGGTACCGGATGTTGGATCGGTTTTGCGCGAAATAATGTCCCAGTACAACACCGTCATCAGCTATTATTTCTGAAGCAAGGTTGCTCTTGGGATTCTCCAAATCTTTAAAAGTGGGCAATGCGCCGAATAAGCCCAGGCCGATGCTGAAAAGCAGAATTATTCCAAAAGAAATGCAGCCGATAACAATTTTCCAGAAAGTAATAGTGTAGCGACTTATTTCCTGTTTTGTTAAAGTTGTATTTCTCTTCTGCATGTTTATTTATTGTTCTTATAAAAGTCTGAATAGGAATCAATTAGTTGCCTGTTTTTTAATTTGTCGAGGCTTTCTTTTGTGATAACGAAGGTAGTGTATTGTTCGGCAGGAACCTTCATAATATCTTTCAGTAAGGGTGAAATAGTGTTTTCGTAAGCCTTAGCATCTTCAATAGACTGAAACACACCGACAAAAATTAACTGGTTTTCATTATTTGCATCCAGTAACTGATGCCGCAGAGTTACACCCTGATAACGGGTTCTGTTAAACTGGCCAATGCTAAAACGCGAAGAACTTAAATTTGGCCGAATATCGCTTACGCTTATCACGAAATAATATTCGCCGACTCCAGGCAGGCTAAAAGGACTGATCTCAGAGGTGCTTTTTGGTCCTGGTAAAGCGGCTGTAGGCTTGTTATTGGCAACCGGTTTAATGTCTTTCGGGGCGGCAGTGTTTTGTAGAGGAGAATTCGTACCGGTAGCGGCAGTGGTGTTTTGCGGGTTGCCTTGCGTTGCTTGCGGCACCACGGCCTGCTCAACCTGTTGTGGCTGTAAGGCGGGTTCTTCTACAAAAGACGGTACACTTGGATCAAAATCCAGCAGTGCGGTTGTTCTCGGAAGCATTATGCTTCGGTTAGTTTGGATATATTGTAAGTGCTGTTTGGCAAGCGGAGTAATTAACAAATCGTTAGGATAAGCTGCGATCAATTGTTCAATAGAAGTTTCAAACTGCGGCAATTTTTGCGTATGGCCGATGGCTAATGCATTTAGGTAAGCTAATTGCGGTGATAATTTATTGCTTCCGTAAAGCTGCTCAATTCTTTGAATGGCTGGCAGTACTTCATTGTATTTGCGCTGGGTGTAAAGGTTAAACACACTGTCATAAGCTGCGTTAAGTGTGCGTTCCTTCTCATCTTCCTCACGAGAATAGTTCGGGTCGCGTATCGCTTTCGCAAAAGGAGATTCGGGATACTTGGTGAGTATCAACTCTTTGTATTTAGTTGATTTCTCGGGGTCTTTTACCTGATAAAGCCTGTATAAATTATAGTACGCGGGCAAGGTGTAGGTGCTTTGAGGGCTTCGTTTTAAAAGCTCCTCATAAGTTCTGATCGCTATTACTTCGTCTTTAAGTTCGTCTTTATAAAAATTTCCGATCTCGTAGTAAGCCTCCGCGATTTTTTGATTCGACTGAATAAGTAGTGGCTCACTGAGAGGGAGGTTACTTAAATAGCTTTTCCTTATAGCTTCCGGACTCAATATATTAGGAGTTGCGGCCAAAGTAGCACCAACAGGAGCATCAGGGTCGGTTGCCATGTTTTGCGTGCTTTCGGCAGCGGTTTTAGTAACCCGGCGCCAGTTATCTTCCAATCTTCTGTTGCCCCATTTACGTTTAAAATCCGAAAATCCCTGGCCTAAGGCTGTTGAGTTGTTAAAGTAAAATTTCCCTTCTGAAGAGTTTGCGGCTGTTGGATTATCAAGGCCGGCTAAAAGGTTATTTACAGCTGGCTGCTGACTTTCCTGATTTAAAGCGCGTTCCGTTTGCTGTCTCACTATTTCTCCGATGCGTTCTTCGCGTTGGGCATCAGTTAATCTGGCTAAAAATTGTAAAGTATCTTCACGGGCAATCGTTTGGTAGCGTTTTGCGAGTAATTCAAGATTATTTCCTTTCTTCAGTATTAAATCATAGCCAGGATACTTTGGCGAGAGCGTGCTAACAGTGCTGTCGTAATAAGCCTTAGCTCTTACATAGTCTGCTTTATCAAAATAAAAATCCGCAAGTTTTAAATAAGTTTTTCCCTTTTGATTAAGGTTAGTTGTGCTTTTCCTGATGGAGATATTATAGTTTTCAATGGCCTTATCCACCTGATCATTTTCAAAGTAAATATTGGCCATGTGATAATAAATCTGATCGGTAAAATCTTTATTCTTATCGTGTTTCAGCAAGGTTTTAAGCCGGGTAATCCTATCCGCCTCTTTTCCGTTTTGCTCATCTTCAATTTTTATCCGGTTAAGATTGGCATTAAAAACCATCTCGAAGGGGGCGTTGCTTTTTACAACCGAAGTATAGTTTTTGTAAGCCTCGTTATATTGCTTACTTTCCTCTTGCAGTTGAGCAAGGAGATATTTCCAACGAATTTTATCCTGTTTACTATTGCTGTTTTCAATAGCGTTTTTTAAGGCGGCTATAGCTTCGGTTTCTTTTCCTAAAGTAATAAGCAACTGGGCGTAAGTAGCAAAAACCCCAGCTTTGTGCGCTTTAGACTTATCGATATATTTAAGTGCTGTATCTATGGTTTTTGAGGCTTCCGGTATGTTTTCCTGTTGCATCAGGGCCCGGGCCTTCCAAATTAAGGTTTCCTGCCTGATGTCTTTTTCTAAAGGGTAGCTATCGTAGATATAGGTAAAGTATTCAGACGCATTAAAGAATTTTGATTTGAGGTAGTTCGACTTTGCTATAAGCAAATAAGCATCGTCCACATAAGCACTGTGAAGTTTTTCATTAACTATCGAACCCGCTTTTTTAATTATTGAGTCGAGGTTAGTTGTTTCTGCGGCAGACATGTTTTCAGTTGGTTCCTTATAGATAGTTAAGAGCTGACTGTAATCGTCTATGTAGCCATTTTCAATATTCCTTACGCTTTCATCTAAAAGAATGTTGGCATTGTAAATAATATTATAACGTGCGGTAAGATTTTGCATTCCGCGGCTTGCTACCGAATCTTTTGGAGAAATGCAACCGGAATATAAAAGCACCGAGCCAAGAACGGCACAAATAGACAATGAAAGGAATTTAGATTTCAAGGGCTGGATTTAATTTGACTTAATACAATAACAAGCAGTTTGCGAAATTATTATCTAAGCTCTGGTTATATCTATATAGTTTAATAATCCCCAAATATAAACTATTGAGGGATTTATTCAGGAACATTGTGAATTGGTAAATTCAAACTTTTCTCCGTCAAACAGGCCCAAATCGCTAAGTTTTAAGGATGGAATAACTAGTAGAGCCATAAACGATAAAGTCATGAACGGAGAGCTTAGCGTTGATCCCATTTGTTTAGCCAGGAGATCTATCCGGGTATATAATTCAGCCACAGTATCGCCATTTTCCGCTGTCATAATACCGCCGATAGGCAAGGGCAATATCTGGCTTTCATTTTTTGAAACCGCCGCTATTCCCCCTTTACAGGATATAATTTTGTTTACGGCTTCTGTAATAAGTTCGTCGCTCGATCCAACGGCGATAATGTTGTGCGAGTCGTGAGCTATCGATGATGCGATAGCGCCATCCTTTAGGCCGAAGTTCTTTACAAATGCTACAGAAGGAGGAGTTTCCTGATAGCGGTTCTTTACAATGATTTTAAGGATATCTGTCTCTGGGTTCGACTCCAGGCAGCCGTTTTTGACAAATGCGTCAGCCAGGATTTTATTCGTAATGAGTTGTCCGTTAAGTGCTTCAATTACCGCTATTTTAGATCCCGAGGTTTTTACTTTGATTTCCGACGATTGAAGCGGATTGCAGTTGAAGTTGTTAATCGGTTCCACATCAACAGCATTTATAAACGATTCTCCTGACTTGGCCACCAACTCTCCATTGATATAAGCCTGCTTTACAGTGAAATTTTGCAGGTTGTCGATTATAATCAAATCCGCAAAATCACCTTTTTTAAGAAGGCCTACATCCAACTTATAATGGTTCACCGGATTAATACATGCCGCTTTCAGAATCTTAAAGAGGTCAATTCCCTTGTCCGAAGCCCTTTTTACAAGTTGATTTATATGGCCAATCAGCAGACTGTCCGGGTGCTTATCATCCGAACAGAACATGATCGAATCTTCATAATCATTCAGCAGATCGATCAATGCATCGAAATTTTTTGCGGCACTGCCCTCCCGGATGAGGATTTTCATGCCGTGCTTTAATTTATCCAGGGCTTCTTCTTTCGTAAAGCACTCATGATCTGTACTCATGCCAGCTTCTATGTATTGTTTGGCTTGCTCGCCGGTTAATCCCGGAGCATGGCCGTCTACCGGCTTTTTATATTTTTGAGCAAGTTCAATTTTTCCCCGAACAAGCGGATCTTTAAATAATACTCCCGGCCAGTTCATCATTTCGGCAAGGTATTTTATCTTGTCGGATTGTAATAGCTCATCGATTTCTTTGACTGAAATTTCTGCGCCGGCGGTTTCAAAAGTTGTAGCCGGAACACAGGATGGCGCCCCGAAATAAAACTTGAATGGAACCTTATCGCCATTCTCAATCATGAATTGAACCCCTTTAATACCACATACATTTGCGATTTCGTGCGGGTCTGAAACCGTGGCAACGGTTCCATGAACTACCGCCATGCGCGCAAACTCGGAGGGAACCAGCATTGAACTTTCTATATGCACGTGTGAGTCGATAAAGCCGGGCAAAATGTACTGCTCATCTATTTCAACTGCTTCTTCAATCTCCTGAATCAGCCCGCCCGAAATAATCACCCTCCCGGGATAAATTCTTTTATTAATAATATCTATGATTTTACCTGAAATGATTTTGCGTTCCATAGCGATAGCAAACTAACGAATAATTTGTTGATTAGCCCTGAAAGGGCGTTATCTATCTTATCGTCGGGTGTAGCCCGACGTAGCAGCCCACTCGTGCAACCCTGAAAGGGCGTAATCACCTCGCCTCAATCCCAAACATACCGCTCGTCATATTCAACTTCATATTTTTTCAAAATATTCCGGTACTCCGTTTGAAACGATTTCTTATCATGATGTTCTCTCTGATTGGCGATATAATTAATTACGACGTCTATTTGCTTTGGATTTACAGAAAATGCCCCATACCCATCCTGCCAGTAGAAGTTCTTATATCCTTCTCCTTTAGTTTTTATCCATTTGGATGAATGGGATTTTACTTCTTCTACAAGCTTCATAAGTGTTATTTTCTTCGATAGCATGCAAAGAATGTGAATATGGTCGGTATACCCACCTACGATAATCGGCTGGCATTCCAGGCGTTTGCAAATGCCTCCTAAGTAGTTGTGGAGTTCTGCTTCGACCGGGGGATGGATAAGCGCTTGCCTGTATTTAGTGCTGAATACGATGTGGATGTAGTTTTTTACTAGAGATTGGCCCATTGTTTTGAATGCGATGGGCTGCACCCATCGGTGGTAGATGGCGCCCCGATGGGGCTGGTATATTAAAGGGCTAATATATGAATTGGTGTGAAAAACCCTTTGGCTAAATTTGTATTTTTGGCGATGTATAGGATGTTAACACATGAAAGAAGAGAAAGAAGAGCCTGAAGACGATACGCCTATTGAGGAAGGTACTAAAGCTTTAAGTGGCTACGCAAAATATACCGGCGTTGCTTTTCAGATGATGGCGATCATTGGCATATGTGCACTCATAGGGTATAAATTAGACGAATATTATAAAAATGACCCGCAATGGATCACAGCTTTAAGTAGTGTAATCGGCGTGGTCGCATCAATTTATCAGGTTATCAGACAATTAAAATCTTGACACTCCAACGCTTTTTAGTCCTTTACTTCACTTTCCTTGTAGTTCTTGCTGCCGCACCTTTATATATTGCTCTATATTATCCCGAAAAAGATCTGCTGATTCCGCATTTTTGGGTGTTGTTTGCTGCCTTCGCCATCCTTACTTTCCAAATTTACATGGTGGCCAGCCGTCGAATGAGAATGAACGACAAAGCATCGGGCCAGGCGCTGCTGGGAAGTGTGACGGTAAAGTTCCTTTTCGGGATGATTTTGGCATTTGTTTACCTGTATAATATTGATACAGACAAGACCAATTTTATACTCAACTTTTTTTATCTCTATTTATTTCATACAGTATTTGAAATCTATTCTTTGTTGTGTAACTTGCGCAACCAAAAATAAAAGTTAATATCCCTTTAATAAATGGATTTGAGCCATATTTTCAATTTAAAAAAATCACTTCACATCGCTTTTTGCGCTGTTTTTATAGCTTGTTCAAGCTTGGCGGGACGTGCTCAAGAGCATGATAACACTAACGATCCGCATGTAACGCGCTCTGAAATGAACGCTCCGCATGAAGAGAAAGAAGAGGATATTTCCGCTACGATTCTTCATCACATTGCGGATGCTCATGAGTGGCACTTCTGGGGTCATGGTGAGCACAAGGTTTCTATCCCATTGCCTGTAATTTTATGGACTGAGAACGGATTAGTTGCTTTCATGTCCAGTAAGCATGATGAGAATGACCACGGAACTGAAATTTTTGAAGAAAAAGGTCAGCAATTGGTGAACTATCATGGTAAGTATTATTATCCTGCCGCAACTAAAGATGCTCACGGAGCCTATGTTGCGCTTGACGAGAATGCGGTACCAAACAATGCTAAGCCCTTTGATATTTCTATTACCAAAAACGTTGTATCCTTATTTTTATCAATCATATTTCTGGTATTGATTTTCACTAAGGTTGCGAAATCGTACCGTGTACGTGAAGGAAAGGCTCCGAAAGGATTACAATCGCTACTTGAACCAATTATTCTTTTTGTTCGTGATGATATCGCGAGGCCACAATTAGGGCATCGTTACGCTGCATTTATGCCGTATTTGTTGACGGTTTTCTTTTTCGTTTGGTTAAATAACCTGATGGGATTGATTCCATTTTTCCCGGGAGGTGCTAACGTTACGGGAAATATATCTGTTACGATGATGCTTGCTTTATGCACATTCATTCTTACAACTATAAATGGTAATAAAAGCTATTGGGGGCACGTATTTACGCCGCATGTACCATGGTGGTTATATCCACTGATGATTCCTGTTGAGATCATTGGTTTGTTCACCAAGCCTATCGCTTTGATGATTCGTTTGTTTGCGAACATCACCGCTGGTCACATTCTTATCCTAAGTTTAATTTCCCTGATATTTATTTTGAAATCAGTACTGGTAGCCGGTATCGCGGTTCCGTTTGTGCTCTTCATTAGTGTGATTGAATTGGTTGTAGGATTTATCCAGGCGTTTATCTTCACTATTTTGTCGGCCCTGTTTATTGGGATGGCAGTAGCCGAAGAGCATGTTGAGCACCATTAATAAAGAATTTTTTTTTGTTTAATTTATATATATAATAATTATGATCACTGGAAGTATTGCAGGTATTGGAGCCGGATTAGCAGCTATTGGTGCTGGTATCGGTATCGGTCAAATTGGCGGTAAAGCTATGGAAGGTATGGCTCGTCAGCCTGAGGCGGCAGGTAAAATTCAAACAGCTATGTTAATCGCAGCGGCATTCGTTGAAGCGGTTGCTCTGTTTGGTGTTGTTGTTGCCTTCTTGGGTACAAAGTAAAAAAAAGAACGGTTGCAGCGATTGGCTGCAGCCTTCTTTTTATTTAAAAATCAGATAAACAAAAAATATAATGACAATACTGGCATTAAATCCATTAGTAAGCCCTGATCCGGGACTATTCATTTGGTCTACTGTTGCCTTTTTATTACTGTTTTTCCTGCTAAGCAAGTTTGCATGGAAGCCAATTGTAAAAGCATTAGATGAGCGTGAACGTTCTATCGAGGATGCTTTGGCAAAAGCTGAAATGGCTAAACAGGAAATGGCTAAGCTTACCAGTGAAAATGAGCAGCTTTTAAAGCTGGCACGTGCCGAGCGTGATGAAATGCTTAAAGAAGCGCGTATCCTTAAAGATAAGATCGTTGGTGAAGCTAAGGATGCTGCACAGCTTGAAGGTGCTAAAATGCTGGAGAAAGCACAACAGGAAATTTCTAGTCAGAAAGCTGCAGCAGTAGCGGAGATTAAAGGAAAAGTAGCTGAACTTTCTATCCAGATTGCTGAAAAAGTTTTACGCCAGCAAATGGCTGATAAAAGCAAACAGGAAGCTTTGGTTTCTGACCTGCTTAAAGACGTTAAATTGAATTAATATTAGGTATAAAGAATTTAGTATAAAGTAGAATGATCAGGTTAGTTAAACTAATCTTGATACCTGATACCAAATACTTGATACTCAAGAAACAATATGTCTGAAATACAAGTAGCATCCCGGTACGCTAAATCATTAATAGACCTTGCTGAAGAGCAAAATGCAGTTGAAGCTGTTAAGGCTGATATTGAGTCGTTTGTTAATGTTACTGGAAAAAGTTCTGAGTTGCGGGCGGTTTTAAAAAACCCGATTATCGGAATTGATAAGAAAAAGGCTATAGTGAGCCAGCTTTTTGGTGGTAACTGCAGCAAAGTGGTTTTGGCTTTCTTTAATATCGTAATAGCGAAAGGCCGGTCGGAAATACTTTATGCAACCGCTAAAGAATTCTTGAATGAGTACAACAGACGTAAGGGAGTGCTTACCGCTGTGGTAACTTCTGCGGCTCCGCTTACCGAAGAACAGAAAAGTCAGATTGCAGCAATTGTAATTGAAGCTACTAAAAAGCAGATTGTATTAGAGACAAACATTGACCCTGATTTGATTGGTGGTTTTGTGCTGAAGGTAGGCGACAGACAGATTGATACAAGTATTGCCAGCAGCCTGAATAAGTTGAAGAAAGAGTTTGCTCAGAAGGTGTATTAGAGTGCGAGTGCTTCGTGCTTCGACTCCGCTCAGCATAACAAGTGTGTAGGTGGAAAGTATCCGAAGAGAGATTGACCTGACATAATAAACCTGATTGCAGCGTAAAGCCCGCAGCCCGACCTTCATCGGGAGAGGACTTGCAGCGGAAAGCAGGGCTGAATTAACAAAAGAGAACGAATAAAGATTTACAACAAAAACTCATAAATAAAACTATGGTAGAGGTAAGACCAGATGAAGTTTCGGCAATATTGCGTCAGCAATTGTCGGGCTTTAAATCAGAGGCTGAACTAGAAGAAGTTGGTACCGTGTTACAAGTAGGTGACGGTATTGCTCGTGTTTACGGCCTTACCCAGGTTCAATCGGGCGAGCTGGTTGAATTTGAGAACGGTTTGCAAGGAATCGTATTAAACCTTGAAGAAGACAACGTAGGTGTTGTATTGCTGGGTGACTATAGTGACGTTAAGGAAGGTGATACGATTAAACGTACAAGAAAGATTGCTTCCCTACAGGTAGGTGAAGGATTGCTTGGACGTGTAGTAAATACTCTTGGACAACCACTTGATGGTAAGGGTCCGATCACAGGGGAAACTTTCGATATGCCAATTGAGCGTAAAGCTCCAGGTGTTATCTATCGTCAGCCGGTAACTGAGCCTTTACAAACTGGTATCAAAGCGATTGATGCGATGATTCCAATCGGTCGCGGACAACGTGAGCTTGTAATTGGTGATCGTCAGACTGGTAAAACAGCTGTTTGTATCGATACTATTATCAACCAAAAAGAGTTCTACGAAGCTGGTCACCCGGTTTTCTGTATATATGTTGCCATTGGTCAGAAAAGCTCTACTGTAGCTCAGATTGTTCGTACGCTTGAAGAAAATGGCGCGATGGCTTACTCTGTGGTTGTTGCGGCTTCTGCTGCCGACCCTGCTCCGATGCAGTTCTTTGCTCCCTTTGCAGGTGCCGCGATTGGTGAGTTCTTCCGTGATACCGGACGTCCGGCATTGATCATCTATGATGATTTGTCTAAACAAGCTGTTGCTTACCGTGAGGTATCGCTATTGCTTCGTCGTCCACCGGGCCGTGAGGCTTATCCTGGAGACGTATTTTATCTTCACAGCCGTTTGTTAGAGCGTGCTGCTAAGATCAACGCTTCTGATAAAATTGCAAGTGAGATGAACGACTTACCGGAATCAATCAGGCATTTGGTTAAAGGTGGTGGTTCGCTAACAGCTCTTCCGATTATCGAAACTCAGGCTGGTGACGTATCTGCGTATATTCCAACCAACGTAATTTCGATTACTGATGGCCAGATCTTCCTTGAGTCTAACTTATTCAACGCGGGTGTTCGTCCGGCTATTAACGTAGGTATTTCGGTATCTCGTGTGGGTGGTAACGCTCAGATCAAGTCGATGAAGAAAGTTGCGGGTACGTTAAAGTTAGAGCAGGCACAATATCGCGAGCTTGAAGCTTTCTCAAAATTCGGTTCTGATCTTGATGCTGCTACTAAGGCAGTATTAGATAAAGGCTCGCGTAACGTGGAAATCTTAAAGCAAGCACAGTTTTCACCGGTAACGGTAGAAAAGCAAGTTGCCATTATCTATATCGGAACTAAAGGATTATTGCGTCAGGTTCCGGTTAATAAGGTAAGAGAATTCGAGAAAGAATACCTGAATCAGTTAGAGGCACGTAATCCGGAAGTTTTACAGGCTCTAAAAGCTGGTAAACTTGATGACAGCATCACATCGGTTTTGGAAAGCGTTGCTAAGGATCTTGCTGAGAAATATTAATAGAAAAGTATAAAGTATCTAGTATAAAGTATCAAGATTAGATGCCTTAACTAGTACTTTTAGATTAAGCGTTTTGTATCCAGTCTTTATACTTGATACTTTATACCTGATACTATAATAAATGGCTAATTTAAAAGAAGTAAGAAATAGAATCTCGTCGGTAAGCTCAACACAGCAGATCACCAAGGCTATGAAAATGGTTTCGGCTGCTAAGTTAAAAAGGGCTACAAATGCGATTGTTCAGTTACGTCCGTATGCAAACAAGCTTAGAGATATTCTTTCTAATCTTTCTGCAAGCCTTGAAGAATCAAGTTCTCCGTTTATCCAGGAGCGTGAACCTAATAAGGTTCTGATTGTGGTGGTGTCATCTAACCGCGGATTGGCTGGTGCTTTTAATGCGAATGTTATCAAAACCGCAAATCAGTTAATTTCTGAGAAATATTCACAGCAATTTGCGAAGGGTAATGTGAGCATTGTTGCTATCGGAAAGAAAAGCCAGGATTTTTATGAGAAAAGAAAATACAATGTTGTTGGTAACAATAATGAATTGTATGCTTCTTTAACTTTCGAAAATGCTTCTGTAATTTCTGAAGCGATTATGAAAGGTTTCGCAAACGGTGATTACGACAGGGTAGAAGTAGTTTACAATCAGTTTAAAAATGCTGCTATGCAGATTCTTACGACTGAGCAATTACTTCCTGTTCCTCGTGCTGCTCAAAGCAATGATGCTGCTTCAAAAACTGATTATATCCTTGAGCCTTCACAAGAGGAGATTGTAAATGAGCTTATTCCAAAATCGGTAAAAATACAATTATACAAAGCTGTTTTAGACTCTCATGCTTCTGAGCATGGTGCTCGTATGACGGCTATGGATAAAGCGACTGAAAATGCGGGCGATTTATTGAAAGCCTTAAAACTTTCGTATAACCAGGCTCGTCAGGCTGCTATCACAACTGAGCTTACAGAGATTGTGAGTGGTGCGGCTGCTTTAACGGGAGGATAAGAGCCTCACCCCGGCCCTCTCCGAAGGAGAGGGAGGAAAAACGTTTTAAGTCCTGACTATATATTAATAGTCGGGACTTTCTTATTTTTAAACAATTCACTTGAACCTGATATTCATTCATTAAAAATACATTATGGAATATAGAAAACTCGGCGAATCGGATCTGGAACTTTCGGTAATAACCTTTGGTGCCTGGGCGGCCGGTGGTTGGATGTGGGGTGGCACAGAGCGCAGCGAATCGGTAAATGCAATTCGCGAGGCGTATGAGGCAGGTGTTACCACGATAGACACCGCACCTGTTTACGGACAGGGATTAAGCGAAGAGATAGTAGGTGAAGCTATTAAAGGTTTGCCGAGAGATAAGGTTCAGATATTAACGAAATATGGCTTGCAATGGGGCGATCAGCGGGGCGAATTTTATTTTAACAGTAAAGATAATCAGGGAAAGGACCTGGCAATTTACAAGTATGCCGGACGGGATGGGGTTATTAAAGAGTGTGAAACCAGTCTTAGGCTATTGGGCACAGATTATATCGACCTCTATCAAATTCATTGGAATGATCCGACTACCCCAATCACTGAAACTATGGAGGCGGTTGAACTTCTGATTCAGCAGGGGAAAGTACGATATGCAGGTGTATGTAATTATAATGCCGACCAAATGATGGAAGCCGAAAACACCGTTAAGCTGGTTTCTAATCAAGTGCATTACAGCATGGTAAACCGCAAGATTGAAGAGGTGGTTGTTCCGCATTGCATTGCCAATAAAAAATCAATTCTGGCTTATAGCCCAATGGAGAGAGGGTTGTTAACCGGTAAAATTAAACCGGGATATGTATTCCCAGAGGGAGATCACCGATCAGGTAACAAGTCTTTTTCTCCTGAAAATATTGTTCAGGCCAATTCCTTTTTAGATAAGATAAAACATCTTGCCCAAGAAAAAGGTGTTTCAATCGGTCAGTTGGTGTTACGCTGGACCATCGATAAACCAGGTATAACCATTGCTTTGGCTGGTGCCAGAAACGCTGAACAAGCTATTCAGAATGCGGGGGCTGCTGATATTAAGTTGTCTGCTGAGGAAATGGGTTATATTAATATGCAACTCGAAGATTTAGTGCTCTTTTAATAAGAATTCTGATATTTGACTATGCTATCTTTGAACGTATTCAACAAGGGCTTTTTAGTCGGGG
Organism: Sphingobacteriaceae bacterium; assembly: GCA_014380615.1. Lineage (GTDB taxonomy): Bacteria > Bacteroidota > Bacteroidia > Sphingobacteriales > Sphingobacteriaceae > Paradesertivirga. The sequence continues at coordinate 124,343 of JACMJM010000032.1, forward strand.
TAATATTTCTTTCTACAGTTGCCTCAGCTAATGGGCAAGTATATCATTATAATAGCGAGGTCAGTTCGGTATACAAGCTTATCTTAAAGGAGTTTACTAAACCTTTGGCAATCAACTATAATACGAAAAACCGCGCATTCAAAAAAACTTCCTTTTGTAAGCCGGGAAACCATCAGTTGGATACGAACAATGTTAAACCAGTAGATTCAGATGAGTGGCGGGCGTTCCTTGCGTCTATAGATACTAGCCGAGTCCTCGATTATAAAATAAACCCATCTTCTTTTGGCAGATATCGTACATCTAGTACTTCCCGTAAAAGAAAGAGCAGAATAACTCTGTCTTCACCAGTTTTTTCAGGTGACTACCAGCTTTGTGTATGCTATGTAGACCAATACAACTCACCTCTGAATGCGGCAGGTGTACTGTATTATCTAGAAAAAACGGGGCGAGGGTGGAGGGTTGTTAAAACAACAATGACTTATATTTCATAAATCACTATTTCTTCTTCGGTACTTTTGCTCCGGCCTTTTTGGCTTCCGACAACCCAATTGCAATCGCCTGTTTATTAGAAGTTACTTTCTTTCCCGTTCCGGTTTTTAGCTTGCCTTCTTTCATCTCGTGCATGGCTTCCTCTACTTTCTCGCCAGCTTTTTTGAATACTTTGCCATAGGTTCTGTGTTTTATTTTTAACCGATCAACTTAAACAAAAGCTTAAAAGGCTTTTGAGTATTGATTTTGATTCGTAATTTCGCCTGATAAAATTTAGAAATGGAAAATCCTGATCAGACTTATAAAGGTAAAAATTCTGCCAATGCCAATAACCCGGCTCATTATTCATTATTGGCAATAGGTGTTTTTGTAACGGTGTTAGGTGCGGTATTGCGTTTTATCGCAGACTGGGCTATGGTAGACGTAATTTCTAATATTATTCTTGTTATAGGAGTTTTTATTTGTCTTAAATCTGTCCTGGCTATTTTAAAGTAGTAGTCATAAAGCAGAGCACAAGCTAATTGTGTTTGAATTCTTTATTAAGAGATAAACCAAATGCCTGGCATCAGGCGTTATAGTATAATGAAACGGATTTTGTTATACTTCATGCTATTTCTGCCATTGTTTTCCCTGGCGCAGAGTAATTCCAGCATTATAAAGATTGGTAAACTTGTGTTAGAGGGAAGAAAGTCTTTTTATTTTTCAAAAGGCGATTCATCTGCATCTTTGATTATCGATACCCTTATTATGAAAGATAAATCCAAATTGTTTTTCACGAATAAGAAGAAGATAAATTTAGTTGTTAACCATGCCCAAATCGGTAAAGATTGTGTGATTTTTGGAACCGACGGTAAAAATAACGGTACCGACTTAAACCTGTCAATGAATTTTATTGCCCTCAAAAGCCTTTATATTAATGTATCTGGCGAGGAAGCTAAAATCGCCAACAGACATTTTGATAATGGTAACGGCGGGCAGGTAGTTTTAAATTATGTTTCAGGGGGTAAAAAACCTCAAACAACTGATAAGCGAGGCGCAGGCTATGTTTCTATTTCGAATAAAGCTGGCGGTAATTTGGTAAATCCTCAAACAGATATGGCTGTAATAATGGATCGTTTGCGGAACGGTACTGCCGGGAGGCCGCTTGGCCAATTTCCACAAGGGCGAGTATATTCAGGAAATATGGGACGTGATGGAAAGGCGACAATTAAAGCTGTTTCTAGTCTTCCGAACTAATCAGGACGATACTTTGATTTATCGAGGATCTTTTGAAAATCCTGATCTTTCATTAACGCTTGTATCGTAACTTCAGGATTTTTGTCCATATATTCTTTCACAATCTTCCAGCCGATAAAAACCCCCAGTTTAGGTGCCGATTCGTTTTTTTCTCCTATTCCGGGTGTAAAAGGGGCTTCTGTAAGATATTTCTGAATTTTCATATAATCGGCTTCATACACCAGATTTTGCTCCAGAAAGTAACCCCAAATGCCTGCCTCGTAACTTTCCGCCCATTCATACTGTGCGGATGTATACCCGATTTTGAGCGAGTCGGGAAGATCTGGCATTACAGCATCCATAAAATATAAGATCTTGCCGTTATAAATCATTTTCTGCATTAATGAAGTAGTTTCATCGGGTTCGGGAAAAAGATCTTCCCTGATGAACGCTTCCATAACCCGTGGTGTAATGTTTTCGGGCGTAAAGCGTCGGGTAATATAGGCTGGCAAGCTGCCTCTTATCGCGGGATAAAACTTTGAATTGGCACCTAAAAACATGTCGAGGCCAACACCAACGTAGTTATTGCCGATAGGTGTTTGTACCGAAAATCCTGAGAAGAAAGCTATAACTTTCGGAATACCCTGATTTGGATAATAATATTTTACATGTTTAAAAGCATCTTCTAATTCATTTTCCTGCTTTTCCAGGTCTGGAAACTTCGAAGCCACCTCGGCCTTTAAATCATTAAAATCCTTATCAGTTAAAACTGTTCGTAGGTTTCGGAGATATGATGTATCGCCGGTATTTCCTACACTCAACATCCCCTCAATAAAATCCTGATAAAAGAATCCATACTTTTTTTGAAGAGCAGGAATTTTCTCTTCGAGATCTTGTGGGGTTAATGAGCTTAGTTCTTTGTCGAACCTTTCAATTTTAATTTCAAGATCAATGTGGCTTACATCAACATCTTTTTTGTTCTTGCAGGCAAATACAAATAGAGCAATTAAAAAAAACAGGTAGATTTGGAAAGTGCTTTTCAAGTTCATTTTAGCGTATAAAGCGAAAATAGCAAAAAGAGCAGACACACCTAAATATTAAATTATGAGATATAAATTAGCACTCGCAATAGTATTAATCCCTTTCTTGTCTATCTCCCAGGAAAGCGGCCGCAGCTTTCAGCTAGGCTTTACTTTATCGCCTACTATTAGCTGGCTTACGGATGATGGTTCGAAATTAGTTTCTGACGGAGCCAAACCCGGATTTTCGTATGGTGTAATAGCCGATTTTGGTTTTGCTAAAAATTATTTCTTCTCTACCGCCTTTACCTTAACCTCCCTTAACAGTGAAGCTAAAATCGCGACTGGGACTAACAAATACAGGCTGCAGTATATTGAAGTGCCCTTGTCGTTAAAATTAAAAAGTAACACATCAGGAATGGGGCGTTTTTACGGGCAGTTCGGACTTGGAACCGGGGTTAACGTTTCAGCGAAAAAGGATGATAGTTCGGGGAAGGGCATATCCATTTCATCGGATGTAAATACTTTCCGTTTAGGCTTAATTGCCGGCGGCGGAGCAGAATGGAATGTTGGAAGAAACCTAAATGTGGTTACCGGTGTTACGTTTAATAACGGGTTTACGAAGACCTTTAATGATTACGATTCTAAAAATCCGTTTGTAACATTAAATCTCGGAGTGTTTTTTTAAACAGTCAACTATTTTCATGAAGATAGCTCTCGCACAGCTCAATTATCATATTGGTAATTTTGAGTCGAATACAAAAAAAATAATCACTGCTATAGAAGATGCAAAACAGGCCGGTGCCGAACTGGTTGTTTTTGCCGAACTGGCAATTTGCGGTTATCCTCCAAGAGATTTTCTCGAGTTTTCGGAATTTATTGAATTGTGTGATAACGCAGTTAAGGAGATTGCGTACGCATGTGTTGATATCGCTTGTATTATTGGTGTTCCAACAAAAAATCCCAGAATAGAAGGAAAAGATTTATTTAACTCAGCCTACTTTATCGAAAATGGGAAAGTTTCGCAACTGGTAAATAAAGCGTTGTTGCCAACTTACGATGTGTTTGATGAATACCGGTATTTTGAGCCATCCGTAAGCTTTTCCTGCATTAATTTTAAAGGGCATAAAATAGCCTTAACAATCTGCGAGGATCTCTGGAACATCAATGATAATCCGCTTTATACCTCCGCCCCTATGGATGAACTTATAAAGGAGAATCCGGCTTTAATGATCAATATTGCGGCGTCACCGTTTTCATATAATCATGACGACAATCGCTATAAAATTTTAAGTGATAATTGTAAAAAATATCAGCTGCCGCTGCTTTACGTTAACCAGGTAGGTTCTCAAACAGAAATTATTTTCGATGGCGGATCGTTGGTTTTCAATGCTCAGGGCGAAATGCTTGACCAACTGAACTATTTTGAAGAGGATATCAGAATATACGAATTTAACGGAACCGAAATAACAGGGCATCACATAAAAGAGCACAATCCGTCGCCTGATATCGAGCAAATCCATAAGGCACTGCTTTTAGGTATTAAAGATTATTTTTATAAATCCGGTTTCAGTAAAGCGGTGCTGGGTTTATCCGGAGGGATAGACTCTGCGGTGGTTTGCGCTTTAGCTGCCGAGGCTCTTGGCCCGGAAAATGTGATGGCCGTACTAATGCCTTCAAAATATTCTACCGGACACTCGGTACAAGATGCCCTGGATCTGGCGAACAACTTGGGCTGCAAACACGAAACCATTGCGATAAAGGCTGCTGCCGACGCGTTTGATTCGATGCTTGAACCGGTTTTTAAGGGTTTACCTTTTAATATTACCGAAGAAAATATCCAGGCTCGTTGCCGTGCGATAATAGTGATGGCTTTTTCGAATAAATTCGGATATATCCTGCTGAATACCTCTAATAAAAGTGAATGCGCAGTAGGCTACGGTACGCTTTACGGAGATATGGCCGGTGCTATAGGTGTTTTGGGAGATGTTTACAAAACACAGGTTTATCAACTCGCAAATTACATAAACCGCGATCGGGAGATTATCCCGCAAAACAGTATTGTTAAGCCACCATCGGCCGAATTACGGCCAGATCAAAAGGATAGCGACAGCCTGCCTGAATATGATGTTTTGGATAAGCTTTTGTATCAATATATCGAATTGAAAAAAAGTTCTCGGGATATAATAGCTCAGGGTTTTGATGAGGCTTTAGTACGAAAAGTAATCGCCATGGTTAATAAAGCCGAGTTTAAGCGGTATCAAACGCCCCCAATCTTAAGAGTTTCTCCCAAGGCTTTCGGGATGGGAAGAAGGATGCCGATAGTTGGAAAGTATTTATCATAACCTGATTTAACGCAGAAAGCTTTCAAAATGCTGTCTGCGTTATTGTAATTCCTAAACTCATGATTCTGACCGACACACACACACATCTTTATTACGAACGAGAGCCGGAAAAACGGCGGGCACAAATGGAGCGGTGCCTGGATAACGGTATCACACGAATATTTCTACCAAATATTGATTCGGAATCTATCCCAATGGTGAGAGAACTGGTGTTGGAATACCCTGACAACTGTTTTGCTATGCTGGGGCTGCATCCCTGCGATGTTAAGCCAGAGGCTTATCTAACTGAACTTGATACCATTGAAAAGGCGATATCTCAAACCCGGATATATGCCATTGGCGAAATTGGCATCGACTTGTATTGGGATAAATCTACTTTGTCGATTCAACAAGAAGCCTTTCGGATTCAAATTGGCTGGGCGAAGAGATTAAATTTACCTATTGTAATTCACTGTCGTGATGCCTTTGATGAAGTTTATGAGATATTGCTTTCCGAAAAGGATGAAAAGCTACGTGGAATATTCCATTGTTTTACCGGAACGAAGGAACAGGCAGATAAAATCATCAATTTGGGCTTTTATCTGGGCATTGGTGGGGTAATAACTTATAAAAATTCGGGTTTAGATAAAGTGGTTGAACAATTAGAGCTCCAAAATATCGTTCTTGAAACGGATTCGCCATATTTAACGCCGGTACCTTTTAGAGGAAAGCCAAATGAAAGCAGTTACCTGACTTACATTGCGCAGAAAGTAGCGGATATTAAACGCGTTTCGATGGAACAGGTAGCATCAATTACCACAGAAAATTCAAAATTGATTTTTGGGGTTTAAGTACGCCTTTCCTTTTATATCTTTAGACAATTATTTGAGTTTGGGAATGACTAAGGTTTTGATTATTTACACCGGCGGAACTATTGGAATGGTTCAGGATAAAGCTACAGGTGTACTAAAACCTTTAGATTTTGAGCATATTACCGAAAATGTTCCTGAATTACAGCGACTACCGTACCAGATCACAGTTCATTCTTTTGATGAGATTATAGATTCATCAAATATGTCGCCGGTTATCTGGACGGAGTTGGCCGAGTTGATTGAAAAAAATTATGAAACTTACGATGGTTTTGTAATTCTTCACGGTTCGGATACGATGGCTTTTACCGCATCTGCTTTAAGCTTTATGCTTGAAGGATTGAACAAACCCGTTATTTTTACTGGCTCACAATTACCTATCGGAGAAATCCGCACAGATGCTAAAGAAAATCTGATCACCGCACTTGAAATTGCGTCGGCTAAAACCGCCAGCGGCAAAGCGCGTGTCCCTGAGGTATGTATCTATTTTGATTTTCAGTTGTTTCGCGGTAATCGGGCCTTTAAATATAATAGTGCCAAATTTGAGGCCTTTCGTTCGCCTAATTATCCGGTATTGGCGGAAGCCGGCGTTCATTTAAGGTTTAATGATAATGTGATTCGCAAATGTGATGAGTGCGTTTTTCGGATTCACAAACGATTGAATAATTCTATTTCTGTATTGAAGCTCTATCCCGGCATCAGTAAAGAAACCGTGGGGGCTATTGTCGGTTCTGCCACAGACGCAATAATTTTAGAGTCTTTTGGGGCGGGAAATACCACTACCGAAAAATGGTTCCTTGATTGTCTTCATACCGCGATAAGAGGCGGTAAAGTAATTTTGGATATTTCTCAATGTAAGGTGGGTACCGTAGAACTGGGGCGTTACGAAACCAGTCGTGATCTTAAAAACATGGGCGTTGTAAGCGGTTTTGATATGACTTACGAAGCTGCAGTTACCAAGTTGATGTTTTTGCTGGGCCGCGGATTTACTTACGACCGTATTTGTTCACTTTTGGAGACCGATTTACGCGGCGAGCTTAGCAAAGTTAGCCCCATGAACTGGACGAAGGCTGTTTTCTAAGAAATTAAGCCGGAATGTTAACGGCAAGAAGCGTCCCCTTTCCCGGGGCCGAATCAAACTCGGCAGTGCCTTTTAAAAGCTCCACCCTATCCAGCATATTTTTTAGCCCGATTCCCTTTTTCTGATTCACCGCTGTTTTATCGAATCCTTTTCCGTTGTCTTCTACCATTAACAAAATCCCTTCTTCATCTCTTACAAGCTGAATATTAAGTTTACTTGCCTGAGCATGCTTAATTACGTTATTCACGGCCTCCTGTATAATCCGGTAAATCAACGTTTCGGTTTGCTCATCCAGACGTTCGTCCAATCCGCTAGTCTCAAGGGTAACTTTGATTTTGTTCTCATCAATTTTGCTAAGAAACTCTCTGACGGCGGCGCTTAGGCCAGCCTTTAATAAGGCATTAGGAATCATTTGGTGGGAGATGGTTCTCATTTCATCGTACGATTCGTTTATTAAAGCCACAGAGCGGTCTGCCAATGATAATTCAATCTTTCCCTCCTTCAACTTGCCGAATAGAGTATTCATGTTCATCAGGGCAACTGATAGCAATTGTCCAACACCGTCATGCAGGTCGGTTGCAATGCGTCTTCTTTCATGTTCTTCTGCATTTAACACTGCACGGGCTGTTTGCTCCTGATGTTTATTAATTTCCGATTGAAGCCTAGCCTCTTCCCTAAGCTTTCTTCGATTATAAATAAGGTATGACAAGCCTGAAATAAAAACTATTAATGTGGCTGCTATGGCCAGCATGATAGTTCGTTGCCTGATCTTAAGATTTTGTATGGTGGACTGCTGATGAAGTGATTTTATTTGCTGTTCCTTCTTTTCAGTTTCAAATTTCTTTGAGAGTTCGGCTATTTGTTTAGACTTGGTTTCATTGTAGATGCTGTCGTTAATAGTCGAGAAGCTTTGATGATGGCGAAGTGCGTTTTTTAAATCGCCTTTTTTCTCATAGATGTCTGCGAGGAAGTTATGAGTATGTTTTATGATGTCAAGAAACTTGATTTCGGTTGCGATTTTGATGGTTTCGTTCGCATATTTAATGGCACTGTCGGGTTTGTTCAAGGCATTATATGTTTCTGCCAGATTAACATGGATAATAGCCAGAGAAAATTTGTTATTAACAAGCTTCCTCAATCTTAATGATTCCTTAAGATAGGGAATTGAACGTACCGGCTGGTCTTTTTGCGCATAAATTCCCGCTATGTTTTCCATGCTATACGACATCCCCAGGGTGTCTTTTGCAAGTTTGTTGGTTCTTAAAGAGTTTTGATAGTAATGCAGCGCAGAATCCAGGAGTTTTCTTTTTTCGTACAGTACGCCTACCCGGTTATAACCATCGGCAATAGCCGCAGCATTTTTTGCCGCAAGCGCAATTTTAAGCCCTTTACTTACATATTGTCCGCTGGTAATAAGGTCATTATTCTTACTATAAAGACCGCCGGTTTCATAATATAAAAGCGCAAGTTCTTTAAACGGCGGATGTTTCTCGGCTTTTCTGATGGCGTTGATGTAAATTTTCAGGGCCTTATCATGTTCTCCGCTCAAAAAAAGGGTTACACCCCTTAATGCTTGTATTTTGGTTTCAGACGGTATGTCTTTTAATTGCTCAGTTAGTTTTAATGCCTGAGCAGCATAGAATTCAAGCGAATCAGGAGAGGCTGCATATACTGAATCAATTTTTTTCATTAAAAGCTTCAGTTTCCTTTGGCCTTGCTGCCCGAAAGAGTTGAGAAAGCAAAAAATAATAAGCAGGCACGAAGCTGATTTTAAATTCATTACTGAGAGAAAAAATTTAGTTAAAATAATTTTTTTTATAGTTAATAAGAATTATAAAAGTATTTATATTTCATCGTTGTTATGAATTATAAAACCCTACTTGTTGACGATCACGCTATTGTACTCGACGGACTTCAGTCTCTCTTAAGCGAAGACCAGGATTTTGAAGTTATCGCCAAAGTTAATTCGGGCAATTTTGCCTTGGCTCATATTCGTTCTACGTCACTTTCTTTAATGATTACTGATTACTCTATGCCAGATATGAATGGCCTTGAGTTGGTAAGGCAAGCGAAATCTATGGCCCCTGATTTAAAGATAATTGTTCTTAGTATGCATGAGGACGGGCAGGTTGTACAGGATCTGCTGCTTGCCGGGATTGATGGTTACGTTTTGAAAAAGTATACTCATCAGGAATTGCTTCAGGCTGTAAGGGTGGTGAAGCAGGGCGGGCAATATTGGAGTCCCGAAATTAATAAGATCCTGATCAGGGGAATTTCAAAGGCCGAGGAGGGACCCAATCTTACAGACAGGGAAATTGAAGTTTTGAAGTTGTTGATGCAGGAATTAACCAGTAAAGAAATAGCCGGAAAGCTCTTTATAAGTGAGCGGACAGTTGAAACTCACCGGAAAAACCTCTTGCGGAAAACCAACTCTTCCGGAACCGTGGGCCTGGTTAAATACGCATACGCCAACAAATTAGTTTAGATCCTCCGCTTCCGATCCCTAATCCCAAGCCCATTATTTATTTAGACGCTAATTGGTGTTGCGAGATAAGGTATGCCTTACTCCATAGTTTTATTTTAGGCCTTCCGAAGCAAAAAAACAAGTGTTTGTAGGGATATGTAAATCAGTATTTCTACTGACGGACCTAAACCTGCCAGGCAATAGCTTTACATTATTCAAGCAATATAACCATGAAAGTAAAAATCTTATCATCATTAGCACTGCTGTTTCTAATTACAGTAGTAAGCAGTTCTGTTAAATCTCAAACAGTAAACGTGTCTTCGGTAGTTCCGGATAGCGTAGATGTTTGGGGCCCTCCCTTAAATGTAGATATGATGGGCCAGCCCGTCGTAATCCGTCTCAAAGTAGTTAAGCATTTTGGAACTACCTGTGTTTTCAATGTAGAGATTACCAATAACGGCACGCGTACAATGAGCGCAACAATGGGCTTTCTAGGTAATACCGGAATGCTGCATGAACCTACCGCAGGTTTTATAAGCATTAAACCTGGCGAGGGCTTCTATTGGAAGCGAGAAAAAAGGGAAGTTTTAAAAAGAGGGGTTAAGAACGATGCCTTAGTGTGCAAAAACTGTAACCCCACTTTAGGATTTTTAGGTTTGAAATTCAGGTAGCTTTTTTGTTTTGTTTAATTTAGTGTTTGATGCCGGCTTGTCCGGCATTTTTTTTATTTATGCCTTTTCCTCTATCAGTATTTCCACGTAGATCAAATCCGTAGTTCCGCTATAAACAACACCTTTCCAGGGGCATAGCTTTGAATATCAAATTCAAGCAACATGAAAATTTTAAAAACTCTAATCTTATTCGGTCTCATCGCTTGCCAGGCAAGCCTTATGGGCCAAACAGTATCCGCGGATTTCAAATTTGCCGGTGGTAAAAAAGAACAAAAAGAAACCAAGAAAATCTACATCTCCGATCTGGCGGTTCGGCAGTTGGTGAGGAAAAAAGGAACAGCAAAATCTGGCGGTGGAATTGGCGGAAATATGGCTTTCGCTCACATGACCGTAGATTTTGGTGGTGTAGACCCTAACGCATATCAGCAGATGCTAACCGAGGTGTATGATGAACTTACTAAAAAGCTCACCTTATTTGGATATCAGGTTTTAACCGGAGAAGAAGTAAAAACTAAAACAAGTAAAGATTGCGAAATGGTAAATACCGTTGAGGAGCCTAAACAAGATAACACAATAAACGCCCAGGTTGTGAAAATTCGCCCAAAAGATAAACTCCTTTGCTATACCGATAATATGATAACTGCCGGTATGTATTATCCGAAAGTAGCCAGAGATATAGATGCTATCGTTTTGGTTTTTAATTATACAGTAGACTACGTAAATTATGGTAAAAGTGGGGGCGCTTTCGCCAACAAAGCCAAAATTGAGGCCGAACCGAACCTCGCAATTAGCGGAATGATGAGTACTTCCGTTTCCAAGGGCGGCGGTGTTAGTTACACCAAACCCGTAAAGGCCGATGATAGCTGGGTTGGGCCAGAAGGGATGTATCAAACTAAAAAGGGTAAAATGTCTCCTCTGTTTGGAATGGGAGCAAGCTCATCTTCGTCTAAGTGGACCATGGATATTGACGAGACTAAATATTTAGCAACAGTTAAGTCGTATTTGCTTGCAGCCGCCAATGCAAGTATTGATGCCTGGCAGGCTGATTTAAAGTAAAATGAAACGAGGAACTCTCTTGATACTGGCAATTGCAGCTCTCTGCCAGTATACTTCCAGCTTTGCGCAATCAACACGGTATCAAAAAACATCAGACAATCCTGATGATGCGATTAACACAATGCTTAGTATCCTTCCGGTTGATACGTATATCCCCAGCGGCAAATATTCAGGCTTATCAATCTGCCTGGGTGCAAGCGGGGCGTATGGCCTAACCAGCCGGATTGGTTTCGAAGGAAACGCGAGTACTTCGTATGTAAGCATTCGCCCGGGCGGATACACCCAGGTAGAAGGCGGTGCCTTTCTGAACTTAAGAATGCGCGAAAAAACTAAAAATACACGTGTAATTTTAAGTTATAGCCGTACATCGGGAGTAAATTCAACAACTACTTCAGTTTCTTATCTTGAAGTACCTGCCAGGGTGAAAATTGCTACAGGGCTGCGCGGAGGACTTAACTATTCTTCGACCGGGATTAAAACCGACGGTATAAAGGTTGCGGCGGCAAGCGGCCAGTTAAATTTAGCCGGGCTATATGCGGGTATCCAAACCACCAATAAGCACCTTATTAAAACTCAGTTGCAGGGCGAAAGCGAACCCTCGCCCACTGGTGCCTTGTTTAAGCTCTACGCAGATGTACTTCTTTATCCGGTAAGCAGCATATCCGATCCGTTCCTCGATTCTAAACTGCCCTCGGGCAATTTGGGTGGCAGGGCAGGTATTTTATGGGTTGTTGCCCCTTATACAAAAAGGCAGCATCCAAACTATCGGGCCTTTCTTCATCGGCTAAATATAAGTACCGAGATTGGCTCTAAGCCTGTTGAAGGCTTTTATATAAAGATGGGTGCCGGTTGGGGTTTATTCTATAAATAATTTCACTCAATTCTGGCTTCACATTTTGGTGAAGCTTGGATGATACTGCCGTCCGGCTGGTTCGGCGGCAGTTCTTAAAATTAAAAAACATGAAAAAGAATATACTATTGATTTTTTTTATTGCCTTGTCAGGATATTCAGAGGCCCAAACTTTTGCTTCGCTCCAAAAGAAGAGCGGTAATAATCCTATGACCGTTGATATGTTTAAGCTCTATGTACGACAAACATCAGTATCAACAAAATATAATGGAAACTATGGCGGATTGACCATTAACATCGGACTTCGCGACGATAATTTCAAGAAATGGCAGAAGCGGATGCGGTATGAAAACCCTACACTCGGCGACTTTTTTTACGGTATTCCGAAGGCGGTGAGAGATGTAAAAAAAGTAGTTAATGACGAGCAAGACCAGATAAAAGCTAATACCGGATCGGATCATGGGCATGGCGGCGGATTTTTTGGCTGGATGCAGTATTACGTTAATATCGTTGCTAAAGATCGGTTACTCATTTCACCGGGGGTATCTTTCGGCGATTACATTTATGGTTCTCAAACAAAAGATGCTTATAATTTTCGCCAGGATCCTTACGGATATTTTTTAACCGCTGGACCTTCTGTAATGGCAAGCTATCTTATCAATAAGAAAATGTGGGTTGATGGTTACGCAACGTATGATATCTCTTACCTTAAAGCTGAGAACGGCGATAATCCATATCCGAAGCCTACATTTCTTACTGTTGGCGCAGATCTATACACAACATCGAAGCTTTTTGGAGGGATAAGGCTTAATACCCTGCAGGATAAGGGCTCCAATAAAGATAAATCAACACGGATTGATTTTTCTATAGGGATAGTTTTTTAGGCTGTGGTTATGAAAAAGATAATTTATACTGCTATAGTGCTGTTTTGCACTAAGGTAGCTCTTGCCCAAATCCCTTTTTACGAAGCTTTTGATAATAACAGCCAGCAATGGGCATTTATCGACGGGAATTCTATGAGCATCGCTAACGGTCATTTAGTGATTCGTACGGCTGATAATGCCCTGCAGACTTTTAAATATGTAAATTTTAAAGGCGAGAAAGATTTTGAAATAAATGCGAGAATGGTGTTTTTGGGTGGCGACAATACAGATTTATGTGCAATTCGCTGGGGAATGAGTGATGATGGAAAACAGTATTACGTTTTTGGCTACGCCGACGAAGGAAAGTATTATATCGGCAAGTACGACGGTAAACTCAAAAGCATTGTCAACTTCTTAAGCGCGCCATCGGTGAAGCAGAAAGACTATAATCTGCTTCAGATAAAAAAGGAGGGCGAGAAGTACCTGTTTAAAATAAACGGGGTAGTGGTGTATGGCGCAAAGAATTTGCCCTGGTTTAGCGACGGTCTGGCAATTAAATGTCCGGCCGGTAGCCGGATGATGGTTGATTATGTAAGTATAACCGATCCTGAAAAAGAAAAGGCTTCAAGCAGCAAAATTAGCGACATTCTTTTCGCCGGAACTATGCCTTCCAAAACCCCTCCTAAAAAGTCGCAGCCGCTACCCGAGGCGGTTATAACATCTCCCGCTATTAGTGGTTCACAAGAGTTTAAGGAGTTTATGAAGAACTTTGAGCAAATAGAGTTCATTCATAAAATTCATCCCGGAGAAAAAAAGCTTAAAGGAGAAGACATAACAAATCTTCCGTTTATCAAACAGTTGTACTCGCCCAAGGATAATACGATCCTGGCTTTAGGAAAGATATCTGATTGTGCCGACGGCTACATTTTGTTGTTAGCCAATCGTGAAAAGAACCCCCAGGCCGAGAATACCGACTTTATTTTACACAAGTTTTCAGCCAGCGGCACTTCAATGGGATCACAAAAGATAGGGCGGACTGAATATATGAACAAGAGGTATTTTTTAATGACTGATATGGACTTTTATAAAAAGGGCAACATTATTACCGTGTCTGTAACAAAGTATTACGACAGGGAGCATAAACAAAACAGCACAATCACGTTCAATCAGAATTTTTGTACGTTTTAAAGTGTATACCTTGTTTTTCTAATTCAAAAGAGGCTGTCTCAAATTTGGTAACATTTAGATTCTTGGCGTCAGGCTTATCTGTCAGATGGCGGACTTTCGACTTCGTAGCAACAATCTTTCGACAGGCTCCTTTAGATGACCACAGCGAATTTGAGACAACCTCTTTTTTTAAGCTTTAATCTCTCCGGGATACGGTGTATCAAAGGCTTTTCAAAAAAATTAACTACTTTGCTTAGTATATCCCGGTAGGATGTTTTAGACCTATATCGCTATATGAAGCCTATTTTTCTTTTCACCTGTTTCCTGTTTCTTTTCGCGGAAGCTGAAGCCACCATAAAGTTGCCTTCTTTAGTAAGCAGCCATATGGTTTTACAGCGCGATAAACCCATAAAATTATGGGGGTATGGCGCACCGGGTGAGAAAGTGGAAATTGAATTTAATACTAAAAAGCTGGCTGCTGTTACCGCTAAGAACGGTAAATGGAACTTTGTTTTTCCCGCTATGAAAGCCGGAGGGCCTTACGAAATGAAGATTACAGGTTCTAACATCCTTATCCTTACTGATATTTTGATAGGCGATGTTTGGGTTTGTTCGGGCCAAAACAATATGGAGTATCCGCTATTGGGCGCTAATAATGGACAGGAAGAAGTAAAGGCTGCCAACAACCCTCAAATAAGATTATTTACTCTGGGTAACAAAATTGAACTAAAACCTGCGGATAATCCTGCCGGCCAGTGGTCGGTTTGTAATCCGGCGTCTGCCGCCTATTTTTCTGCCGTGGGTTATTTCTTCGGCCGCAGCCTCAACAAAAACTTATCTGTGCCGATAGGTTTAATAAACGCGAGTTGGGCCGGCACAGGTATCGAAGCCTGGATAAGTCCCGAAGGCTTTAAAGGGCATCCGGTACTCGAAAAAAAATCGCTGCTAACCGCATTAATGGATACGGTTAAATTCAATATGCAGCAAATGAAGATGTTCCAGGAATGGCTTAAAAAGTTTGAAAATACCGATACAGGGAAAGTGTTTGGCAAATATGTGTGGGCATCGCCCAAAAATGATATTAGCTCCTGGGAAAAAATCAGGCTTCCGTGTAATTGGGAATACTCAGGAATTAAAAAGATGGCTAAGCTGGATGGTATAGTTTGGTTTAGAAAAACAGTGGTTTTGGCCAAAGCAGACACGAAGGAAGATGCCAAATTAAATCTCGGGTTTATAATGAATAGTGATATCGCTTTTGTGAACGGAAAAGAGGTGGGATCAAGTCCGGATGGTTGGACTAAGCCCCGCGAATACATAATTCCTTCATCAGTGCTAAAAACCGGCGAAAACGTGATTGTTCTTAGGGTGAGTAATTATGAAGGAGACGGCGGATTCGCCAGCCACCCGAACGACTTTTTTATGAAGACGGCGGCCCATATCTTTCCGCTTGGCAGCATTTGGAATTACAAAATCGGTTATAGAAAATCGAGTCAGGATAAAAAACCTCAAAAAAGCTTCAATGTAAATACATCTCCTTCGGTCGCGTTTAATGCGAAGATTCAGCCTTTAACACAGTTTAGCGTTAAAGGGGTACTTTGGTATCACGGAGAGTCTAACACACCCGGAGCTTTTCAATACCGCGACCTTTTGCCCCGCTTTATCTCCAATTTACGGAGCAAATTTGGCGATCATGAGCTTCCGGTGCTATATGTTCAGTTGGCCAACTTTCATCCCAAGCTTCGAAATCCCGAAGGATCTACCTGGGCCGAATTGCGGGAAGCGCAGGATATGGCAAGGAAAATCTCAAACACAGCTATGGTTACAGCGATTGATATCGGCGATTCGCTTACTGTACATGGCAAAAATAAGCAGGAAGTGGGCCGCAGGCTTTCGCTGGCCGCACTAAAGCTCGCTTATAAAAAACCAGTGGCATATGCAGGGCCGCATTTCGATTCTCTGAAAGTTAATACGAATGCCATCACGGTTTATTTTAGTTCGGTGGAAGATGGGTTGAAACTTAAAGAAGGCGATAAGGTTAAAGGTTTTCAGCTTGCCGGAGAAGACAAGGTTTTTTATTGGGCGGAAGGGCGAATTACCGGAAAAAATACGGTTAAAGTTATTTCTGATAAAGTTGTGAAGCCTGTAGCGCTGCGTTATGCCTGGGAGGACAATCCTTCGGACGCGAATTTAAGTAATGGCCTTTTCCCCGCTTATCCTTTTAGGTCGGATACCTGGGACGGAGTGACGCATTAGTGTAACATATCTATTATAAACCTTATTGAAGATTTTCAAAACGGGCTGTTGTGGCCTGTATTCCAATTTATTAAGGCTGCATTAAGTTCAGGATAATAAATCTTATGTTTTTGATAATATGCTGCTACTTACGCTAAGTGTTTAGCTTTTATTTGAATAACCAATTTATAGATTAAGTAAGGCATTCGTTTTAATGAATGCTTTACTAATCGTTGAAGGATCCCACTTTTATGGTTTATCATGCGTAGACTCGGAACCTCATTATTAAATATCAAGCCCATGTATATGACTAAAGATAAATGGCCGACTTTAGAACCTGTGGGGAAGTTATTTAAGATGGATAAGTGGCAGAGGAAAATATTTATCGGTAAATGAGTGCTTTAAAATTAACAACACAATTATGAGTTTTAATAAAATTTTTGTTTTCCTGTTAGCTGTAAATAGTATTGTTAGCGGATGCTCAGTGTCTAAACGTAATGAGGGAACCAGTTCAGCCGTGATATTGAGCCCCGATGGTGAAATCAGTATGCACCTGTCGGCAAATCAAAATGGTTCTTTAATGTATTCGGTGGTGTATAATAATTCATCAGTAATAGAGCCTTCGCGATTGGGTTTGTTAATTAATGGTGAAGCTATAGGCCAGAATGTAAGCCTTGGGAAAGTAGAAAAGTACTCCGGGGATGAAACCTATCCCACTCGTGGCATACATAGTATCGCCACAAATAAATATAAAGCCGCACGGATAAAAATTAATTCATCAAAAAATCCCTTTGTGTTAGACGTGAGGGTGTTTAATGATGGAGTTGCTTTTCGCTATGTAGTTAATAAAACGGGGGCCTCCGTAGTTGAAAAGGACTCTACTACGTTTGTTATTCCGGCAGGAAGTACAATCTGGTCGCAGTCAAACAATAAACATTACGAAGGCAGGTATACCAAGAAAACTCCGGAACAATTTAAAAGGGATGAGCTCATAGGCCCTCCGGCTACTATTATTTTGCCGGGTAATAAAGCGTATATGGCCATAACAGAAGGAGGATTAACAGATTTCGCGGGTATGTCCCTAATTGCCGACGGAAAGAGAGGCTTTATTGCTAATCTTACAGGCGTTGCAAATAAAACGGGGACAGTTGAAACCCCATGGAGGATTATTGAGATTGGTAAAGACTTAAATACGCTTGTCAATTGCGATATAATCTCGAATGTTTCTCCCGCCTATGATAAAAAACTTTTCCCGGAAGGGCCAAACACAGATTGGGTAAAGCCGGGCCGAAGTGTTTGGTCATGGCTGGCCGTTAAAAGGTCGGTAACCCTCGAAAATATGAAAGCTTTTTCTGATCTGGCCGCCAGTCTGGGTTTTGAATACAACCTGGTTGATGAAGGCTGGGGCCGATGGAAAGATGGCGACCGTGATCATTGGGCGTTGATGAAGGAGTTAGTGGATTATTCCGCCAAAAAAGGTGTAAAAATTTGGATCTGGAAAGCTTACCCAAATCGGGCTGGTATTGATGGCATACAGACAGCAGAACAACGCGGGGAGTTTTTCAAGAAATGTCGGGCGATTGGTGTTGTGGGTGTTAAGATCGATTTCTTTGATCAGGAGCCGCAATCAATTATAAAGTATTACCAGGATGCTTTACGCGATGCTGCCGAGCATAAATTGATGGTTAATTTTCATGGCGCTAATAAACCCACCGGAGAAACACGAACCTGGCCAAACGAAATGTCGAGAGAAGCTATTCGCGGATTAGAGAACAGGCCGCCATGGGCTCCGGCAAATACAGTACTTCCCTTTACACGGTACCTGGCCGGACATGCAGATTATACGCCCATCCATTTCGGCGACAGAATGGGCGAGGTTACTTGGGCCCACCATATAGCCAGTATGGCAATATTCACTACGCCTTTTTTGTGTGTAGGCGCCGATCCGCAAAGTATTATTGATAATCCTGCCAGAGAAATGATTAAAAGCCTTCCTCCAACCTGGGACGAAACCAGGGTGCTGCCACAAAGCAAAATCGGAGAGCTGGCCATTTATGCCCGTCGCAAGGGTGATACATGGTTTCTTGCGGCGATGAACGGAGAAGATAAAGCGAAAAGTATTACAGTTGATTTATCCGCTTTTCTGAAAACAGGATCTTACAATATTTCGTCGGTAAAAGATGATAAGAATAAGCAGGCCGGGGCAGAGTTAGAAGAAGCCAGAGTTGTATCGCCATCTGTATTAACGATTAATTTAAATCCCTCAGGAGGATACGTTGGAAGAATAAATCCCGAGCATTAGATTGTTGTAGTTTATTCGTCACACCGAGCAAATTGTTACCGGCAAAGCCGAGAGTCGCCCCGCTAAAATATAAGAGAGCGACCTTCAAATAATATCGAGTAATTTCTTACTTTTGCACACTTCAAAGGAGAGATGTCAGAGTGGTCGAATGAGCCAGCTTGGAAAGCTGGTGTACTCGCAAGGGTACCGAGGGTTCGAATCCCTCTTTCTCCGCAATGATCTTAAACTAAACCCGCCATATATTAATAGAGGCGGGTTTATTGTTTCCTATCGATTAATAGCCAGTAGATTGGGTCGCAGTTTTTTTCAAATGTTTAAACTGATACAATTTCATCAGAGACACCTCCTGCTTTTCAATAATTTCTTTACAAGCTAATATTGGTCTTAAACCATACAAGTTATTTAAGAGGTTTTGAGTATGTGGGATTTGAGCGATCCAATAAATGACTACTTAAAAACAGTGAATTATTTCCCTGTAATATTAAGACTACAAAAAGAAAAGCCTGAGATGATAACCGGAAATGATTGCATGCTCTCTATCAGAGACGAAAGGGAAGAGATTATTTGATATGTGGTTTCGATAACTCAAGGTAATGTTGAACCAAAAGCAATTATTGAAGCATGGAACTTTTATATAGCGGAAGAGGATAATAATGTAACACAGAAAGAATTCGTGGAAAACATGGAAATAACGGAGCTTTTACAGGCGAAAAATAGAGATCACAGCAGGTGTTTTTAAGGATATTGTGCTTGCTGATGTTAGGTAAACAGTGAGAGATTGGCACAAGTTTACGACCCCTGGACTCAGCAGCATTCGTGTAAATAAAAACAGCATCCATAGATTAAAAGGATGCTGTTTATGTATATATATGTGTGTGGGATACTATCTCAGTACTACCGATTTAACCAGGTTTCCGTTAGCATCGAAATGAAGCGCATACTTGGTTTCGTTCGAGTCGATAAAAACAACATAAGCCTGGGTAGTTGAATTGATCTTAACTTCATAAGCTCTGTGAAACACATAACCCGGATATGTAGTCAATAAATATGTAGCAATTTTTGCGGATAATTGAGCTTGTGTAATTGCCGTTTTTCTGCCAGCATGTAAAACTAGTTGGGCTCGTTTAACAAATACGCCGCCCGAAGTAAATAAAGTAGCATAAAGGCCATTGTTTGCTGAGATAACCACAATGTCACCATTTCTTCCCGCATGGGCAGCTAATAAGGTATCCTGAGGATAAGTTACCAGAAGGTAGGTTTTAATTGTCGGAGATAAAGCACTTAAAGCAATTGTATCTCTGTGTTTGCCGTCACGTCCGTCAAAGCGGCCACCGTGCTTCCAGCCCTTTCCTTTCATTTCGCCGCGCTCCCTTTGCTCAAAAATCCTTACAAATGATCCGTTTTGACTAAATAAAAGTCCCACAGGCTTATTGTTGTATTTAATTACTACAATATAACCCTCAAGCGAGCTTTTCTTTTTTACCTTAAAGGCCTTGAAATGAGTAAAGCCATTGTAATTAGCTTCCAGGTAGGTGTTAATGGCAGCGTGTAATTCGCCGCTGGCTACAGAGTCTTTTTCACATCCCGGAGGAACCGCATTAACTATGTATAGCGCCTCGGATGATGTTGTGGCTTCAGCAACCAGTATGGCGTTGCCTTCTTCATTTGCGTTAATTTCGGGCTCGGTAGTTTGCTTTTCGCATGATGTTAAAGCAAGAAATCCTGCTAATGCCAAGAATGAAAGGTTTTTTAATGTAATCTTTTTCATGTTCGTAATTATTTTATGTGTGTTATTAATTTGTTGTTTGATAGAACGAAACTAGATGAGGAAAATGAAGAGAAGATGAAGATTTTAATTTTTTTTAAAATAATTATTGGCGGGCAGGTATTACAATTGTTCGTTTAACATCTGCGATTTTTAGCCTATGTTTGCACCAATGCACGGCAGGGTATAATTAACAGGTATTTTAGCTTCATGTCAAAGCTCGACGAGATAAAAAAACCCATAGAAAAAGAACTTGATTTATTTGAAGATAAGTTTAAAGCTTCAATGAAAAGTTCTGTGCCATTGCTCGACCGTATAACGCATTATATCGTAAAACGGAAGGGAAAGCAGATCAGGCCTATGTTTGTGTTTTTTTCGGCAAGTCTTGCGGGTGGCATTTCGGAGGCCACCCATCGTGGGGCCGCTCTTGTGGAGTTACTCCATACCGCAACCCTGGTTCATGATGATGTTGTAGACAACTCGTACGAGCGTCGAGGATTCTTCTCGGTAAACGCTCTGTGGAAAAATAAGATCGCTGTACTTGTCGGCGATTTCTTACTCGCCAAGGGAATGCACCTTTCACTTCAAAATTCCGATTATAATTTATTACAGATCGTGAATCACGCGGTTCAGCAAATGAGTGAAGGGGAATTACTTCAAATGGAAAAAGCCCGGAAGCTTGACATCGATGAAAGTGTATATTATGAAGTTATAAGGCAGAAAACGGCATCACTAATTGCCTCTTGCTGCGCTGTGGGTGCTTCTTCAGCCGGAGCTACAGAAGAAGTAGTCGAGAAAATGCGACTCTTTGGCGAAAACGTTGGTATGGCATTTCAAATAAAGGATGATTTATTCGATTTTGGAACTGATGATGTGGGAAAGCCTCTTGGGATTGACATTAAAGAAAAAAAAATAACACTTCCTTTAATCTACGCTTTAAGTAAATCTTCAAGAGCGGAAAAACATCGTATTATCAACCTTGTTAAAAATCATAACGAGGATGCTCAGAAAGTTCAGGAAGTGATACATTTTGTAAGAAATAGCGGCGGACTGGCTTATGCGGAAATGCAGATGCACCGATATCAGGAAGCAGCTTTTGAAGTGTTAAACTCCTTCGCCGATCATGAGGCGAAAATAGCTCTGGAGCAACTGGTAAGATTTACCACCGAGCGTAAAAAATAATCTATGTCGAACGAACTTGTGTTTTTTGGAGGGTTTCTGATCTTCATCATTTTGATGCTGTCTATCGATTTAGGCATGTTTAATAAAAGAGATCATGTTGTTAAGCTGAAAGAAGCCGCAATAATGAGCTTTATCTGGGTGTCGTTCGCAGTTGGATTTTACTTTATTTTACTTACAGAAGGTCAGCAGTTACACGGTATTCAGAATTTTGCTCATTTACAGGAAGTTACCAAGGCGCATCTTCATAACATACAGCTTAACCCGAATGATTTTGCGGGCAGCCTTCAGCTCTACAAGCAAAATCTGGCCATCGAGTTTCTTACCGGTTATGTAATCGAGTATGCGCTTTCAGTTGATAATATATTTGTGATGGTATTAATTTTCGGTGCTTTTGGAGTGAACGAAAAATATTATCACCGGGTATTGTTTTGGGGGATTATAGGGGCGGTGGTAATGCGCTTCATTTTTATATTTGTAGGAGCTACCTTGATAGACCGGTTCGAATGGATCTTATACGTTTTCGGAGCATTTCTGGTGTACACCGGAATTATGATGTTTATTCAGCGAAACAGCGAAACGGAGATTGATCCCGAGAATCATAAGGTTGTACGTTTTGCTTCCAGATTCTTTGCTATTCATCCGGAGTTTGTAGGGAATAAGTTTTTTATCCGTGTTAACGGAAAGCGGTTGGTAACGCCGTTATTTTTGGTGTTGTTGATTGTTGAGTTTACCGATCTGATTTTCGCCGTTGATTCTATTCCGGCTATTTTTGCCGTTACCAAAGATCCCTATATTGTTTTCTTCTCAAATATATTCGCCATACTTGGTTTACGGTCTATGTTCTTTTTATTGGTGAACATCATTCATAAATTCCATTATTTGAAAATTGGTTTGGCTTTTCTGCTGGTATTTATTGGGGTGAAAATGCTCGGACATCATTGGTTGCAGAGTTGGGGATTTACAACATCACACTCATTGATTATTATAATGATGATTTTAACCCTGAGTATTGTGGCTTCGCTGGTTTTTCCGAAGCGGCAACGACATGATGTTTAAGAGGCTTCTCTCCGGTTATGAAACACTATAAGTGTTCTGAAGATTTCGGGTTTAGTTTGTTTTAAAGTTACCGAATTTCCATTGTTGTTGGCTCATCTTGTTGGAAGTTGGTGTTTCTTCCGCCGTTGCTGGTGTCTCTCCCGCCAACAAATAATTAGTTGCCGGTTTTACAGAGGCCATCTTTGAGTTTTTAAGCCGGATAGAAGCGGCAGCTTTTTATTTGTGTGGGTAAAAGCCGGTGCTAAATAAAAACTACAGCGGATAGCCGGGCCACAGCAGGTAGAAACACGGGAGTACCCTTTTAAAAAAACAACAAGGCTATTTACTTAAACTACCTATTTACCTTCCGGTTTCGCACAATATACTTAGTAGATTAACTATTGTCAAAGCGATACAGGATAGCTCGTGATAGTTTTTCCGAAATTTATTTTTAACGTTGAATATATTATAAACCATTCAGTTACACCTGCCAGTGAATCTGTAACCTGTAATATATGTGTAGCCTGCGCACATTAATCAGGCCCTATGAAAATCTTCTCAGACTTTGCCGGTTGTGTGTTTCTTTAGTCGCTGTATTTTCATAATAAGACCCGTGTTAATTTCTTAATTAATAAACCATATAAACCAATCTTTATGAAAAAAAACCGACCAGGCATTTATGTCAGCTTTAAGAAGCAGTTGCGCTATTTCAGCTTCGGAGCCCTCTTAATCTCGGGCTTACCCGCAATCTCACAGCAGCTTGCCTTTCCTACCGCCGAAGGATTCGGCCGCTTTGCAACAGGAGGCCGTGGTGGTACCGTTTACAAAGTAACTAACCTGAACGATTCTGGCCCCGGTTCCTTACGAGATGCGGTAAGTCAGCCCAACAGAACAGTGGTATTTACTGTCGGGGGCCTTATTACCATTACCTCCAGGATCATTGTTAAAAATAATATTACCATTGCCGGTCAAACCGCGCCGGGGCAGGGAATTTGTGTATATGGCGATGGCTTTGCCTTTTCGGGAGCAAATAATACCATCGTTCGGCATATTCGGATCCGGATGGGTATTAATGGCGAAAGTGGTAAAGATGCCATTGCGATAGCACACGGAAACAACATGATGTTCGATCATGTATCGGTATCATGGGGCAGAGACGGAACGATTGATGTAAATCCAGATTCGGGGGCTCAAATTTTTAACCTCACATTCCAAAATTGCATTATTGCTCAAGGCTTGCAAACCCATTCCACAGGCGGATTAATGCAGTCTACCGGAGGGGTGAGTATTTTGAGGAGTCTTTATATTGACAATAATTCAAGAAACCCAAAAGTAAAAGGAGTTAATCAGTTTGTAAATAATGTGATTTACAATTGGGTGGCATCTGCCTATATTGAAGGCGATTCTGACGGCCTATCGGAAGCTAATGCGACTAACAACTATTTTATTAAGGGTCCGAACAGCTCGGCCCAGCCTTTTAGTGGCGGTAATGCGAATTTTAATATTTACGCATCAAATAATTATTACGATTCGAATGTAGACGGGGTGTTAAACGGAGCGGTGCTTTCGCAGGCGAGTTATGGCCCGGTTACCTGGAAAACTACTCCTTTTGCGTATCCTACTGTTACTCAAATGACGCCTCAGGCTTCTTACAGTTATGTAATTGCCAATGCGGGGTATAATAAAAGCCGTGATAAAACGGATACCCGACTCCTTCAGGAGCTTCAATCTGTAGGAACTATCGGCCAAACTATCAGCAATGAAAATAATGCCCCCATGAATGGTGTTGGAACTATTAGCGGAGGTACTGCGCCCGCCGATTCGGATAATGACGGGATGGCGAATGATTGGGAAACGGCAGCCGGAACTAACCCGAGTGTGGCAGATAATAATGGAAACATCGACGGGGACGGGTACACGAATCTGGAAGAGTACCTGAATTACCTTACTGGTGAAAATCCACTTCCGGGAGCTAGCATCACTATCCAGGAAAACACTACAGGTTTTTGCAGTGTGCAGGGTACAGTAGATAATAACAATGCCGGTTTTACCGGAACTGGCTTTGCCAATGCCAACAATGCTTTAAATGCCGGTGTAACCTGGAGAATAAACGTACCTGCAGCAGGAACCTACACCTTAGCATGGCGACACGCTAACGGAGGCGGTACCAACCGGCCCGGAAGATTATTAGTTAACGGAACCCAAGTGGTTGCAACTATCGATTTTAACGCAACTACAAACTGGACCACTTGGACCGAAGTTTCGATAAGCATGGCCCTAAGCGCGGGTCAAAATACCATTAGACTGGAAGGTACCACCGCATCCGGCCTTTCAAATATTGATTATCTGAAAGTGACCGGAAATAACCCTACGGTTTTAAGTTGTTCGGGCGTTACGATGGGAATTAATGAAGGAAATTCCTTGTCGCTTGCTGTTTTGGGTGCAGAAGTTAAAGCGAAGGCCTCTTCTGTTTACCCTAACCCATCGTCCGGTGCTTTTACTTTGAGTTCGGACGGTAAGTTTGAGTATGTAATTTTCGATCAGCAAGGCAGAGAACTGGAGAAAGGAAAAGCTGAGGACGAAATAAAAACAGGAGCCAATTTAACTGCGGGCAGCTATTTTATCAGAATTTTAAAGGAAGGGACAAGTGAGTCTTTCAAAGTTATCAAACAATAAGTAACTAACATATTACTAAATACTTATCTATTATCGGGGCTGTACATGACAGTACATCCCCGATTTTTTTTTATCCTTGAGCAACCAATTTAACGCTATCGGGCCAGATTCGAATTAATTTCCGTCGATAGAAGGAAAATCGCTTTGGGCGTTGAAAAGAATACACTATAGGATATGACACACATAGCGAAAAGGCATTTTTTACTGTTTCTTTTATTGCAGATTTTCAGTGTTTTGCAAGTAGAAGCTGCAGATCCTGCCTGGGCTTCGAAAGTTGGGATAAGAAAATTGAAGATCAAAAATCGGGTTTTTAATGTGAAGGATTATGGTGCTGTAAATAACGGAACAACCCTTAATACCGCAGCTATCCAAAAGACTATTGATGCCTGCGCAAAAAAAGGCGGCGGTAAAGTAGTGTTTGCTCCGGGTAAATATTTAACCGGTTCGTTGTTTATAAAGGAAGATGTTTTCCTTCAGGTTGATAAAGGTGTAGAAATACTGGGCAGTCAGAATATAAAGGATTACCCCGATATAGACACCCGTGTGGCCGGAATTGAAATGAAGTGGCCCGCTGCCTTAATAAATATCATAAAACAGGAAAATGCGGGGGTAAGCGGCGAGGGTATAGTTAATGCACAGGGAAAGCCTTTTTGGGATTCTTACTGGGCATTAAGACGAGAATACGAACCTAAAAACCTGCGCTGGATTGTAGATTATGATGCCAAGCGCCCCAGAACTTTGTTAGTATCTGAATCTGAAAATATCCTTGTTAAAGGACTTACATTTCAGCAGGCCGGCTTTTGGACGGTTCATGTGCTGTATTCGAAATACGTTACCGTTGATGGAATCACTATTCAAAATAACATTGGTGGCCATGGCCCGAGTACAGATGGGGTTGATATTGATTCTTCATCCTGGATATTGGTTAAAAACTCTGATATAGATTGTAATGATGACAATTTCTGCATAAAAGCAGGACGCGATTGGGATGGATTACGTGTTAACCGCCCGGCAGAATATATCGTGATCCGCGATTGTATTTCGCGTAAAGGAGGTGGCTTGATTACCTTCGGGAGGTATGCGGCATATTCTGGCAAAAAATTTGAAAGCCAATGGAACCGGAGTTGGTATTCGTTTTAAATCGGCAACCAATCGTGGAGGTACTATTGAAGATATTTATATCGATAATTTGGAGATGACTGACGTTGGAACTGCTTTGGAGATAACTCCAAATTGGAATCCTGCTTACAGTTATTCCACTCTTCCTGCAGGTTATGATATTAATACCGTTCCGGAGCATTGGAAAAAGATGGTCGCAAAAGTAGATCCCGAAAAAGGGATTCCTCATTTTAAAGATATTTTCATTTCGAACATAAAAGTAACCGGTGCCCGCAAGGCAATTTTTGCCGATGGCCTGGATCAGGAGCCCTTAAAGAACTTTAATTTTAACAATGTTGATATTACAGCGGCGAATGCCGGTTCTATTAAAAATGCCCTGGATTGGTCTTTTAATAAGGTATCGATTAAGGCAAAAGATAATAGTAAGATAGTGGTTACTCAATCGAAAAATGTTAATCCATAACAATCAATGATGTTGAAAAGCCATTTAGTTCTTCTGTTTGTTGTTTCTCTTGTAGTAACATCCCATGCTCAGCAACTGGCTTTTCCAGGAGCTGAAGGATTTGGGCGTTTCGCTGCTGGCGGAAGAGGCGGAGTGGTGTACCATGTAACTAATCTTAACGATTCGGGGCCGGGCTCGTTTAGAGATGCCGTGAGCCAGCCTAAGCGGATTGTGGTTTTCGATGTAGCCGGAGTAATTAAAATAAATTCACGGGTTCAGGTTTCGCCTAACCTTACTATTGCGGGCCAAACTGCGCCGGGCGACGGGATTTCTATTTATGGAAACGGTGTGTCGTTTTCAAAGGCTAACAATACTATAGCAAGATACTTAAGAATCAGGATGGGGGTAAACGGAGAGAAGGGTGCGGATGCGGTAACAATATCCGAAGGCTCGAGCATGATTTTCGATCATCTTTCAGTATCCTGGGGAAGAGATGAAACGTTTTCGGTTAGCGGAACGGTATCGGATGTGACGATTCAAAATTCCATTATAGCCGAAGGACTTCATTCGCACTCGGCAGGCGGGTTAATTCAAACCACAGGAGGAATCAGCCTGCTGAGGAATCTGTACGTTAACAATCACACACGAAACCCTAAGGTTAAAGGAAAAAATCAGTACATCAATAACGTTATTTACAACTGGAGAGTTGGAGGCTACATTCTGGGCGATTCAGAATCCAACTCCTACGCAAACGTTTTGAATAATTACTTTATCGATGGCCCCCAAACAAGCTCATCACCTTTTTCTCGGGGAAATACTAATTTCCATATTTTTGCCGCTTCAAATTTTCATGATGGTAACAGGAATGGGAAATTAGACGGAGCCGATATCCCAAAGGAAAAATATACTGTGGTAGACTGGCTGTCCACCGCTCACGACTATCCAAAAGTAACGATGCTTGAGCCTCAAAAAGCCTACGAGTTTGTTATCGCGAACTCCGGTGCCTCATTACGTCGGGATCAGGTGGATACCCGATTGGTAAATACAGTAAAATCTCTCGGGAAAGAGGGAAAAATAATCAGCAGCGAAGAAGAAAATCCTGAGAAAGGGCCTGGTATACTTAAAATCGGAAAGTCTTTAAACGATGCAGACAAAGATGGTATGCCCGATGTGTGGGAGAAGAAAAATAAGCTTAATCCTAAAAAGGCAGACGACAAGGACGATGCGGATAAAGATGGTTTTACTAATATTGAAGAGTATATAAATGAGATTGTTAGGAATTAAGGAAACTTTAATTACGAACAGGATCGTTACCCGTAGTTCAGTGTTCGAATACGTTGGATCTTTTAAATTTACCCTATAACCAATAATGAAACGGCGCCGTTTTATATCACGAATTGCTTTAGTAGCCGCTCTCGGAATGATAGGCGAGTCTGTGCTGGCTGCGGCAAATTATTTAAAGGAAAACCTGTCGTCTTTCGCAAAGAAGTTAAGGCCCGTCGGCCGGGTATTAGAGTCAGAAGGTTATTATGTGTGGTGTAATAGTCCTATTCAGGCTCCTGATGGTAAAATTCATTTGTTTTATTCACGTTGGTCATCCAAAAAAGGAATGGGAGGATGGATTAACAGTTGCGAGATTGCCCGTGCCGTTGCTGATAAACCTGAAGGCCCCTATCAATATGTTGAAACCGTATTAGCACCCAGAGGCGAAGGTTATTGGGATGCTACAACTTGCCATAATCCGCATATACAATTTGTAGATGGTAAGTACTGCTTGTTTTTTATGGGCAACTCAAATGGTAAAACAAACACCAAGAGAATAGGTCTGGCAATTTCAGATTCCTTAAACGGGCCATGGAAACGACCCGATAAGCCACTTTTAGAGGCGGGACCGGAAGGTTCATGGGACGATCATTGCACCACTAATCCAGCTTTCGTAAAACACCCGAACGGCCAATACTGGTTGTATTATAAATCCTGGAATAATAACGATTATTATAATTCTAAAGATCCGCTCATCAGGGGTAACCGCAAGTATGGTTTAGCGGTTGCAGATAAGCTGGAAGGGCCATACCTGCGGTATTCTGATAAACCGGTGATAGACTTTTCTGTTAAAGGGGCCAACCGGCAGTTTGAAGACGCTTACGTTTGGTACGAAAAACGCCGGTTTAAACTACTTGCCCGCGATATGGGAGTGTACAGCCACGATGTGGGCCTTATCATGGAATCAAAAGACGGATTAAACTGGACCGAGCCGGAGATCTCTTTTAAGCCGGTTAAAGAATATGTGCAGGAACCCCCTGCGCCGGCACATCTAAAAAAGTATGGCAGGTTCGAGCGGCCCCAACTTCTTTTTATAAACGGAAAACCAACTTACCTGTTTACAACTTCTCAAGGTGGAAAATATATGACGGCTTCACCTTTTGTTTTTAAAATAAAATCATAATTTATTATACATAATGAGCATTTCGATACGTATTCGTAGGCTGGCAGGCTTAATTTCAACAGCAGCAATTCTTTTGTTTATTTACTCATGCGCTACTAAGAAAGCAACCGTATGGAAAAACTCATCAGAACCATGGGCGGAAATGGAAAAGTTGAGAAAGAAAATTGTAGCTCCTGAATTTGCCGACAGAGACTTTTTGATAACCAGTTACGGAGCTGTGGGCGATGGGAAAACAAAAAATACTGCGGCATTTAAAAAAGCGATCGAAGCATGTACCCAGGCAGGGGGTGGAAGGGTAGTTGTTCCTTCCGGGACGTTTTTAACTGGCGCCATACATTTAAAAAGCAATGTCAATCTTCACATGGTTGATAGTGCTAAGATCCTTTTCAGCCGCGATCCTAACGATTATTTGCCCCTGGTGTTTTCACGATGGGAGGGAATGGAACTGATGAATTATTCTCCGCTTATCTATGCAAACGGACAGAAGAACATTGCCATAACCGGAAACGGAATTATCGACGGAAACGCAGACAATAATAACTGGTGGAACTGGAATGGTTCGGCAACTTATGGCTGGAAAGCCGGAATGCCCAATCAAAGAGCGGCCAGAGCTGCTTTACATGATTTGAATCATAAACAAACCGATCCTGAAGCCCGGATCTTCGGCCCGGGCCACTATTTAAGGCCCAATCTTATCCAGACATACAATTGCAAAAACGTACTCATCTCGGATGTGAAAGTTTTGAATTCGCCCATGTGGAATGTTAACCCGATTCTGTGTGAGAACGTTACGATCGAAAATGTAAAAATTATTACACATGGTCCTAATAATGACGGCGTTGACCCCGAATCCTGCAAAAACGTGCTTATCAGGAACTGCTACTTTGATACCGGTGATGATTGTATCGCAATAAAGTCGGGCCGTGATGAGGACGGAAGGCGAATAGCCCGCCCTGCCGAAAATCATATCATAGAAAACTGTATCATGAAAGAAGGACACGGAGGAGTAGTGATCGGGAGTGAAATATCCGGCGGAGCCAGAAATATTTATGCGATAAATAATTCGATGGACAGCCCCGAACTCGACCGTGCGCTGCGATTTAAAACAAGCTCGAGCCGTGGTGGAATAATCGAAAACGTGTTTATGAAAGATACCAAGGTGGGTACCTATAAAGATGCCGCCGTAACGTTTAACATGTTTTACGAAGTTCCGGGTAAACATTTACCAACTATCAGAAATGTTTGGGTTGAAAATCTGGATGTGGAAAAAGGAGGCGAATATGGCTTATTTATACGAGCATATAAAGACTCTCCAGTTCAAAATCTAAGAATGATTAACTGGAACATTCGCGGGGTTGAAACTCCGATTAAAATTGATTATGTAAAAAATCTCCAGTTTGAAAATGTCCACATAAACGGTAAATTGTGGGCCGTTCCCGACTCTTTAAAATAACTTATACTCAGATGTTAACTATGCGTTTCAGAGGTGTTTTATTATTCCTCGCACTTTTCTCTATTCAAACCCTGACAGCACAAAGTACTGATAATACTTTATGGCATGCTAAACCCCGCCTTATTCATTACCGGCCAGACGGACAAGACTTTGTACTGGTAAACGGTAAAAAACGTTTTAATCGGGCCATTTATGGCACGAATACGGCTTTCAGGGTAGAGGCGGGTGATCTTCCCGAGTTTGCGCTTTACCTTCCGGGAATGGGCGGAAATCTGAAATTCGGAATTATTTCTGGTAACACTAGCAAATGGATCATTAACGCGAAGCAGATTGAAAGTCGCTACCGTCCCGGAATGATGCTCTACAAAATTACGGATCCGCTTTTGGGTTCCGGAACTCTTAATCTTTCTGTTTTGGCTCAAGCCGACGGCGAAGGGATAATCGTTAAAACCAGTTTCACAGGCACCCCCAAAGGGGTTGAGCTGTTCTGGACTTTTGGCGGAGCTACCGGAAAAAAATTCTCGCGTGATGGCGATATCGGTGCCGATCCTGAGTCGGTTTTTTACCTTAAACCCGAATATTGTAACGACAATTCCATTAAGCTTAATAAAAATGCTTTTTCTCTGAGTTTCGGCTCTGGCCGGGTGTTATCTGAGGCAGAACGCTACGAGATTCAGCATGTGACCGGGAGTAGCGAAAAGGGTGTAGTAGAGTCGAAAAAGCAAATAAACGGCTTATTTCCATTGGGCTCTAAACTCGCCCTTGCTGATGCGGCCAAACAGGAATCGCCTTTAAGCCTGGCCCAATCAACAGCAGTAAAGCAGCCCGTTGTAACCGGTCGTATCTCATCATCGGCCGCAAAGGAGTTTTTCTTTTTCATTCAGAGTCCTGGAAGTAAACCCGAGGTCAATTATTCTCTGCTTCCTCAGCATTTCAATAAGGCAGAAGTTGCCCGGGTTAAATTAACCGGCAGGGTATCTATTAATACCCCCGATCCGTATCTAAATACGCTTGGGCCTGCTTTGGCCGTGGCAGCAGACGGAGTTTGGGAAAATCCCTCTTTTCTTCACGGAGCCATAGCCTGGCGCATGCGTTTAAACGCATGGAGGGGAGCGTCTCTTGCCGATCCGCTGGGCTGGCACGACAGAGCTAAAATGCACTTTGCCGCCTACGAAAAGTCTCAGGTGCTCGAACCGGAAACTGGTCCGGTTGTACCAGATACTGCACTAAACTTCGCCCGGCAGGCAGAAGTAATGGGTACGGCAATGTTTAGCCGCGGTTATATTTCCCGTAATCCGAATAATAACAAAGTTCCCCATCACTACGATATGAATCTGGTGTTTTTTGACCAGATGCTGAGCCATTTTAACTGGACCGGCGATATCGCCTTCGCAAAGAAAATGTGGCCCGCTATTAAACGTCATCTTGTTTGGGAGAAACGCAATTTTGATATGGATGGCGACGGCTTGTATGATGCTTATTGCGCCATCTGGGCAAGCGACGCTCTGCAATACAGCGGCGGCGGCGTAACTCATTCTTCGGCCTATAACTACCGTGCTAATAAACTGGCAGCAAAGCTTGCTGGAATTATTGGCGAAGATCCGGCTCCATATCAGCAAGAAGCGGATAAAATATTAAAAGCGATAAATACACATTTATGGCTTCCTGGAAAAGGTTGGTATGCAGAGTATAAAGACCTGCTGGGTTTAAAACTCGTGCATCCTTACAGCGGACTCTGGACAATTTATCATACACTCGATTCGGATGTTCCCGATGCTTTTCAGGCTTATCAGGCGCTAAGATATATTGACACTGAGATTCCTAAAATTCCGGTAAAAGCTGCCGGACTGCCTGATAAGGATTATTATGTACTTCCAACCACAAATTGGCAACCTTACAGCTGGTCTTTAAATAATGTGGCTATGGCCGAGGTGTTGCATACGGCCCTGGCCTACTGGCAGGGAGGAAAATCTCGTGAAGCATTTAAGCTGTTTGAAAGCATGATGATTGAGAGCATGTATTTAAGCTCCAGTCCGGGTGGTTTCGAACAATTGTCGTTTTATGATGCTATCCGTGGTGAGCTTTACCGTGATTTTGCTGATCCCATCGCAATGGTAAGCCGAAGCCTTGTTGAAGGTTTGTACGGAGTACTTCCTAATGCTCTTGCGGATACCTTAACAATTCGTCCGGGTTTCCCCGAAGACTGGAAATATGCTTCATTAAATGTTCCGGATATATCTTTCGATTTTAAAAGAGCCGGGTCGTCGGATACGTATTACATTACGCCTAAATTTCCAACTTCTATGAAACTTCGACTCAAGCTTAAAGCCATGAGCGAATCTGTGCGGTCGGTTACGGTAAATGGTGTAAAAGCAAATTGGAGAGCTATAGAATCATCGATTGAAACTCCAGAGTTAGAGATTACAGCACCCGAAGCAGCGAAATATACAATTGTAGTGGATTGGGCGGGGGCTGAAATCCTGAAGTCTTCTCCGAAAAGCTATGCCTCAAACACTGTATTAAACCTTGGGTTTGAGAATGCAAAGGCTCAGCAAATTTTCGATCCCCAAAACGTGCTTCAAAATGAAGAAGTAGTTAACAATGGCATTACTGGAACCGTAAAGGGCGAAGCCGGGCACAGAACCATATTCGCTAAGTTGAAGCAAGGTGATTTTACCTGGTGGGCCCCGGTAAATATTGATATTGAAGAGCCTGTTAAGATTATCGCCGAACAGGAACAAACTCAAAGCGGGTTGTCGCTAACTCTGAAAAATAGCGGACCGGCAATTTCAGGAACGCTACGGGTTAACAAAGGATGGGGGGCATTTACCCAGCAAATAAACCTGTCGGCAGGTTCTTCTGTTGAGGTGAAAATCCCAAACTCTGCCCTTGCGTCGGGCACCAATATTGTAGCCTTCGATTACGGGAACCAGCATCATGTAGAACAAAATATCATCAATTGGTCTGTTAAGCCGGATGCCGGAGCAAAATTTCAAAAAGTTGATCTAAGTTCGGTGCATAACGATTTGGTGACTAATATTTTTAAGAATAAATACCTCTCACCGCGTCCGGTTTCGCCAACCCTTCAGCTTCCTTTACAGGGAATAGGGAACTGGTGCTATCCGCTAACAACCGCAAATATTGATGATTCGGGTTTGAGAAGCGCGGCTTCATCTAAAAATGAAATCAGTATCCCTAACGGGGTGCCCTTTCAAACGCCGTCGGAAGTTTCTAAAAAGAACATAGTGTTTACCTCACGGTGGGATAATTATCCTGATTCTGTACAGATCCCTTTAAACGGGAAGTCATCTCATGCTTATCTGTTGATGGCCGGTTCTACCAACGCCATGCAATCAAGGCTTGATAATGGCGAAGTATTGGTTTACTATACCGACGGAAGTTCTGAGCGTTTGGCTTTAAGAAATCCTCAAACATGGTGGCCCATAGAGCAGGATTATTATGTAGACGGGTTTGCGTTTACAACGGATTATCCCCGGCCATATCGGGTAAGCCTTAAAACAGCTGAGGTGACCCGCAAATTCACGAAATTTTATAGCATCAAAGGATTTTCCGGTTACGGAATTGACGGCGGTGCGGCAACGGTTTTAGATTTGCCTCTAAATCCTGATAAAGAACTTAAAGAATTAAAACTGAAAACTCTGGCAAATGATGTGGTTATCGGACTGATGAGTTTAACGTTGAAGAGATAGCTGGTACTGAAGTCAATGATCAATAAGCTAATATTAACCCTTATTTATGATAGTAAAACCTAGCGAAAAGTGGTCCAGGCCGAACTTATATTTCAAGCTCACAGCTTCTTGCCTCCTGCTTCTTATCTCTTGCTTCTCTATATGCCAGGCTCAACCCATAAACCGTCCGGCACTTGTGCAACGGCATAACATCGTTAATACACGTGTTGATTCGCTCGAGTCTTTATCTCTCGGAAACGGAAAGTTTGCGTTTACAGCAGATGTAACAGGGCTTCAAACTTTCCCGGAGCGATATGCGAAAGGTGTTTCCCTCGGTACCCAATCGGAGTGGGGCTGGAACAGGTGGAAAGATACATCAGGTTTTAAATTTGATGAAACCTTAAGGGAATACACGCTTAACGGAAAAAAGTCTTCTTATGCTATTCAATACTCAGAGCCCTTGCGTAAGCGAAACGCTGCGGATTGGTTCCGAAAAAGCGTTCACCGTTTACAGTTGGGTAATTTAGGCTTCGATATTTATAAAGCCAACGGTTCGCTGGCTACTCCGGCCGACATCAAAAATATTCGCCAGACACTTAACATGTGGACAGGAGAACTAACCAGCAATTTTACTGTAGAAAATATCCCGGTTAAGGTGATAACCATCGGCCACCAGGATTTTGATTTGGTTTCTTTTCAGGTAAGTTCAGGTCTCATCCGCATGGGAAGGCTTAAAGTGAAACTTCGTTATCCTTACCCAACCGCCGATTTTTTGGATGAGGGCGTAAATTATAAGAATCATGAGAAGCATAAAACCGCAGTAATTAACCCTGCCGAAACGAGTGCTACTATTCGGCACCAGTTGGAGGGTATAACGTACTACACTGCCCTAAAGTGGAATACTAAATCGATCCTCAAAGCCACTTCAACGCCTCATTATTTTCAATTAACACCTGATAAAAGTTCTGAGAGTTTTGAATTAAGCTGCCTGTTCTCCCCTGCTCAAATCGAGGCAATTCCCGATTTTTCCACTACCAAAGAAAATAGTAACGTTAACTGGAAAAAGTTTTGGATGAGCGGCGCTGCTATTGATTTTACCGGCAGCTTAGATCCGAGGGCGAAAGAACTCGAACGCCGTGTAATTACTTCTCAATACCTTACAAAAATCCAATGCGCCGGATCATTTCCGCCGCAAGAAACCGGTTTGACATTTAACAGTTGGTTTGGCAAACCTCACCTGGAAATGCATTGGTGGCATGCTGTTCATTTCGCTTTATGGAACAGACCAGAACTAATGACTAAAACGCTCGATTGGTATTTCAATGTGAAAGAACCCGCCAGGCAGATTGCCGAAAGGCAGGGTTTCAAAGGATATCGCTGGCAAAAAATGACCGACCATGAAGGACTTGAGAGCCCCTCATCCGTTGGTGCGTTTATTATTTGGCAGCAACCTCACCCCATCTACATGGCCGAACTGGCTTATCGCGATAAAGGCAGCAAAGAAGTATTGGAAAAATATAAAGACCTTGTATTTGGCACCGCAGAGTTTATGGCTTCTTTTCCTGCCTACGATAGTGTGAAAAACAGGTATAACCTTGGAAAAGGGCTCATTCCGGCCCAGGAAGTTTTTAAAGCCGAAGATACCTACAACCCAACCTACGAATTAGCTTATTGGGATTGGGCACTCAGAATCGCACAAAAATGGCGTGAAAGATTAGGAATGGCTCGCGACTCCGAATGGGATAAAGTGATTACTAAACTGGCTCCTTTGCCAAAGGCTGGCGGGGTGTATTTATCTACCGAGGATAACCCTGATTCATTTACAAATGAGAAGTGGTTGCGGGATCATCCCTCGGTACTTGGGGCTTTAGGTATGGTTCCGGCATCTCCAAAATTAGATAAATCTACCATGCAACGTACGTTTGATACTGTTTGGAAGGTTTGGCAATGGCCCGATACCTGGGGCTGGGATTTTCCGATGGCGGCGATGACTGCCGCCCGTTTAGGAAATCCAAACAAAGCTATCGACGCGCTTTTTATGAAGATCCAAACGAATACCTATTTAAAAAACGGGCATAATTATCAGGATGGGCGTTTACGTATTTATCTTCCCGGTAACGGAGGTGTGCTGATCGCTGTTGCGATGATGGCTGGTGGATGGGATGGAAGTGCGGGAGCAAATCCCGGATTTCCGAAAGACGGAAAGTGGAAAGTGAAATCGGAAGGGTTTAAAAAAATGCCATAGGTAGGCCGCGTCATTTTTTGCAGGCAGTAATTTTGATGGTCTGGCACTTTATGATTGCCGGTCAAAGCCGGCAATGACGAGAGCTTTTACGTTCGAGTGCCGCCGGACAACGCTGCAGGTTCAATTTCGCACCCGTCATTCCTGCGCAGGCAAGAATCCTAATGCAGCGCAAATACTCTGACGTTTGGAATGTGCTTGCTGATAACTAATCAGGTCGATTTCACTTCTTGCAGTACCGATACTCAAAACGATTTTTTTTACTAATTTCAATTCTTAAGATTAAAGAAATGATCAAAAATATATTTGATTCGAGCGTAAGCGATGAGATTATTAATCGTATTAACAACCTTAGCCCTCAGTCGGTTGCTCTTTGGGGTAAAATGAATGTCTCGCAAATGCTTGCGCATTGTAATGTAACTTATGAGATGATCTATGACGACAAACATCCAAAGCCAAAGGGGCTTATGAGATTTATTCTTAAAACATTTGTGAAAAAAGTAGTGGTTGGCGAAAAGGGTTTTGGTAAAGGAAAGCCTACCGCACCGCAATTCATCATCAACGATGAAAAGGATTTTGAAACTGAAAGGGTCCGCTTAATCGATCATATTAACAAAACCCAGCAATTGGGCGAATCGGACTTCGATAAAAGAGAATCCCATTCTTTCGGGGTATTGTCTACAAAAGAGTGGAATAACATGTTTTACAAGCATCTTGACCATCACTTAAATCAGTTTGGAGTATAACGAATGATGCTTTACACAGGTATCTGAAACGACCAATTTCTCTTTTTTCCTGCTTTACAGCCAACAGCCGTCAACCACTTCCATTTCCCGCAGGCATACCTTTGCTTAAAATTTAGAAGATGAAAAGATTTGCGATGCTGCTCTCACTTGCCACGGCTAGCTTTATTTCGAATGCACAGGAGAGATTGTTTACCTACACCTATCAAACGGATGTTTTAAAAAAGGGATCGAAGGCAATTGATGTATGGAATACTTTGCGGTGGCAGCGTTCTGGCTATTATCGCGAGCTGGATACCCGAATAGAGTACGAATTAGGCCTCGGCCATAATTTAGAAACAGCGTTTTTTATAAACACAGCAATTTTATCGCAAGATCATAATCTTAAGCCTGTACACCATGGTGCACTTTTTAGTTTTTCTAACGAGTGGAAATTGAAATTGGGAGATGCAGAGCATCATCGGCTTGGATCTGCCATTTTCGAGGAGGTTAGTATTAGTGCGCATGAATTGAAATTTGAAACGAAACTTTTGCTGGATAAAAAGCTTGGAAGAGGCCTGCATGCTCTAAACCTGGTACATGAGTTGGGCTTTGCTAAAGCTTCAGAATATGATGGTGTTGAAGGCGGCACAGAAAATAAACTCGAAATAGATTACGGGCTCTCTCTCCATGCCGGAAAACATTTAAATCTGGGCTTAGAAATGCGGGAAGATAATGTATTAATTGAACACGGAAAGCTTGAGTATTCGAGCCTTTTTGCCGGCCCCGGCTTATCATACCACCATCCGCATTTCGGATTAAACTTTACTGTTTTGCCTCAGCTCTATTCGTTCAAAGGAGAAACCAGCCATCACTTAAATCTTGCTCAGCACGAGAAAGTAGAAACGCGACTGATATTCTCATTTTAATAAAACGCGGCATTAGGAATCTTGGATAAAAAGACTGTAATCAGCTTATTACAATCTAATCTGTAACAACTGTATTACTGCCTAAGTTCAATAAAGGCTGTAGTGATGTATAAAAGCCATTCGGTCTCTTTTTCTGTAAAAGTAGGAGGCGGTGAACATGACAGTGCATGATAGCACCCATTGAGGGTTTAGTTAATTTCATTCTACCAATTTTGATTCCTGTATGAAGCGATCTTTACCATTATTTAAACACCTGATGGTGTTTCTTTTACTAGTTGCCGCCAATCCATCATTCTCCCAGCGTCAAATGGAGAATCTAGGCCGCGGTGTTGTAGCCATCAATCAGGGCGCTGGAAAAGTATACATCGGCTGGCGAATGCTGGGTACAGATCCGGCTGATATTGCATTCAATCTCTACCGTTCGGTTAATGGTTCGACTGCTGTTAAGCTCAACAAATCTCCTCTGATTAAAACTACCGATTTTATCGATACAGGTATTGATACATTAAAGTCGAACTCCTATTTTGTAAAAGCGATAATCAAGGGTAAGGAAGCAGAAACCAGCAAGACCTTTACCTTGGCGGCGAAATCTGCAGCTTTACCGTATTTATCAATCGCTTTACAAACACCTGACGGATACAATCCAAACGATGTTTCGGTTGGTGATCTGGATGGCGACGGAGAATATGAGATTGTTCTGCATCAAACAGGCCGTGGCCGCGATAACTCTCAGGCCGGAAAAACAGATCCTCCCATTATCGAGGCATACAAGCTTGATGGTACCATGCTATGGCGAATAAATCTTGGCCGTAATATCCGCGAAGGCGCTCACTATACCCAGTTTATGGTGTATGATCTGGATGGCGACGGAATTGCAGAAGTAGCTTGTAAAACTGCCGACGGGACTATCGACGGCAAAGGAAAAGTGATTGGCGATTCCACAAAAAACTGGACAGACGAGCGTGGTATGATCTTAAAGGGCCCCGAGTTTCTTACCGTATTTAACGGACGTACGGGTGCCGAGATCCATACTGTTAACTACATTCCGCGCCATCCGACGAAACTTGATCCTACAGCCCAGGAATTGAAAGATATTTGGGGTGATGGCAACGGCAACCGCAGCGACCGTTATCTTGCGGCGGTAGCTTACCTGGATGGAGTTCATCCAAGCCTTGTAATGTGCCGGGGATACTATACCCGTACCGTTTTAGCCGCCTGGGATCTGAAAAACGGAAAACTTACCCGACGTTGGCTTTTTGACAGCGACGCCAACGATAAGAATCGTCCTTTTCGTGGTCAGGGAAATCATAATCTTTCGGTAGCCGATGTAGACGGGGACGGAAAAGATGAGATAGTATACGGTCAAATGACGATTGACGATAACGGAGAAGGACTATACACCACCAAAATCGGCCATGCTGATGCGCTTCACGTTTCGGATCTTGATCCGGAAAGGCCCGGACTGGAAGTATTTAGTATCCAGGAAAGATTCGGCGACGCGGGGGCTAACTTTCGCGACGCACGTACAGGTGAAGTAATCTGGAAAAAAGCCTCTGTTGCCGCTGGCGCTGATGGTGAGGGGCCCGGTCGGGGCTTGTCGTTGGATGTCGACCCTCGCTACAAAGGTTTTGAATCGTGGGTTGCCGGTGCCAACATCAGGGGCATGTTCGATACGAAGGGAAATAAGATCGCAGATCGTACTCCGGCAGTTAATTTCGGAATTTTCTGGGATGCCGATATGTTAAGCGAAATACTTAACTCAACCAGCATCGGCAAATGGGATTACATTAATCAAAAAACCGATATGCTGTTCAATGCGGCAAAGTATAATTGTGTGCATAATAACGGTACAAAATCTACTCCGGCCCTAAGTGCCGACCTTTTTGGCGACTGGCGCGAGGAGGTGATGTATCGTACCCGTGATGGTAAGGAGCTTAGGATTTTTACTACCACCATACCTGCGGCAAACCGCTTCTATACATTCATGCACGATCCGCAATACCGCTTAAGTATCGCCTGGCAAAATGTGGCGTATAACCAGCCGCCGCATACAAGTTTTTATATCGGGCCCGAAATGAAAGCTCCTCCTAGGCCGAATATCACCCTGGTAAAACACAAATCCACCAAATAAAATAAGTTCATGAACCTAAATCTATTCAACAGCCTGCTGGCAGTTTGCCTGTTTATCAGTACTTATATTAGTGCTCAAACAGCAGAGTATGCAAGAAAAACAGTTTCTTTCGAGGATAACTGGATGTTTATAAAACAGGATGTTTCGGGTGCCGAAAAAGCAGATTTTAAAACAGACACTTGGACCACTTTAAATGTTCCGCACGACTGGAGTATCGAAGGGCCTTACGATCGAAGCAATACCACAGGCAGGGGCGGTGGTTACCTTCCGGGCGGCATTGGCTGGTATCGAAAATCATTTAAAATCCCGGCTGAAGACGCCGGTAAAAAGGTATTCATAGAGTTTGATGGCATCATGGCTAACAGCGATGTTTGGATAAATGGCAAACATCTTGGAAAACGTCCTAACGGATATGTGGGTTTTAGGTATGACCTTACACCGCATATCAACCCCGGAAAAGAAAATGTTATCGCCGTAAAGGCAGATAATTCTGTTCAGCCAGCTTCAAGATGGTATACAGGGGCCGGGATTTACAGGCATGTTCGATTGATTACCTCGAATCCGCTTCATGTTGCTCAATGGGGGGTGTTTATCACCACAAAAGATGTTTCCGATAAAGCCGCTACAGTGAATGTAAAAACAACCATCAGTAATGAGGCCTCATCCTCACAGCAGATAGTTCTACAAACCACCTTGCTTGATCCGGATGGTAAAACTGTAAAAACTTTGGAAACAAAGCAAACGGTTCCCGCTCGTAAATCCGCTGATATAAACCAAAGCTTTTCTGTGAGTAAGCCACTTTTGTGGGATGTTAAAAATGCTCATCTCTATCGAATTGCTACCAAAATTCTGTCGGGCAAAACAGTGTTGGATGATGAAATAAATTCATTCGGTATTCGCGATATCCGCTTCGACGCAGCCACCGGGTTTCATCTTAACGGTCAAAATTTAAAAATCAAAGGTGTTTGTCTCCACCACGACGGTGGTTCGGTTGGTGCCGCAGTACCAGCCTCAATATGGAAAAAGCGCTTGGTGTCGCTTAAAGAGTTAGGAGTAAACGGAATTCGTACGGCTCATAATCCAATGGCTCCCGAGTTTTACGATTTATGCGATCAACTCGGCCTTTTGGTGATGGACGAAACCTTTGATACTTGGAGAGCAAAAAAAGGAAATGGTGAGAACGGGTATAATCTTTATTTTGATAAATGGTGGGAGGCTGATACCCGGGATATCATTATGCGGGATCGTAATCACCCTAGTGTTATTATTTACAGTGTAGGAAATGAGATCCGTGATGATTTAAGCCCCGCAAATTTTAAAACCTTTACCGATCAGCGCGATCTGATTCATAAACTTGATGGAACCCGGCCGGTAACTATGGCGTTATTTCGTCCCAATTCCGGTGCAAAAGTGTACGAAAATGGTTTTGCGGAACTGATGGATGTAGTGGGTCAAAACTATCGGGAAAGTGAATTAGTAGCGGCCCATGAGTCGAAGCCGGGCCTCAAAGTTATCGGAACAGAGAACGGACATTTACAGGATGCCTGGCTGGTGTTGCGGGATAAACCTTATATGGCGGGCCAATTTTTATGGACCGGTATTGATTATTTCGGAGAAGCCGATTGGCCCTCGATAGGTAACGGAGCGGGTATAATAGATCGGGCCGGAACAATTAAGCCGAGGGGCTATCAGCGCCAGAGCTGGTGGTCGGATAAGCCCATGGTGCATATTACCCGGAGTGCGGGCAATGCCGGATCAGGCCAGGGAGTTTCTGACTGGACACCGGCCGATGTTGATACCTATGATGAAGCCCGTGTGCAGGTGTACAGCAATTGTGAAGAGGTCGAACTATTTCTTAACGGCAAATCATTAGGTGCTAAACCTCTTGCGGCAAACGCATCTCCTTTTTCATGGAACGTAACCTTCGCCCCCGGAACACTTAAAGCTGTTGCCAGGAATAAGGGCAAAGTGGTTGCCGAACATGAGCTCAAAACCGCAGGTAAACCGGCTAAAATTATTTTAACAACAGATCAGCCTCAACTTAAAAACAACTTCGACGAGGCTGCTATAGTTAGCGCTGTTATTGTCGACGAGAACGGTATTCCATGCCCCAATACCGATGATGTTATTACATTCAAAATATCGGGCCCCGGGTTTATAAATTCGGTAGATAATGGCCTGTTGCAAAGTACAGAGTTGTATAAAGGCACCGAAAGGCGAGCTAACCGGGGCAAAGCGATGGCTGTTATACAGGCCAAATCTTCGGGGGGGGAAATCGTGGTACTTGCAGAAAGCCAAGGTATGACATCTGGAACGATTTCCATTGATACAGTTTTGCCGTAAAATTCAGGGATTTGCCGACCGAGATGATCGCGAAAAATCAATTTCATCACGGCAACTCATCATTTCATCACGGCAACTCATCATTTCGTGTAATAACTGCGAAATTCCTTGTGGTTGTGGATTTTTGCCTATAGCTTAGTTTCTATTAAGTTCAATTTGAATTTATAGAGTAAGCCGAAAATCTTTAAAAGAGTAGGCAATACTAAACCTATCAAGTAATGAAAAAAATGCGTTTACCTTTATTAATTTTATTAGCTGCTATTGTGATTTATTCTTGCAAGAAAAGTCAGAATGACGCTGCACAAACGTCTGAAAATCTCTTGGAAAAGGAGCTTGTTTTAAAACTTTCTAAGGATCAGAACCTGATCTATCTTGTGAACAATATGATGAGAGAGGGAAAAGAGCGTGTCGCAATCATGAAGAGTGTCGAGCCCTCCTTGTTCAATAAGGAGAATATGAAATCGAAATCAGCCATTCTTAGTTCCAAGGAAAAGGAACTTAGTGCAATGTATGAGAAAAGCGAAATCATAGCGCAAGGAATGTTCCACAGAATGAATCTATTAAAGAGATTTCCAGAGTTTAGAAGATTAACCTTGGAGCAACGTAAGAAGGTGTTAAATCAGGCATTTAAGCTAGCGCGAGTTGCCCAGAAGAGTAAGATATCACAGAGTTCTAATAGAATTATGGATGAGTATAGTAACT
The DNA here is from genome assembly GCA_014380615.1 of Sphingobacteriaceae bacterium. Lineage (GTDB taxonomy): Bacteria > Bacteroidota > Bacteroidia > Sphingobacteriales > Sphingobacteriaceae > Paradesertivirga. Next base: position 167,821 of record JACMJM010000032.1, read on the forward strand.
GTCTCGATTCTTGCGATGCCGAGTTAACCTACCGTATGAGTGAAGTCGAAGTTATATTCAATATAGAATACATGATTATAACGGACAGTTACGAGTTATGTAAAGAGTGGTGTGATGATGAGCCTCAACCCAATGTTAGCCGAGAACAATGTTTGGAAAACTGCCGATTGGATTACTTTAGCCAGTTGTATTCATTAGATATCTGGTATAGTTTTCAATATTATATATACTACTCTCAATGGGAGAATTGTAGTTTGGGTTGTGACCAGTACATTAATCCATAATTAATCTTCAAATACCTCGAAAGCCACAGTAAAGATCCTGTGGCTTTTTATTTTTTAAAGACTTCAGTATCTCTGATGTTTTTAGTCTGAGTGTGTGTAACATGTGTATTACTCCTTAATAGAAAACCCCTGTTTGTAATTCAAACGGGGGTTTTTGCTTAAATTGCATGATAGAGCATGACGGTTTAACTTGTCCAAATCCTTTATTTTATATCACCATTTAAAACCAAAGGATGAGAAGATTTTTACTGAGCAAGATTATACCGGTTTTTTTACTGTTTTCTATTTTTTCGGCCACCGCCCAAAAACGGCAGATGGAGTATCTTAACAGAGGCACCATCGCAATTAATCAGGGTGGGGGTAAAGTATACTTAGGATGGCGAATGCTTGGCACCGATCCCGAAGGTATTTCGTTTAATATTTATCGTTCAACAGGTATTGGAAAAGCTGTAAAGCTGAATGCCAGCCCTGTTACAACCAGTACCAATTATATTGATGAAGGTGTTGACAGTACAAAGTCGAACACCTATTTCGTAAAAGTAGTTTCAAAAGGTAAGGAGATTGAGACCGCTGAGACTTTTGTACTGCCTCCCAATTCGCCGGTTCGGCAATATCTTTCGATTCCGTTAAAAAACCTTCCGGGCTATACCCCTAACGATGTTTCGGTAGGCGATCTTGACGGCGACGGCCAATATGAAATAATCCTGCACCAAACGGCAAGAGGCATTGATACACCTTCTCCCGGAATCTCGGGTATACCGGTATTTCAGGCTTATAAACTTGACGGTACTTTACTTTGGCAGATCAGCCTTGGAAGGAACATCCGCGAAGGCGCCCATTACACACAATTTATCGTGATTGATATGGATGGCGACGGGATCTCTGAATTTGCCTGTAAAACCGCCGACGGAACCATTGACGGTAAAGGGAAAGTAATCGGTGATTCTACTAAAGACTGGCGCAATCTTAGGGTTCAGCCTAGAAATACCTTATATGGCAAGATCTTAGACGGACCCGAGTATTTTACGGTTTTTAGCGGTAAAACCGGCGAGGCATTAGCCACTACAAATTATATCCCCAACCGTTATCCTTTAAACGGATGGAACGGCCACGGCGGAAACGGTGGAGGAGACAGTACCGGAAACCGGGTTGATCGCTTTGTTGCCGGAGTCGCATATCTCGACGGAAAACTGCCGAGTGTATTAATGTGTAGGGGTTATTACGGGCGCACAGTTATTGCCGCCTGGGATTATCGCAACGGAAAGCTTAGCTCACGTTGGATATTTGACTCTAAGGATGGTGAAAATCCTTACTCTGGACAGGGAAATCATGGTTTGAGTATTGCGGACGTAGATAACGACGGTAAAGATGAAATAATTTACGGATCGATGGTAGTGGATGATAATGGCAAAGGCTTATTTACTACAGGTCTTCGTCACGGAGATGCGCTGCATGTAAGCGATTTTGATTTAACACGTCCAGGTCTCGAAGTTTTTGGAGTTCACGAAATTGAAGAAGGAACAAAAGGTGCCGGTGCTGCGCTATACGATGCCAAAACGGGTGAAATTTTATGGTCAGGCCATGATGATGAAGATGTGGGACGTGGCGTAGCGGCAAATATTGATCCCGAAAATCCCGGTGCTGAAATGTGGTTTTCAGGATCAAACGGCTTATTAAATTTGAAAGGCGAGGTAATAGGCCCGCAGCCATCTTCGGTTAACTTTTTAGCATGGTGGGATGCTGACCTGACGCGTGAGTTGTTAAACGGAAATAGTATTGATAAATATAAAGTAGGGAGAATATTTACCGCCACGGGATGTTCGTCAAACAACGGAACTAAATCAACCCCGGCCCTGAGTGCTGACATATTGGGAGACTGGCGCGAAGAAGTTATTTTTAGAACTACGGATAATAAAGAGCTTCGAATCTTTTCTACAACTATTCCCACAACTCACAAAATGCCTACGCTGATGCATGATCCGCAGTATCGTATGGCGGTAGCCTGGCAAAACGTTGCGTATAATCAGCCGCCTCATCCCAGCTTTTATCTTGGGGATGATATGAAAAAGCTGCCAAGGCCCAATATTGAAGTTAAAAAAGCTAAGGAAATATCATCAAATAAGTAAAATTACGTTTATATAATTATGACTCAAAAACACACTCTTAGAAAATTATGGCCGGTTTTATTGCTGGTTGTTATAGCGATTGCAGCTTTCCGTTATCATGATAAACCAACTGTTTATATTATAGGCGACTCTACTGTAAGAAATACAGGAAAGGGGCAAGCAGGCTGGGGTTCATATCTCATAAATTTTCTGGATAGCAATAAAATCAGCGTTAGCAATCAGGCTATGGCGGGCCGCAGCACACGTACCTTTATAAAAGAAGGCCGATGGGATAAGGTTTTGTCTTCGTTAAAACCGGGTGATTATGTACTTATGCAGTTCGGGCATAATGAAGGCAGTGCGCCCGATACAACCAAAGCGGGTTATAGAGGCGTATTAAGAGGTTTGGGCGATGAAACCAAAGAACTCATCTGGCCAAACGGTACAAAAGAAGTAGTACTTACTTATGGAGCATATCTTCGTAAGTTTATAAAAGAGGCGAAAGCTAAAGGCGCAACTCCGGTTGTTCTTTCCATGATTCCAAGAAATCAATGGGATGCGGCTGGTAAAGTAAAACGTGCTAATAACGATTTTGGAAAATGGGCGAAGGAAGCCGCCGAGCTTGAAGGAGTTACGTTTATTGATTTGAACCAAATTACAGCCGATAAATACGATGCTATGGGCCCGGATAAAGTAAAAGAATTATTCCAGGGCGATCATACTCATACTAACCCGGCTGGGGCTACAATTAACGCCGCATCTGTTGCAGAGGGAATAAAATCGCGGAAACAACTGGCGTTAGGTAAATTCTTGCTCTAAGTGTTTAAATTCGCTCACCAATTTCTAATTCTGATCTGAAAAGGTCAGATTCTTTTATAAAAAGTATAATGAACAAAACGTTTAAGTTATGTCTGCTTGGAATAGCAGTATTCATCACTTCTTGTTTGGTGATGAAACCAGAGAATAAGCCTGCATTATTTCTTATCGGAGATTCTACCGTTAGACACGGAACAAAAGGTATGGGCGATGGTGGTCGTTGGGGCTGGGGAGATCTTATTTCAGCTTATTTTGATACCACTAAGATTACAGTAAAAAACGAAGCGCTTGGCGGAACAAGCAGTCGTTCCTTTATGCACAGAGGAAGATGGGCCGCTGTTCTTCCCCAGATTAAAAAAGGCGACTTTGTGATTATGCAGTTTGGGCATAATGATAGCAGTCCTTTAGATGATACGGCCAGAGCACGCGGCACTATCAAAGGAAACGGTAATGAGAGCAAGGAAATCTATAACCCTATAACCAAACAAAAAGAGGTTGTTTATACTTATGGCTGGTATATCAGAAAGTTTATCGCGGATATTAAAGCGAAAGGGGCTACCCCGGTTGTTGCTTCTTTGATTCCAAGAAATAGCTGGAAAAATGGCAAGGTAAGCCGTTCTGTTGATAGTTACGGACAATGGGCTCAACAAGCTGCCGAACAGGGAGGGGCTTATTTTGTTGATTTAAATAAAATCACTGCCGATCGTTACGATCAGGAAGGCGAACAAAAGGTTCGGGCCACTTACTTCAATAATTCCGACGGTACGCATACCATAGAGGCCGGGGCAAGGGTAAACGCACAATCTGTAGTTCAGGGCTTAAACCAATTAAAGAATAATCCTCTGAAAATATATATAAAAAACAACTAGTCAATACCCATATGATAAATTTTCGTACATGGATTAAGTCCATAGCTGTAATTCTGATAACGGTTATTTGTACAGACGTAAATGCGCAAAAGCTGCCAAAGAAGAAGAGTGTGCTTAAAGATATGCGCCTCACCAATCAATACTTCATGAACTTATGGCCAGATCCGGGGAAGAGCATTGTTACCAATCGTGAAAGGCCTAGTAATATCTGGACCCGTGGCGTTTATTATGAGGGATTGATGGAGCTATATCGCGTAGATCCTAAAGACAAAAACAAAAAGGTTTATTACGATTATGCCGTAGACTGGGGCGAAAAACACAAATGGGGTATGCGTAGCGGTACTGCCAGAGAACGTCAAAATGCTGATGACCAAACCTGCGGACAAACCTATATCGACCTGTATCTTATCGATAAAAAAGAAGAACGTATCAAAGATATCAAAGCCGGAATTGACGGTATGCTCACCAGCGAAAAGGTAGATGACTGGTGGTGGATAGATGCTTTGCAAATGGCCATGCCCGTTTTTACACGATTGGGAGTAATGTATAATGATACCCGATATTTCGATAAAATGTACGAGCTGTATAACTATTCTAAAACCAAACACGGCGATAAGGGCCTATGGAATCCGGAAGATAAATTATGGTGGAGAGACAGAGATTTCGATCCGCCTTACAAAGAACCAAACGGTCAGGATTGCTATTGGTCGAGGGGAAACGGATGGGTAGTAGCGGCCTTGGTGCGTACACTTTCAATGCTTCCTAAATCAGATCCTCATTATAATGAATACATGCAAGACTATAAAGACATGATGGGCGCACTTTTGCCTATTCAACGCGCGGATGGTTTCTGGAATGCCAGCCTTCACGACCCGACAAATTATGGAGGCAAGGAAACAACCGGTACCTCGCTATTTGTATACGGTATGGCATGGGGAGTTAACAACGGTATACTAAGCAAAGAAACCTATACACCGGTAATCGCGAAAGCCTGGGATGCAATGCATGATGATTCAATTCACAAAAATGGCTTCCTTGGTTATGTACAAGGAACAGGTAAAGAACCTAAAGACGGCCAGCCTGTGAGCTATACCAGCAAGCCGGATTTTGAAGATTATGGCTTAGGCTGTTTCTTAATGGCCGGCAGCGAAGTATACAAAATGGCGAGATAAATAATTATATGGGCCTTCCTTTTGGGAAGGCCTCTTTATGTTAACATTACACTGGTGTGGTGTAATTGTGTAATATGTCGGCTGAGCGGAGTCGAAGCCCATAAACTTATTCTTTTTACTAATCATGAAAAAAACTATTGTATTCTTAATGCTAGCCTTGGGAACTGTAACGGCTTTTGCCGCTAAGTCTCCCCGCGTTAAATATAATTTCAACCCGGGTTGGAAACTGTTTACAGGTGATGCGAAAGGAGCGGAAGCTCCCGATTTTGATGATGCATCATGGAAGGCTGTAACGCTTCCCCATGCCTGGAATGAAGATGCTGCCTTTAAAGTTTCTATTGATAAACATCCTACCGGGATAGTATGGTACCGTAAGAAATTCGCGATTCCATCCTCCGATTTGGGAAAAAAGGTGTTCCTTGAATTTGAAGGCGTTCGTCAGGCAGGTGATTTTTATCTCAATGGAAAACACATCGGCCTGCATGAAAATGGTGCGATGGCTTTTGGTTTTGATATTTCTGATTTAGTAAAATCTGGTGAAAATGTTATTGCGGTTCGTATAGATAATGATTGGGCCTATAGGGAAAAAGCGAAGGATGCGAAGTTTCAATGGAGCGATAAAAACTTCAATGCAAATTATGGCGGATTGCCTAAAAACGTGTGGCTGCATGTATCAGATAAGCTGCACCAAACACTTCCCCTATATTCTTTCCTGAAAACAACAGGAGTATATATCTATGCCAAAAACTTTAATATTCCCGCCCGTACTGCCACGGTAGTTGCCGAATCGGAAGTTAAAAATGATCATACAGCTGCGAGAACTTTCCAATACGAAGTTGAAGTGAAAGACCTCAACGGAAAAGTTGTGAAGGTTTTTAAGGGTTTGAAAACTACGATCCAGCCGGGTGAAACAAAGACGGTAAACGCTAATGCTTCCTTAAGTAATCTAAATTTATGGAGCTGGGGTTACGGTTACCTTTACACCGTAAGTACCAGACTTAAGGAGAGGAGAAAAGTAATAGACGAAGTACAAACCAAAACAGGATTTCGCAAAACCGAATTCAAAGATGGAATGGTTTATCTTAACGACCGTGTAATTATGATGCACGGCTATGCGCAACGTACTAGCAACGAATGGCCAGCATTGGGAATGTCTGTACCCGCATGGTTAAGTGATTATAGCAACGATCTGCAGGTTGAAAGCGGCGGAAACGTGGTTCGCTGGATGCACATCACCCCTTGGAAACAGGACATCGAATCGTGCGACCGAGTTGGTTTAATACAAGCAATGCCTGCAGGCGATGCGGAGAAAGACGCACAAGGCAACCAATGGGAGCAACGCAAGGAGTTGATGCGCGATGCCATCATCTACAATAAAAATAATCCGAGTATTTTCTTTTACGAAAGCGGAAACGCTCCCATTAGTGATGAGCATATGGCGGAAATGAAAGTTATAAGGGATAAATATGATCCCTATGGAGCACGAGCTATCGGCTCTCGTAATATGATGGGATCAAAGGTTGCCGAATATGGCGGCGACATGCTTTACACCAATAAAAGTGAAACAAAGCCCATGTGGGCGATGGAATATTCCCGCGATGAGGGATTAAGAAAATACTGGGATGAATTCTCTCCCCCATTTCACAAAAATGGTGAAGGCCCTCTTCATAACGGACAGAATGCCAGCAGTTACAACCGTAACCAGGATACGCATGCTATCGAAAATGTTGAACGTTGGTATGAGTTCTGGAAAGAAAGGCCTGGCACCGGCGACCGGGTTAACAGCGGTGGCGTAAATATTATTTTTTCCGATTCTAACACACACTACAGAGGAGCCGAAAACTATCGCCGAAGTGGTGAAGTTGATGCCATGCGCATTCCCAAAGATGGCTTTTACGCTCATAAAGTAATGTGGGATGGATGGGTAAATCCCGAAAAGCATAATTCTCACATCATCGGCCATTGGAACTATCAGCCTGGAGTTAAAAAGAATGTGTATGTGGTATCCTCGAGCGAAAAAGTTGAACTATTTGTAAACGGACAATCTAAAGGATTCGGCGAGCATAGTGAAGGCTTTTTGTTCACCTTTAAAGATATCGAATGGCAGCCGGGAACAATCAAAGCTATCGCATACGATGCGCAAAGCAAACCACAGTCTCAGGCTGAGATTAAAACAGCGGGTGCTCCGGCAGGTCTTCGCCTCACCACCATACAAGGGCCTAAAGGTTTAAAAGCCGATGGTGCTGATGTAGTTCTCGCTCAAATAGAAGTAGTTGACGATCAGGGCAATCGTTGCCCCACTGCCTTGAATATGATTGATTTCAAACTTGAAGGCCCAGCCGAATGGCGGGGTGGAATTGCTCAGGGTCCTGATAATTATATCCTTGCTAAAAGCCTTCCGGTAGAAGGTGGTGTAAACAGGGTATTTATCCGTTCTACCACTAATCCGGGCCAAATTATTTTGTCGGCAACCTCCGAAGGATTAAAATCGGCAACAGTTGCCTTTAAATCTGTTCCGGTTAAAGTTACGAATGGTTTATCTCTGGATATGCCTTACGATGGCCTGAAACCAGAGTTGAAACGCGGCCCTACACCTTCCACTCCATCGTTTATACCAGTAAGAACTTCGTTGAAAGTTATTAGCGCAACCGCGGGTTCGAATACCGACAGGGCTAACAGAAGCTTCGACGACGATGAAACAACCAATTGGACTAACGACGGAAAGGTTTCTACCGGATGGATTAAGTATAACCTAGCCGAAGAGGCAACGGTAACCGAGGTGGCTTTAAAATTGAACGGCTTCCGTACTACGTCTTATCCCGTTAAAATCTTAGTCGACGGCCAGGAAGTTTATAACGGCAGCACACCACGGAGCCTTGGATATGTTACCCTTCCGGTGAAGCCCGCAAAAGGAAAAATAATAACCATTCAACTCTCGGGTGCTACTTCCGTGAATGCAGAAGCAAACGCAGGAGTTGAAGTAGGCGGTCAAAAGCTGGAAGAAGGAGTGGGTAATGTTGATCCTAATGCTAAAGGAGTATTAAATATAATTGAGGCCGAGTTTTTTACAAGGCCCAAATAGTTCAACAGATGACTTCAGTATCCAAACTATTAACCTCCCCTTTATCCCCTCCTAAAACAGGAGGGGAGGATAGCGCTTTAGTCGATGCGTTTCGCATGCTCCCCTTTCTTCAAGGGGAGCTGTCCGCAGGACTGAGGGGTTCTAAGCGAGCCGGTATTAACCACCCCCTAACCCGCTCCTTGAAGAAAGGAGGGGAGGAGAGTGCTTTAGCCGATGCGTTATACCTGCTCTCCTTTCTTCAAGGGGAGCTGTCCGCAGGACTGAGGGGTTTTAAGCGAGCAGATATTAACCACCCCCTGACCCCCTCCTTGAAGAAAGGAGGGGAGGATAGTGCTTTAGCTGGGCGCCTGACTAAGGCGTTATACCTGCTCCCCTTTCTTCAAGGGGAGCTGTCCGCAGGACTGAGGGGTTTTAAGCGTGCAAATATTAACCACCCCTTAACCCCCTCCTTGAAAAAAAGCGAGGCGGAAAGTGTGTTAGCCTCTGCACCATGTGTGCTCCCTTCCATCAAGTTGAGTTCCGCCAGTTGGCAGACAGAGTGGTCAAAAACAATAATCACAGAGCAATGAAGAAGCTTACCGTTCTCTACCTGTTTTTCCTCTTACTCGCTGCAGGCAGTTTTGCTCAGACACGAATTAAATACAACTTTAACCCCGACTGGAAATTATTTGTTGGTGATGAAAAGGGTGCGGAAACGCCATCCTTCGATGATTCCGCCTGGCAATCAATAACTCTTCCCCACGCCTGGAATGAAGACGACGCCTTCCGGAAAAACATATTTGAACATACCATCGGTATCGTTTGGTATCGCAAACGTTTTAAGGTTCCGGTTTCAGACAGAGGAAAGAAGGTTTTTCTCGAGTTTGAAGGTGTTCGCCAGGTGGGCGAATTCTACCTGAACGGAAAATTTATCGGGCTTCATGAAAACGGAGCCATGGCCTTTGGCTTTGATGTTACAGATCTGATTAACGTTGGCGAAGAAAATGTTATCGCCGTTCGGATTGATAATTCCTGGGATTACCTCGAAAAAGCAACTCAGGTAAAGTTTCAATGGGCCGATAGGAATTTTAATGCCAATTATGGCGGCTTGCCAAAAAACGTATGGCTCCATGTATCCGATAAATTATATCAAACGCTTCCCCTTTACGCCTTTTTGAAAAATACAGGCGTATATGTTTACGCGAAAGATTTCAATATCCCGGCTAAAACCGCGACAATAATAGCCGAATCGGAAGTGAAGAACGATCATAGCGGATCGAAAACCTTCCAGTACGAAGTTGAAGTAAAAGATTTAGAAGGGGCCGTAGTTAAAACTTTTACCGGCGAAAAAACCAGTATCAAATCCGGTGAAACCAAAACGGTGAGTGCCAGTGCTGAGCTCAGCAATCTTAATTTCTGGAGCTGGGGCTACGGCTATTTATACACGGTAAATACCAGATTGAAGGTCAACGGAAAAATCGTTGATGAGGTGAATACAAAAACCGGGTTCCGCAAAGCGGAATTTAAAAATGGTATGGTTTATCTCAACGACCGTGTGCTGATGATGAAAGGCTATGCACAACGTACGAGTAACGAGTGGCCTTCCATCGGTTTATCGGTACCGCCATGGATGAGCGATTACAGTAACGGATTGATGGTTGAAAGTAATGCTAACCTGGTTCGCTGGATGCACATCACTCCCTGGAAACAGGATATCGAATCTTGTGACCGGGTGGGATTGATTCAGGCGATGCCTGCCGGTGATGCCGAACACGATGTTACCGGGCCAAGATGGACCCAACGCACTAACCTGATGAGGGAAGCGATTATCTACAACCGCAATAATCCGAGTATTCTTTTTTATGAGTGCGGAAATGAGTCGATTAGCGATGCCCACATGTCGGAAATGATTGCCATTCGTGATAAGTATGACCCACATGGCGGCCGCGCAATTGGCTCACGCGAAATGCTGGATAGTAAGGTGGCGGAGTATGGCGGAGAAATGTTGTATACCAACAAAAGTGCTAAAATTCCCATGTGGCAAATGGAGTATTCCCGTGATGAAGGATTGAGGAAATATTGGGATGAGTTTTCACCGCCCTATCATAAAGAAGGCGAGGGGCCACTTTACCGAAACGCACCCGCAAGGCAGTATAATCGTAATCAGGACTCTCACGCACTTGAAGATGTAGTTCGCTGGTACGAGTTTTGGCGCGAACGTCCGGGAACAGGTACCCGTGTAAATTCAGGCGGAGTAAATATTATATTTTCGGATTCAAATACGCATTATCGCGGTGCCGAAAACTATCGCCGGAGCGGAGAGGTTGATGCATTGCGGATTCCTAAAGACGGATTCTACGCTCATCAATTGATGTGGGATGGCTGGGTAGATGTAGAAAAGCACCGAACTCATATCATCGGTCATTGGAATTATCAGCCCGGTACGAAGAAGAATATTTATGTGCTATCCAGCGGAGAAAAAGCCGAGCTGTTTATCAACGGGCAATCTAAAGGATTTGGAGAGCGCAGAGATGGTTTTATCTTTACCTTCAAAGACATCCTTTGGCAGCCGGGGACAATCAAAGCTGTTTCCTACGACTCGAAAAACGTCAAACTATCAGAAAAAGAACTTAGAACCGCAGGCGCACCCGCAGCACTGAAATTAACACAGATGCAAGGGCCCCAAGGCCTCAAAGCGAATGGTGCCGATCTGGCTTTGATTCAAATCGAGGTGGTGGATGCCGAAGGTAATCGCTGCCCTACAGCCTTAAATACCATTGATTTTACCTTAGAAGGAAATGCGGAATGGCGTGGTGGCCTGGCGCAGGGGCCGGGTAATTTTATCCTTTCGAAATTTTTACCAGTTGAGGGAGGAGTTAACAGGGTGATAATCCGTTCAACAACCACTGCCGGACCCATAAAACTTTCGGCCATTTCCGAAGGTTTAAAACCTGCCAGTATCAGTTTAAGCTCGGTTCCTGTAAAGGTAACTGATGGCTTATCGTTGGATATGCCTTACGATGGACTAAAAGTGAGTCTTAAACGTGGCCCAACTCCTGCGGGGCCATCTTTCGTTCCTTCCCGTATCGCATTGAAAGTTATAGACGCAACGGCCGGAGCGAACGCAGCAAAAGCTAAGGCAACTTATGATGATAATGAACTGAGCGATTGGGTAAACGATAATAAACTTTCTACAGCCTGGATAAAATATACGCTGGAGAAGGAAGCAATTGTCAACGAGGTAACCTTGAAGATGAATAATTTCGCTTCAAGAACTTATCCTATCCGCATTCTGGTAGACGATAAGGAAGTATTTAAAGGCACCACTTACCGTAGCCAGGGATATTGCACGCTCGCTTTAAAACCCACAAGCGGTAAAACGGTAACTATTCAATTATTTAACCCCAATTCCGGAAAAGATGAGTCGAGTATTAGCGTGGAACTGGGTGGAAAGAAACTTGATGATGGTGTTGCCCGAAATGATGGCGGCGCCCGCGAGATCTTAAGTATAATTGAAGCGGAACTTTACACCAAATCAAACCTGAATACTCAATAACATATTGAAATGAAAAGAAATATCATATCATTTTTATTAATAGTATTGACCGGCAGCACAGTTTTCGCGGCTGATTCGCCCAGAATTAAATACAATTTTAACCCAGGCTGGAAACTGATTGTTGAAGACCCTAAAGGCGCCGATGCCGCAGATTTTAACGACGCATCCTGGAAAGAAATCACCTTGCCGCATGCCTGGAACGAAGACGAAGCTTTTAAGGTAGCCATAAACCGTCTGTCGGGTAAGATTTCATGGTACCGTAAACATTTCAAACTTCCCGCTTCCGATAACGGAAAAAAGATCTTCATCGAGTTTGAAGGTGTTCGTCAGGGTGCTGATGTTTATTTAAACGGGAAACATCTGGGCCTGCACGAAAACGGAGCCATGGCTTTTGGTTTTGATGTAACAGAAATTGTTAAGCATGGGGCTGATAATGTAGTGGCTGTTCGAATAGATAATGCCTGGAATTATAAAGAAAAATCTACTGGAACTGGTTTTCAATGGAACCATTCAAGCTTTAATGCCAATTACGGTGGAATTCCGAAAAACGTATGGCTTCATGTATCCGATAAACTATATCAAACCCTTCCGCTTTACTCATTCTTAAAAACTACCGGCGTTTATATTTATGCCAAAGATTTTAATATACCCGCTAAAACAGCAACAGTAGTTGCCGAATCCGAAATTAAGAACGAACATTCTGCGGCTAAAACATTCGAGTACGAAGTAGAAGTAAAAGATCTGGACGGAAAGACCCTTAAAGTTTTTAACGGCGGACAAACTACCATCCAACCTGGAGAAACCAAAACGGTGGGTGCCAATGCGACTTTAACCAACCTTAATTTCTGGAGCTGGGGGTACGGCTATCTATATACCGTAAACACACGGTTAAAAGTTAACGGTAAGTATGTCGACGAAGTAAGTACCAAAACAGGTTTCCGCAAGGCGGAGTATAAAAACGGAATGGTTTACCTGAATGATCGGGTATTAATGATGAAAGGCTATGCTCAGCGCACAAGCAACGAGTGGCCGGCTCTGGGTATGTCGGTACCACCCTGGTTAAGCGATTATAGCAATAACCTCATGGTAGAAAGTAACGCCAATCTGGTTCGCTGGATGCACATCACTCCCTGGAAACAGGACGTAGAATCCTGCGACAGGGTAGGCTTGATCCAGGCTATGCCAGCCGGTGATTCGGAAAGAGATGTTTCCGGCAGACAGTGGGAACATCGGGTAGAATTAATGCGGGATGCTATCATTTATAATCGTAACGCGCCAAGTATTTTGTTCTATGAGAGCGGTAATGAGTCGATTAGCGAAACTCACATGACCGATATGAAAGTTATTAAGGATAAGTATGATCCTTTCGGAGGAAGGGCGATCGGTTCCCGTGAAATGCTCGACAGTAAGGTGGCAGAATGGGGCGGAGAAATGTTGTACACTAACAAAAGTGCTGATATTCCGCTATGGGCCACCGAATACTCGCGTGACGAAGGATTGCGTAAATATTGGGATGAGTTTTCTCCTCCTTTTCATAAAGATGGCGACGGTCCCTTATACCGCGATGCGCCGGCAAGAGAATATAACCGAAACCAGGATTCGCATGCTATTGAGAATGTAGTGCGTTGGTACGAGTTTTGGAGGGAGCGTCCCGGTACCGGCGAGCGTGTGAGTGCCGGTGGTGTGAATATCATTTTTTCCGACTCCAATACGCATTCAAGAGGAGCCGAAAATTATCGTCGTAGTGGTGAAGTTGACCCTATGAGAATTACTAAAGACGGATTTTATGCTCATAAAGTGATGTGGGATGGCTGGGTAGATGTAGATCGCCATGGCTCTCATATCGTAGGTCACTGGAACTATCAGCCGGGTACAAAAAAGAATGTTTACGTAATATCAAGTGGTGATAAGGTTGAACTATTCATCAACGGGCAATCAAAAGGCTTCGGCGAAAGAAGCAACGGATTTGCGTTCACTTTCAAAAATATTGACTGGCAGCCGGGAACGATCAAAGCGATATCTTACGATGCTCAAAACAAAAAAGTAACGGAAGCCGAGATCAAAACCGCGGGAGAACCGGCAGCTCTGCGTTTAACTACCATGCAGGCACCGAAAGGCTTGAAAGCCGATGGGGCCGACGTGGTTCTGGCGCAGGTCGAAGTTGTAGATGCGAAAGGTAATCGCTGCCCAACAGCTTTAAATATGATTAACTTTAAGCTCGAGGGCCCGGCCGAATGGCGCGGTGGAATTGCTCAAGGGCCGGATAATTATATTTTAGCGACAAGTCTTCCGGTTGAAGGCGGTGTAAACCGGGTACTCATCAGGTCAACCACAAAGCCCGGGCAAATAGTATTGACCGCAACTTCCGAGGGATTGAAAACAGCCTCAGTCGCCTTTAAGTCTGTTCCTGTAAAAGTTACTAATGGAATTACTTTAAGTATGCCTGATGACGGGCTTCGTGCAGTGCTGAAGCGTGGCCCGACACCTATCGGTCCTTCATTCAAACCTTCTCGTACAGCCTTGAAAATTGTGAGCGCGACTGCAGGCGCGAATGCCGATAAAGTTAATGCAACCTTTGATGATAACGAACTCTCTGATTGGGTAAATGATGGTAAAGTCGGAACCGCATGGGTTAAATTTGAACTTGCCAATGAGGCTACGGTAAACGAAGTAACCCTTAAAGTAAACAATTTCCGCAGCCGCACCTATCCAATTCGGATCCTTGTCGATAATCAGGAAGTTTTCAAAGGCGAAACACCTAAAACGTTGGGTTATTGTGCCATCATTTGTAAACCTGCGAAAGGTAAAACCGTTACTATCCAGCTCACGGAAGAAAACTCCGGTAAGGATGATTCTAAAATAGGTGAGGAGATGAACGGCAGAAAACTGGATGACGGCGTTGCTCGTGATGATAAAAATGCCAAAGGCACTTTAAGTATTATTGAAGTCGAGATTTATACGAAATTATAGTGTAGCGCTATGGCGATAGTGTAACGTCAATGGTAGCCTGTCGAAGCATAAAGCGGGTTATTAATGCCCACCCCACTATCCTTCGACAGGCTCAGGGTGACTGCCGGGCCACACGTTATTGGGAGCTTGTAACAGCATTTAGTAGCAGAACTTGAAAATTAATGACAATTTATAGCAATTAAGCCTAAAAATAATATGAAACTAGCCTTTAAAATGAAGCTTAAACCTGGCTTCAAAGATGAATACAAAAAACGCCATGACGAGATCTGGCCAGAGCTTAAAACCCTGTTAGAAAATAATGGAATAAGTGATTACACCATATTCCTCGATGAAGAAACAAATATTCTGTTTGCAGTTCAGCAGCAGGATGGTAACCAGTCTTCGCAGGATTTGGGCCAAACAGCGATTGTGCAAAAATGGTGGGCTTACATGGCCGATATTATGGAAACCAACCCTGACAATTCTCCGGTGAGCAAACCTCTGGCTGAAGTGTTTCACATGGATTAACCAACTGGCACAAAGGTAGCGTCATGCTGAAGCCCCTTACACTACCCTTCGACAAGCTAAGGGTGAGGGGCCACCACACGTCCTGCCGAACTCATTTCAGCATCTCCCACCACTCGGGTTTCACCCAATGGTGGAATGTTGTTGCCCTAAATGCCTCAAATTCAGTCTTTGTTGCCTAGAGCAACATTAAGGCTTTTAAATTTTATACAAATGAGAAGAGAAATTACGCTGTTTACGTTTTTGTTAGTAGTAAATATTAATGCTTTAATAGCTCAAAGCCCCTGGCCCGAAGTAAAAAAAGAAAGCCGTCCATGGACGCGCTGGTGGTGGATGGGGAACGCCGTGGATGAAAAAAATATTTCATCTCTGCTAAGTAACTACAGCAAAACTGGTTTCGGTGGCGTAGAAATCGCTCCTATTTACGGTGCTATTGGGTACGAAAGTCGTTACCTGCAATACCTTTCTCCGGATTGGATGAAGATGCTGAACCATACGGTAAAAACCGCTGGCGGTTTAGGCATGGGCGTTGATCTTACAAACGGAACCGGGTGGCCCTTTGGTGGTCCGCAGGTTGCGGCAGAATTTGCTGCTTCAAAATTGGTTGTCCAAAACTACAAACTTGGGCCAGGTAAAACACTCGGAGAGAAAATTACAGTAACCGATCCCAAGGCTGGAGTGGCCCGCTTACAATCAGTAACTGCTTACAGCGATAAGGCTGAGGTTTTGCAGTTGATAGACAAAGTGGATAATGAAGGCAATCTAAAATGGAAGCCCGAAACAGGTAATTGGGAAATCTATGCTTCCTTTACTGGTAAAACGCGACAAATGGTAAAACGTGCCGCACCTGGCGGAGAAGGTTTTACGTTAAATCATCTTTCACGCCCCGCCTTAGATGAATATCTTAATCGCTTTGATATGGTATTTGACAATAAATCTCCGAATGTTAGAGCATTTTACAACGATAGCTACGAGGTTTACGACGCAAACTGGTCAGAAAATCTTTTTGATGAATTTAAAGTGAGAAGAGGCTATGATTTAAGGCCCCATATCCGCGATTTGATGAGCAAGGAATTGAAGCCTCAAATCAGTCGGTTAAAATCAGACTACCGCGAAACTATGAGCGAAATGTTACTGGAAAACTTCACTATTCCATGGACAAACTGGACGCATAGATACAAGGGAATTTCTAAAAATCAGGCGCATGGTTCGCCCGGAAATTTGATCGATCTGTATGCCGCAGTCGATATTCCCGAATGCGAAACCTTTGGCTCAAGCTATTTCCCTATTCCCGGCCTCCGTCGTGATAGTGCTGATGTAAGAAATGTTGATCCCGATCCCATCATGCTTAAATTCGCATCGTCGGCAGCACACGTAACCGGTAAGAACTTGGTATCGAGTGAAACATTCACCTGGCTTACAGAACATTTCAAAACCTCGTTATCGCAAACAAAACCAGAATTAGAGCAGGTTTTTTTATCAGGAGTAAACCACACCTTTTTTCACGGAACCACTTATTCGCCCGAAGATGTTCCCTATCCGGGATGGTTGTTTTATGCCTCAGTAAACTTTGTGCCTTCTAATAGCTGGTGGTCGCATTTGCCAGGCTTAAATACCTATATCACCAGGGTTCAGTCGGTATTGCAAGCCGGAAAATCTGATAACGAATTGCTGATCTACTGGCCCATTCACGATGTATGGCACAATCCAAAAGGAATGGATATGCCTTTGAAAGTACATGATGTTGACGTATGGTTACATCCGAGCGCGTTTTATAAAAATGTAAAGTCATTACAAGAAGCAGGATACTCACTTGATTTTATTTCTGATAGATTATTGAAGCAGTCGACCGTTGCCGGCGGTACAATCAGTACCTCTCCCAATGCGTCGCCGTACAAAACACTCATTGTACCGAAATCGGATTATATGCCGATTGAAACCCTGGAGAAAGTTATTGATCTGGCCCGGAGCGGAGCCACGGTTATCATCCAGCAAATGCCCGAAGATGTGCCCGGTTTAAGCAATCTTGATGCTAACAGGAACAAATTATACCAAATAGTTTCATCATTATCATTTTCGGATGCGGGAAATGGAATGAAGCAATTTAAGATCGGATCGGGAAGACTCATTCTCTCTGCTGATGTTAAAAAGGCTCTTGAGTTTTCTGGCATAAGCGGGGAGAAACTCAGCACTACCGGGCTTAAGTTTATTCGTCGGCAGGTTGGAAATGATAAGTATTATTATCTGGTTAACCATACTCCGGCTGCTGTTAATACAGAGCTGCCTCTTAATGTACAGGCATCTTCTGTTGTGATTTTGGACCCTCAGAGTGGTGATGCGGGTATAGCAAGCAGTTCGATTGATGGCAACACAACCACGGTAAAACTTCAGCTATTACCCGGTGAAGCACTTATTTTAAAAACTACCGGCAATACTTCGGGATTATCGAAATGGAAGTATTTGAATACAGCTTCTAAACCTGTTGATGTAAAAGGTGAGTGGAACCTTCATTTCAGCGACGGAGGGCCGGTGCTTCCCGCAGATAAAAAACTTACTCAACTGGTCTCATGGACCGATTTGGGAGACAGTGCCGCGGTGTCATTCTCTGGCAAAGCCGAATATACCATCGACTTTAAGATGCCAAAAATTAAGGGAGATGAATATATTCTCGATTTAGGAAAAGTACATGAAAGTGCGAGAGTGTGGGTTAACGGCCATGATGCCGGTATCCTTTGGAGTATTCCTTATCAGGCCAGAATTGGAAAATACCTTAAGAAAGGTAAAAATACCATCAAAATAGAGGTGGCCAACTTAATGGCCAACCGGATACGGGATATGGATAAAAAGGGAATCCAATGGCGTAAGTACCACGAGATTAATTTTGTAAATATCAATTATACAGCCTTTAACGCAGCCATTTGGAAGCCGCAGCCATCCGGACTTGTTGGTCCCGTTACCATCATTCCTTATAAGAAAAAATAAAGATGAAGAAGCTGATACTTATCCTTGCTGTTTTCTCGGGTATTAACACGTATGCCCAAAAACTCAATCATCCGGTAAGTATGCCTGGTACTATCATTGTGCCGGCTTCTGATTTTTTAGACAGGAATCCGAAAGGGAATATCATTGCAGATGCCGGTACATTAAAAGTAGGCTGGATCTTTAACAATACAGCGGTAGTGCTTAATTCGGAGACGAACCTCATCACCAGAATAAACGTTCCCGAAAACGGTCTTTATCATTTATACGTACGGAGCCAGGGAGCCCCGGGAGTGGGTTTTAAAGTGTCTGTGGGCGATAAGGTATCAGCAGAAACATTTGGATCTGACAGCTTAAGCTTTAAAAAAGCAGGTGCCTTCCAGCTCAATAAAGGCTTAACAGATCTTAAAATAACCCGGATCGATCCTTCACCTGTGGTAGATGTATTAGTGCTAAGCACTAATACGAATTTAAAAGAGGAGGATATTAGGCCTTATCAGCTCAATCCGGACGTAGAATTAATTAAGGAATATAAAATCCATTCCGGGAATGCCGTAAAGTTTGGCGATGTAAACGGCGACAAAAAAACGGATTTGATGGTTATTAGTCCGGATTGGACAACTACTGTTTTCGACAACTCCGGACAAGAGTTATGGTCATGGAAAGCGCCCCTTGAGAATACGCACTTACGTTCAGAATTCGAAGCGCCAGGTGTGGTATGGGATTTTGATAAAGATGGAAATGCGGAAGTGGTTCATTGGCGTTTTATCGAAAATAAGGAGTGGCTGGTGGTAGCCGATGGCAGAACGGGGAAAGAGCTTCGAAAAACGGAATGGCCTACAAAAGCACTACCTCATGTGTATAATAATTTTCGTTTAGCTATCGCGAAGCTTACTAAAGGCTCTCCTAACGAGCTGGTGGTTTTCACCGATTATGGCGGTGCGATGAACATAAATGCGTTTAAAGCAGATTTGACCCCTTTGTGGCAGCATACCGAAAAACGCCTTAAAGATAACCTGGGGCATTATATCTACCCGGTTGATTTTAATAAAGATGGCATTGATGAAGTGTTGGTTGGTTCTTTGCTTTTAGATTCGAAAGGAAAAGAGATCTGGAACCGCTTCGATTTATTGAACGATAACCACGACCATGCCGATAGCTATAAGTTTGCTGATGTGGATAAAGACGGTAAACTGGATATTGTAATTTCTAATAGTGAGACCGGAGTTTACGCCATTAAGGCCATGACCAAAGAAATTATCTGGCAAAACGTAGCCGAACATAGCCAGCAGATCCAGGTGGGCGATTTTCTCAAAAATGTTCCGAAGCCGCAAGTAGTAGTAGGCGGGCGCACCTATGGATTAAGGCCGAGTACCGAACCTGGCCTGTCGAGCCAATTATTTTGGTTCGATAATAAGGGAACGCTTTTGTCTATGTGGCCAAACGGCTATCCCTTAAACGGAAATCCGGATTTTGTTGTAGGCAACTGGAAAGGCAAAGGAAAACCGCAATTGTTCTGGTATAAATTCAAGATCGATGATAAGGGCGAGGGCGATTTGTATTTCCCCGACGGCGTATTTCACATGTTCGATTTTACGGGCCGGGGAGCGGAGGAGGTTATCACTCTGTCTCGTGGAGTCTTAAAGGTATTTGGTTCTAAAACGGCCACCCATTCTAAAGATTTGAAAAGCGATCTGGATTATTTGAAAGCTAAGGTGGTGAATCATACGCATTATTGAGAGAATGTAGTCAACTGTTCCTATCATAGGATTTGCAATCCGACTCGATATAGTTAAACCAAGATGCTTAAACAGCGGTGTGTGGGGCTATGAGATCGGGCCAGGCAAGGCATCAAGCAGGCTTGTTGGTATCGGTTCACAGAACCTGCGATAAGGCTTCGGAATTACAAATTCCGAAGAGCCTGAATGGAAGGTTGTAAAAATTGGGGAATGTAAGCTAAAGGGCAAAGAGATATTTACCCATTTGAATAGTATTTTATCTCTTATTCAAGCTAAGCATTCAAATATTTAATAAAGTCTGTCTCTTTTCTTGGCAAAAAGAAGCCCTTAATGCAATTTAAATTTCTTACACAAATTTGAATATGGCTCTTTTCGAAAATGCCTGCACCGATAAATGCCGGTCCTCCTTCTGTAAACACGCCTCTGGTGGTTTCAAAAATTTTATAGTCACTATAGCCTTGTTTGTCTATTTCGTCCTGGTATTCATTAAGAATTTGAGAATGCATAAATTCAATGGTGGTACAATCAAGTTCCCTTAATATCCGATCTTTATGCTTATCATGCGTAAGGTCTTTATTTTCAGGTAGTTCTTCACCTAAGGCTTTATAGTATTCTACCATTAATTGGTAGTAGGTTTTTAACATTTGTATGTATCGGGTATCAAGAAAGTCGCAACAATATCCTAATTGTAATACCGCTCCTATAACTGCAGGCTTTTGTATTGAGCCACGTTTCTTCTTATCTCTAGCCCACTGTAAAGCTCTTTCGTAATTGTTCTCCCAGAAATACATACCATGCCCTAACCAGTCATATGGTTCAGTGCTTATTTTTATAGTATCGGGGTTAGTTAGTAAGGAATGGCAAATATCTTCATCACAACCATGAAATCCTATAATCAGATTTGGCCGGATGTCATACATTATTTGTTTTTAACAACTCTGCCTAAGTTTTGATATGGTTTAGTAAACTGGCCACGGGAATTCATTATACCAGCACTAACAAAAGAGCGTAAAGCTTCATCTCGGGTTATTTGTTTCCCTAGCTTCTCTTTGGCAAGGTCTGTAAGCTTTTTAATATCCTTGTTGCTCATTTATCCAAAAATAATAAAAGTAAAGTCAGTTAAGATATGTTTTTTAAAATATTTACATAAGTATTTCAACATATTACAGCAAGGTTCGCCTCTGTTTTAAAATAAACAGATTACTCAAAAATTGAATCAGAAGCGACAAAGGCAGCAATATCACCGTATTCATAATGATAAACAGAGGCCGCGGATCACATTTAAGCTGCGACATATCTGGATTTATCAAGGCAGCTACCCATAAAAGCACAAAAGGGTACCCAATATTATCGCTGCCGTTATCAGGTAAGTGCTGCTAAGCGACGGTTTTTTCCTGCTCAGGTAACTCACCAGCATCGGCACAAACAAACTTGGGATGAAGATAAAGAGGTACATATGATTTTAATACGAAGCAGTTCGGAAGGTAACCTGATGGGATAGAAATTGATATGTACGATTCGTTTAAATTTTTAGTTATTTAAAGATGGCCGACGTACACTCCAAAGAAACTCGCAGTTACAACATGAGCCGCATCCGCAGTAAGGACACCAACCGAACTGCTGATTTAATTCGTATAGGTTCACTTATTTCCGATTGTGGAACTAATTAATATGCCAGATATTGAAGTTTAATCCGGTAACAATGCCTAACATTAAACTTTCTTATTTGTATCGTGACGCTGGCAATTACAAAAGTTTTGGAGAAGCGATATTCGCCAATCCTGCTGATATTCCACTAGAAGAAATTTTACCCACCTTACAAAGCAAAATGATTGACCGACAATGGTTTTATGCAAAAGATTGGGGCTTGCGAGATTTGCACTTCGACCATTGGAATGAAGAATTAGATCATGGATTCCACGAATTTGAGAGTTTAGAATATTGTCACGACCCCTCGACGTCTCGTCTTTCCTTGGATTCATTTATAGAATCTGTAAAGAGAACTAATTGGATATATTAGCCAAATGATCAATGTTTCTTGTGCAATCATTATCAATGACGAAAATAAAGTTTTCGTTGCCCAGCGTAGCTCTGAAATGCATCCTCCCTTAAAGTGGGAATTTCCAGGTGGCAAGATTGAAGAAGATGAAACAGCCGAAGAATCTCTTATTCGGGAAATCAAGGAGGAACTTGGTGTTGATATAGAAATCATACAATCACTCGTCCCAAATACTCATGCTTATGGAGATAAAATAATCACTTGATTCCGTTCCTAACCAGAGTACGGAACGGGTCATACATTTAAAAGAACACGTGGCGTACAACTGGTTAAATCCAAGTGAATTGCTAGATTTGGATTGGGCCGAGGCAGATATACCCATTGTAAAAGCTCTAATGATGGATAAATATTAAATATCCTCCAAACCACAAGATTTTAAATACTTGTAAATTGGATCATAAAATGATGGCTGTCGGGTTTCATCTTGCACATCTCCTAATGGAACGAATATGACCATTCCTTCTCTTGCACGAGTTAGTAGAACTCTGTAAGTGTTCAATAAGAATTGCTGGGCATCTTGCTTGCTCACTTGATTCCATTTTGTACCCGAAAAGTCCTTAAACCCCCAATGTCCATCTTCCCTTCTTAAATCTGCATCCCAACACACACCCATCCAATCGAGTTCGAGACCCTGAACTGCAAACTCAGTGGCAACAATCTCTAGATAATAGGACGATCTCACATCCTTTTCATCATTTAGAAACCAATTGGCTTCATCTATTGACTCTTTTACGTTGATACCGTAAGGACGTAATCTTAGTGCGCCTGAACTCGCAACTAGTCCGATGCGTTTTGTTCCTAATATTTGTGACTTCAGCCAGAATTTGGCAGTGTCTATATCCCTTGTGATTTTTAATGGGTAAACTTGCCGTATAGATTCAGCTAGATTTAGTGCTTTTACTGGTTCATTGTCAATTATGGCATTTACCCATTCGTTAAGATTACTTGCCCGAAAAGAACGTTGACTAACTTTTAGATGTAAATCATCGTTCTTGTAGACAGCATGATGAGAGGGGATTTCAGTGAATAAAGTCTTCCCTGCCGTAGTGCTATCTCCAGTTAACAGTTGTGGGGAAATATGAATTTCCCAGTTTGGAAATTTTTTTAAAGCATTACCCCATTCAGCGATACCAGCTTCACCAGTGTTGATTTCCTGACCACCTCCAACTAGAGCAATTATCACAGACCAGCTCTCGTGTCGGTTCATAAACTCAAATAATAGTTCAGCTTCTGACTTCTCGACTACCGGCGTGTTTTTTGTATCTCTATTAGCATTCTGCTTGCCCTTATTATAAAAATGTTGAGCAGTCCAACATCTCTGAGCTTCATCAAAAACTACAATTCTTTCTGTGGGCGGAGTATCCCGTCTTATGCCATCCTTAATAAAAGTGTGAAGATTTTGAATCTTTGTTTGTACTTCATGATGCGACTCCTCTTTTGTTGGCCGTATGGTGCTTGACTGATTCGCATGCTGCCTAAGCTTTGTATTGTAGTTGTCTCTAGCTAGCGATTCTCTGAGGACTTTAATCAATGGTCCATTACCGGAAAAATAGGCGGTATTGAAATCGTCGCCCCCAAATTTTTCTTTCTCATGAATAATATTTAATCCGACGAGAGTTTTGCCAGCACCAGGCACTCCTGTGACGAAGCAGACCATTTTTTTATTTTCCGCTTTCGCGATATTGATTTTTTCAATAAGGTACTTAGTGGTTACTTTTAGATTTGTTGCGCCAGCATGCGATTTGGTGATGGCTTCTACTTTTTGACCAGCAAATAGAGCCCTTGCTGCTTGCACAATTGTTGGCGTTGGATGATACTCGCTATTCTCCCACTCATAACCATCGATAATTTCTGAAATGTTGGAATGGTAAGTATTATAGTTATCAATTACAATTTTTGACAGTGTATTCCGGTTAGCTCTCTGACATGAGGTTATCCCATCAACTTTAATTTGCGATATATTCTCAAAAGGAGCGGCTTTTGATGCCAATAATATAGGTATGATAATTTTATTTCTGCTCTCTAGATGAAAATCAGAAAGATCAAGGGAGTAGTCTTCCGCTTGTCTCATATCTGCCAATTCATAGTTGCTACGTTCATATTTGTATTCAATTACAAAAATGAGTTCATGTGCAAGTACTACCGCATCTATCCTCTTTCCCAATCGTGGAATTTCGTATTCAAGGAGGATGCGCCAACTTGCTGCGTCCGGAATAACTTTGAGTACCTCTTCAAAAGATTTTTTATAAATTTCAATTGAGCTAGCCCAAGAGGTGATGCCCATTGACCATTGGGAAACGAATTCTGTACTCCTTTTAGTTAAGGCAGTCATTATTGTTTGTTCGTCAACTTTTACAAACGTTTCTATTGAGGAGTGATAGTAGGATTGCTTCACTGGTTGAACTCCTCTCCACTAAAAAAGTCAGATAAAGTTGTGTCGAGAGCAAGAATTAACTTTTCTAAATTTTCGATCGCAATATTTCTGCGGCCATTTTCTACATCGGTAACATAGGTTCTATCTATCCCCGCTTTGTTCGCCAATGCTTCCTGGGAAATACCTAACTTCGAGCGCAGACTTTTTATTCTTTGTCCAACTTTAACCTTTATACTCATCTTCGGCAAGATGAGGTATTGTTGACTTTAAGTCAACGGACTATAAGTGTCATGTTTAATCTGGTGAAATTTTGTATAATAGCACGGCGATGAGTTTTCTTACTTCCCGTTGCTGGCGCTCGCGCAATGTCGTTAAGTTAAGCTAAATTCCTTTGTACATTAATGCCTTACGTTTATACTGATGCCCTTTGTTTCTTTTGAAACTTCGGTTTGGTCGGATAATATCTACGCAATCTCGTAGCTGAGCTAGCATTTTTTCAAGTAGAGATGACAAGTCCCTACGGTAAAAGAGATCAATTAAGAAGTCTTCCCCTCTAGCGCAAGCGTCCCGCTTGTGCTGTACTTGTAGTGTCCCGACCTAAATGCTAGCTTAGCTTCATGAGTACTAAGTATAAAATCCGTGACCAGCAGAAAAGTATTTTGTCAGCTTCGTCCCGATAGCTATCGGGATCACTGGCTTGACCTTTTCATAAGAAACGAATACAGAAACATCTTGATCGACAGCTTAAAACACTGCCAAAAGACAAAAGGACTCGAGATTTATGCATGGGGTATTATGACCAGCCATGTTCATTTAATTATTATAATTTAAAACCTAATGAATACGTACAATGAAAACTTACGTTCCAGCATTGTGGCCTCATTGCAAAGCCTGGAACTCGACCAAAAAGCCGTTTCAGCCAAGCTGAACGCGTCCATGTTTTCGCTTTATTATGCGGAAGGAGCAACCATTACCGCGAATGAAAAATTGAACCAGGCTACAAAAGAGCGCGAAGAGAAAGCACTGGTAAAACATCAGGCTGTAACAGCGGGAAATATTTCCAATAATCAGCTTGCTTCTGCTACACAGGGAAGCCAGTACGTTAAGCAGGCAACTACTAATACGGCTGTTTGCGCTGCCAATGTACAGGTGGCTGCTAATGCAATTTTAAGGCTCGCCAGCGACTTGGGTAGTATTTACAGTATCGTTAATGCAGCAGACTCGCACAGCGATATCTGCCGCCAGGCACAGGAGGCCCGCGATTTGATTAATACAACCGCCTACGAAGCAGAAGTAGCATCCCAAATGGCAATGAATGCCTCTATGCTGGTATCTGAGGTTTCGGCATCTACGGTTATGGATAAGTCGACCGCCACAAATTCTGCGATGACTGCTATACTGACTATTGCTAATTCGGATTATAACACTTTATCGCAAACCGTATCAGATGCAAATGCGAATGTAGCTGCAGTGAGCGCTAAAGAAAAAGTTGCCGAAGGCTATTTTGAAGATCTGACGGCCGATAACGCTTCAACTAAATCCGCGTATGCATTAACCAATCAGGAGCTAAACCTGAATTTGATTGTCACGCCGAAACCAGGTGCCGAAAGCAGCGAGATGCTGGTGGGATTCAACTTGATTAAATATCCTTTTAAGCTGCAGGAGATTGATTTGCCTGGCAAAATTGATATCTCTCCTGTAAAACAGTATTATCTTATTTTCTGCAAAGACAGCAAGAAGACTACTTTCTCTTATGGCAATGCCGAGAGTCTGATATTAAATGCTGCTGAAAAACAGTATGTCTCAGTAAATATGCCAACGGTTACTACACCAAACCCTAACGGACCGGGAAATCCTGTGGTTACACTAGCCGGTAAAAGCGCAGTGAATGTCGACATCAAATACAAGCAATTGAAGGATACAGACGGGAGTTTTTACACGCTGCAGGATACAGACGGTGATGAAATTGTTCCGGGCACAAACTATGTGGTTTTCTTATTGGCGGCGTATGCTGATGACTACAAAAAGAAGCTCAATAATTTTGATGATTTCTTGTCTGCTCCATCACCTGTTTTCTGCCTGACCCATATTTTGAAACCTGTAAACGAGCCGATTTCTGTTTTTCCGGTTAGCACCGATATCAAAACAGAGAAAGATCTTGCTCTGCCAAAAAACTTTGATCAGAAAACAGCTATCAAGTTGGATAAAGACACCTATTGTGTGGCATTTAATATAACAGAGACAACTGATTTTAAAGTAGATTACAGGTGTATCTTCTTGCCTGTAGGCAAAGATCTGACAAAAGATATGCTCAATAACAGTGTTATTCAGGAGCTGGAATCTGAGGTGGAAAAACTTCAACAAATCTCAGATAAGTTCAATCCACTTATCAGCGAAAAGCAAGCAAATATCCTGGAAACCAGTTCACAGATTGAAGCAGTGCAGGCCCTGATAACAGACCTTACGGCACAGTCAAAAACCCAGACTGCGGGATCGCCACAAAGGAAAGAAACCGACGCAGCTTTGGCTAACGCTAAAAAGGATCTCGACAAACTTAATGCGGAATATAAAAAGTATAATGCAGAGTTTACCCAGCTTAACAAGGAAAAACAACAGGCGATAAACAGCCTTAATGCTGAATCTAAAGACAAGATGGGTTTTGTATTTAATCTGACGCTTGCCGAGCAGGTCTTGCCTGGAAACTTTACATCCGCTGCGCGCTATCCTGTCAAAGTGCAGCCATCAACAGCCACTACTGCCGATGACATTGCTCCGGGTATTGACCCGAATTCAAAAACCCAATATCTGGGTTTCGCAACCATCGGCTCGGAGACTACTGATAATTTTGGAAACTCCCTTATTAGCGGAAACTCTTATTACCCGGTAGTATTGTCTTATTCTATCGCAGAAGAAGATAATCTTGCCATGTTTACCAATGCATTAACAGATATAAAATCTGCGAATCTATTCACTTATGAATTAAATTCTAAATAAACCAAATCATGATAGATCAAAAAACAAGAACAATGATAAGACCCATGAGAAGGGCGGGCATTACCGAATCAAAAAAAGCTGAACTTGATGCCTTAAACATTCAGGTTCTGGATGCACAGCACGATGTGGACCAGAATCAGGCAATTGTAACTTCGCTTACCGAAAAGCTGAATAATTTTCAGGGTTATCTGGCAATTGCAGATACCAAACGTACCGAAGCTCTTAATAATAAAAACCTTGTAGACCAACTCGTTAGAAGTGCTCTTGATCTTAGAGATAATTCAGAGATTGCCTTTAACGAAGTAGTTAAGGCGGATAATAAAACAAAGGAGCTTGCCATACAAATTGGCGATGTGATGAACAAATTAATTTACTCTGCAGAAGTAATTAATAAGCTGGCCAATTCTGTAATCCGTAAAAAAGCGCTCAACCCGCTTATTTCAGACGAACTTATCAGCGTATTAACTACTGCCGGTACCGATGCGAATAATGCAGTTGCCCTAACACTTGTCGCGCTGCAGTCTACGTATGCCGCTCAGGCCACAACCATAGAGTCCGAGCAAGCTATGGCACTCGAGTTTATCCAGTCTATGAACCTTTACCAAACGCTTACAGGAACAAAACCACAGGAAAACCAGGCATTGCCAAGTAATGCGGTTACCGAAAAGAGGAACACTATCGTGCCTTTACAAAAGCTGTTGCATTATGCTTACAAAGAAGCTAAATCTAATTATGAGGCAGCCGATTACGCGCTTAACGTAACTACTGTTCAGTTAAATAATGCTCAGGGCACCTTGAGTAAATCTCAGGTTAGTCTTAAGTCTTTGCAGTCTGGTTTGGCTGCGGCCAATGCAGCAGCTCTGGCATCGTAATTATGAAAGAGGTTCGAAAGCCAGCTTGACACT
>JACMJM010000033.1 GCA_014380615.1 Sphingobacteriaceae bacterium
GCTACGCAGTTAAAGCCTTTCATAAACTGTACCCGGTACCTCAACGTGAAAGGGGACTCAATCCGGCACTTACACAAAATCCTGAGTATTAGAATTTAGATAAATGTATTTTGCCGTAGATTGTTGCGGTAAAATACATCTATCATTAAGCACAATTGACGAATTATTTTCAATGAACCATCATGAGCTTACAGCGCAGTCTGAAGGACCAATGAGAAGCTCATCCAAGCCCTGCCCTAAAAGCAGGTGGGTTCATAACCATTAAAAATCAAATATATTCTGATGAAGAAATTTCTTATTCTTTCCTGCCTGATTGCCACACAATTTGTAATGGCTCAAACCAGCAAAAGATTTTATATCGCTAATGACGACCATACCGACTATATGTGGACAGGGAATGAGGCACAATATGATACTGCTTTTGTTAAAATGCTGGACTATTATCTTCATGAAATAGACCTCACTAAAAATAATGCACCTGATTTTCAGGCACGTTATAACCTGGATTGCAGCTATTGGCTGGATGTTTATGAAAAGTACCGATCTGGGCCACAGTTTAATAATCTGGTTGCTAAAATGAAAAGCGGACACATTACCACCCCTTTAAACTTATTAGTAAACACTTACGGAGCCCAACCAACAGAAGCTATAATTCGTGGCATGTATTATTCGGGAAAAATGGAACGCAAATTAGGTATGCGCTTTCCTTTAGCTATCTGTATGGAAAATCAAACCTTGCCTTTGGGTTTAAGCTCTTTATGGGCAGGTTCGGGGGCAAAATATAGTTGGAGAGGAGTGTGCGGATGCGCTACCAGGCTAACCGATAAGAGCCTTGAGAATCGTAGGAACCAACTGTATTACTATAAAGGTATGGATTCAACTGGTGTAATGATGAAATGGTACAACCGCTCAATTTATAACGGGCGAACTTTGGGCGGCTACGCAGAAGCACGAAGAAATTTTAACCTTGATAGTGCCGCATCAGATCTTGAAAAAGTAATTGCCGATATGGATAAGCTTTGTGGCTTACATGCTCCAAATCCAGCTTATCCTTACCATGTAGCTGGTGCTTTCGGTTATGGGCATGATAATCTTGAAACCTACCAGTCACCTGCTTTTATATCTGTTGCTCAAAAATTGTCTACCGCAACAAGAAAAATCAGGGTTTCAAACGAACTTGACTTCTTTGAGGATATCGAAAAAACTTACCCCAAGCTTCCATCTGAAAGCGTAAGCTACGGTAACGAGTGGGATATTTACTGTACTTCAATGAATGAGACTACAGCGAAAGTCCGCCGGAGTGTTGAGAAGTTGCGCTCAGCTGAAGCACTAGCTTCTGTAGTTTCATTGGAGAAGGGTGATTTCGCGGATAAATTAGTGCCAGCAAAAGACAAAGCCTGGACAGCACTTGGAATGTATTGGGAACACGATTGGACTGCTGACGGACCAATATCACAAAAAGCGCGTGGCGACTGGCAAATTAAGCTGCAAAACCAAATATCCGGCTATACAGACAGTTTGTACAACTTATCTATTTTGCATTTGGGGAAATTAATCCGGAAGGATAAAGAGCAGCGCTTTTACGTTTTCAATCCACTAAGCTGGAATAGAACCGGGGTAGCGGATGTAGCTTATCAGGGTCCTCTCCCTGTTAAGGTTGTTGATGTGAGTACTGGCAAAGAAGTTCCCAGTCAAGTTATTCATTTAGCTGGTAAAAGGTATATTCGCATCGAAGCACTATCAATTCCATCGGTAGGTTATAAGGTTTTTGAGATACAAAAAGGTATTGCAATGAAACTGCCGGTTGCGGCAACCATGAATAGCGGTTATATCAGCAACGCCCGGTATAAAATAAAGCTCAGAAAATCGGGAGTAATAACGGAGTTGTACGATCGCGCTGCAAACTCCAGACAATTGGTTCAGAAAAAAGATGGCCGATACCTAAATGATTTGGGTACGTTGAATTTGGATGAAGGACAGCCTATCGAAGTGGAAAATGCCGGACCGGTTTCTGTTACTTTCAAGGCTGTATCTAAATTGCCCGTACCACATACCGTTAAGGTTACGCTATACGCAAATAGTGATCGGATCGACATACATGATAATATTCAGGCTAATTTCAAAGACGTAAAGACATGGGCCTTCACATTCAATCTTAACCAGCACACTACCCGACACGAAGAACTGGGAGCAATATTAACCGCAAAGAAGGAAACCGAAGGCGGTAATTATGCAAGCCAAAATGCCCGCTACGACTGGCTCACGTTTAATCATTTTGCAGATATGAGTGAGAAGAATTATGGAGTAACCCTATCAAATATTGATTGCAGCTTTTTCCGTTTAGGCCAGAGTACAGCAGATTCGCTGCATTCTTCATCAAGCCAGTTAAATGCTTTAGCTGGAGGTCAGGTAGACCCGTATGCAATAGTTAAAAAGGGTAGAAAAGACACAGTGATGCTAGGCATCTACAATCAATTTGACCATGAGAATTTTAATTATCAATTTTCAATAGGCGCACATAATGCAGCTTTCGATGCGGTTAAGGCAATGAAGTTTTCATTAGAACACCAAAATCCGTTGTCAACCGGCGGAGTTACAGGTAATCAGGCAGCAAGTGCTGAAAGTTCATTCTCATTACTCAATGTTGATGATAAAAATGTGTTGTTATGGAGTGTAAAACC
>JACMJM010000034.1 GCA_014380615.1 Sphingobacteriaceae bacterium
CCATGCGTAAACCGATCCGATTGATATGTGTATTCCTACTGCAGAGGCTGCGATTAGCCATCTGTTCTTAACTTTTGTCATGCCTTTATTAATATCCAACTTTTGCAAAGTAACGGATGCATTGATCTGTAAAAAATGATGTCTGTCACTATTAGAGTTGATTTATTCCAAAAGTTTTTGATTTACGTACCAAACGGATGTTCCAAGAAGGCATATCTTCAGTAGCCACCTAAAGAAAAGAGTACTTAGAATCCCGGTTTTGGTACCCAAAGAAAGGCAAGTTCAAGCTTTGTTTAGCGGCCTAAAAAGGTCTTAAATAAATTAGAAAGCTTTCCTTTTTGTCCAAACAGCTCAATCAGGTATGGGCCTGCCATTTCCGGGGTTATCGATCCCGGTTTCTGTTTATCCTTTAGCGGGGCATTGTCTACAAACAGATGATGGTATTCCACATTCCAATCCTTAACCTCATTGGCAAATACTTTGGCCATCTCCAGCCTGGTTTTAGATACAATGTTAAATAAAGGCGAATAGGCTTTTTGCGGTAAATGATCTGTATTACTTAAACTTACAAACAACCCCTGCTTGTTTTCCTTCATTTTTTGAAGAATGGTCTTGGCAAATACAAAAAACTTATTCAAAGTTCCTTCAATTATTTTCTCCCATTCACCGGGCTTTACGTCTGTAAGGCAAGGGCTTGTACAATGCGGATCAAATCCGGCAACAGCAATATCAATCCGGCCAAATTCTTCTATACAATTATCCACCAGGTCGGCCATTTTCTCATATTCCTGCACGTCGGTAAGCTCTGTTATCAGTTTTCCGGAGGAAATATCTCCAAGACTTTGAGTTAATAAAGCAATTTCATCCGAGCTTTTAACCGGAGCTATTACCGTAGCATTCTGTTGCAGCAAGCTTCTTACAATTCCAAGTCCCACAGGGCTTGCCGACCCGCTTACAATAGCTATTTTTCCTGTTAAACTCATCTTTACCTCAATTAATTTTAAGCTACTACGGCAGCCATCATTTCTTCTTCGTCTTTGATTATTTCCCGTTTCCGGAATCTTTTCCGAAGCTTAACCAGCCTCCGTAAATTAACCGGCGCAAAGCGAAACAAAAGCACGAATAGCAGAACCAGAGCTCCGGCAAGAATAATAAACCCGAAAATCTCTTTAGAAGCCGTGAGAGTTGCCTGCATCTGCACGGCTCCCCACATACTTTGAACGCCTAAGGATTGGGCGGCCTCAATGCTTCTCCCCTGCGCCAATGATCCCGTGACCGTGGGATTCATTCGCGAAATAAATAAAGGATCGTTCACATCCATACGTTGCACCAGTGCTGCGGCATGCTTCATCTGACCGGCATATAATCCATAGGAATAAACTGCTCCCCAAAATGCCGGACCAATAAATGATCGGAATAGAACCAGCATCGCCACAGAACTTAGCATCTCGGTCATTTCCAGCTTCTCTACTGCAAAAATGGCGGTGCTTATAAATAGTACAACCATCCCAAAACCCTTTAATAAAAGAGGAAGAAAGAGGTAGTTGATTTCTATAACCGGGCTAAACAGGAAATAGAGAATAATATGATATCCTATAAAAGCAGAAAATCCTATAAAAATGATTCCCTTTAATCCCTTCTTCTTTTTAAACCAGATAAAGGAAAATACTCCTCCAAAAACAGCTCCTATTGCCATAATTGAGTTAAGAAGGGCGTTAGTTTGAGCGCTGTACTTCAAGATTCCGGTTGTAAAAACAGCCTGCATACTTCCTGTAGCAAAGAAAATATTCATCAGGAAAATACAAAGAATCGCACCATATACATTCTTTTTCTTTAATACGGATAATGACAGATATGGCCGTTTTAATGTAAGCTGACGTTGAATAAACCAGAGCAAGAGAATAGCAAACCCAATGAATGCCTCCTGGAAATTGTCGGATTGAAAATAGTTCAGCACTCTTCCATACGAAAAAACATAATTAAGTAGCATAAGCGATGTGCTTAATACAATCATGCTGATCCAGTCGAATTGATAAATCGGAACCTTTTTACTTCCGTAAAGATTATGACTGAATATTAAAACAAGCAGGATGCAAAAAATAGAAACCGGAATAACTAACTGGTACACATTCTGCCAGTTATAGTTATAGGCAAGCTGTGCCGAATAAAATCCGGAGACCATGCTTAAAGCGATAGAAAGAGTATAGAAAACAGCATAAAATCTTGCCCGATCGCCCCCGGGACTAAGAATGAACATAATGGGAAGAATAACCTCTATCAGCCCAAACATTTTCATCCCGCCAAGGAGAAAGTTAGCTGCAATTAAAATTGACGGATGATCTGTGCTGGCACAAACATAACTTAGTACTGCCAGGGAAATGAAGGTGACCAGCAGAATGTGCTTGCTCTTAAAATACTGCTTGGTACGCAGCAACAGCGGAAATACTACCGTCATCCCAATGGTTGCAGCGTAATTAGCCATCAAAAGATCTTCGGTCATAATCCCTATTGAACCAACCATATCGCTGATATTGGCCGTATAGATTCCGTTAATAGTTAAAAGGGGAATCGTAAACAGAATAATCAGAAGTAGTTGAACGGGCTTGGGAACCCAATCGTGAAATAACCCTCTATTATACATTCTTCTTACTTATAATGCCTCAATACCCACGTTCATTCCGGCACGCAACAATTCCAGTTCGCCGGGTTTGTTATCTTCCGTAAATTCTATCCTTACGGGAATTCGCTGCTGCACTTTTACAAAGTTCCCCGTAGAATTATCTACCGGAACAGCCGAAAACTTAGCGCCCGTTGCCTGCGAAATGGCAATCACTTTACCTTTAAAAACCTCGTTATTTAAAGCGTCAACCTTAACCGAAACCAATTGCCCGATCCGTAGCTTAGTTACCTGCGTTTCTTTATAATTGGCAACTATCCATTTCTGGTCACCGCGAACAATAGAAACTAAGGATTGTCCGGGTTGTAGTAATTGCCCTTCCTGGATAGTTCTTCTGCCCACAACTCCGTCATAAGGCGCCCTGATCACGGTATAACTTACGTTCAGGTTCGACATTTCTAAAGCCGCTTTGGCCCGTTTAATCTCGGCGTCGTTTACTCCAATTCTCTTTCCGGCTTCAATTGCAGTCAGTTCGATGGTTCCTTTTTGCCCTACCATGGCCTTGTATTGCGCATTTAAAGCATCATACTCGGTTTTAACCTGTTCAAATTGCTGCTGCGTAACCACTTCGTCTTTTAACAGGCTGGCGTATCTGCGAAAGTTCTTTTCTGCGTTCCAAACCCTTGATTTTGCTGCCGCGATATTGGATTCGGATACAGAAATATTGTTCCGCACCGTATTTACTCCCGAAGAGGTGACACTTTTTAAGGCGAGAGCATTCAAATAAGCCGCTTCAGTTTGATCACGGGCTATTTTCAGCTCACGATCATC
>JACMJM010000035.1 GCA_014380615.1 Sphingobacteriaceae bacterium
GACATCTCCTTATCTTCATTTCCACTTTCGATCTTTCGTCAGGAACACGTGGATTATTTCATTTTTGTTATCGGCTATCGTGGGTAGAATATTCAGTTGCGGGTGGCATTGGCCATAACAAGTTAATCAACTGGAAAAAGGGTATTATACCGGTTTTAGATAGGAATAGGTTTTTAAAAAAGCAGATCATATGTGTACTTTATTTTTGAGGTAAGGTCTTTAGAATAGGTGCTTAGAATAAAAATTTTGAAACATCCTCTTCTATGGCCTGGTATGAATCGTTATAAAATCTTTCCATATTTAGGTCAAGTAACTCATCGGCGAGTTCTTTATTACAATATTTAACTTTTACAGGGGTGAGGTATTCGTTGAAAGAGGAATAAGGCCAGTTCTCCAGTTTCTTTACTAATCCTGCTCTCAGCGGGTTTTGGTGGATGTAATGAAAGCAAACGAGGCTGTAATCAGTATGTTTTAGTGATACGCATTTAAATTTAGTGTTTTGTTGAAAAAGGTTTCCGGTTTTGCCTTCCTGATTGTTGATGCCTCTGGCGTAACTGCTTAGCATCATTCTAAGTCCCTCACTTAAAGGATTTGAAATAATCAATCCTTTTTTTAGCGGGGTTTCTGTGATAGCGTTGGCATGTATAAGGAAGTGAAAATGGGTGGGCATTAGGGTGTAGCTGAGGAGATCACAATTAGGTAGGATGTATTTACTTACTTTAGTAAGAAAGTATTCATAGTTTTTACGCGAGTAGAAAATGCGCTTTTTATTGTTCCCTCTGTTATATATATGATAGATATTGCCTTCGATGAAATCCATAAAACTTGTTAAGCGGTGCCACGACTAATGTGGTGGCACCGCTATTAAAATACGACCGGAGAGAAATTTATTTCAGAGGAAATAACCTTAAATTGTTCGTAATTATACCCTTATCGCGTCCTTCGCGCCTTAACCTGACGACGATGCCTT
Organism: Sphingobacteriaceae bacterium; assembly: GCA_014380615.1. Taxonomy (GTDB): domain Bacteria; phylum Bacteroidota; class Bacteroidia; order Sphingobacteriales; family Sphingobacteriaceae; genus Paradesertivirga. The sequence goes on from JACMJM010000035.1 coordinate 971, forward strand.
AAAGGGCCCTTCGGGCCCGAAGGGGTGCCAGAATTATTGAACAGCTAATCTGATGGGACCAACGCCAAGATTGTCCGACGTATTTTATCCATATAACTTTACGCGTTCATCTAACACCCCTTCGGGGTTTTTCAACGTTATTATTATTTTCTAAAATCCTTTCAGCCCTTCGGGCTTCATATTCGGAATGCGTTTCTTTGCCTCCTTTGTATTGTCTGCGGTTAAACTTGAGTGCAGCTACCAGTTAGTCCCAAAATTTCCTGTCAAGTTATAGAACGACTATATCAGTCAACCGACCAAGCCGGAGATTTTTGAAAATGCTTTCTATTGATGCAAGCAGCCGTTTAGCAAGGGTAAAGCCCGAAGGGCTGAAAGGATTATAGCAAACGGAATTTGATGATAACAACCCCGAAGGGCAATGTCATTAAGTTAAGGACTCAATAGGAGGGTTTAAAATTAGTAAAGGTTTTGTATTTGCTTTTAGATTGTACGTTTTTCCTAACTCGTTTAAAAGATCTTCCTTTTCTTATTGGTATAACGTCCTTTACAAAGTGGTCGTGTAAAACTTCCAATACGGATTTTATATCCTTTCTGATAAACAGAGATACAAGATTTACCTTAAGCTTGCCAAAGGACTTGTTCTTATTCACTTTCATTGGATATTTTCGATCGTGCAAAGTCTTTTCTATCGTATCCTGAGCGTCTTTAATGAGCACTGAATGCAGGTTTGTCATCATCACGGTTGCATAAAAATCCTGCAGAACCGCATGGACCGTAAGGCCGCTGAATGATTCTAATTGCAGAATATTTTTTTGTACAGATATGTTGGTCTCAACCGCCCACCGCATAAAGTACAAATCTTTAAATTCTTCAGCCCGGTGACCGTCTTCCTCCCAGAGGTTGGTTATCAATACTTCTATCGACTGGCCTAACTCAACACGCACCAGCCGCACTTTAAGCAAGGTGTCCTTACTAATAATAAAGCCGCTTTTCTTTAACCCTGCTATTGCTGAGGCAGTAGGGTACATATATACAATAGAAGAAATTTCCCGGCTTTTGATAAATTCGGATATTAACTTTTGCGTTTCCTTACCCCGTATGACAAACTTCCTTTCGATTTCCTGCCACAGATGTAAAGCGACCATTTTATAATTGCTAAAGTACCTGTCATAGATGCACAGCATGTCTTCTTCGATAATCAATAGCATCATAAGCCATGTTCAGTTCGCCATAACGGTAAGGCTTTATCTGAGGGAGTAGAATCAATTCATTAAGGACATCGTAATGGTAAAAAGTTTTGGCGAGTACAAAGTTTGATTGCTGGTTACTTTGACCACCAAAATGGCTGAGCAATGATGGATTATTGACCAGGCTGACCGATGATCCATCTGCGGCGATCACTCTATAACCTTTCCATCTCCTGACTTTACAGCCGTAGTACAAATAATAACTTCCATATAATACCATATTCCAAAACAGAAAAAATACCGGTTCCAGCTTACGGCGCTGCTGGCTAAATGCGCTTACAGAGCAGGTCAGAGAGCAGTCCATTTCCTCAAAGAACTTTTCCAATTCAATGCTTAATGTCTTCTTACAAAGACTGGTTACCAACAAAACTAGCTTGTCAAAAGACAACTTACGCCTTCGCGTGAAATCTGAATCTGAAATACAGAACTTTATTAGAGCGTCCCTATTGCCAGATAATATCGCAATAAAATTCTTTAGCTCCGTAATGATTTTTACATTTGCAGACAACATGGTGGGTTACAGTTTAGTTTAAAGATTTGCACCTCAAAACTATTTACTGTAGCCCACTTTTTTACAACTTCTCTTAACTTAATGACATTGCCCTTCGGGGTTGTCTAA
>JACMJM010000036.1 GCA_014380615.1 Sphingobacteriaceae bacterium
CATAAGTCGGCTTCCGAAAAAAATCGTTGAAATATTGTTAACCGGTGTTCTGTCATGATAAATTATTATCAATTTTAGGATGGAAACATTAAGAAAACATCAACAAAAAAGAGGCTGAAATTACTTATGATACAGCCTCTTCGCCTAAAAAATCTTATACCCCAAACTCAGATGCCATAAGTTTTGCTTCTGATCGTACTGTCCGCTTTTATCGATATTATCCAGGCCTTTTTCATACCGAAGATCAACTGATAGATTCCCCAAATCTACACCTGCGCCACTTTGCAAACTGATAGTCTGATTTTTATAATTATCAAAATCGGTAGCTACAGCATAATTTTCTTTAGAGCTTTGATTGAGCACAAACGAAATCATTGGGCCTGACATAAGCCTGAAATTAAGTTTATCGAACCCGAATTTTTTGCCGATAAGCAATGGAATATCGAGTGTAGTAAAGTTTACTTTCCCGTCGCCCTGATATGTTGTTCCGTTTTGCCGGATAGAACCGAACTCTCCGCCCTTGCTGCCTACGTAAACTTCGGGCTGTACATAAAATCCGGCACCTCCTATACGAGCCCAGCCTCCGGCCTGGTAACCCAGTCGGTTACTTTCGTCGCCTGCATTTCCTTTTAGCGTTGCCAGATTTAAACCGGTTTTAATTCCGAGTGTAAACGACTGCGAATAAGTTGTTACCGCTGCCAGCAATAACAATCCTGATAAAGCAATTCTTTTCATAATAATTGTATTTGTGTGTGTTTACTAATAACATTTCATTTTTTGAAATGTTGCTTGATAATCCTTGCTTAGAGAAGACGTTTAAATTTATACTTTTGTAACACAGAGAAAATTATGGCAGAAATAACTATCAGTAAAGAGAATTGGCAAAAGCTTAAACTGAAAGTAGAACGTAAGTACAGAGAACTAACCGAAGAAGATCTGGCATACGAGCCGGGACAGGAAGATCAACTGATAGAAAGATTAATGACTCGCCTTAAAAGAAATAGAGAATATGTGGTATTTACTTTGCAAAAAGGCCTGGTAAATATCGATAACAACAGGCTGTAACATTAAAAATACCCTCCAACTTTTTTAATTTCCATCCAATTATTATATTTTTAGGCTAGCGGCCCGATTAAGAAGCGGCATTCCCGATTATAAAAGATTTACGCGATCATTACTTCGTGTATCTTTTTGAAAGATACAGCGTTATATACTAATTAATTTATACGATATGCCGAGGTTGAATAGTTCTACTAAGAAAATTTTGCTGCCTGTATTAATCATTACAGGCATTCTTTCTTTCTCTTTTCGCGAGGATCTTTTTCAAGCCTCCAAAAACCTGGATATATTTTCATCTCTTTATAAAGAACTTAACATTAGCTATGTTGATGAGGTAAACTCATCTCAGTTAATGGAAACCGGCATAAGTGCCATGCTCAACAGCCTCGATCCGTATACAGAATTTGTGCCCGAATCGGAGATTGAAGATTACAAGATGAAATATGTAAGCACTCAATACGGAGGTATCGGAACTCTTACACTTTCACGCGAAGGAAGATTTATAATTTCGGAGACACTGGAAGGGTTTCCGGCTCAAAAAGCGGATTTAAGGGCAGGCGATGAAATTTTGGAAATTAACGGAATCCCTTTAAAAGGCAAAAAGTACGATCAGGTGAGTCAATTGTTAAAAGGCTCGAAAAATACCGCTGTAAAACTTACGGTTAAGCGTTATGGCGAAACCATTACAAAAAGTATTAACAGGGAAGAGATAAGTCAGCCGAATGTGAGTTATTCGGGTATGATGAATAACAATGTGGGCTATATAAAACTCGATAAGTTCCTCGAAAATTCCGCGAAAGAGGTTCAGGACGCTTTGGTGAATTTACAGAAAAACAATCCTTCGGGCATTATTATCGACCTTCGTTCTAACGGAGGCGGCATTTTGCAGGAAGCGGTTAAAATCGTGAATTTATTTGTGGACCCCAATGTTACCGTTGTAACTCAAAAAGGTAAGAATAAAGAGAAAACCATACCCTACAAAACATACAATCAGCCATTGGCTCCAAACACTCCGCTGGTAGTTCTTATTAATAACAGAGCCGCATCGGCATCTGAAATTGTTGCCGGTTCTTTGCAGGATCTTGACCGCGCGGTAATTATCGGCCAGCGCAGCTACGGTAAAGGGCTTGTGCAGCAAACCTTTAATTTACCCTATAACAGTTTGGTTAAAGTTACCGTGGCTAAGTACTACACGCCATCGGGCAGGTGCATTCAGGCACTGGATTATACCCATCGGTCTGTAGACGGAACCGTAGAAAAAGTTGCCGACAGCCTTATTACCGAGTACAAAACCAAAGGAAACCGTTCGGTTTATGATGGCAGCGGTATTTACCCCGACATAGCCATCCCGGCAGTAAAACTTAGCCCGATAAGCCAAACCTTGATGAGCCGGTATTATATTTTTGATTATGCTACGTTATACCGGAAACAAAAACCTTCTATAGCCGATCCGAAAACATTTAAACTGACAGATGCGGAATATGCGGAGTTTGTGAATTATTTATCAGACAAAGACTATAATTACAGTACCCGTACCGAGCGCTTATTAAATGATTTAAAAGTTGAGGCTGAAAAAGAGAAGAAACTTACGGAGATTAAAGCAGAATATGACGCGCTGAAAAACAAAGTATCTGTAAGCAAGAAAAACGACCTTTCGCAGTTTAAGGAAGAGATAAGAAGGTTGTTGGAAAATGAAATAGTTACCCGCTATTATTTCCAGAAAGGCCGCCTCGAAAACGGATTTAGGTACGACGAAGACCTGAAATCGGCGTTTAATGTGTTGGATAACAAAGCAACGCTATCCGCAATTCTTCAGGGAAGCGGTTCATATAAATCTATAGGGAAGCCTGGAAGCGGGTTTTCGGCAAATGCGGGCAAATAATACGATTTTTTATTTTATATAACCTTACTGTCGTCAATTACGTAATAGCTTTTACAAAATTGTTACAGTGAAAACGAAAAGAAAATCAAACGCAAAATTTTATGGGGTAGTAATCCTATTTGCTTTTGTAGTTTCTGTTGTGGAGATTATTAAAAGCATCGAGTCTTCAAAAACATATTCTCAGGTATTTGAACAGAACCAGGATTCAGGAGCATTAATAGTTCTGCCTATTTTTTCGATAGCTATCGTGCTTTTGCTGGCTATACCGAGAAAAAATTTGTAAAAGATTCCGTTCAGCTTATCAACGTGTCTGCAAACTAAATTCTAAAATTTAGGTTTGAAAGGAAAGCATTGTCTGGTTTCAGGCATTTAATCCCACGACACTGATAATTGATGCTATCCTTCTTTAAAACGAAACCTCCTGTATTACCGGAAATCGATTTTTCGTCGCTGGGGACTGATCTGCATTCACATATTATTCCTGGAATTGATGATGGAGCCAGAGACCTGTCAGAATCAATAGCATTAATCCGTACCATTCTTGATTTGGGGTTTCAAAAAATTATCACCACGCCCCATGTAATGGTAGATTACTACCGCAACACTCCCGAAACTATAAAAACCGGACTTTCGATATTAAAAAAAGCCCTTTTAAGCGAAAATTTAGATATAGAGATAGAAGCTGCTGCAGAATATTATCTTGATGAAGACCTTGAAAATAAACTAGACAATAACGAAATACTCCCTTTCGGAGACAACTACCTTTTATTTGAAATATCTTTCAGCAATTTCCCTGTCAATCTTTCTGAGATTGTCGAAAAGATGATAAGTAAGGGATATAAACCTATTTTAGCCCATCCGGAACGATACTCCTATTTACACGGATCCATTACAAACTATCGCCGTATTAAAGATGTCGGTTGCTTATTTCAGTTAAATACCATTTCATTAACGGGCTACTACGGAAAACCCACACAAAAAGCCGCTGAGATGTTGGTCGACAAGATGCTGATTGACTTTATCGGAAGCGATATGCATCATCTGAAACATGCGCAAGCTTTAAAATTCGCACTAAAACACCCTTACGTGTACAGGTTACTTACCGACTATCCCTTACAAAACGAACTTCTGTAGCCTCATTCATTTATAGATTTTAAGTTCTAATATAATAATTAAACAATTTTGACGAATTGTAGTTATTTTTCTATTGAGGTGGTTATTTAAACCGACTCATCAGCCGTTTATTTACCCTAAAAAAAAGATATTGAGACACATGCAATCGTTGGGAATTTCTGCGTATTCCTGGTTTTTATCTTATATTAAAGTTGGTTTTAAACAGTGGGGATGGACTATGAGAGAGACAAATACAAAAAAAAGTAATTTAAAACCCGTACTTCTAATAATCGCCGGCGTTTTTGTGGTAAGCGGCCTGACAGTTGCTTCCTACATTTACTCACAGCTAAACAAGGTTTCATCCTTCGGGATAAATAAAAGCCCTAAAGCCTTAGGAATTTCTTCTCTGCTGCTTGGGCGGATTGACTCGCTCGACAAGCCTCCGGTTAACATCGCGCTTTTTGGCCTGGATAAACGTCCCGCCGATAAGTATGGAAATTCGGATGCTATCATGATTATAAGTATAAGTGAGGCAGCTAATAAGCTTAAACTATCCTCAATTATGAGGGACACTTACGTAAAAATCGACAGCGTTGGAATGGATAAAATCAATGCCGCGTATCGTATCGGCGGGCCGCAACTTGCGTTAAAAACGCTTAATCAAAACTTTAATCTACATATTAAGGACTTTGTAAGTGTTAATTTTAACGGAATGGCTAACGTAATTGACGCACTTGGCGGTGTAAACATACCTGTTAAAAAAGAAGAGGTGCGCTGGCTAAACTCGTATCTTGATGAAAACAATAAAGATTCGCGTGTTAAGCCGCCTTACATTTCTAAATCAGGGCCACAAACATTAAACGGCAAGCAAGCCGTTGCGTATACCCGCATTCGGCAAGTTGGAGACGACTACGAAAGAACGCAGAGACAGCGAGTTATTTTGAGCCTTTTGCTTAAGAAATTAAAAAGTTCTGGTACCTCCGAATATCCGAATATAGTATCGAAAATACTCCCTTTTGTCGAAACCAGCATTCCAAAGTTCCAGCTTCTAACTATGGGGGCGAAAGTTTACATGAATAACAATATCCGAACTATCGAGGAAAAAAGGTTTCCGTTGCATACCGAAAGCCATGGAAAAATGATAAACGGTACCTGGTATCTGGATGCAGATATGAAAGCTACATCAAAATCTCTCTATAATTTTATGTTTGAAGGAAGCAAGCCGGAATAGGCTTGCTTAAATTGAATAAACGGCGTTTTCAACAGGTTGCTTCAAAACAGCGCCCTCGAAGTCGCGCATAACATTATCAATAGAAAGATGTCTTTCTGCGTAAGCGCGGGCGTTTGCCGTAATTGCTTCGTTATTATTCATAATCGCTTCCAGCAATCCTTGATTTAAAGCCTGCTGATTTTCGGCTTTTACTACGATTGAAAGATTATATTTTTGGGCCAGATTATATAAGCTTCCGGCATTAGCCGTGATTATGGATAAGCCCCCTACGGCAAGAATCGTTGTAAGTTTTGAAGGCATCACTAGGTCGCTGGCATCTGCCTTTTGAATCACTAAATGCACATCGGCCATGTTGAGAAATTGATTAAACTTTTCGATAGGCTGCAAGGGATAAAATATAACATTATCCAGATGCATGTTTTGAGCCATACCTTTCAGGTTTGACTTATAAGGCCCCGAACCGCAAATCATGAACTTTAAATCTGCATGCTGTCTCAAATCTCTCGCCGCATATAAAATAGTTTCTAAGCCCTGTTTCTCACCAATACCACCAGAATACAGGATAATCTTATTAGTCTCGGCAAAGCCAAACTCTTTCTTTAATCTCTGCTTATCAGGAATAGGGAAAAACAAATTAGTATCGGCCCAGTTGGGAAAAAACAATACTTCCTTTTCGGCTTTCGCCTGGATCTTTGAAACCATACCTTCGGATATGCTGCTTATATAATCGGCTTTACTGAAAATATACTTTTCTAATTTGAACAGTGCGTTTATAACCCCGGCCGATTTAATCATTTTTAAATCCCGCGCAGCTTCAATCTGGAGATCCTGAATGTGATATAAGAATCGTGCCTTCCATATTTTTTTACAGATTACTCCTAATACCCCCATTAAAAAAGAGGGAGCAACGGCAATCACCAGATCATACTTCTTGCCAGAAAGCAACGATAACAATTTTGCTGAAGATGAGATAAAAAAGGATGTTTCCTGAAGGATTCTTTTTAAACCTGAAGGAACAGAAGGAACGTATTGAGGGCAACGGTAAATAGTAATATTCGTACCATCGGTGGGTATCACCTCCTTCTTAAAGCTAAAACGGTTGGTGTGGTACGGTTCCTGAACTTTCCAGTAAGGGTAATAAGGATAGGTTGTAAGTACAGAACAGTCGAAGCCATTTTCGGCAAGCCACTTTATCATTTCTCCGTTGTACTTGCCGATTCCGGTTGGTTCTGGAGAAAAGTTGTAACTAATTAATAAAATTGTTTTGTTCATTTGATTGCATATTTTAAGTCATGCTCTATCCAATCATTCATGAAATGCTGTGATTTAAGGAGTGCTGATCAATAAATCATAACCAGGCAGTAATAAATCCTTCTTTGCACGACTGTATACAAGCAACGCATTCAGGCAAATAAGGTTTGAATAAAATAATTAGGTAAAATTGAAAATTATGGTAAATGTCACTAAACTTTTTACAAAAAGCTCCGTAAAACACATCATCTAAAATTTTAGAAACATCTATACAATCTACGGTTAAAAAATTTTAACAATTTTTTGAAAAGGGTGGTGGGGATTAGAACAAGCATTAACGTGAAAAGGATATTTAGCACAGGAAAATTTCAAAAATTTTTATTCCTAACAAGTCTGACGATTATTTCAGGCTTTCTTGAACTGGAAGCGCAAACAAGCCTTCCGAAATACACCAGTTACACTGCTCCGTCTCCTTCGCCGGGAGCTCCGGGCGAATCTTTTAATCCTACGATGTCGGGTACAGCTGCGGCCAATACTCCGCTTTGCGGCGAATGGACACGTACCGCCGGCAGAGACGAGTCTATGGTAATTACAGGTGTTGATTTTACCCGTTTCGGCGGATCTGATGAAGGCAAAGACACCCGTTTTACTGTTTATGGCACGTCCGGATTTCAAAAAGATGCCAGCATCCAACGTCTGGAAAGCAATAAGGCAATAATCACACTCGATAAAAGTATTCCTGCATGGTCTATGTTTCTGATTTGGCCCGGCAACGGCGCCGGTTACGGCGCTCCAATTGCTGTTAACAAAACCGACGCCTGGTGGGTAGGTCCGGCCAAGGCAATGCGCGGTAGTACAGTAGCGGTTTATGGACGAAACCTTGCGCAGTATAACGATTCTACTACCTCACACATTTATATAAAACCAGCAAGTGGCGCCGGACAGTGGGCAACTGTTACTAAAGTAAATCCATATAAAGTTGATTTCACAGTACCTGCCAATTTAGCTAACGGAGAGTATGAAGTGTGGGCGCATAACGGACATGGCGGCGAATACGGCTGGAGCGGACCATTGAAACTTACCATTAACGATGGTGCCCAATGGAGCCAGGTTGAATTTAACGTAAAAGATTACGGTGCTTTAGGAAACGGCGAAGCCGATGATACCGATGCGATATTAAGAACATTAGCAGCTGCCAGAAATTCACAGGGATCTACTGTTTACTTTCCCGAAGGTTCTTACATGATCAGCAACATGCTTTTTCCTGGAAACTATACCAAATGGCGCGGAGCAGGCACAGGCAAAACGTTTATTAAATGCCGTTCTAATTTTAATTCCACTGATGCGATGATTTTTGGAAGTGTAAACACCTTTCAGATAAGCGATCTTACATTCGACACTAACAACAATTACAGGGGAGGTCACGCAGAACCTATATTTCTAAGAGGTAGTTCGAACATTAAAATAACTAATGTTGTATTTAGCTGCGCTAATTATAATGTGCTGCAACTCGACAATACTAATGAGGTGTTTATCACCAATTGTAAAAGTATCGGAAGAATTTCCTTTCTCGGAAAATGTTCGCAACTGTTTATAGACAATTGTAAGTTTTATCTCACTAACGACACTGAACTTGCATTGCACTCTTGGGGAGGATTGGGTATAAGTATGACGAACTCTACTTGCCAGGATTATAACAATTCTGACCCTAATAATGGTGCTGGCTGGGGTAAAGGTAGATTCTTTGTAGCTACAGGAAATTCCGGAAGCGGTCGTTATACATACTTAGGTAACAATAGCACTTATGATCTAACCGTTCGCGAAAGCTCAACGGTTGATCAAAACTCAGGTGAGCAATTTTTGTGGGAAGGATTTTCTGCTGTATGGTCAGGATCGGCGATATCTTCATCCGGTGCCACCACTACTCTAAGCGGATTCGCCGAATCATTAGAAAAACCTAAAGTAGCCGTTATCACAAAAGGAAGGGGCTTAGGTCAATCGCGCAGGCTGGTTGCCGCCAGCGGTTCTACTGTAACCTTAGAAAGCGCATGGAATATCCAGCCCGATGCAAGCAGCACGATATGTGTCGGACACTTTGTAGATCGTGTGGTAATGTACCGAAACTATATAGATGGTAAGGCTTATGCGGTATCAAGTCCAAATCCAAGTGCCTCTGCGGGAATAGAGCCTTATGGCGGAGTGCTGAACTTTATCGCAGACAGGAACACCGTTTCTGAAGTTAGGGCCGGTATCGCAAACTGGTCTACACAACATGGGACAGGCGTAGATCCTAATTATTTCAGTCTTTTCACCAATAACAAAATAGTAAACTGCCGTTGGGGAATTCAAAATGGTTTAGATATGTACCGCCCAGCTGAAACAGCGTTACTTGGTGCGATGTATAGAAATAACACCATCAGTACAACACTGCAATCGGGCGTGGTAAATACAATAACTCAAACAGCTACCCCGGTTCTCGAAAGCTTTGTATACGAACATAATGATTTCTCTAACGTACGTGCAGCATTTTCCGCAGGCGGAGACCTCGGCTTACCGATGCATTTCCCGGGTTCAAATCCCGAGGGCATGTCTGGCCAAATGTTTTATAAAAACAATTTTAGCTCGAGCGGGGGAGAAGGAGCGATAATCGTTACACCAAAGGTTACACTTCGCGACAATACCTTCACAGGATTCGTTGCACCGTACACCGGGACGCTTCCCGAACCTGTAGTTAAATCGCCTTTGCATGTTATTGAAATATCGGGTGTTGCGGTTAGTTCCGCTACAGCACCATTCACAATCTGGAATTCGGGAATTACCGCAATTGACTGGAAAGCATCCAGCAGTAATTCATGGTTAAAATTATCGGATACAGCCGGAGTGATAAAAGATGAACGAGGCAGCAGCGACATAACATTAAATGCCAATGCCGCTGATCTTACCGCGGGGACATATACTTCGACCATTTCTGTATCTGTTGGCAGTGTTTTAAAAAAGTATACCGTATTATATAAAGTACTAGCTTCATCTGGCCCGAAAGTAGTAATCGCATCTCCAACAGCCGATAATACCTTTACTGCGCCTGCCGCTGTTAACATTACTGCAGAAGCCAGCGATACTGACGGGACTGTAAGTAAAGTAGAATTCTTTGAAGGATCAAATAAGATAGGCGAAGATTTAAGCAGTCCTTTTTCCATAAGCTGGAACAACATGGTAGCAGGAACTTATTCCATCACCGCTAAAGCAACAGATAACGCAGGCTTGACGGCAACTTCATCACCGGTTTCAATTACAGTAAAACCCGTTGCTACGCCTCTCGCACCCACCGTTGTGATCACTTCTTCATCTATAAACGGATTGGTTGCGCCGGCTATCACCACAATTACTGCTGAAGCCAGCGACGCCGACGGTACAATTACAAAGGTGGAATTCTTTTCAGGAGACCTGAAACTGGGCGAGGACCTTGTCAGTCCGTACACTTTTACCTGGAACGAAATTTTAGCTGGAGCCTATGTGGTAACCGCAAAAGCAACAGATAACTCCGGCCTTTCAACTACTTCGGCTGCACTAAATATAACGGTAAGTACTCCGGTTCTGCCAATAGCTCCGAGTGTATCTCTAAGAACTGCTTTAAGCGACGCCCTTACCGCTGAAGGTTCAGTAACGTTGATCGCTGAAGCCGCCGATACAGACGGTTCTATAAGTAAGGTTGAATTCTTCGAAGGGACAACCAAACTTGGGGAGTCTACCTCAAGTCCATATAATTTTTCATGGAACAACATCCCTGCGGGAACTTACTCTCTCACCGCAAAAGCTATAGATAATTCCGGTTTAGTAAGCACTTCAGCAGCAATTACAATTCAGGTTAACGCACCGCTAGCCTTGAGAGCCGCTACGGTGGTGATGACTCTACCCGCACCCAATAGCATTTTCACAGCGCCTGGCTCTGCAACGCTGTCGGCTGATGTCAGTGATGCCGGCCGAACTATTACGAAAGTTGAGTTTTTTACAGGTTCAACTAAAATAGGAGAAGATCTTACAACGCCTTATTACTTTACATGGCACAATATTCCCGCCGGTAACTATGCTATTGTTGCAAAAGCAACAGATAATTTAGGACTTATTACTCTTTCCGCACCGGTTAATATCCAGGTTAATGCCCCTGTAATTGCTGTCGCACCGGTTATTTCAATTACTAGCCCAAGCTCAAATAGCATATTAACTGCGCCGGGAAGTGCTACCCTATCTGCTGATGCCAGCGATTCAGACGGCACAATCAGCAAAGTGGAATTTTTTGCCGGAACCACAAAATTAGGTGAAGACAATACAAGCCCCTATAGCTATGTATACAGCAATATTCCGGCAGGAACCTATTCAATTACCGCAAAAGCAATAGATAATTCAGGACTTGCCACTGTTTCTGCACCCATAGGCATTCAGGTTAATGCGCCGGTTGTATTAGCAGCACCAACGGTAAACATGACATTGCCAATTGCCAACGCCAGCTTTGTTGCTCCGGCTTCTGCAACTCTTTCGGCAGTTGCTAATGATACTGATGGCACCATTGTAAAAGTTGAGTTCTTCACAGGAACAACAAAAATAGGGGAAGATTTAGCAGCGCCCTATTACTTCACATGGCACAACATCTCTGCAGGATCTTATTCCATTACGGCCAAGGCTACGGATAACTCTGGACTAACTAGCATTTCGTCTCCGATTACTATTCAGGTAAATGCTCCGGTTGTTGCGGTGGCGCCTTCAGTAAATATGGTTTTGCCTGCCCAAAATGCCAGCTTTACAGCTCCAGCTTCTGCAACACTCTCGGCCGAAGCCAGCGACAATGATGGAAACATTTCTAAAGTTGAGTTTTTTGCGGGAACAACAAAAGTGGGAGAAGATCTTACCGCACCCTATTATTTTACTTGGCATAATATTGCGGCTGGAAATTATTCCATTACCGCAAAAGCAACGGATAATTCTGGGCTGACAACTATATCTGCTCCGGTTAACATATATGTAAACGCTCCGGTAGTTTTAAAAGCACCAATAGTTTCTATGACCCTCCCGGCACCAAACAGCGTTTATACAGCGCCTGGTTCGGCAACACTATCGGCCGAAGCTAGTGATTCTGATGGTACCATTGCTAAAGTAGAGTTCTTTGCAGGATCTAAAAAAATAGGTGAAGATTTAACCGCGCCTTATTATTTTACATGGCACAATATCCCCGACGGCAATTACGCAATTACCGCAAAAGCAACGGATAATTCTGGATTGTCGACAATTTCTGAACCTCTGAATATCACTGTAAACGTACCACTTATCGCATCAGCGACTTATACACTGACTGCGTATCCTAACCCATTTCAAGAATATATTACTATAGATTTTACAAGTATAGAAAAGACACAGGCGACCCTTCAGATCTTTAATTTCCAGGGAATTTTACTAGAAACTCTTTTCAAAGGCAGAGTTGAGGCGGGTCAAACCGTAAACTGCAGGTTTAATGGTAGCAATCTTCCAAACGGAACTTATATTTCCAGGCTTACCTGCGGGGGAACAACAATAGCTAAACAGATTGTATTAATGCGCTAATTTAACTCAATATATGCGCCTGGATCATCACTCTTTTTATGATCTGCTTTGATTTATGCTGCATCAAGCCCAGTTTTTGCGTAACCGGAAATCTTAGCTTTTCAAAAGAAGTATGACGCTTCCAGGCATTATACCGTTTTAGAATCTGGTTTGTTAACACTTCTACCCAAACCTGCATGATTCGTTCTTCGGTATATTGCTCTGCTTTTTTGGATCCGTTTTCTACAATATTCTGGTACAGTGATGGGTCTCCTTTTAACCTCAAAATAGCGTCAAGTGCTTGTTTGGGTGTTTTTGCCACTAAATAATCTTTGCCCGGCACTCCTACTTGTTTATAGGCCGAATCGTTTCCGCCGATAAATGGAATTTTAGCGTGCCATGCGTTAAATAACTTTGTAGGCGGCTTAGTATTGTAAGGGCGGGAATTAAATCCTCTTATTCCGATTAACACGTCAACGTCTTTTAGATTATGCCATATTCCGTTAGTAAGAGTTACAAATTCGATTCCATGAGGTGCGAGCATTTTTTCCCAATCGCTCACAGAACCTGCAAAGTTTTTATTAAATACCTGACCTGAATATCCGACACGCATAACTCCCTGCCTTTGGGGGTGGTCTCTCCCTATCAAACCAGGCTGAACCCAATGCGGTATGTACGCGGTGTTTGATTTTAATTGCCTTTTATTTTGTACCAGATGATAATGCGACCACTTACGACCCGGATAATCTGCTCTTACACAAACGATGAAATGCTCGGGGGTTCCTTTTAAGGTTAAAAGTGTATCGGAATGTACTAGATTAATGCAGTCTTTTAATAAGCGATTTGAACACGTTACCGGCAAATCGGTATTTTTTGATAAAATTAAATACGTTTGCAGACACCAGTTTAAGTCACCATGTACGAATGTTTCAACCGCATTATCTTCATTTATTTTAAGATATTCAGCAAGTTTTTCATTTGAGCAATCAAGTACAAAATTATACATACCTCACAATTAATCGTTACACCTTAACTACTGTAGCCTCCTTATCTGAAGCTGTTATTAAACTATCCCCCGATACCGGCCTTTTTACATGACGTTCCTTAAAAAGCTCGCGTGTTCTTAATACAATAAAATACTCATAGATAGCCTGAAGTGTCGAATAAGTCAACCCTGCGCTGCCGTCCAAAAATGCCCGTCTCCAAATAACCATATATAGCCACTTTATTAGTGGCCGGCCGGGAAGCTTATAAAAAATCCCCTTTTGGTGATATCGTCTCTCAGTAAAGTCTTTGCTGGTAAGCGCTTTCATTAACGAAAAAGAGGTTCCGCCATCTATGTCTTTTAAGCGGGTGGCGGCTTCAAGATCGGCATAGCCTAAATGCCGCTGAATCCAATACTTAAAGCCTTTGCTAAAAGGATAGTGATCAAGAAAGCCATCAAAATTAGCGGTTGGGCCGTCTGGCAAAGAAACCGGGTTAACCAATCGCTCATAACGCATTTTTTCGGGGCGAAAAAGCCGTAAATAATACGGCGAAATTTGCGCATGCTTAAGCCAGGTTCCGTTCCAGGCAAAATCCCTGCGCAGAATATTATAAGCAACTGCCGGATTGTTTTCTGGTTTAAAATTCATTAAAGCTTTATACAGGCTATCAGAAACCCGCTCATCTGCATCAATATACAGTACCCAGGGATATTTAAAATTTATATTGGTAAGCCCCCAGTTTTGATGAGCCGACCAGTTATCGAACTTTCGCTGTGTAACTTTTGCTCCAGCAGAGGACGCAATATCAACCGTCCGATCGTCGCTAAAAGAATCGTATACATGTACATCATCGCACCATGATACGGATTCTAAACAAGCCGGAAGATCTTGCTCCTCATTTTTGGTAAGTATAAGTACTGAAATCATTTGCTAACTAATAATGTATCTAAATGGATATTGGTGTCTGATATTATTCGATCCTTGATGGGCTTACAGGGGTGACCCGAACAAACCATCCACGCGGGCATATCTTTTGTAACCACAGATCGGGCTCCAACTACGCACCCTTCGGCAATGGTAACTCCCGGATGGATAAAGGCTTCTGCTGCTACCCAGGCGTGATCGCCGATATGTATGGGCCGTGTCATCAAGGGGAAACCTTTTTTAGTATAATCGTGTGTGCCCGAACACAGGTGCGCCCCCTGCGAAATCACAGCGCGTTTACCAACAGTTATCTTGCCCTGGTTGTAAATTATCGCACCATTTGCTATACCACATTCATCATCCAGTTCAAGATTCCATGGTGCCCATATTTTTACGCCTGGGTACACATGCACTCCACGGTTAACCTTTGCGCCAAAACAACGCAAAAGGAAAGAACGCCAGCTATGGAAAGGCTTCGGAGAGGGTTTAAATAATACAAAACTAACTACTCCCCAAAGTACTCTGGCAAGGCGATTTTTTAGCGAAAATGACGGTCCGGTAAAAGTATCTGTATTATGCATAACTTATTAACATTTTAACACCAATTGGTTTAATTAGTAATTACGAACTCTGGCTTCGCGCCCTTTCCCGTAATCCATTGATATAATTTTACCGTTGCCTCAGCAACTTTCTTCCATGTGAATTTTTCTGTTACCAGGTTATATCCGTTTTGTCCCATTTGCTTCCTTTCCTCATCAGAAAGACGAGTAAGATCTTGAATTCCTGAAGCAATGCTGTCGGGCTCGGTGCTGATTGATATAGCCGATCCTGTATCGAAGCCCTCGGGTATATTACAGAAAGGAGTCATTATCACAGGCACTTTATATGCCCAGGCCTCCAGTACCGCCATGGGAAGGCCCTCACTAAATGATGGCAGAATAAACGCATCCGCATCAATAAAGCAGGTTTCTTTATTGTCGCCAAACTGCCCCCCTATAAATTGCACTGTATCACTAATACCCAGGTTTCCGGTTGCGCTAATCAGCGACTGCATGTAAGCCGTATCTTTCGTTTCTCCAGCAATCACTAATTGCCAATTATGTGAATCGGGCTTTGTCATCGCCCATGCTTTTAACAGATTATCGAGACCTTTTTTATGATGAATCCGGCTCAAAAACAACAATGTTTTTCTACCAGTTTCTTTCCATCTGCAGGGGATCGAATAATCAGTTGTTCTTTCTATTATGGCAGGCAACTCCGTACCATTAGGAATAATCGCTACCGGATTTTTCAATCCAAAGGCTCTTATAGAATCGTATTCCGACTTACAAAGTGCTTGTAAGCAGCTCGCCTGTTGAAGGTGCCTGGTTTCGTACAGGCTTAACACAATCTTTTTCTTTAAATCTTTAGAGAAAGACTGCTTGAGCTGCCATGGATCAAGCATGCCGTGTGGTGTAACTACATAAGGAGTACTTGTTTTAGCGTGATATTTCTTATTGACATACGAAAAATACATCCAGATCCCCTGGGTATGGATAACATCGGGTTTAATGCCATCGAGCTTTGAATACATATCCGGAGAAAATGCCAAATTTCTTGGACCCTTAACGGTATAGCTATGTAACGGCATAGGTTCGTAATACTTCCTGTCCTCAGCCGAATATTCATCATCGTGCATCAAAAAATGAACGTCGGTATGAGCATTAAGGCTATGGCCAAGCATCCGTACACTATTAAATACTCCTCCGGCATTTCTTGAATTTGTGCTTCCCAGAATCAGTACTTTCATGTCTTTATTCGATATTGTGTTCCGCTCGCTATGCACTGGCTAATTCGAGTTTCTCTGGTTGTGAATAAATATTGCGGTTACAGATGTATTGAAATACATAATCCGCCCATTTCTCGGTAGTCCATAAAGAACCCAGGGCTTTACTTATTTGCGACATCTGTTCTAGTTTTTCATCGCTTGCAGCCGAAACTAATTTCATGGCCCGAAGCAATGACTCTTCGTCGGGATTTACTACATATCCGTTTTGTCCGTCGCGCACATAAAATGTAGATGCGCCAGAGGCATAAGAAGAAATAATGGGAAGACCGGCTAGCGCGGCTTCATGTACTACTAATCCCCAAGGCTCAAACAAACTGGGGAGAATAAAACATTTCGCAGAAGCGAGCCTCTCGGGAAGTTGTGAAGGCTGTGTAAACCCGTGTATTTCCACCCCTTCCTGGTTTTCGCATAAATGCTTCAGAGCGCCTTTTCCACAAATAATCAAACCCCATGGATTATCTACCGAGGCCCTGTATTTTTTATATGCACTCATAAGATATTGTATTCCCTTAACGGGAACAAGCCGGCCTACAAAGATGAATTTCCGTTCACCTTGATTTATGGTTACATCTTTAAATCTTTCTGTATTAGCACTGTAATACCCCAGAAATGGATTATTATATCCCAGCTTCCTGGCGAAATTGGCCTGGCGGTCTCCGGGAACAAAAAAATTATCAATCGCAGGCTTTAAAAATACAGACGAGGAGAGAATTCCCAAACGCTGTTTCAGAGTACCAGTCCATTGTCCATCAAAAGTAGAAACCACATAAGTTCCCCGTTTTTTGCACTCTCGGGATACCGACATGTAAAACCGGTAATTCCACGATGACATCATTATCACATCCGGTGCTAATTTCATGCAGTAGTCAAACAATTCAGATTCCTTATCTTTCGAATAAGCTATCGCCTTTTTACAAAAAGACAGATCGAATTGATCATAAGGAGCGTCTGATTCGCCTCCCTGAAAAACAATATAAAGCTCAACATTCTTTTTCGCCAGAGCTTTCATGCAAGCAACTGAGTAATCTGCAAGCGGTGCCCACAGAAGGAGTAGTTTTCTGGGTTCCATGATATTAAAAAGTATTTATGTATAAAAAAATCATATTTGTACGCTTCCTTTAATTGAATAAATTTCATCGGGATTTTCTGCAACAGAATCCGGCTTTCTGCTTCTAATTACCTTTGCCGGAACACCAACTGCGATGCTCCAGTCGGGCAGATCTTTTGTCACCACTGCGTTGGCACCCACCACACACCCTTTTCCTATGGTTACACCCGACGCAATCATCACTCCACGACCCAGCCACACGTCATCCCCGATTTTAATGGGTGAGCCGCTAAAGCCCTGCATAGAGATCGGGATATTGGTGCTGGAAAATTCATGGTTATAATCCCGTATGCTAACATGTTCTGCTATACTTACATTATTGCCGATCTCTATACCGTAACAAGCCGTTATGTAACAGAAATCGTTGATAATGACATTTTTTCCAAGTGTAATACTGGCCGGCCTTCTGGCAAGAAAATAACATCCCACCCCAATCATGCAACCATCGCCAACTTTAATCTTAGAATATGGGTGCTCAACACGTACATTTCCGTTAAATTTTACCTTTTTACCGATGTGCTGAAATTTCAACGGCCCGCTGATGTGATTATATAATCCCCAGAAGAAGTAGCGGGCTCTCCTTTTAAACCACCATAAACCAATCAGTGGATAATGTATTAACGAAAAGTCTTTCTTCATACTTCTAATTTATCATCTTGCTTAACCAGAATTAAAAGTTGATTGGTTATATTTCCTTTTAAAATTACTCTATATCAATACTTTAAAATTCTGCTTCAACTGTCCAACGAGTTTTTCAGTTGCTACATCCCAACTACCAAGAGTTTTGGCCGCAAGGAGCGCGTTGGCCGACATGTTGCTAAGACGATCTCTATCATCCGCCATTTGTTGCAGCCCTTCGGCGAGAGCATTTACATCTGCCGGAGGAACTATAAATCCTTCAACACCGTCTTCTATAATATCGCCGCCGCCCGTATTAGTGGTGATTAGCAAAGGGATTCCGAAAGCAAGTGCTTCTCCCTGGACTAAAGCAAGTCCTTCTTCCAGGCTGGGCAATACAAAAACACTTGCACTACGATATTGATTTTTTAGATCCTCGCCCTTAAGTGGCCCTGTAAAAACAACGCTATCAGGTATTTGTGTTTTTTCCAAACCAGTAATTGTTGTTTTCGGACCAACGATCACGAACTCCTTTCTGGGATGCTTAAGCCGCTTAAAAGCTTCAATGGCGTAGCGCAGGCCTTTACGATAGTGCAACTGGCCCACATATAGTACTCTAAACGTGTCGTCCGGCTTTGGATCCTTATGCTGAGACCCTACTTCGATTGGCGGAAATCCGAAATTCACTTTGAGGAGCCGTTCGGGCGAGAAACCTTTCTCAAGAAACGATCTTCTTACGAATTCCGAAGGGCAGAGAATAGAATCGGCTTCATCATAGGTCTTTAAACGCAAATCATAATCACTTTCACGGCTATATCCGTTTTTAAACCCAAGCTGTTTATATTCTTCATACAAAATATCATTCGCATACTCCACATGGCTGTTCACCTCTTCCATTACACAAAGCGTTGGTGCACCCTCCTGGTGTAAGCGTATGGTACTTTGCAGTCCCTGTGTACGATAAAAAATAAATACATCCGACTCGCGAGCCCAGGCATATGAACTTTCATCGAGCTTCTTGTTAGATAAACGATTAAATAAGTTGACTACAGAAGGCGGCGTATTAAATTTCATGCTTGCCAGATAAAGGGTCTGATAAAAATCATGACGCTTAAGCTTGTCGCCAATTTCGGGTAGTGCCGCACGCGGACTAAGCCGACTAAATCCGGAAACAAACGCATGCAAATGCCCGGCCTTATGCA
This sequence comes from Sphingobacteriaceae bacterium, assembly GCA_014380615.1. Lineage (GTDB taxonomy): Bacteria > Bacteroidota > Bacteroidia > Sphingobacteriales > Sphingobacteriaceae > Paradesertivirga. The sequence continues at coordinate 18,774 of JACMJM010000036.1, forward strand.
TTGCTTTCGCATACGGATAATGATGAGACCGGTTGGGAGATGTATAAGTAATTTTCATCAAGTCATCGGATATTAGTATCAAATTAAAACACGCCCTTCAACTTTCTAGCCACACTCATTGCCAGAATAAACAACATAATGGGATATAAAAAAGTTGTTAGCGCGAAGAATGAACGAAAGCCCCAGAAAGCCAGGAAAACACCTACTCCCAGCATCCCGGCGGGCAAAGGCTGTTTCTCTCTTGTATAATAAATTATTCCGTCGAAAAATATCAGGAACAAGCCGTAAACACTTCCGTAAATCAAAAGTCCCCATAATCCGTTAGCCAGATAACCCTCGCCAACTACTGAAAAAGAGAGGCTCGTGGTTCCCATAAACAGGGGGCCGTCTAAAACCCACTGAGGTTGATAAAACAGGTCTTTAGCGCCATTCATTAAAGGCTTATTGGGCCAGATAGCACGCGGAATTGGGTTAACGAGGGTTGCGAAAAAGTCGTTAAAGCCCTCGTAAGCGTACTTATCAGGATACCCTTTAACCAGTAAACACAATAAATAGGTATTGTTATCACGATGTGATTTCGAGGGATCGAAGGTTGTTATAGATTTTAAATCGTTTTCTTTTGCCGCCTTTTCGGGATTTACTATTACGTCGAGCAGATTGCCTCTGAAGCGAACCTGCAACTCCATTACGCCAATTAGCATAAAGAGTGAAATCGCCGCAGGGATCCAAAATTTCAATCCTCTTTGCCAATTATAATAGAAAAGAAAGAACAGCACTGGTGCGGCCACAAACATCATGGTTCCGCGCGAACCGCTGAGAAAAAAGACAAAAATAACCAGCACTGAAAGTACTATAGACACTATTGGCAACAATTGATATCTCTTTTTGTACGACACAAAAGCGATCGCTCCAAACATTGGAGTTAGTTGTAAGACCCATGTTAGAGGATTAAGCAAAGCTCCCATGCCACCTACCGATTCCATAATTAATTCAATTCCCCGTTCAGATCTTCCGGCTGTGAGGTAGATCCACAGCTTCTCTGCCGAGCCGTAATACAGATAGAATCCTATCAATGGAATAGCAAAAGCCAAAATGGTGAGCCGGGCGAAAAAAGCAGGCTTAAACTTTATTGTTCGCAAAAAACTGAACGATTTGACAGAAAAATTTGTCCCTCGTTTCCAGAAAAGAAGATAAAAGCCGTTTACGAAAATCATGAAAACCGCTACCCAAAAGAATGCTTCCATTCTATAAACCGGTTGGCTGTACACATAAGCATCATAGCCTGGAATAACGGCCTCAAGGTATAGGAACCAAATGGGTGATAAATTTATGGCGGTTAAACAGCTGAATAAAAGAATGAATCGCTTATTTGAAACCGCATAAAATACAGGCGTTAACGAAACCAGAATTGCCAATACGCCACAGGTTACCGCAAGGCTGTGAGAGTCGGGGAAAAATAAAGAAGAAAAAAAATAGATGAATGAGGCACCAAACTGTGCGAGTAAACAGCTTTTAGCCATTTTTTTTAGCTCAAGCAGACCAATTACGTCTCCCGTTTTCTGGGGTTTAGCAACCAGCCTGTTACCTGCTGGCATTGATAACGTTGGATTATGATACTGCATTCTAATTACGTTTTACTTCCAGATAATCGAAGTACACTTCGAAAGTTAAATAGCACATGTTTTGCCTGCGAGAGTATACCGTTCAGAAACCCACTCCAGGAGTCATTTACCATTTCAATTGAGCGTTTAAGAACGTAGGGGATTAATAAAATATCTACTACCATTGTAGACAATGCTGCTCCCTCAATACCGAAGAAATACGATAAAATAGCGCAGGCAATTCCTGCTAAAGCAGCGGCAATCAAATACCTTACCGCCAAACCCTCGTATTGATTACTTGCCATATGTACTACGCTGCTGGTAAACCAAAGGGCATTTAATGGAATCGGCAATAAAAACATAACCAAAAGCTCTTGAGAAAGTTCTATAGATTTTCCAACCCACAAGCCATATAATGTTCTGCCAATAACCGCCAGCGATATCACACCCAGAAGAGATAGTAAAATGGAAATACCAACGGCTCCACGATGCAGCTTAGCAGCCTTCTTTAAATCGCCAGAACCAAAAAGATGACTAAGCTCTGGCCAGATAGCCTGATTGATTACCTCCATTACCTGGTTCACGGTTCGAACCAGCGTCCGGGCTGTTCCGAAAATAGCAACGGCCGCCGGACCGAGCATCGCTTGAACCACCAATAAGTTTCCTTGAAACAGTAAGGCATTACCCAATGGGAAAGCTTGAAAAGCGGCGCCCTTTTTAAACAGATATTTAAACCTATGCGGTTCGATTTTCTTAAGAGAGAATGATATTTGGGGCATCACCCTCCAGCTAAAAAACAGGTAAACCAAGAAAAATAAGGTTGTGGATGCCAGCATAGCGAAACCCAGACAATCAAACCTGTGACTATATTTTAATGCCACGATAATTCCCAGCAAGTCTAACCAAGGTCCGAAACTTATTATGAAAACAGCCAAATGGGCTTTTTTTGCCGCTCTATATCTGCCAAGCAGTGTTTCCGAGAGAAAAGACACAAAAACCGCAATCGCCATAAAAGTTACAGCAAGAGCAATCTCGTCGTGGCGGTCTGGTGGAAAGTTCAAAAAGCTTTCCCATTTAATAAAAGGGGAAATTACAGCCGCGGCTATTGAACCTATAAATCCAATAGCGAGCACAAGTGAGATGGTACTTGAAAACACATTATTGGCAGATTTTATATCGCCTGCTGCAACAGACATCGACATCTCATTTGCCGCAACACTTCCAAAGCCGAAGCTAGCCAACATCAGCCACGATGGCAAAGTAGAAAGCACCAACCACCGTCCATAATCATTTACCCCCAATGCAGATAGCAATAATGGTACTTGCACCAATCTTATAAGCGCTCCCGACCCCCTGTTCCAAACTCCCGCACCTGTATTAAGAAGGAGGCTTAGTTTAAGAGATACAGCGTTTAACTTTCCCATTTTTGATGTATGGCGGTATGTTGTTTAATTGTTTCAATTTGGATTGTTTAGAAAAAGCCATAACAGATTGGCTCTTAAATTGCATTATCACCCAGGAGGTGATAATGCAGTTTTTTTAATTACGATCTTCGTCGTTCCTTTAAAAAAAGATGCTTAGAATCTCTTAGAAAAATCCCTGAAGATTGAGTTTCTCGTTTTTATGTCGTCGGTATTGTAATAGTTATTTCCATAGTTTCGGCCATAACCATAACGTCCTTTTTCGATGCCATTAAAAACCACTTTCATTTTCGGGAAATTTTGGTCGGCGAAGAGCTTTTTGATAAACGGAAGCAAGGATTTAAAGGTATAGCCCTGTTGGATGATGTACAATGTTACATCCGTTACCCGGGCCAGAATCATTGCGTCTGTTACCAGATTTATAGGCGGAGTGTCAATAATCACATCGTCATAGTTAGCTCTTAACCAAGCAAACAAAATATCTACTTCTGGTTGTTCAAGAAGCTCTGACGGATTAGAAGGAAACGGACCACTACCAATTATATCCAAATTAGGATGAACGCCTGATGGCTGAATGATATCCTCAATTGAAGACCCCCCGTTAAGATAATTGCTGATTCCAGGATGCGCATGGGGAAGTTTGAACATTTCAGAAACTTTGGGTTTCCTTAAATCCAGTTCTAGTAATACCGTTTTTCTGGAAGAAGCCGCAAGTGTAAGTGCAAGGTTGCTACTTACAAAGCTTTTTCCCTCTCCGGCAATACTCGAAGTGAACAACGTTACCCTTCCACTCTGTTTCTTTTCATGTAAGAAATGGAGATTTGTGCGTAAGGCTCTGAACTCTTCGCCTATAACAAAATTGCTTTTATCAAGAGCTACAATCGGAGAGCGGGTTTTCTCATAGGATAATTCTCCCAGTATCGGGTTTCCTATCACATCTTCAATCTCTCTGCGGTTTGTTATACGATTGTGGATTTTATCTCTTCCATACATAAAACTTGCCGGCAGAACCAGGCCTAACAAAAATGCCATTCCATACACTAAAGGTTCTTTTGGCTTCTTAACTGATCCTAAATATGCATTATCTACAATTCTGGCATCAGCAATTGTAGAAGCATAGCTTAACGAAAGCTCTTCGCGTTTTTGAAGCAGATAAATGTACAACCGCTCTTTAGAGCCAAGCTGTCTTTTCATTCCTACCATTTGTCGTTCCTCGCCGGGAATACTGGCAATGGAAGATTCGAACTGATTGTTGAATGATTGCAATTGTCCTTTGGCAGCCTGCAAAGACGATTTTATATTACGGATGCTCTGTCTGATAGACGATTTGGTAGTTTGGATCTGCCGGTTTAACGGCTCGAACAAAGGGCTTCCTTCTGGCGTGGTAGCCAGTAACTCTTCGCGTTGCAACTGTAGTTTTGCCAATTGCTCGATGGAGTTGTTAAGCGCCGGATCTTCTATTCCAAGAGTAGAAGGTACACCTCCAGCATTAGAATTAACATATCTCTCAATACCCTGAATGACATTTAACTGAACATTTACTTCATTCATCCGGTTATCGTTGGTTTGTACATTTTCAAGATATACCTGCGATTGAGAAGAAATATCGGTTAATCCCCTGCTGCGTCTAAAACCTTCAAAGTGCTTCTCGGCAGAGTTTAATTCTCTCGAAAGCGAGTCAAGTCTGTCGTCTATAAAACTAAGCGTGGTTTGAGTAATACGGTTCTTTTCGGATAAAGACGCTTTGTTATAATGAGTAATTAAACGATTAATGATATCCTTACCGCGTTGAGGGACCTCGTCGCTAATTGATATACCGATAGCTGGGGCTTGTTTGTTTAAAAGAGACGCGTTTAAGTTTTTCTGGATAGCTACGGCAGCTTTTTCGGGTTCGTTTAAGGTTATGGTAATTTGAGATTCTTTGTGATCGTTTAAATACAAAGTTGGCTCTAACTTCCATGTACCAAAACTGCTTTTATACGGCTTATTGAAAATATACGACTTCAGTTCTCCGTCAGAATCTTTTAGGTAGTAAAAGTCTTTGTTTTTAATTACTACCTGGAGGGCTTGTCCATGCAAATCCCCTGAAGACCGAATAAGCGTTAGTTTTACCGGAGATTTTCCATAAAGATCCTCGTCAGAAAAAGTCCCTCTTTTTGTATATGAAGTGCCTAACTGCAAATCACCAACAACCAAATTTATCAGTTGTCTGGATTTTAAAATTTCAACCTCATTTTCTGCAAGTTTGGGGGAAGCTGTGAGATCAATTTCCTGAAGGCCTCTTTCTTCCTCGCTCGCCGAAGTCTTCTTTTCGTCCTGAATTAATAAAGTTGCCTTCGCTTCATATAAAGGCTTTGCTGTTTTCAGGTAAATAAAAGCGCCAATCAGAGTTATCAATAAACCGATAACAAATAAAGGCCAATGATAAAGATTCTTATCAAGCGTGTCGCGAAAAGTAGACGGATTTTCTCCGTCTACTATAGGATAAATGTCTGATTGCTGAGCAGACGACATATACAATTGTTGTACTGACATAATTAAAAAAATTATCTTATAATCGCTGAAACAACGAGAGCTACGATAGACAGACCGGTTAAAACAGTGGTTATGGTGCGATTTTCAACAGTAGCCAACTTGCTCTTATGTGGTTGAACATAGATCATATCGTTGTTTTTTAAATAATAATATGGAGAGTTAAAGAGTGCTTTAGATTTTAAATCCAGAGGAACATATTCTCTCTTTCCGTTGCGCTCACGAATCAATAAAACTTCGCGTATGGCAGTGATATTCGCATCCCCGGCTAGAGCTAAAGCTTCAGGAATTGTGATTCTTTCGCCGTTTGGAACAGAATAAACATCCGGACGTAAAACATCCCCGATTACAGAAACTTTAAAGTTTAACACACGCACATTTACAGTTGGCTCCCTCAAATAAGTGAGTAAGCTGCTCTGAAGTTGAGTACGTAACTCGTCGGTGGTTAATCCCGAAACTTTCATCACGCCAACCATCGGAAGTTTAATCTCGCCTCGTTGATTAACTACATAGCCGGTGTTAGGGTTGTTCTGAGGATTGTAATTAAATGCGGCTGATGCTTCGGCATTTAAACTCAAAACATTGATCCCGATAATATCATCCGGCTGTATGGTCAATGGAGAATAATTGGTAATACCTTCCTGAGAAACAGTATTTCTGTTTACATCCTGGAAATAAGGGATTTCTCTGTACGACCGGCATGACGAGAGAGCCAATAATGCAATTACGACGAAGCCTTTAAGAGTAAGGGCTTTTCTTGTAAAGTTAATTTTCATAAGAACTTTTTTAATGATTAATTAATATTATTGATTGAACACAAGTATGTAAATGTGGTTTTCAAAACCCACTAATCCCCGCTAGTAAGCATTCTCTTCTCCGCGAAAAATATTTATCACGGTCATGAAAATTATACGGATATCAAGCATCGCCGACCAATTTTCCATATACCATATATCATGCTCAACCCGTTTTTCCATTAACCATTGTTCCTTCGTTTCACCCCTAAATCCATTCACCTGTGCCCATCCGCTTATTCCGGGTTTTAAAAACTGACGAACCATGTATTTATCGATCAAAGCGCGGTATTGCTCTGTATGGCTTAACATATGTGGACGAGGGCCTATCACACTCATATGCCCTAAAAGCACATTGAAAAACTGCGGCAACTCATCAAGGCTGGTACGTCGCATAAATCTCCCGATAGGAGTTATCCTGTCGTCGTTTTTGGTAGCCTGCTTTTTATCGCCGGCACTGTTCATCCGCATACTTCTGAATTTATAGCACCAAAAAGGCTTATTGTCTCTTCCGCTTCGTAATTGCTTAAACAGAACCGGTCCTGAGCTTTGAAGCTTGATTATTATCGCCAGAATAGGATACAGCCAACTGAATACAAACACAATTACAGATAGACTAAAAGTTACATCGAAGAAGCGCTTTTTAAACCTGTTTTCGATATCTTCTAATGGTTCTTTCCTTACGCACAATACCGGGAACCCCCCCATATGATCTATTCTGAATGAGGCTGAACCCGATGTGAGATCGGGGACAAATTTCAATCTCACGCATTGTTTCTCTCCTTCTTTCAAAAGGTGAGGAATATCCTCCATGCGATCGGGAGTAAGCGATACAAAAACTTCTTTTACGCCTGCGTTGGCTGCGTTCTTTAGTTGTTCTGATGCTGCGGGAAGTAATTGCCCGTCAGGATCTACATAAAATCCCTCATCTCCTAAAAAACCTACAAAATTTACACTGCTTTGCTGCTCAAGATACGCGGCAAGCTTCAAACCTCCGGGATTCATTCCTAAAACAGCCACCGCCTTTCGGATATCAAAATTGCGCTGCATCATTTCTTGTAAATACGTTCCGGTAAAACGGCTTAAAATGAAGCCAAGCACCACAAAGCTGTAAAACACCACTAAAAACTGCCTTGGAAAATCTATATGGTTTGTAAAAAACAAGTAGGTTAGAAACACAAAGGCATGTACAGCAATACTTCGCCAGGTGGCTCTGTAAATTAACTCCAATTTATATATAGTGTATTGTCCGTATAATCTGAACATACTGGTGCTTAGAAACCAGATTAAATTGCAGGTTAAAATATTTTGGCGGTATACACTTTCATCTATTGGACTCCCGAACTTGTTGGCTAAATGAAAACCAACCAAGAAGCAGATGTTAATTAATATAAGGTCACTCAATCCTAGAATAAACCTTAGTAGGTAGAGGTATCTCGTTTGCATGTTTTCAATAAGTACTTATAATACATGCATTAGCAATCTTTGTTTAATTTTTTTGAAAAATTATTAAATAAATAAGCCTTTTAAGATGAAATGTGTAAAAAACTAATCACTTTCGGAAAATACGGACACAGGAATGTCCATTATTAAGAACAATAATTTTAAGAAGTCTAAAGCAAACGAGAAGAAAAGAAAGAGGGATAGATTTTATAAGTGGCTAGAGCATAACCAGGTAAATCAAAAGAAAGAGCAGGCAAACAATAAGGTTTCCGAAAATAAGAACTGAAACAACCACCATCCTTGAAAGGAAAGTATGTGGATTTTGACTTAACGATTCAGTATAGTCTTTAAGCTGAGCGTAAGGATTCTTTTTCATATCCCGTATATACGTCCACTTTTTACTTAGGTTCCATTTACCTGTTAAATTATTATTTTTCATTAAATAACATGTATCAGTTTATACAGCCTGAAAGTAAAGGTATTAAAAAAATGTCTTGAAAAGCAAATGTCTTCATTTCCGCCTTATTTGCATCCAATTAAGTACCTTGGCGGTTCATTACTCAGAATATGACTTACTGTTTGGCAATAAAAGTAAAAGAGGGATTAGTAGCAATTTCTGATACCCGTATTACATCGGGCACAGATACAACCGTGAAGAAAAAAATTCTGATAGAACAAAAAGATAATTATTCGTTGTTTATCATGACCAGCGGGTTGCGGTCGGTAAGAGATAAGGCTATTTTATATTTCAGAGAATTAGTGGAGGAAGGTGTGGAGCATAATAAACTTTATAAAGCTGTAAACGCGTTTGGCGAACAAGTGAGGCGTGTAGCCGAAGAAGATAAAGCAGCCCTGGAAAAATCGGGATTCAAATTTAATTTGAATACGATAATAGGTGGCCAGCTTAAAGATGACGAAGAGCATAAGCTGTTTTTATTGTATCCCGAAGGCAACTGGGTTGAGTTAGACCAGGGCGCGCCTTTTGTGATTATCGGGAACAGCGGGCACGGAAAGCCCATCCTTCAAAGAACACTTGATAGTAATTCGAGCATGAAACTGGCTCTTAAAACAGGCTTTCTTTCGTTCGATTCAACCCGGGCAAGTGCTAATGATGTAGATTTTCCGATAGATGTGGTGCTTTATAAAACCGACACGTATGGAATGATTGAACACCGTTACGAACAAAAAGACCTGCTCCATATTTCTGCTCAATGGGCAGACGAACTTAAAAACGCTTTAATTCACATCCCCGAAGAGTGGATGGATGCGGCCTTTAACAAACTACCGGTAAAAAACGTCGATAAAATAAAACCTCTATGAGATTTAGGGTCTCAAGTCAGATGGAATATGAAGTGCTTTCATCCAGCACACTTATATTAAACATACATGCGCTTCGTACTCCAAACCAAACGGTACTCGAAGAATCTTTATCTGTAGAACCGTACTTAAAAAGCGAAGAATTAATTTCCATTCAGGGCGAGAACCGCTTTATGCGGATTGAAATTGAGCAGCCCTGTTATCTGAAAATTAATTATAGTGCTATGGTTGATAATCAAACGAAACTCATAGACTCCGAACTTCTGGATGATGTGCCCATTTCACAATTAGATGCCTCTATTCTTCCTTATCTCTATCCGAGCAGATACTGTCAATCCGATAAACTTTACAGGCTCGCCTATAATAAGTTCGGGAATATCGTTAATGCCTATCAAAAGGTTATCGAACTAACCGATTGGATCCATAGAAATGTTGAGTATTTAAGCGGCTCTACAAACTCACAAACTTCTGCTTATGATACGGTTACCGAACAGGCAGGAGTTTGCCGCGACTTCGCCCATCTTGGTATTGCGTTGTGCCGTGCTTTAACAATTCCGGCCAGGTACTTTACAGGGTATGCTTATAAACTAGACCCGCCTGATTTCCATGCCTGCTTCGAAGCATATATAGGAGGAGAGTGGATAGTTTTTGATGCCACTAAACTAACCCCTTTAAACGGATTGGTAAAAATTGCCAGCGGGCGCGATGCCGCCGATACGGCGATTGCGAGTATTTTCGGAAATGTTATTTGCCGACCCATCAGTGTAACCTCCGAATGCCTGGAAGAAAAATTTGAACCTTTTTTTTATCATCCCACAACCCCGAAAGGCTTAGCTTATTTATAAGAGCGGTTTATCCCTTATCCAATTTCAAATTTTTAATTACTTGTAACTAAATTCTGGCACGCCCGTAAGGTAAAATACAACTATCTTATTTCTATATGTTTGTACGTTCTGCTATACGATCTTTTTTTAGAAGTTGTGAAATTAAGACAGAAATCGCTTGCATAAGAAATTTAAATAGTTAGTTTTGCAATGCTCGGCATCATAAAACGATGTAAGAGGGCGTTTATAAGTCTTGTTGTTTAACTGATAAACGAAACAAAATGGGTAAAAAATTTTTACTAGCAATAGTAGTTGTGTTATCGTCTGTGTCAACCCAGGCACAAACCAAAAAATCTACTGAAGATCCTGATAATCTGGCAAAAGATTATTTTTCACAAATAATGGGTGTTGCCGTATCGGCTACATCAAACGTTAAGCTTTATCAATTTGTTTACGACTGGCTGGGCACTCCTTACCGCCTGGGTGGTACTTCCGAAAATGGCGTTGATTGCTCTGGCTTCGCTTATCAGCTTTACGATAAAGTATTTAATACCGTTATCGGGAATAATTCGAGAAACATTTTCAGTAAAGTAAATCCGGTTAGCAAAGAGGAATTAAAAGAAGGCGATCTGGTATTTTTCAAGATAAACAGTCGTGCTATTTCACACGTGGGTGTTTACCTGGGTGATAATAAATTCGCACATGCCTCAAGCAGCAGAGGCGTTATGATTAGTAATCTTAACGAACCCTACTGGAAACGATATTATTATAAAGGCGGCCGATTACTTCAATCCCTCCGCGATAAGTTATAATAACCTTGTCAATCAAAAGGCCACCCCAAAAAGGTGGCCTTTTGATTTTAGCCGGATTTGTTTTAGGATTTGATTTTTTTGCCCGCTATAGTGAACACCATAGTTGGACCGGGTCAGTTGGTCAACTTGATTGCCCGAGATCTTGCGGTTCTGCGCAAAATGAAAGAAAATGTATGGCGGTAAAACCAGCAGAAGGGTTGGCAGTGATTGATCTTTAGGTATTTATTCTTTTTCCTAGTTTATATCCGATAGGCTTTCGAGGTTCACGTTGTTCTTCTTTTTTCTCTAAGAGTTCATCCAGATATTGGAATACTACTTCCATATTTTTATCCTGGTTATCCAACTTCTTTTTTATTTTTTCTACCTCTAAGCGCAATTCAGTGTTATCGGCCAGCATTTGCCGTATCCGTGTGAAAATACGTATGATCTGTATGTTTACTTTTATGGCTCTTGCACTGTTTAATACACTGGATAGCATTGCTACGCCCTGTTCTGTAAATACCATTGGAAGATATTTAGCGTGTGCGCCTTGTTTTAAGGTGCCATTCTGGCTCCTTAAAGATTGATATTCTTCTTGGCTTAACTCAAACATAAAGTCTTCAGGAAAGCGATCTTCATTACGCCTTACCTGTCTTTTGAGCTGCTTGGTCTCTACCTGATATAATTCCGCCAGATCGGCATCGGTCATTACTTTCTGGCCTCTGACATAATAGATCTGATTCATGATTATTTCATCAGGGATTGTAATTATTTCTTCTCTTTTAGTCATATGGATTACAAATTTACATTTTTATCATAACCGCTCTAAGTAGGGCCTCTCCTTATTTGTTAAGCGGGCGGAACTTCTCAAAACTTTTCTGCAATCCTTTCCCCTTGGTGCTTTTGTGAGTTCTATTCCAATAATGGTTTTTCTGCCCGCTGGTATTGTGCTTCCCGATGTTATTTTTCCTCAGTGACGATCAGGCTGACACGGATATGTTGAAAGTAATTAAGTTTCCGATTTTCTTTTCAGTACTTCCAATAATTCATATCTGTTTTCGGTAATTAATACACTTTTATTTGCTAAAAAACAGATATGCGGCTGATTACTTCAATCCCTCCGCGATAAGTTGTAATAACCTTGTCAAGCAAAAGGCCACCCCAAAAAGGTGGCCTTTTGATTTTAGCCGGATTTGATATTTAGCGTTTTCCCCTATTTATGGATTTTTGGTTCTTAAGTGCTGTCTGATAAAAATTCCTGAAGGTGATAGCTGTGATTCTGTCCAGCCCCCCGTTCCGGAAGCACCCGGCTTCAATGCGGCAGATGTTTCGGTCTTGTCGGCAACAGACCAGTTGCACCACGAGATTTTGTGCTGATCAAGAAAAGTAAACCAGTTGTTTGTTTCAGTCTGGTCGAAGGTTCCGTTACCACTTGCTTCGGATGTTCCAAACTCGGTGACAAAAACAGCTATACCTTTGTTCAATGCTGCAAGGGTACGGTCTCTTAACCATTGCTTATGCGAGGCAGCATAAAAATGAAGTGAATAGGCTACATTCACATCGTTTATCGGATTATTGGCGGGCTCTTCGATTTGCTGCGACCAATTCCTTGTACCGCAGATTACCAGATTGTCAGGATCTTTCGCTCTTATTGCCGCTATTACAGCTTCGCTATAGGGTTTGATTACGTTTACCCAGGATACATCTAAGGGCTCGTTATAAATTTCGTATATAACATTGGGCTTATCGCCGAATCGTTCGGCCATTTCACTAAAAAAAGCTTTCGACGCTTCGGTGTTCTGCTCGGCAGTATGATCGTGCCAGTCAATAATTACATATAGCCCTTCTTTAATCGCCGCTTCAACTACAGCTATTACCTTTTGCTTTTCGGCCGCCGGATACTTAAGATAACCGCCTTCCGGCATCCCTACTCCCATAGAGGCTCTAACAACGGTGCAGCGCCAATCGTTTTTTAACCATTTAACCAGGCTTTCATTATAAAACTCACCTTCCCATTGGCTCCAAAATAGCGACATGCCCCGCAACTGCACAGGCTTATTATTCTTATCCAATATTTTATTGCCTTGTACTTTTAGCTGGCCAAACTGAATAACCGGCGGATCGGTAGAAATTACTACAGCTGGCTTTTCTGTCGGTTTGGGTGTAGTTACAGGTTCATCGGCACCCTTTTTACACGACCCGGCCATAACCAGCAGGCATGCGAACGAATAAATAAATTTAGTTTTTAAAAAGCCATCCATAACTTAATATCCAGTTTGTTTGTTGATTAACGATTTTGAATAAAAGTATACAAGTTTTGGGATTTAGATGTTTCAATATAGGCCCCCAAATGTTAATGAGAACCAAATAAAGGGGGTTTGAATAGGCTTTATATAAAAAGAGGCCGTCTCATAAGCAATTATGAGATGGTTTTTTTATGCTTTGATTTTGAAGATTCCACGTCGATGGCATTTTCGTTATTAGTGTTAGCTAATGTTATTCTGGTAAGTTTTATAGGCTGGCGGCAGAGCAAA
>JACMJM010000037.1 GCA_014380615.1 Sphingobacteriaceae bacterium
ACTGCGGTAACACGTGGGAGAGTAGGTCGGTGCCAAATCTTATTTCGCTCAAAAGCGATTAAGTCTTAAAGCTCGTTAGTTTAACTAACGGGTTTTTTTGTTTTTAGGGCTGCTTTCGAGCAGAGAAGTTAAGCCCGCCAGAGCCAATGGTACTGTCCGCCGCGGCGGATGGGAGAGTAGGTCGGTGCCAAATCTTATAAAAGTCTTTCAGGAAACTGAAGGGCTTTTTGGGTTTATGGGTTTTGTGACGGAACTTAACATCGGTGGTGTCTCGGAGCCAATGGTACCTCTTCGCCGTGGCGGATGGGAGTACAGAATGCTCGGGGTAGAATCTGAGGGGTGCCAAATTTTACTAATGCCTGTCAGAGTTCACCAAGCTTAAAAAGGATGAATAGCATTTGTTTTCGTTTAGATCAGTACTCGCCCAAAGCAATTAAACTTTAAGGATTCTATGTGTCCTTATTGTAAATCTGACTAAAATGAATGTTCAAACAGTTATTGTCAAAGAATATTCACAATATTCGCTTTTTATTATAATCTTTAAGTTGTAGGAAATATTAGGAGGTTAATTCGTTATAGTAATGCATTTAGATAGAATAAATATGAATTTGATAAGAAAAATAATTTTTGGATTATCGTTACTTCCCTTCATTGCTTTGGGGCAGACGAAGGATAAACCAAAGGACAACTGGCAAAATCTGGATATGCAGCGCGATGGGGTGATGGGTATCAGTACTGAGAAAGCCTATGAGCTTTTAAAGGGAAAAAAGAGTAATACCGTGATTGTCGCGGTAATTGACGGAGGTGTTGACGAGCAGCATGAAGACCTAAAACCGATTATCTGGAAGAACACTGCTGAAATCGCCGGGAATAATAAAGACGACGATAAAAATGGGTATGTTGATGATATTTACGGATGGAACTTTATCGGCTCATCTTTAGGAAACGTACATCATGATAATTTGGAGGTTGTAAGGCTTGTAAGAAAATTACAGGACAAATATGGATCAGTTGTAAATTCAACTCCTCTAACCCCACAGGAAAGAAAGGAATTTGGTCAGTATAAAAGAATGGTGACCGATTTTATGACCAAATTGGATAATGCGCGCAGAGGTTATGAAAGCTTATCGGTGATTAGGAAAACAACTAACGAAATTGTTTCCAAACTTGGAACAACCAATCCCACATTAAAAGATTTCGACAAATATAAAGCTGCTAATGACCTGGAAACAAGGGTTTTGAAAGTTATTAAATCTGAGATGAAAAAGCAGGATTATAAAGCTTTCAAAGAAGATATTGATGATACTTATAAGTATTATAGCTCGCAGATCAATTATCATTTAAATATGGATTTTGATCCGAGGGATTCTGTGAAGGATAATTATACCAATGCTTTTGAAAGGATCTACGGAAATGCGGATATTAAAGGACCTGATGCTGATCACGGGACACACGTGGCCGGAATTATTGCTGCTGTAAGAGGTAATAACGTCGGAATAAATGGGGTGGCTGACAATGTGCGCATTATGGGGGTCAGAACTGTTCCGGATGGTGATGAGCGTGACAAAGATGTTGCTAACGCAATCAGATACGCGGTTGATAATGGAGCTAAAGTTATCAATATGAGTTTCGGGAAAGGTTATTCCTGGAATAAAGCAGCCGTTGACAGTGCCGTGAAATATGCCGCTTCTAAAGATGTTCTTTTAGTTCATGCCGCAGGAAATGACGGAAAGAATACCGACAAGGATGTGAATTTTCCGAATAAAATCTATGGAGAAATCTTGCCTAAAGAGCGTTCAATGCCTGATTTTTTAACCCCACCAGCCATGCAGGGCCCGCAAGGCCCCTACGCCCGACGTGTACCGAATGCCCCTAGAATTGATGAACCCGAAGATCCAAGGTTCTCATTGCCTAAGGCTGAGAATTGGATAGAGGTAGGTGCATCATCTTGGAAGAACAATGGCGATCTGGTTGCAACTTTCTCAAATTATGGAAAAAAAACGGTTGATGTTTTCGCCCCTGGTGTACACATTAATTCAACCATGCCTGATTCTAAATATAAGCCTTTGGAAGGTACTAGTATGGCTTCACCAGTTGTTGCCGGGCTGGCAGCATTAATCAGATCATATTATCCATCACTAACTGCTGTTCAGGTTAAAGAGATCATTGTGAAATCTGTAACTAAAGTGAGTCAGAAAGTTAAAGTTTCTGAAGAGGGGAGCAGCAAAAAAGTGCGTTTGGATGAGATATCTGTTTCAGGAGGTGTAGTTAACGCCTATAATGCTATACAAATGGCATCCCACATGAGTAACGCAAGTTTATAATCTAAGTAATATATCAAAGCCGGACAATTTTTGTCCGGCTTTTTTGCTTAGAATGAAAACCCACTGTTTATACTAAAATAACTGCCTTCTTTAGATATTCCATAGCCCGTTGAGATGAGGAATTTGTTGTAAAAGTTAACCCATGCACCGGGCCCATAGGCAGTATGCCATTTGTTTTCTTCGGGGCTTTTGCTGTAAACCCTGCCCGAATCAAAGAATCCGAATAAACCGAAGTTGCCGGTCAAAATGTAATTTCTGAAAGTGGACACTTTAAATCGAAGCTCTGAGTTTTGATAAACGTAGGAGCGTCCTGCAAAGCGATTATTTCTGTAGCCTCTCAAATTGGTAGTATTACCTAAGAAATTCGACTGGAAAAATTTATACTCTCCAAGGTTTTTTGCAGCCCCAAGCCGCAGTGCAGCAGTGACAGGAAAATTAAAGTTCGGAGTGGCGTAAAACGATATATCAGATTTTAACTGCGCAAAGTTTTCTCTCGTTTTATTAACTTCTGCGAAGTAGTTTATCTCATTTTTCCATCTTACACCGGAGGTTGGAAACAGTGCGTTGTTTACAAAATCTATATTCGCATAAGAACGTATAGAACCAAACCTTGAAGGATTGTCTAAATCATCTTTTTCAGTAAAGTCCTGGCTCGTTAAAAAGTTATTAGTTGGCTTTTCTATCCAGTAAAGCTCATATCCCGGACCTATCCCAACTCTGAATGCCTGAGTAAAGCGCTTTTGAAAAAAAGTTGTGAAAGAAATGTTTTTTGTTCGTATACGATAATAGTCTATATCATCTCCAACATTTGGTGTAGAGTTGCCTTGCCCGAAGTAATTGAATGTGTACTTTGGACCATTATAAGCTGCCTGAATTATTATATCGTTGTTTCTCCCAAATATGGAATAGATATTACCCGTATAATTTATGCTTTTTGCACCGGTTCGGGGGGCATAATTCCCTTTAAGTACATGTGTATAGCTGTAGGGCTCTTTTCTAAATCCGTAATGTTTGATCGCATAACCTGCCCCGATGAAGATCCCATCGTCTATATTATAATCAAAGGAGGGAATAAAATTGCTTTTATCATATTTGAAAGCATTTCTATTGTATTCGTGAATGGTTTCATACTTTGAGAGGTCGAGCTTTGTGTTTGAGCCTGCTTTTATAGTGCTATCGTTGTCATCCGAATCGAACACCAGGATATTTTTTCCCTTTCCTGAGGTGTTATCCGAAAAGCGATCCATATCCTCTCCGCCTACAATTCTGACTTTTATTTCCGGATTCGTTCCGGTAATAATAATACTGTCACGTCCTTCGAAAGCGAAAATATTAAGTTCCCGGGTTTCATTGCTAAAGAAGTCTCTTTCGAAGATTTTATTCTCAACTTTTCGTTCGCTGTTTATTTTATAAACCGCCAATCGGGTATAATTATCGCCATTATTAATGGTAATAAATTCATGTTTATTTGTACCGGTTACTGTAACTTCTTTCGAAAGAACTGTATAATACTCTTCTGCCGCTTGAGTTAACCCGTTCCTTCTGGATTTGAGTTTGTCAATAATCTCTCTGCCGGAGATATTAAATACCTCCGGAGGCATTTTCCTAACAGCATCTTCAATTACTTTGTCGGTCAATTTCGTTTGTACTTCAAATGCAATTTGTAACCATTGCTCGTGCGTTAACTTGTTTAAAAAGTTTCGATCGAGATTACGGGCTGCGATTGAGAGCTTAGCAACATCTTTAATTTCATATTCAAACGATTGCAGATCGGGAACCATCTTTGAAATTAAGCGCGGTAGAATGCCGTCATATTTGGTAAAAGCCTGATCGCGGTCGCGGGGAATAGGACGATACAGTGAGCCCTTCGCTTTTTTAAATTCGGCCCATCTCCACTGATCTTCATGTCTGTCCCAATCATTTATCAGTATATCAAACAACCTGGCTCGTAAATACATCACTTGGTCTACTTCATTGTCGTTGTCTTTTTGTAATTGCTCGTATAATTTATGAGTACTTATAGCATTCTTTGCATTTCCAAACGACTTAAAATCTGAAACATCCTCATCAGGACGGGCCTCAATCATCCCTAATTGCCCGCCTACTTGTTGAATATAGGGCCCTAATAAGCGCGAATAAGGCATGTAAACTAATTGCGGCGTTACATAATAGATTCCTACAGCTTTCGCCATGTCAGGGATCATTAATGCCCCGTAAGGGTGAGCAGATGAAATTTGATCCTGAAAGAAATCATCAGCAAATGTTCTGATGAAACCTTGTGGTAGTAATGTACTCGGATCTTTGCTTATTGTTCGGAACTGGTAAACGTTCCCGTCTTTTCCCTGTAGCTGAAGTGAGGTTGTTTGTTTTCCGCCCCCCATTTTAAGCGGAGAAAGTCCTCCGGCGAAAGTGCTTAGATCGAGATACTTAACCTTAATCGGGGTAGCCCAGGTATTGCGGTAATGTTCGCCATAGAGTTTGCGCTTAAAGTCGCTCGCTTCATACTGTTCTCCTGCCGCAAGTACCTTTACGCTATCTTTATAATTGATTTGTTTTTCTTCGCGAACTTCGGTTGCCCCTTTTGGAGGCAGGGCGTATAGGGGTGTTCTATATACTAGTTTTCCGGTGGAGCCATCCCCTTCGGGTTCCCAAAATTCAACCCAGCTTTGGCCGTTGTCGTAATAATTTATTCGCGTAAAGCCTTTTGTTCCGTGGGCAAACAGGGCATCATTACCCTTGGTCATACTATTAGACTTTGCTCCAGCACCACTTATAATATGACTAACGCTATTATATCTGTTGAACTGAAGCGCATGCTCATGCCCTGTAGCAATTACAACGTTTTTTTCTTCTTCGAGAATGGCCAGCAATCCTCGTTTTAACTGCTGATAATCTTTATTAGATAAATCTTGCCGGGATATACCGTATTGCCGCATGAAAGGGTAAATAGAGCCGATTATGGGTAATGGAATGTAAAGCTGATCGCGGATAAGCGTTAGAGGGAAAATGTAATCTTTTAATGAGTAATAGCCGCCATGCCTACCGTTTGAAAATAAGGGATGGTGCTGGGCGATTACGATATTTTTGCCACGGTTTCGTACTAGAATATCTTTTACCTGTTCTAAAATTTCCACTCTGCTGCCTGCCGTGCAGCCATTATCAGGTGCTATTGGTTTGTCATATTTATGAAGCCACCATTCGCTATCCAATACAATTACCACCAAATCATTATTCAGTTGCAGTTCTACCGGGCCGGGGCAACCGTTACTTGGTAAGAAAACATCATTAGAATCGAGGTAGTTTTCTACAAACTCTTCTTGTCGGTTAACGGCAGCAAGGCCTCCTGGTAAGCTTTCGTTCCAATCGTGATTTCCGGGAAGAAAAACTTTCCTTCCTTTGAAATTTTTCACAATATCCATTTGCGCAACTATCCGGCGTTCTTTTTCTTTTCGGTCGTTATCTTCCGGTTTTGGTAAGCCTGTGTTATAAATATTATCACCCAGAAACATCACTACATCTTTTGGATTCGAATCATAAAGGGTAGAATCCCTACCGCCTATTTTTACTCTTTTAGATGTGAAAATCTGATTTTGAGCAAGTTTAAGGGTTGGTTCCTGCCTGTCTTGTTCGGGGTTTCCGGCATCGCCGATTAAAAATATTGAATATTTAACGCGGCTTGAATCAGGGGTGGTAGCTTTCTGCCAGTTGACTTCGCTTTTATCATAAAAAGGCTTTAAGGTGGTGCAGCCTGCTAAAAAAAGTATAATGGTACTGGTTAGTGTAAATTGATTAAAAAACTTAATCTTCATATTTTAATTCTATAATATTTGCAAGTTTTCCTTTGCCTTCATTAGAAACGAATAAACGGCCGTCTGAAGTAAAAGCTAACCCTTCTGGCTGTATAAATTCTTTTCCGTCGAGTTCCAGGACTCTGATAATTTTCCCCTGAGGGTTTAAAACAGCGATTATGTTGTTTAAGGACGAGAGAACATATAACTCGTTCGTTTTTGGATGAAAGGCTAAGGCCGAAGTTCTAAAAACTTCGTTTAAGTTTTGGTTTCCCACAGCTTTTAAAATCTTCTTCGAAAATTCCTCAATTTTATCACCTTTAAAGAAATTTTCTATATCGGCATGCCTGATGGAATATACCGGCTTTTCATTAAGTGTTTTACTTTTCAAATCGAAGGCATAAATGTCTTTTTCGCTTTCATCCCCATCGATACTCAAATCTTTAACAGCCAAAAGCAATCTGTTATTCCTTTTATCCAGCGCAAGTCCCTCAATATTATTATCTTCTTTAAGAACAGTTTTGAAAACATTAGGTTTGGAAGGGCCAGCTTTAAAATTTTTAAGTTCATAAAGTGCCCCCGAACTATTAACAATCCATAGATCATTACCCACTACGGCCAGATCTTCATAATCCTTGCCTTTCCAGAACTCATATTTTTTAATGATCTCTTCTTTGGTTAAATCATAAAAGTATAATAAGCCTTCTTCATCCTGTATGGCTACCAGCGTGTCGTTCGATACAAAAGATATCCCCGAAATCTCCATTAATTCTTTCGGTACCGCATATAGTTTCCCGCCTTTTGGTTCGAGTGTTTCTTTGGTCGAGATATTTCCTTTGTCGGTTTCTCGATCAGATGATCCACAAGAAAATAAAAAAAGAACTAACAAAAGCGGACAAATTCTGTTCATAAGTGAAACGATAATTAATGTTATAACAATTAAGTTTTATTATAACTAAAATTGTACGTTATAGTTTTGTTTCATAAAATTGTGACGGTGCTTATTATGTTAAGATGAGTGCAATGTAGCACACTTCCCAACCATTAAAAACAAATAGATTCTAATGAAAAATGCTAACCCGATAATTAAAAGTGCAGAAGAGTACGTATTTAATTTATTTAAGGAAAAGCTCCCTCCCGACCACGTTTATCACAATTATAAGCACACATTTCAAACAGTTAAGGCTTGTAAAGATATCGCTAACGCTTATAATCTAACCAGCAGAGATCATGAAATTTTATTGCTGGCTGCTATTTTTCATGATACAGGATATATTGAAACCTATCAGGGGCATGAAGAAACCAGTATTAAGCTATTTAATGATTTTATAAATGGCGATTATCCTTTAGAAGATATTAAAAAGGTAGAGGAACTTATACTGTCTACTAAAGCCGGAGCAATACCAGATGGTACCCTTCAGGAAATTTTGCATGATGCAGACTATATCAATATCGGGAAGAAAAAGTTTGTACAGCGGGCAGAACTGTTAAGAATAGAATGGGAACGCTTACTTAATAAAACCTATAGCGACCTCGAATGGGCCGAAATCCAGTTGAACTTTCTAATCTCAACAAATTTTGTGACAGAGGAGGCTATCGTGAAATTAGACGATCAACGCGAAGAAAATATTCGCATGCAGCGTGAGCGAATTGAAACACTGCGTATAGAACAAGAAAAACTGAACTTTAAATTGGATAAGAATAACCCCGATAAACCACTTAAAGAGGGACGAGGGATTGAAACCCTTTACCGCTCGGTTTACGAATATCATATTAACTTAAGCCAGATAGCCGATAATAAGGCTAATATTATGATTAGTATTAACACCATCATAGTATCATTGGTGATTACCTTGTTTGGTTCTGGCTATACTTTTTCAGGCCAAAATGAATTCGGCAGTTTAAGGTTTGTAATTCCGATGGCTGTTTTACTTATCACCAGTTTACTTGCCGTTGTTTTCGCGATACTTTCCTCCAGGCCCAATATTACCACCAAAGAAAGGTATGAGCTTTCTAAAAAAGACAGCAGTATATTATTCTTCGGTAATTTCGCCCAGTTGCAGATTAACGAATTTGTGGGCCGAATTAATGAGCTGAAGTATAAAAAGGATGAACTGTATGATAGCATGTCGGTAGATATCTATCACCTTGGTTCGGTGCTTGTAAAAAAGTATAAACTTTTAAGCTGGTCGTACAATATTTTTATGGGCGGATTGGTGCTTTGCGCCGTGGCCTTTATAATTATTATGATGTTTTCTTATCATTCATAATCTAATTCGAAAACACTTCATTTATTTCAAACGGTATGTATGAGTATTTAACTTCACCCAAATACTCATATGTTTCTGAACCTTGTTTCATCTCTCCCCAGGGAAACCAGGGGGTGATATCTTTAATTTTAATTTTATCCAGATAATCCTGAGTTAAAAGCACATATTCGCCTTCCTGTATTTTGTTTTTCAGAAGTTTATGCGCGATAATTACATTTTGCCCGATTAATTTAGTGCGTCCCTTTATATTAGCCGGCATGATATTACCGTAATGGATAATAATCTTTAAACCCATTTGTCCGTCTGAAAGATGCTTCGCAAAGTTTTCAGGGTCGTCTTTTTCTACAGATTTTAAATAATTATGAAAGGTTTGAAACAGGAGCCTGCATTGTTTTGCTACCATATGAATCGAAGGGAGTCGTCCGGTTTTATAAAAGAAAATTGCGTCTCCTTCAATTTCACCTACATTTAAATGAATGATGTTAGCGTTTACCAATCTTCGGAGAAGTCCCGGAATAAAGTTGCTGCTAAATGACAAATCGGAAGTAGCGATAAATTTTGTGAATCCGGTAATGTCTGGAACACAAAAGAAAGCTCCCTGAATATCTTCGTTTTTCTCCATAATCGCGATAAAGATAAGCGTTTAAACAATTTATTTGTTTGGGTTTTTATTAGAATAAAACATTCACAAACGCAATTATCGTTATTGAGGATTCTCTCTATGAAGATTTTTTTTTCTGTATTTAATCCTTCTTCAATTTTCAATGTCATATCAATATCACAACCAGATTATGGCATGAAAACTACTCGAAATTTTATTGGATTAGCAACAGTTGTTATTCTCAGTATTTTCCTTTTTCCTTCTTTCTTAAACCAAAATACACCCGCCTATAAATTTTCGTACAGGCAAGCTGGCCTTACAGAACGGCAGGCGGCGGCGCATTTGCTTAACAGATTTAGTTACGGGCCAAAGGATGGTGACATTGACGCACTTGTAAAGATGGGTTTGGAAAATTGGTTTGACAATCAGCTTGCGGCTAAAAATGCCGATAAGTTGCTGGAACAAAGGTTAAGCAGTTATGATGCCATAAATTTAAGCAATACCGAGGTGGTAAACTTGTATCCGCAAGGTAACCAGCTTCGTAAAATGGCCGAGAAGGAGGGTATTGTAATTCGGGATACTTCAGATTCTGACAAAAGAGCTTACCGCAGTAAACTGGAAGCATATATGAAGGATAAAGGTTTTAAACCTCAACAGGAGTTGTTTCGTCAGTTTATTAATCAAAAAATATTACGGGCGGCATACACCGAAAATCAATTACAGGAAGTACTTACCGATTTCTGGTTCAATCACTTCAACGTTTCTTTAAATAAAAATCAATGTGCCGAGTTTATTCCTGCTTACGAGCGTGATGTGATAAGGCCGAACGTGTTTGGTAAATTCGAAACGCTTGTTCTCGAAACGGGCAAATCTCCGGCTATGCTGATGTATCTCGATAACTTCAGTAGCATGGGGACAAATGAGGATATGCCTCAATCTATGAACGAACAGGCCCGCAAGCGTATGGAATCACTTTCCAGATCTGCGATGATAGATACCGCGAAACGTGCCCAGCTTCAGAAAGCCTTACAAAAAGCTAAAAACGCACGTGGATTGAATGAGAATTATGCTCGTGAAGTAATGGAGCTGCATACGTTGGGAGTTGATGGAGGATATACCCAAAACGATGTTACACAGGCTGCCAGGGTTTTAACAGGATGGACGGTTTACCCAATGAGTGATAAAGGTTACGGCTCGCAAATGAAGCAGGCTGTTGAAAAGATAGGCGAGGCGAATCTGGAAAAAAGAGGCTTTGTTCATGAGGGCGATTTTTTGTTCGCAGCTAACCGACACGATACACGGGAAAAGGTGGTGCTCGGTAAAAAGTTTGCCGCAGGTGGTGGTTATCAGGAAGGGGTCGAGCTTCTCACTATGCTTGCTCAGCATCCCTCTACCGCGAAATTTATTTCAAGAAAGATCGCCGTTCGTTTTGTGAGCGATAATCCATCCCAGAAACTCGTAGATAAAATGGCGCGCACCTTTAGCGAAAGTAAGGGTGATATTAAACAGGTTTTAATAACCATGGTATCATCCCCCGAATTTTGGAGTAAAGAGGCCTTGCGGGAGAAAACAAAATCTCCGTTTGAATTGGCCATAAGTGCTGTGAGGGGACTTAACGCTGAAATTATTATGCCCTACCAGTTATATACCTGGATTACGAAAATGGGGCAAAAAATGTATTACTATCAAGCCCCAACCGGCTTTCCTGATAAAGGCCAATACTGGATTAATACCGGTTCTTTACTAAACCGGATGAACTTCGGGTTGGCACTGGCATCGCAGCGAATACCGGGAGTGCGTTTAAATCTGGCCTTGTTGAACAAAAACCGCGAGCCGGAGAGCTCACAAGCAGCATTGGAAACTTACGGCAAAATGATTATGCCCGAACGTGATTTGAGTGCGACTATAAAGCGGCTTACGCCGATGTTGAATGATCCGAACCTTTCGGAAAAGATTGAGGAGGCCGCTACCAAAGCCGCTCCGAAATCTGAAATGAATCCATCGATGGTGAATGAAGACGCTCAAATAATGGAGGAGAGTATGAAGTCGGAGAAAGCAGGAAAGCCTGGCAAGCCGGGGGGGAGAAAAGACGTACAGTCAACTCCGGGGAATAACTCCATGTTGGCTCAGGTAGTTGGGGTAATAATAGGTTCCCCCGAATTTCAAAGGCGATAAGATCTAAACCAGTATATCATGACTACAAGAAGAGGATTTGTAAAAGCAGGCGGCCTGGCATTATTTGGAATAGGCATTGGCGGAATTCCTGCGTTTTTATCTGAGGCGGTTGCGGGAATTAAAGCACCGGGGCTGTTTCAACGGAAGAAAATTTTAGTTTGCATTTTTCAACGTGGTGCTATGGACGGCTTAATGGCTGTAACTCCCTTCACCGATCAGTATTTAAAGGCGGCACGTCCAACGCTTTTTATGTCGGCTACAAAAACCGGGAATAACCGGCCATTAATTGATTTAGACGGACGCTTCGGTTTACACCCTTCAATGAGTGCTTTTGAGCCCATGTTTAGGGAAAAACGAATGGCTATTGTACACGGAATAGGTTCACCGAACAGTACTCGCTCTCATTTCGATGCCCAGGATTATATGGAATCGGGGACACCCTTCAATAAAGGTACAGCAAGCGGTTGGCTAAACCGGGCTGTTGGATTGCTGGGGCATGAGGCTGCCACGCCATTTCAGGCGGTTAGTCTTACCTCGTCGTTACCAAGAGCTTTTTACGGCGAAAACCCGGCTGTTGCTATTAGTAACCTGCAAGATTTCAATATCCAAATGAGAGGAAATCAGTCTGGTGCGAACATGGCCGCTAAAAGTTTTGAAGATCTGTATGATCAAACTTCATCAGGACTTTTGAAAGACACCGGCAAGGAAAGTTTTGAAGCGATTAAAATGCTTCAAAAAACGGATACAAAAAATTATAAACCGGCAAACGGAGCCGTGTATCCTTTAACCGCTCTTGGAAATTCGCTTAAACAAATAGCTCAGTTAATTAAGATGAATGTTGGTTTGGAAGTAGCTTTCGCCGAATCGGGGGGCTGGGATACGCATTTTAATCAAGGTACCGACACCGGAATATTTGCCCGGAATGTAAACGACCTTAGCAATAGTATTATGGCTTTTTGGACTGATATGGGTACTCTTCAGGATGACGTAACCGTGATGACAATGACCGAGTTTGGCCGTACGGTTAAGCAAAATGGTACCGGCGGAACAGATCATGGGCGGGCATCATGTAACTTCATTTTAGGAAACGATGTGAAAGGCGGAATGGTGCATGGCAAAGTAAACCCGTTATCGGTAGAGAATTTGGAAGACGGGCGGGATCTTGCGGTAACAACCGATTTCAGGAGTGTTTTTAGCGAGGTTGCAGATAAGCATCTAAAAATAAACAACGATAAAGTGTTGTTTCCAGATTGGAAAGGCGATCAGATAGGGGTAATGCGATCTTAATTCGATATTTATCTTAAAAAAAACACGTTTTTTCAGACGTGTTTTTTTGTACCTATGAAATTAAACTATTAAGTCTATAAATTTGCTAGTCTATTGTTTTTAATTTAATTTGGCAATTATGAAAAATATAAAAAGAATTATTCTTCGATCCGACCAGGCTTTTCAACAGTTTCCCAAAGTGTTGAAAGGTTGTTGTTGGTTATAAAACTTTTGGCTATGAATTTCGAACGAAGGAGTAATTCTGAAAAATTTATAATCTTTAAAAAAGGGGAATTACAAAGAGTACTCACCCTGGCTTAAATTTGGTTGTGACCTTAGCATTGTATTTATCATATTTGGCTAAACTGTGCAGAATGCCACCATCGTCAATAGTTAATAGTGTATGTTAGTATAAATATTAAAAAAAATAAAGAGGCGCATTAACCGACAGGTACTAAAGGAAACCTCTGTTATGAATTATTCTATCCTTATTTTTTAAAAAACAAAATAACTATGTCATCACCCAATTTGAAATTTGAAACCCTGCAGGTTCATGCGGGTCAGGAAGTTGATCCTACTACAGGCTCCAGAGCGGTACCGCTTTACCAAACCTCATCTTATGTGTTTAAAAGTTCGGAACATGGTGCGAACCTGTTTGCGCTAAAGGAGTTCGGAAATATTTATACCCGTTTAATGAACCCCACCACCGACGTGTTCGAAAAACGAGTGGCGGCTTTAGAAGGCGGTGTTGCGGCACTTGCCGTTTCATCCGGTCAGGCCGCCCAGTTTATCGCTCTTACAAATATTCTCGAAGCCGGAGATAACTTTGTTACTACATCCTATTTATATGGGGGAACCTATAACCAATTTAAAGTTTCTTTCAAGAGGTTAGGTATTGAAGCACGATTTGCCAAAGGCGACGATCCGCATAGCTTTGAAGGCTTAATTAATGAAAAAACCAAGGCACTTTACCTTGAAACAATTGGCAATCCTAGCTTTAATGTTCCCGATTTTGAAAAGTTCGCGCAATTAGCCAAAAAGTATGACCTGCCTCTTATTGTAGATAATACCTTTGCTGCCGCCGGATATTTATTCAGGCCACTGGAAAATGGTGCCCATATAGTGGTCGAGTCTGCTACGAAATGGATTGGCGGCCACGGTACAAGTATCGGCGGAGTGATTGTTGACGGAGGAAACTATAATTGGGGCAACGGAAAGTTTCCTCAATTCACCGAGCCGTCTGATGGCTATCACGGCCTTGTTTTCAATGACGTTTTCGGTATCGACGGACCTTTCGGGAATATTCAGTTCATTATCCGCGCAAGGGTAGAAGGATTACGGGATTTTGGCCCGGCGGTTTCACCCTTCAACTCCTTCCTGTTTCTGCAAGGTTTAGAAACATTGTCATTGCGTGTACAGAGGCATGTAGATAACGCTTTGGAACTGGCTAAATGGTTAGAAAGCCACCCTTTGGTAGAAAAGGTGAACTACCCTGGGCTCGAAAGCAGCCCGTACCATGGCCTGGCTAAAAAATATCTGAAAAACGGTTTTGGAGCGGTACTTTCATTCGAATTAAAAGGCAATAAAGAGCAGGCTATTAAGTTTGTAGACGGCCTCGAGTTAACCAGTCACCTTGCCAACTTAGGCGATGCCAAAACACTTATCATACAGCCTGCGGCAACCACGCATCAGCAGTTAAGCGCCGATGAGCAATTGGCTGCCGGAGTTACTCCGGGCTTGTTACGTGTATCGGTTGGAATAGAACATATTGATGATATTAAGGCCGACTTTGAGCAGGCTTTCGCTAAGATCAATTAAATAGTACTTAGCGAAGTTTCGTAATTTTATTGAAGAGTCTGTCTTCTATGCTTATAAAGAAGACAGACTCCTTCAAATTAGCCGGATGGTCGAGTGGTATGGCGAGGCTGAAAAACCTTTTACAGCGGTTCGAGTCCGCTTCCGGCGTCTAATCTAATCTTTGTTTCCCCATAGCCTAGGTTGTGCAAGTTTTTTGTTACAGATAATAAAAAAAAATATTATTTTCGCCCCATATAATTGAGTGTCAGAAACATTTGCATTGAATAGATGCCTATTCGGTGTTTTGCCATCTCTGTAGCACCATCTTCTATAGCTTAATAATACCTTATCATAAATGAAATTTTTTAAGATTATTTTCACTGTGTTAATTTTTGCTTTAACACTAATAGATGCCTCCGCACAAATTATAATTAACGGACGTAACCCCCGAAGATATAATTCTTCCGGGCCCAGCCATGGGGTTAGTCTTTCGTATGGTAATATCTTTTGGGTTGATGGCAAAACGGTGCCTCTGAAGGGCTCTAGTGCCTCTGGTTTTCCTATGGGCGATCCTTTTGCTATAGAAAAAATGAATATCGCCTACGGCATAATCTTAGGTTACGAAAAAGCGCTGTCAGAGAAGTTCGCCATCAAGGCAACCTTCTCTACCTCAAAATTGATAACGGGCTTATCTGCACGGGCCGATCTGGTTACTGCCGACGAGTCGAGGTTTACCCAATTAGGATTTTATTCCAGATACACCCTTACTAAAGAGCCGAAGCATCGTATCCAGTTTCAATGGCTGGCGGGCCCCGAAATTATTTATGTGAAAAAAGATGTTTTGGTGCAAGATTATGCGGAAGATAATGGTACTCCCGGGCCTTACCGTCAGGATATTTCCATAGTTGAAGGTGCGATTGTTACCGGCTTAGGTATTTCGTGTAGAATCAGCAACGCATTTTCTTTATTCTCTGATGGAATGCTGGGTATTTCACTTCCCGGCAAAGGCCTTAAAGTAACCAACTCGGGTTTCGGACTAAAATACAGCTGGTAAAAGTTCGCTAACTATTATACTTAGTGTAAAACCATAGCTATATTCGTGCTATGGACTCTGAACAAACATTGCCGGTGCTTGATGCTACAGAACAGCGTGTTCTGGGAGCTTTGATGGAAAAGTGTAAAACTACTCCGGATTATTATCCGATGACATTGAACGCTTTAACGGCAGCGTGCAATCAAAAAACATCGCGTAAACCGGTGGTGAATTACGATGAAGAAACGGTTGTACTTGCTCTTAATTCGTTAAAAAAGCGCGGACTGATATCAACCGCAACCGGCGGCTCGAGCCGTGTTATTAAATATAAACACAACTTCGCTATTGTTTTCCCGGTATTGCCATCCGAAGTGGCGATCATTTGCTTACTGCTCCTTCGGGGGCCGCAAACCCCGGGAGAAATAAACACAAATTCAAGCCGTTTGTACGAATTCGAGACACTGGAAGAAGTTCAGGAAATTCTTGAAAAGCTTTCAAATCCGGAAATGCCTTATGTTGTACAACTTCCACGCAGGCCGGGCCAGAAAGAAGTACGGTACACACATCTCTTAGGCGAAACTCCTGATGTTGAGGAGGATGAGCTTCAGGAAGAACCGGCAAGGAGGTCCGTATCCGAACTCGAAAGCCGTGTTACCAAACTGGAACAGGATCTGGCCGAAATGAGAGAGGCGTTCGATAAACTGATGAAAGAATTGATGGGATAAATCGATGAGAATGAAAACTGGTTTATGGTGTCTGGCTTTATTCGTTGGTTCTTTTACTAATGTATTTGCTCAATTGAATGTGCCCTTAAAGTTTGATTTCGGGCCTGGTAAAGTTAAAGAAGGTTACACGCAAATTCTTCCCGAAACAACGTATACTTCTGAAAAAGGATATGGATTTTGGCCGGGTGCAAGCCTCAATACTACTCAGGGAAAAAAGGGCGGGCCACTCGAAAGCGATTTTATCAGCAGCAATAAACCGTTCTACTTCTCGATAAATCTCCCCGATGGCAACTACGATGTGAAAGTAATCTTCGGCGATAAAAAAGGCACTTCCTCACAAACAGTGCGGGCCGAGAGCAGGCGTTTTATGCTTCAAAATAGTTCAACCGAAACCGGGAGAGTAGAGAAGAAAAAGTTTACCGTTCACATGCACGGCCTCAGCATTGGAAATACCGATAAGAAAGTATTAATTACACCCCGTGAAGTAGATTTTTTTCATTGGGATAACCAGCTAACCCTCGAGTTTAACGGAACCGAATCAAAAATCTGCGGCCTCGAAATTAAACGAAACTACAAGGCGGTTACCGTTTTTCTTGCAGGAAACTCAACAGTTGTTGATCAGGACAAAGAGCCTTGGGCGGCATGGGGACAGATGATTCCCGTGTTTTTTAAGCCCGGAAAGGTTTCAATAGCCAACTATGCCGAATCGGGTGAAACCCTTTTAGCCTTTAAACGCGAATTGAGGCTTGAAAAAATATGGAGCCTGGCTAAACCCGGCGATTACCTGTTTATTGAATTTGGCCACAATGATCAAAAAACGGGGCCAAATCATCTTGATCCCTTTACATCCTATAAAGAGACGCTTATTGAATGGGTAGCAGAAGCCCGGAAAAGGAAAATAATTCCGGTGCTGGTAACGTCTATGGGCCGCCGCAGTTTTACTCCCGATGGTAAACCCAAAAATACTCTGGGCGATTACCCTGAAGCGGTTCGGCAGGCGGGGAAGGAAGCGAAGGTGCCCGTAATCGATTTGAATAGAATGAGCATGACATTGTATGAAGCATGGGGGCCGGTAAATTCTGCAAAGGGTTTTGTAGATGGGTCGCATGCCAATGTTTACGGCGCGTGGCAGCTTGCTAAGTGTATAGCCGAGGGAATCAGGCAATCTGTGCCGGGTCTTGCCACATACCTATTGCCAGAATTTAAAAAAACGTTCGATCCGGCAAAGCCCGATCCTTTTACTACACCTTACTGGCCCTTAAGTCCGCAGGTTTCTAATGTAAAACCGCCGGGAAGCTGAAGGTGTAACACTTTATACAAATTGACTTCAAATCCTTTACAGTGTTTGGCCGATTGAGTATACTTGTTCTGTTATAACCTAAAGCAATGATATCGAAGTTTTTAAAATCCGCCCCCACAGTTTTTGTGTTATTAATGGCCCTCGGGGCCTATTCACAGGAAACTCGTAAAACTATCCTCTTTAACGATAATTGGAAATTTCATAAAGGCGAGGCATTGAATGCCGAAAAGCCGGTTTTCGATGATAGCAAATGGCGGCAGTTAGATCTTCCTCACGACTGGAGTATCGAGGGGCCGTTTGATTCGAAATGGGCCAGCGGAACAGGTTTCCTTCCGGGAGGAATTGGATGGTACCGAAAGGTATTTACGCTTCCGGCAGATCTGGATTCGAAAAATGTCTTTATCTATTTTGACGGAGTTTATAACAATAGCGAGGTATGGATTAACGGACATTATTTAGGCAAGCGGCCAAATGGTTTCGTTTCGTTCCAATACGATATCAGTAAGTATTTAAGCAAAGGCGGAAAAAATACAATATCGGTAAAAGCCGATCACACTAATTTTGCCGATTCAAGATGGTACACCGGTTCCGGGATTTACAGAAACGTGTATTTGATTGCTAAAGATCCGGTGCATATAGATTTGTGGGGAGTAAAATTCAGTACTCCGCAAGTATCAGAGGCCAGCGCAATGGCAAAAGTAAACGTCTCCATTGTAAATAAGCTGTCTAAAGCAACCAGGGTTCGTGTAACCGCAAAATTGGTTTCTCAGCAAGGCAATGCTACGCCCGGGTTCGCCACCGACGTAAATATAGAACCTCAAAGTAAGGGAGATGCTTCGATTAACTTTAATGTCGCTAACCCGGCTTTATGGTCGGTAGAAAATCCTGAACTGTATACCCTGGACGTTTCATTGCACGTGGACGGAAAAAAAGTAGATGAGTTAAAAGATCAGGTAGGTTTCCGTTCGTATAGGTTTGACAAAGACAAAGGTTTCTCCCTTAACGGGAAGAGTATGAAGCTAAAGGGTGTTTGTATCCATGATGATGCTGGTGCTCTTGGTGTTGCTGTGCCCGGGGAGGTTTGGGAAAGAAGGTTGAAAATACTTAAAGAAGGAGGAACCAATGCTATCCGTTTAAGCCATAACCCGCATGCGGATTATCTGTATAAGCTGATGGATAAAATGGGTTTCCTGGTAATGGACGAAGCATTTGATGAATGGGAGTTCGCAAAAAATAAATGGATTGAAGGATGGAATGTAGGTACACCCGGTAAAGACGGATATTTCGCGAATTTTAAAGAATGGGCCGAACGCGACCTTGCGGATATGGTACTCCGGAATTATAATCGTCCCTCGATTATTTTGTGGAGTATAGGAAATGAGGTGGATTATCCCAACGATCCTTACAGCCATGAGGTTCTTAATACCGGCAACAATCCTCAAATTTATGGTAAAGGTTATCAGCCCAATAACCCTCCTGCCAGTCGGATAACCGGAATCGCGAAGCAATTGGTTGAGATTGTGAAAAAAATAGATACTACCAGGCCCGTAACCACAGCTTTTGCCGGTGTGGTAATGTCTAATGCGGTGGCTGCGCCAGATGTGATGGATCTGGCAGGATATAATTATCAGGAGTTCCGTTATGCGGACGACCATAAAAACTATCCTAACCGAATTATTTATGGCAGTGAAAACGGAATGAGCCTGAGTGCCTGGAAAGCCGTTGCGGATAATGAATATATCTCCGGACAGTTTCTATGGACCGGTGTAGATTATCTTGGCGAAGCCAGAAAATGGCCTTCGAGAAGTAATGAATCGGGTTTAATCGACCTTGCTGGCTTCCCGAAAACGGAATATTATTTTCGCAAAAGTTTATGGAGCGACGAACCGATGGTGTATGCGGGCACAGCACCCTTATCCGCCAATTCTCAGCGCGGTTCGGGAAGAAGAAATATTTTTCCTCATTGGAATTATAAAGCAGGTGATTCTGTTAGGGTAAGCGGTTTTACCAATCAGGATACGGTTGAGTTATTTATAAATGGGAAATCTTCGGGCAAAAAATCTAAGTCGGAACTGAAGGATAATGGCATTACCTGGGATGTGGTTTACGAGCCCGGAGAGTTGGTGCTAAAGGGCTATAAAAACGCCGCCGTATCAACACATATTTTAAAAACTTCCGCCCCGGCCTATGCGATAAAAGCAACTGCCGATAGAACGAGTTTTACCAAAAGCGGCAAGCACTTAGCACATATCGAAATAACCTTAACAGATCAAAACGGCCTCCCTGTTTTCGATGCCGATAATGAAATAACGGTACAGGTAGAGGGTCCTGCGGTACTTCTGGGTTTAGAGAGCGGTAGTTCAATAAGTCACGAGGATTACCAAGCGAATAAGCGTAAGGCTTTGCACGGGAAACTGCTGGCGTATCTTCAAACACAAGGTAAGGCTGGGAATGTGAGTGTGCGAATATCTGCGCCCGGGTTGAAAGAGCAGGTGTTGAGGTTTAGGGTGGACTGATAGG
This sequence comes from Sphingobacteriaceae bacterium, assembly GCA_014380615.1. Taxonomy (GTDB): domain Bacteria; phylum Bacteroidota; class Bacteroidia; order Sphingobacteriales; family Sphingobacteriaceae; genus Paradesertivirga. The sequence continues at coordinate 19,800 of JACMJM010000037.1, forward strand.
GGGGATCAATATCCAGCATGTTTAATAAAAATCACTGATGGAGCCTTTTAGCATCTTGCTGAAAACTAGACAGAAAAGGTTGAAGTAGTGTCGCAGAGTCCCTGAAGAGGAGACTCTGCGAAAAAAAAGGTTGGTGGTGGATTAACCATCGGATGACTAACCAATGATTAAACGGTGCTTTTTCTGGAATCAGTTCTTTGCAGTTTTCATGGGATTTATCCGGAGCAGCGACAAGCAGTAAAACCTCCGATATGCATTCAGAAAGCGCAATAGTCATCGGATGACTATCATGGGCGAGGTGTATAAGCGATAATCGTGTTAGTCATCCGATGACTAACAGGTGCTATTTTTACTGAAACCCCACTCTTCTAAATTTGCAATTTTTTTCAAAAGGTATATCATCGTATTAAAACCGAGTAAGCGAGGAATACCCTGCTAATACGGTTCGGCACCATCAGGATTTTTCATTTCATCACGCAAACTAACCATTTCATCACGGCAACTCGCCTGTTCGTGTAATAATTGAATTTTTTTCCAAACTATTTTTTACCTTTCTCCCGCCTTAACTTATCACCATTAATGAAAACAATTCTATCTGCTATAGCCGTATCGCTATGCCTTGTCTTTTTCGTAGCTCCTATTTCCGCAACTTCTAAACCGGAAAATGACATTACTAAAGAACTATCTGTGAAGCCACAGGCCGAACGACTGAATGATTTCTGGCGCTACCTTATCGATTTACGGAAGAGTGATAAGCGGAGAACTATTTCTGAAGATCTTTCGGCTTATTCTACAACAGTGCAGGGGGATGCGAGGTGGTTGGGGATTAATGCGACGGCGGCGAATAGTATTAACTGGGGAGGTGTGACCTATACAGGAGTTGCTCAAAGTTCGATGAGTTCTTATCTTTTGGGCTGGAGTGGTGGAGATTGGCGGCCCACCACAGCTGGTGCTGTGCAAACGTTTTTAGGTTTAGGCACTGCAGCTTACAAAAATGTATTTGCTACAACTCTAGGTACGGGCTACAACCCGGTAGCCATTTACGCAAAGCTTCCTGGACAGGATGCAGAACTTTATCCTATTGATCAAAACGGAATTAGGCAGTTTTTAGGATTAGGCGCGAGAGCGTTTGATAATACTGCTTATTTGCCTTTGACGGGCGGAGCTGGAAGTCCGTTAAGTGGTGATTTAGTAATTAATAAAATTAATTCAGGTATTGATTTAAATACTACTTCAGGTATTGGAAATATTGCATTCAGAAATAACAACACCTATGAAGCATATATAGGAGCTGTTTCCTCAGGTGGTTTGGAATTTGGAACTGGAGCCAGTGCTGCTATTAGACACACAATTGACGCATTCGGGAATCACGATTTTAAATCCGGCACGGTAACCCTAGGCGGGCATTTAACCGGTACCTCTGCTACGTTTAATTCAACAGCTTCTCATGCAAATAATCTAACAATTAGAACAGGCGGTATTAACAACTATGGCGCTTTAAACATTGGAAGGACAGGTACTGATGGTTATTTGGGAGTAGCGGGTGCCGCTAATAATTGGGCTGCGGGTTCACAACCTGGTGACATAGCCTTGATCGTAGAAGATGCAGCAACAAGGAAAATACATTTAGGCGGCGATGGAAATGGTACAGCCAATATAGTATTAGCGCAAGCAAGCACCACTATCAATACTTCTTTAACCGGAACTTCTGCAACTTTTAGCGGGCCCACAACAATTGGTACTGCTCAAACAAACGCCAATCTATATGTCCACGGCACCATCAAATCCAGAGAGGTAAAAGTAGAAGCGACCGTCGCTGTTCCGGACTATGTATTCGAGAAATCATATGATCTTAAATCACTTTCTGATGTGGAGAACTACATTACTGCAAATAAGCATCTTCCTGAGATTCCATCTGCTAAGATGATTGAAAAAGAAGGGATCAATGTAGGGGAAATGCAAATGAAACTTCTTAAAAAGATTGAAGAACTGACTTTGTATATGATTGAGCAGAATAAGCAATTAATAGAGCAAGGTAAACGACTGGCCGAACAGGATAAAACTATTAGGCAACAGAATAATCGTATAGAAGGGCTTGAAAATCAGGTGAGTAAATAATCAAGTATGTCAGAGTGTGAAATTGCTGCATTTGAGTGGTGATAAACACCTGCATAACGGCAGGTACCTGCGGCTATCGCAAATGGAGATTTAAAGAGGATTTTAAATGTGAAGAACTCAAAAGGCAAAAATGAGAAATTTGTACTCACAATACCTATTACACCGCAAAAATTGTAACCACTTATAACTTTCACAAAATGAAAAGGAATCAATTTATTTTACTTTGCATCTGTTTGCTGCCGTGCTTGTCTTTGGCCCAGGTTTCAGAAGTGAACTTTCCACAGCAGTCAATAGATTTCACTGCGGCACCACGAACTAATATTAGCCCTACTTCGATTAAGTTATGGGACAGTTATAATAATGGAGGCCCAACACAGTATGGAACTGTACTGGAGATATATGGCCGTACTAGTCATCAAACAAGCCAGTTAAATTTCGGTGGTTGGGATAATTCCAGGATTAGATACAGAGAAGCTTTTTATGCACAGAATACCTGGTCAGATTGGATTACGTTACTTGACTCGAAAAATGATGTGAATTCTGCCGGGAGCTTAAGAATTACAGGCGGCTCAGATCATTATCTTTCTGATGGTAAATTGGGCCTGGGTACCAATTATCCTGGTGCTAAACTACATATAGGAGGTTCTAATCAGGAGATAAGATTAGATTATAATGGGACCAATAATTATTATGGGGCATTACGCTGGGCAGGCCTACAGTTTGGAAATAATGGCGTAAATCGTATTGTTGCCGGTCGAACCGCAGTTGGCGGGTTACTTGATTTTTTTGTAAATAATACGAATGAAGGAGCTGATTACACCGTAGTTCCTGATGGTATTCTTGCAATGCGAATAAATTCTAATGGTAATATCGGAATTGGAACAACGTCAACAGATTTTAAGTTAAATATTGAGGATGCTAATCCCGTAGTGTCTTTAAAATCTACTTCATCTACTCCATGGTCTGCAATAAGAGGCAATGGCAGTACATGGCTATTTGGGTATGGTGGCGAGCCTGGTGCGGAAGATATTTCAATCGGAACACAGGATGGCACCGGGTCTCGTACCCTAACTTTCGCTGCTGGCGGATCAACAAAGATGAAAATTTTCTCTGACGGTAATGTTGGAATCGGTACCACAGATACCCATAATCATAAACTTGCTGTGAATGGAAGTATTCGCGCAAAAGAAATCAAAGTTGAAGCCGCGCCATGGCCCGATTACGTTTTCGAAAAAGAATACCAGCTAAAATCTTTACCCGAGGTCGAAAAGTTTATTGCAGTCAATAAACACCTTCCCGAAATTCCTTCCGCACAGTCTGTTGCAAACGAAGGAGTAAACCTCGGTGAAATGCAGGCCAAGTTGCTGCAAAAGATCGAAGAGCTTACTCTTCACCTTATTGAACAGGATAAAAAGCTAAAAAAACAGGAGCAGCTTATAGATCTGCTTATCAGGAATGCTGAATCAAAAGGAAAATAATGCGGTCTAATAAAACTTATCACATGAAAAATCTCAAAGTCATACTAATTTTTGTCGTAGCTTTTTGCAGCTATTATTCATCATCCGCCCAGGAACAGCTGGTGTTTGCATACGATGCTGCGGGAAACCAGATTTCCCGGCAATGGATCTGTGTTAATTGTACTGCCCAGCAACCGGGAGCAGATAAGTTGGAAAAACTCGACAATTCATTGATGGTTAAGCAAGTTGATTCTATTCCGATGAAGAGTACACTAATCGCTTTTCCCAACCCCGTAAATGAGATGCTCCGAGTAGAATGGACAACTATTAACGGTATTTTTGTAAAGAACCTGGAAGTGTTTTCGCTAAACGGCACAAAAGTGTTCGGGTCTTCAGTTTCATCAAAGGAAACGTCTTCAGCTATTTCCTTTGCCGACCTCCCGCCTGGAGGGTATATTCTGCGAGCCTTTTATACCGACGGCAAACAACAGGTACTCAAACTTATTAAAGAATAACCCAAACTAAAGTCCTTATCACAATATAGAACTATGAAAAAACATTTACTTCTGCTTAGCTTATCGGTGGTATTTTACATTTCAAAAGCACAAACAGTAGATGCTGGTAGAACCGTCGGCAGTATTGATGTTTCGCCAACAGGTGCCGCAACTTATACAGTGCCCATTGCGGTGCCACCGGGGATTGGAGGGGTAGTGCCCCAAGTTGCGTTGGTTTATAATAGTCAGGGGGGGAATGGTATAGCCGGTTATGGCTGGAATATTTCGGGCCTTTCTTCAATAAGCAGGATTGCGGCCACTAAGTTTCATGACGGGTATGTGGGTGCGGTAAACAATAACCTCGACGATAGATTATCCCTGGACGGCCAGCGGCTGATCTTAAAAAGCGGTGCGAATTACTGGGCTATGGGCGCGGAGTTCCAAACGGAGAATTATTCAAATATTAGAATCGTTAGGCTCGATGTTGGATTTGAGGTGTATTATCCGGATGGATCAAAGTCCGGATACGGCCGAAACCTGAATTCGATCACTCCAACAGATTACGCTATAACCTATTCTACAAATCCACAGGGCCTGCGTATAGATTACGTTTATACTATAAGTAATAATACCATACGGATTTCCCAAATTAAGTACGGATCAACGAATGAGTCTACCCACATAAACCAAGTTAACTTCTTATATAAAGATGTCATGCGCACGGAGCAGGTCTATATACCAGGCCTCAACATTTTTAGAGATAAGATTTTAAGTGAAATCAACGTAATAGGGAATGGTGTAAACTTCCGCAATTATGTGTTGACCCACGATGAGGTTGGGACACTTAAGTATGAGCGCTTGATCAAGTTGCAAGAATTTAGTGGTGATAATTCAAAGGTCTTTGAACCGATTCTATTTAATTATTTGAACACCAATTCCTCCCTTTCGTCAAATTTGAATACAAATACAGGGTTTACTTCGGGATTGGCAAGAAACAACGCCAAAGTTGTTACTAGCGACTTTACCGGGGACGGAAAAATGGATTTTATACTTTATCCTAATGATAAAAGTAAACTCTGGCTGTCATGGAAACTTTTTGGAACTATTAACGATCAATTACAGGCACAATTTAATACCAGTTTTGAAGAAATATTTCCGGTTAACTACTTGTACCACACTAGTACTAGCCCCAAAACACCTGGCATACTGTTGATAAAATACGTGGACCAGAACATAGTGAAATTCGATATCAAATCCTTAGATAACAGCACCCAAACCATCAATAATCAATACATAAAAGAATGGGATGCCCCATTAACAAATGGCTTTTATTCTGAATGTACCGAAAGCTATACTCCAGGTATCAGGATTCCCAGGGAATTTCTTTCAGGAGATTTTAATGGTGATGGTTTGACCGATATTATTTCGGTAAGCAAGCCTTATAATGAAACGACTTATGGGACTGTAAGGCCCGATTGTGATGATACTCCTGAATATTGTTGTGACTACCAAACGCAATACAACGATATCTCCTTTGTTCATTTTATCAATCTTGACCGAAGAGCAATCATCGACTTTGTAAACGTTGCCGGTTTACTTACTAAGTCTTACAGTGGGAATGATAAATTAATTGCAGCGGATTTTAACGGCGATGGAAAAACAGATATTGCGCATATCACCGAAGGGAAAGTATATGTTTATACGCTTAGTACTAGCAATACCTTGTCTCTGCTTTGGCAAACCCCTGACAGCAGATTTAAAATGAACCATGTTCAACTGGTAGGGGACTTTAATGGCGATGGCAAAACAGACCTTATGGTTGCAAATGATCTTGACTCTGGCGACGAGTATTCTGTATTTATGTCTACCGGAAACCAGTTTAATAAGTTTGAGCGGACGTTTCCCTTTGTACACGAACCATACGAGTATGATGGTTACGACCAGATAGCTACGGAAACAATGCTTACTGCCACCGATATCAACTTCGACGGGAAATCGGACATTATAAGGACCAAGACCGTTACTAAAAACAATAAAAGCGGGGCATTTGCAGATATTATTCTCTATCAAAACACGGGAATGGAAGCAGGTGGGACCGCTCCGATATTTGTAGATGCGGGGTACAAAAGTGTTTCGAATTTTACATTCGGACACCAGCCAATACCAGTGTTTCTGGGCAATGACAAGCCTAATTTTCAAATGGAGGTTGGCTTATTTAGCCACAATTCTCTCCTGACGTTTACATGCCAGAAGAATTTGCAGGAAGATGTTCAGCTGAGATCTATCGTTCAGGACGGAGTTAGCTATTCTATGGAGTACAAAAGTATGGTGGATGATAATATTAACAGTCTTCCAATTTATACCAGGGGTAGCAATCAGATTTTTCCGAATGTAGATATCGAAAATCGAGGACTTAAGTTAGTAAGTAAACTAACTAAAAGCTTCAACAATAGTAGTACGCAGCAGGTATTCTCGTACAGAGAAGCAGCAACTAATATGGAAGGTTTGGGCTTCCTGGGCTTTAGAGAAGTTATCAAAAGCAACTGGAGTGTTGGTGAAAGCGATCCGAACAGGCTATTATCAATTAGTATCAACGATCAGCAACGCCGGGGAGCATTACTGCAACAATTTACAAGTAAGTACCCCTACGTCAGTTCACTTTATACCGATGTGACTGCCCCGGAGCCCTATCTAGTTTTGTCAGCTCCTTCAACGGGCACAAAAACAGCCAGTCAGTCCATAACCATGAAGCCCGGCTTCGAGGCCAACGGAAGCGCAGGCACCTTTATCGCCAAAATCAGCGATCCGTCTAACCCGATTAATGATGGCGCAAGCTCAAGCACCTACATCACCCGTACCGATTATACATACGATACGGAACTTCTACCCAATAAGGTCTTTATTAACAAGCAAAGCTCGGTAATCACAACCGACAAGCTCAGTGGTACCAGCACCACGGTTGCATTTACCTACGATACCTACAATAACGTCATTAAAGAACAGACAAATTATTCTGGAGCAGGTACCAAGACGGTTGATATTACTTATGGCAATAACCCTGTAACAACCGGCTATTATATTGGCCGGCCGCTTACTAAGAAAACCCTGCTCAATAATTTAACTGATACTTATGGCAGCGAAGAACAGTACACGTATACCGGCTTTCTTCCAACCGAAATAAAAAAGAAGGGCCATAATACTCCGTTTGTTACCGAGAGTTTACAATACGACACGTATGGTAATGTAACGCAAAAAACACTAACCACAGCAAGCGGTAGCCGAAGCGGCCAGATGCAATACGATGCTAGCGGAAGGTTTATGACAAAATCAATCGATTCGGAGGGCCTGGAAACAACTTATCAGTATAATCTTTCAACCGGAAACCCGATTTCTAAAACTGATCCCTTTAATATCACCAGTACCTTCGAGTACGACATCTGGGGGCGACTTACCAAATCAACCAACCCTGTAGAAAAAAGTTCCTTTACAAAGTATGAAAAGTCTGGGGCCTATATTAAAATCAGTAATTATGACGATGCCGGAAGTTCTGCCTATAAATTGGTTAATGCGCTTGGGCAGACAACAGAAGCAAGTGAGAGGAATGTTTTGGGACAATGGGTATGTAAATCCTATCAATACGACCTGTATGGCCGTCTTCAATTTGAAAGTGAGCCCACAATAGGGTATAATTTTTACCAGAAGAACGAAACCGTTTATGATGAGTACGGACGGGTGAAAAAATTGAATGCATTTACCGGAAAAAGCACCACAATCACTTATAATGGTTTAAGTACATCGGTGAACGACGGTACTAAAACCGTTACCTCGCTCAAAAATGCGCTGGGCCAAACTGCCAGCGTTACCGATCCGGGAGGGACTATTATCAATACCTATTATGCGAACGGGAATTTAAAGTCGGCTAACTTTGAAGGATCAATTCAGTCCATCGAGCAGGATGGCTGGGGACGGAAAACAAAATTGACCGACCCTTCTGCCGGAGTCTATACTTACGCGTATAATGGTTTTGGAGAAATTACCACAGAAAGTAACCCTAAAGGAAGTGCCAGTTATACCTATGATACCAACGGGAAACTGCTAAGCAAGCAGATTACAGGCGATGCAACTAATATGGGTTACCAGTATACCTATGATGGAACTACTAAGTTGCTGTCATCGTTAAACCTAACCAATACGGATGGAAACAATGCGGTTTATAGCTACAGTTATGATACTTATAAGAGGCTGAGCAGTGTTGTAGAAGACAACACACACGCAAAGTTTACCAAAGCATTTACTTATGATAGTTATAGCCGTATCGCGACCGAAAATTCGGAAGCCATTAACAAGCGGAACAACAAGTCGACTGTAGCAGCTCTAAGGAACGAATATCAGTACGGCTCTCTTAAAAGGATGTTTGAAAACAGCGATCTGCTGGAAAAGATCTGGGAAGTAAGCGAAGTAAATGCCAGGGGGCAGGTAACCAATGCCCAACTCGGCAGTACTATTCTGCAAAGCAATATCTATAACGATTACGGATTTCCTCAGCAATTAAAAACCGAACGATACGGCAATTCACCTGCCGTGCTGATGCAGTTAGGCTACAACTTTGATATTTTACGGGGCAATTTAAATACGCGCAGCAACAGTGCTTTCGGTTGGACTGAAAGTTTTGCGTACGATAATCTCGACCGCCTAACCAGCTTTAATGATAATAGCGGGAATCATTCACAGAGTTATGATGCCCGTGGCCGGATCGATAATAATAGCACCATCGGAAATTACACCTTCAGCAACGGATATTCCTACCAGCATATTGGCCTAACTTCTTTAACTCCGCAGGCAATTACCCATTACAAGGCACTGCAATTGCAGGAGGTAAGCTATAACGCCTTCAAAAGTCCGGTACAAATAACTGAAACAGGGAAAGAGAAGATAAGTTTTCAATACAATGCTGCACAGGGCCGATCGCATATGTATTATGGTGATGAGCAGGCTGATAAAATAAGCCGCAGATTTCGCAGGCATTATTCGGAAGATGGCAGCATGGAGATTACCGAAGACATGCAGACCGGTACAACCAGCTTTGTATTTTATATGGGGGGCGATGCGTATAGCGCACCTGCCATGTGGAAGGAAGTGCAGAGCAGCACCTCAACCACCCAGAACCTGTATTACCTGCATCGCGATCATCTGGGCAGTATTTTAATGATCACCGACATCCTTGGAGAGGTTAAGGAAAAGCGTCAGTTTGATGCCTGGGGTAACCTGGTGAAACTGGAAGATGGCAGCGGCAACGCACTGGCATCTTTTGTGATTACCGACCGGGGTTATACCGGGCATGAGCATTTAATGGGTGTAGGGTTAATCCATATGAACGGAAGGCTATATGACCCTAAATTACACCGATTCTTACAGCCGGATAATTTTGTGCAGGACCCGACGAATACGCAGAATTTTAACAGGTATGCGTATGTATTGAATAACCCACTGAAATTTACGGATCCGAGCGGGGAGTTCCTCTTGGCCTTTTTGCTTTTAACAGAAAAGGGTTATGATATTCAAAAACATATATCTCCTGTAGCAGTTCATATTGACCTTAAATTTGGTTCACAGCAAAAAGGAATAGGTTTTGATGTGTCTGTCGGCGTACCTAAGGCCCTCCCCTTAAGCTATAGATACAACTATGGCCAAACATATTATTGGAAAAACTATGATGTGACTCCTGGATGGGAAAGGCGAACTGGCGGTGAAGTAAGTTATTTGGGATTGGCGTCTTTTGGTAGTACACATTATGATAGCCCAGGTACTGAGTTTGACCAAACCATCGGAAACATAACATTAGGTATACCTGGGTATAATTTAAAATATGAGAATGACTGGCAACCTGCAGTATTTAATAAACTATCTCTCGGTTTAATTCCAACACCTGATGGAGGCGACCGGTCTCGAACAGCAGCACTCAAATTGCAGGCTGGCCCGTTTAGTGCTGGTTTTAATCTGTTTACTGGTGATCCAGGGCTAAATGATGCAGACAGAAGGACGCAAAGAATTAATGGGCGTGATACATATGTCAAAAACCCATCAACTGGAGATGATCCGGATAAATATCGCGCAGGGGTAGGATATGTGGGATTTGGACCTTTTCGGATTGGGGTTAATTCCGAGGGAATACGGCACCAAATTCAAAACCGAATTACACATGATGGTTTACAGGGAGGCAGAACCCCCTGGTTTAGAGTACTAAGTATTAGACCAAAATTTTATTTTAACTTTGGATTTGGAGGTAGTTCATTATGGTAATATTAAATAAGATTAATCTGTCTTTATACCTTTTATCAATCATGATATCACTAGGAAGTAGTTGTAAAAAAAATATTATTGGTGATGATGATAAGCTGTCTGTCAGCAGAACTCCTTATGCGAGCAATGAATTAAGAACAGATGGATATTATTACCTGAATATCAATTCGTCTTATTCCTCGATTTTGTTTTTTTACAAAAATGGCATTGTTCTCTCTGCTGGAGGTATTTTTTCCAAGGAAACAGAAATGGATTCATATATAAATAAGGAGTTTCTGCAAACTCAAAGTTATAAGAATAGTAAAATTTCTTGGGGTGTTTTTAAAATAAGTAGTAATAATAATATAGTGTTTGAAAGGTGGTATCCGTCATCAGGAGGGCCTTTAAAGTCATATATACGGTCTGGAGTAATTATTGACAATACGACTTTCACAATTACTAAGTCGATTCGCTCCAACGGGGAGGAGGGAAGAGATATAAATGAGACTTATCATTTTAAACAATTTAGCCCAAAACCTGATAGTACAAATACTTTTGTACCCTAATGCCTTTTAGCATTTTCTAGTTTTATTTTGGCTTTTGAGGTATTCATTTATGGTAATATTAAATAAGATAAAAACGCCCTTATACCCCCAAATCGTCCTCGTTTGTAACCTACTGTGTACCCACATCTTTTTTGATTAATTTGCATAAAAATACAGTCCGATGGTTAAGCTATATAAACCAGAGTTCACTAATCGTTTTAATGATAGACGATTAGAAAAAAGGGGCTCCAATTAGTTCATCTGCTTACGCAGCATGCCCATAGTAGCATTAGAAAGATCAGCCCTAATCGAGCTGTGCAAAAGTCCATTTATCGCTTCTTAAACAATCCAAGAGTGACAGAGGATGCATTGATTTCCGAATTGTGTGATCGCTCCTCAGGGCTTTGTGGGGGCCGACATGTTCTTTGTATTCAGGACACCACTGAAATGAACTACCATTCCCATCGCAACCGAATAAAAGAAGATAGTGGATTGGGAAGACTTGATACGCCTCAGGTTTCTTTAGGCTTTAAAATGCACAGCACGCTGTTGGTTGACGCCATTGAAGGAAATCTTTTAGGGTTTTCTGACATTAAGCTATGGCATCGTCCCTTAACTATGCCCAATCGAAAGAAACGGGAGTATACTAAGCTTCCTATTGAAGATAAGGAATCGTACAAATGGATTTCAGCTGCAAATAACAGTAAGAAAAGGCTATCCGAAGCTGCTATGGTAACTTTTGTTGAAGATAGGGAGGGAGATATATACGAACAGTTAAGTAGTATTCATGATGAAAATATACACTATGTGATTCGCTCAAAATCGAATAGAAAAACCACAGATGAGCAAAGAGCTTGGGATAAGTTAGCAATTCAGTGTCCACTGGGCAGCTTTTCAATAGCTCTTCCAACCGATTACAGAAAGAATAGAATACAGCAAAAGGTTAACTTAAAAATCCGCTTTACCTCCATCACTATTCCGCGTGGGCATCACATCAAAAATAGCGCAGCCTATCCAAAAGACACTTCAATTAATATTGTAGAAGCCTATGAAGAAAATGATGATGGGATTAACTGGAAGCTATTAACAACTCATCCTATCCACACTTTTGATGATGCATACAAAGTGGTACAGTGGTATAGCCAGCGTTGGTTAATAGAACAGATGCATCGTTTATTGAAGCATAAAGGCTTTCAAATAGAAGATAGCGAATTGGAAAGTGGGTGGGCTATCAGAAAGTTGTGTATTATAATGCTGAATGCCTTATTAAGGATCATTCAAATGAATCTGGCTTATAATGAACCAGAAGGCGGACAGCCATTAGAGGAAGTATTTAGCGAGGAAGAAATACAATGTCTCCAGCTTATCAATAAAAAGCTGGAGGGCAAAACCGTAAAGCTCCAAAATCATAACAATTCTAAAAATCTGAAATGGGCTACGTGGATAATAGCACGTTTAGGGGGATGGAAGGGCTATGATTCTCAAGGTCCACCTGGAATAATTGTGCTTAAAAGAGGTTTAGATAAATTTGCCTCAATCTTTTATGGCTGGAAGCTGGCTATAGATGTGGGTACACAGTAGGTTACAAACGAGGACGAT
>JACMJM010000038.1 GCA_014380615.1 Sphingobacteriaceae bacterium
AGGTTTTTAGCATGAACAAGGATCAAGCCTAACAAGCCGGTCATCAGCAATACAAGAGCTATACTTATTACAGTTGAAACATATATAGTCTTGGTTTTTTTGGATGCCGTGCTTTCTTCAAATTCTTCCATAAGTGCTAAAATGAACTGCGAAAATAAAGATTTCAGTCTACAAACGTAAATAATAAAGGACTAAGTGCAGAAATAAGCATGTTAAACTTTGTTAAATGCAAAGGCAACGCTTATAGTTGGGGTGATTCGCTGAACCTATTTGTAAAGATTTTACAGGAAACTATTTCTTTAAACCAATACGTAAAGCTATCCGGCGATTGGGCTATTTCAGCAACTATATCCGGTAAACTTACCCATCTGTAATCCTCGGCCTCATCAGTATTAATGGATGGCAATCCGTTAAAAGTTCCAATAAGAACGTGGTCAATTTCATTCTCGGTAAGAAGATTGTCCAGCGCTACTTTATATTGAAATGAGTAAAGATGTTCAAAATCACAAGTAAAGCCCATTTCTTCTTTTAACCTTCGGGAAGCTGTTCGGTTAATTTCTTCATCAGGGATGGCATGGCCGCAACAGGTATTGGTCCACAATCCACCCGAGTGATATTTGCCCGAAGCCCGTTTTTGAAGCAGGAACTTTTCCTCCCGGTTGAGGATAAAAATTGAAAAAGCACGGTGCAAAAGACCTTGCCGGTGTGCTTCAATCTTTTCTTTAACAGCGATGGGGCGATCATTCTGGTCAACTATAACTACAAATTGTTCGGTCATTTACTTTGAAATATATTGCCTGATGTTTTAATTACTTTACGGAGTTCTTTCTGTAAAAGTGCTTCTTTTTCCGGAAATGAATCCTGGTTAACTGCTGCCCCGGGAGAGTAAATCTAATTCATTTAGATAGTTTTTCGCGAACAAAGTAAACTTACGGAAGCTTCTATCGAAGTTATCAGCAAATAAAACACTCAGATTTTAGTATTTTCGCAGCTTATCTGAAATGCAAAATGGACTATCAGTTTAGAGATATTGAGAAAAAATGGCAACAGTTCTGGGCCGAAAATCAAACATATAAGGTAGATAATAATTCATCAACGCCTAAATACTTTGTGCTTGACATGTTCCCTTATCCATCAGGAGCGGGCTTACATGTGGGTCATCCGCTCGGTTATATTGCTTCCGACATTTTTGCACGTTACAAACGATTAAAAGGTTTTAATGTATTGCATCCCATGGGATACGATTCCTTTGGCCTTCCGGCAGAGCAATATGCCATTCAAACTGGTCAGCATCCGGCTATAACTACCGAAACAAATATTGCCCGCTACCGCGAGCAGTTAGATAATATTGGCTTCTCTTTCGACTGGAGTCGGGAAGTACGAACCAGCGATCCGGATTATTATAAATGGACGCAATGGATTTTTATGCAGTTGTTTAATTCATGGTATAATCGTGAAACAGACAAAGCAGAGTCTGTTGATACCTTGATTGCAGCGTTTGAAAAATCCGGAAATCAAACAGTTCAAGCTGTTGCTGATGAAGATATTCAATCATTTACAGCCGAAGAATGGGCCGCCAAATCTGAAATTGAACAACAGCAGATTTTGCTAAAATACCGCTTAACCTTTCTTCGCGAAAGTACTGTAAACTGGTGCCCCGCGATGGGAACGGTTTTGGCAAATGACGAGGTAAAGGACGGCTTTTCTGAACGCGGCGGATTTCCCGTTGTTCAAAAGAAAATGATGCAATGGAGCATGCGCATTACAGCTTACGCCGATAGACTTCTCCAGGGA
>JACMJM010000039.1 GCA_014380615.1 Sphingobacteriaceae bacterium
GATACACTGCTCAATGTTGATTGACTGTGCGAGCTGCCGTCCATTAGGTATAGTTTGAACCACATAAGCTCGCCGGCCAGATAAACGCTTTTATCTGTGTGTGCAAATAGTTTTTCTTGAACAGCCTTTTTGCTGTAATGTTCCAGCTTTTGAACTGCGGAACTATCTATGCTCTGAGCATAAATAACATTTAGAGGCAGCATAAAAAAAATCAGGTTTAATAAGAGTTTTTGCATGATGATTAAAATAATTTGTTTTTCAATTTGTAAATTTTTGTGTTCGGCAATTACGTTTTAATGTCTTACTTATCTCGGCCAGAATGACGGTTTAACATTAGTACCCCTTAAGGTACAATCAACACAACTCCTATTTCCCATAGTATAGCCTATTATATAAGGTTTCGGAGGAGGAAAAAGATGCGCATAAGCAGCAGGTACCCGAGGTGCATAAAACCCCGTCAGGGGTGCAAATCTTGAATATATTGCGGCAGAATCGGGATGTAATGGTGTGTTTTCTTCTGCTTCCGTGGTAGATAGCGGAATATGAGGGCCATTGTATTTCGCTAATGTATCAGGGTTGTGAAACATATCTTCTCTTGTAGGAGCTATTGAAGGATTACAAACAAAACTATTAACCCAATTAGACGGGTTGTATATAAAAATTCGTTTCTCTGTATGAGAGGTCAGCATCACATTACCAATCACCATCTCTGCCGGATTATTTACACATTTAATATTACTACTAATTTCTGAGGGCTGACGATCGAATATTGAGCCGTTACTTTCCGTGTTAGCTTTTAAGTTTTGATAAAAGTTATAACTCCGTATATCCAGAGCCGTTTGAACTACATTGATACTGTATAAAAACACTAAGCGCTCGTCATTATTTCTTATTAACTTCAATGGGAAAATCATTACATCCTTAGCCAGCTTTGCAGTAGAACCTAATAAAATTTCGTTTGAAGCCTCAGATTTCCAGCAATAATACAAAAGTTCTTGCTCTTTGGGAGTGGTTCGAACAACGGTAACGACGTTGCGACGGTTGGGAATGACTGTAGTTTTAAACCTATAGAACGCCTCCAACTCCGACCGGATTTCCCATGTTTCTTCAAAAGTCCATTTATAATATTTTGTTTTATTCGAATCGTCGTGGGTATGTACATATAATTTAACGCCTTCAGCTACTCTTTGCCAGCTCACACTATCAATCGATGGAGTTTGCTTCTCCGCCAGCAATTCGGAAAGATACTCCTTCCCGCCAGCTTTAATACGTAAGCGGTAGCGTTGCTTTGGAAGATTAAGAACCGCAGACGTGTAAACACCGTTATCATTACCCGTTAAGTTATAGGTGCTTAAGTCTTCGCCAACAATTTGAACTTCCGCCCCTTTTTCAGCTCTTCCTCCCAAGTTAAGTCTCCCGGTACGGCTTAATTTAATCACGGTAGGGCCATTTCCGCTATTGATGTTCCCTTCTACAACCAGGTAACCGGTAGAAGGAGTATCAATTGCAGGTTCAAATCGTTCTTTGCAAGCAGCAAAGAAGAGAATGATTATGGCATACAGAAGAGGATAACTATTGCTTTTCATGGGCAGGTCTTTCTTCTATTATTTATCTTGGCCAGAATGACGGTTTAACATTACTACCCCTTACGGTACAATCAA
>JACMJM010000003.1 GCA_014380615.1 Sphingobacteriaceae bacterium
CTTCCGGCTCAGATAAAAATGTTTACCAACTGATGCGCTATTTATTAGGTAATGAGGTATCGAACCTGCTGGAGATTCCGCTCACGCAAGTGCCACTATTCCTTCCGCCTGTGTTAAAAATCAGAAGCAATTTTCCAAACTTGGTAACTGGCGATTCTGCCAAGGTTTTATACCAGCAACAGTATAATGCGTTTAAAAATCAAAACGTATAGGATTAATTTTCCTTAGAATCACGTTTCCTTTGGCGCTTTGTCATCTGAAGGGTTGTTTTTTTCAAACAGTGAAAGAGGAAATGACATCGAAAATTGCAAATATGGTAGCGTCATGCTGAGCTTGTCGAAGCATAGAGCGGATTTGAGCCACACCCAGCGAACGACCCTTCGACAAGCTCAGGGTGACAATTCCCCCACACGGGATCTCTTGAGTTTGTTGCGTTAGATATCTCCCTGTTCGATATTACAAAATGCTCCTCCAATTTTCAAAACATCGCTTTCATTTGATCATTCTGCCAGTTTTTCAAATCGAACTCAGGTTTCTAGATGTTAAATACAGCGAGATTTATTACACCATAATCTTAAAAGTTTAACCTGTCTTCTTAGAATTTAAACTCTTTTTAAAAAAATTGTTAATCTAATATTATTTTTTTTAAACTCTGGATTTATACACCTATCCCGAACACGTTATGATTGATAATTTGTCACACTTACAACAAACAGATAAATATAAATTCCCCAAAACTCCCACTGGGATAAAAGGACTAGATGAAATAACCGGGGGCGGCTTGCCTACCGGCAGACCTGCGCTCATTTGTGGTGGCCCGGGTTGTGGCAAAACATTAATGTCTATCGAATTTATTGTTAGAGGCGCAACCGAATATAACGAACCCGGTGTGTTTTTAGCATTTGAAGAGAAAGTAGAGGAGTTGGAAATGAACGTAGCTTCTTTAGGTTTCGACCTGAAGAAACTGCAAGCCGATAAACTTGTTAAAATAGACCATGTGCATATAGAGCGCAGCGAAATTGAAGAAACGGGCGAATACGATCTGGACGGCCTTTTTATTCGATTGGGCTATGCCATTGACAGCATCGGCGCAAAACGCGTGGTATTGGACACCTTAGAAAATTTATTTTCAGGCTTATCCAACCAGGCAATATTGCGATCCGAGCTACGAAGACTTTTTCATTGGTTAAAAGAAAAAGGCGTTACCGCTATAATTACTGGCGAACGCGGCGAGAAAGAACTCACCCGTCAGGGATTAGAAGAGTATGTATCCGACTGTGTAATTTTACTCGAGCACCGGGTTGCTAATCAGATCTCTACACGTCTGCTTCGGGTGGTAAAATATCGTGGTTCTATGCATGGCACCAACGAATACCCATTTTTAATTGACGAGGAAGGAATATCTGTTTTGCCGGTTACGTCACTACAATTAACCAGTGAAGTGTCTTCCGAACGGTTACCTTCAGGGATTGAGTCGCTGGATAAAATGCTGGAAGGGAAAGGTTTTTATCGCGGAAGCAGCATACTCGTTTCTGGTACAGCTGGTACTGGTAAAACAAGTATAGCAGCATCGTTTGCAAACAAAGCTTGTACCGATAATAAGAAGTGCGTATATCTCGCTTTTGAAGAATCTCCAAAGCAGATTATCCGCAACATGAAATCTATCGGCTTTGATTTAGGGAAGCACGTGGATTCGGGCATGCTTGAGTTTCATGCTTTTAGGCCAACTGTGTACGGTTTAGAAATGCATCTGGTTGCCATCCACAAAATAATCAGGAAGTTTGATCCGCAGGTAGTTATCCTTGATCCGATAACCAATCTGGTTACTGTAGGTTCTATAAGCGAAGTAAAAGCGATGCTGATAAGGCTGATTGACTTTTTGCAGGAAAAGCAAATAACGGTTATGTTTACAGCGCTTACGCTAAATAGTTTTGTGAGCGAACAAACTGATGAAGGCGTATCATCATTAGTAGATGCCTGGCTTTTGGTGCGGGATATAGAATTGAATGGCGAACGAAACCGTGGAATGTACATCATGAAATCGAGAGGGATGAAACATTCAAACCAGGTTAGGGAGTTTGTAATAAGTGACGAAGGCTTAAACTTGGTAGACGTTTACTTAGGGCCAGAGGGCGTTATTGTTGGCTCGGCAAGAGAGGCGCAAATGTTACATGAAGAAACTGGCCTAGCCTTACGCGGGCACGCACTAAATAGAAAAAACCGAGAAATTTTAAGAAAGAAAAAAGTACTTGAAGCGCAAATAGCAAATCTTCAAACCGAGTTTGAATCTGTAGAAGAAGAACTGAATAAAGGATATATGGAAGAGGAACTTAAAAAAGAGATTTTTGAGCGCAACAGAAACGAGATTACAAACATTCGCCGAGGTATTGATGGCTCTGGTGAATCAAAAAATTCTCCGCAGTCAAAATAAATATGGAAATAGAAGAACAAACCTGGGAACTGAGGCTTTATATAGCTGGAAAAACGCCCAAATCTGTAACTGCTTTAAGCAATTTAAAAAAGTATTGCGAGGAGCATTTGGAGGGCAGGTATAAAATAGAAGTAATAGATTTATTATTGCAACCACAACTTGCAGAAGGGGATCAGATATTTGCTGTGCCTACATTAGTCAGGAAAGTACCGGTGCCCATCAGAAAAATAATTGGCGATCTGTCTAACGAGGAAAAAGTTCTTGTGGGCTTAAATATTGTGCCTTTAAATAAAATATAACGTGCAGAACGATACAAACCAGCAAGAATTTTTATCGACCCCAGATAATGAACTGTTTATTCTGAGATTATTTGTTACTGGCGCCTCGCCTAATTCAACGCGTGCTATTTCGAATATAAAAAGTATATGTGAAGCAAATTTGTGCGATAAATACGAGCTGGAAATAATTGATGTATACCAACAACCTTTAATGGCAGAGAGCGAGCAAATTATTGCGCTCCCATTACTTATCAGAAAATTTCCACTGCCCGAAAGACGCATGATTGGAGATTTGTCGGATACAAAAAAGGTATTAAAAGGATTGGGATTAGAAGAAGATTAGAGAAGAATGATTAAGTCTGTTACAACACAACTGGAAGAGGAACTTAATGAACTTCGTTTAAAGCTGGAAGAGGCTAACGAAACTATTGAAGCTATAAGAACCGGACAAGTTGATGCGCTAATTGTACAAAATGAAGATGGGCATCAATTATACACCTTAAAAAATGCAGATAAAACGTATCGAGTTTTTATCGAAAAAATGAACGAAGGTGCTATAACCCTTAATCGGGAAGGCATTATAGTTTACAGCAATTCTAGTTTCGCACGGGCGTTAAAGTTTCCGCTGGAAAAAGTTGTTGGATATTCTTTCAGTGATTTTGTAGCTGAAGAATCTGAAGAGGAGTTCCGGAATCTATTGTCTACCTCCTGGCAGCACGATTGCAAAGCGGAATTATGTTTAAATAACGCTTACAAAGAACCAATTCCGTTTTTGCTATCGTTAAATACCTTGGAATTGGATGAGGGATTGTCTATGAGTGTGATCTTAACAGACCTTACCACCCAAAAAGAATCGCAAAAGCAATTAGCCCTTAAAAACGCACAGCTTGAAGAAGCCCAGCAAATTACACTTGCCTTTAATAACCAATTAGAAAAAACAGTTGAAGAACGCACCAAAGAACTTTTTCTTAGCCGCGAGCATTTTAAAATGTTATCGGATAATATATCTCAAATGACCTGGACCAGCCTTCCAAATGGCGAAGTTAATTTTTATAACAAGCGCTGGTACGATTATACGGGGCTCAATTTTCAGCAAACTAAAGATTGGGGCTGGGAAGCCGTTGTGCATCCGGATGATTTACAAAACACCCTTAACAAATACCTTCATTCCATAAAAACCGGAAAAACGTTTGAAGTAGAAAACCGGTATAAAAGAGCAGACGGAGCATACAGATGGCATTTAAACCGCGCTAGTGTATTGAAAAGCGATAATGGTGATGTGTTGTTCTGGGTGGGTACCGCTACCGATATAGAAGATCAGAAACGGGCGATGGAGAAAAAGGATGAGTTTATCGGCATTGCCAGCCACGAGCTGAAAACACCGTTAACAAGTCTGAAAGGTTATTTGCAACTTATTGGCTCATATAAAAAGGAATCTGTACCAGTTAAGGTGAAGCATTTTGTTTCCAAAGCCGACGAAGCAATAGGTAAACTCCAAAATTTAGTGAACGATCTTCTGGACGTAAGTAAAATTCAACAGGGCAAATTACAATTTAGTCGTTCTGCCTTAGATGTTTCGAATGTTGTTCATGCTTGTGTTGATAGTGCCATTCATATTTACCATAGCCATAACATAACCTGCAATGTGGGGACGGATTTATTTATTACTGGAAACTTTGAACGCTTGGAACAGGTGGTTATGAATTTTATTAATAACTCCGTCAAATATTCGCCGGTTAATAAAGATATTTTTATTGAAGCAAAAAAAACCAGCGAATATGTTCAGGTTTCTGTAACCGATAAAGGGATCGGTTTAACCGAAAACCAAAAGGAATTAATTTTCGAACGCTTTTACCGGGTAGACGATAAAAATTACTCTGCCAGCGGTCTGGGCATGGGCTTGTATATATCTTCTGAAATTATAAAAGCACATCATGGCACTATTGGAGTAGAAAGTAAGTTTAACCAAGGCTCAACATTCTATTTTAGACTGCCTTTTCCTAAGTCCTAATTACCTAAGTTCGATTGTAAATAATTGCTTTTGGGCGTTCCCCAGCCTGCCCTGAGCCTGACGAAGGGGGCGGGCTTTCCGCTACAAGTCCTCGTTCCGCTGCGCTTCAAGTGGGCTTTCCGCTGCAATCCCTAACGCAAAACCCCTCTAAGTACAAAATAATGCTTTTACTCATAACCTATCCGCATTTTAAGAATCAAACTCAGGTTAATTATTTTTTTTCGTTACAACATCCTCATCGCGTATAGCGTATAAAGCGAGCTGTCTCTGAAGTTTATTAGAGATTTAACTCTCTTTACGATTAACTATCTAGCTACACGTAACAGGTTTTACGAAAGGTTTAGGCTAAACGCTTTCAAAATCTTTCTTACCATCAGCATCTGCTTTTTTATTGATTCTCCTTCGTTATTTGCGCAGGGAACATCAAATGAAGGGAAAGATTTTTGGGTGGCTTATGCCGCGCATGTGGATAGTACATCGTCCAGGTTGAGCTTATTTATAACATCAAAAGTTAACGCCACTGTAAATCTGGATATTGGCGGTACGCCTTATCAGGTTGGCGCAATCAATCTGGTTGCCAATCAGCCGAAGGCCATTGTTATCGATCCGAATGAGTACACCAACGTTTACATTAAAACCGAAAACAATTTAGAAATTCACCCTAAAAAGGGCATTCATGTTACGGCAGATCAACCTGTAGTTGTTTATTCGCATATATCACACAGTGCCCGTTCTGCGGCTTGTTTGGTTTATCCCACAAAAGCACTAGGGCATGATTATTATGCTATTTCGTACATCCAACTGGCCGATGCCGGTACAGAAGTCCGTTCGTCTCAAATCACTGTGTTGGGCGTTGAAGATAATACCCAGATAGAAATTACACCTACGCAAACCAGCAGATGGTTGCCCGCCAGACCGGCAAATGTTCCATTTACTATTACGCTAGATAAAGGGGATATTTACCAGTTTCAATCGCTTACAGATATTACAGGTTCGCGGATCAGGACTGTAAACGGATGCAAACCTTTTTCCGTTTTCTCAGGCAGTACCAAAAATGGTTTTTGCGAATTGGGAAATACTGTTTCTCCTTTAAGCCCTAACGGTCAGGATAATTTATACCAGCAACTTTTACCGGTTTCTGCCTGGGGGCGGAACTTCGTTACTGCTCCGTTATATAACGCCCATCGGGGTAGTTCAGATATTTACCGGATTCAGGTAGCTAATGATAATACCACGGTTACGGTGAACGGCTCTACCACAAACGCAAATGGCATTGCTTTATCAAACCCCTATTCTAAGGGGAGTGTGATTACTTTCAATAGCAAAAGCGCCCATACTATTTCTGCCAATAACCCAATCAATGTAACGCAATTTCAAACCTCTCAATCTTGTGCAGCAACGTTTAATGGTTCCCCTGTATTGGGCGATCCGGAAATGATTATTCTGAATCCGATTGAGCAAACATTGAAAGATATTACCGTGTATTCTGCCGTTTCAACTCCCGATGCCTTTACAAATATTAACAGCCATTATATTAATGCCATTATTAAAACAGCCGATACGGCAACGTTTACTGTAGACGGGATTAGCTTTCAAACTAATAGAATTGGAGATCCCTTTGCTACAAATAAATTTATCCGGATAAACGATCAATACAGTTATATCGTGGTTGACGTAACCGCTGCGTCTATGAGTGGCAGTCCTTCACATCGCATTCGTGCCGATGGCGGCTTTGTCGCTATCGCATACGGCAATGGTTTTGTAGAATCTTACGGCTATCTGGCAGGTTCAGATCTTCGCAACCTCGATCAGTTTCTGCAGCCAGAAAATGCGGTTACCAATTCGCCCATTATAAACGGATGTACCAAAGAGGCTTTTAAACTCTATGTAGTTTTACCTTATAAAACCACCACCCTAAGTTGGGATTTGGGTGATGGCCAAGGAATTAGAACAGACACGAACCCGGATGCGCATTACTCTACCACAACTGTTAACGGTCAGCTTTCATACAAGTACAGATACTTTAATGATTTGGTTACAATGAATGCTGGCGGAACTTATTTGGTAAAAGCGATAGCTGTAAACCCTGCACCCATTACCTGCGATGCCAATGAAGTCATAGAATTGAGTTTAACGGTATCCGATCCGCCAAACCCTGATTTTACGGTGGTCAGCCAAACTTGCGAAGGCTCAACCGTTCTTTTTACTGATAAAAGTAACGGGAATGGACTGGAAATAACCAAGTGGTATTGGGATTTTGGCGATGGTACCCCCATAGAGTTGCGCAAAAACGCCGACCCATTTACCCATGAATACACAACTGCAGGCGATTACCAGGCAACGTTAACGGTAGAAGGTATTTCGGGTTGCCAATCTTCGGTAAGTGCTCCAAAAACAATACATGTAATTAAATTACCTACGGTAGATTTTACGTATGCGTTATGCGATTTAATAAAGTTTACCGATAAATCTACCCCAATAGAAGGCAGCATAGTAAAATGGTTCTGGGATTTTGGAGATCCGGGTTCCGGCGTTGCAAACACCTCTACAGAACAGCACCCCAGTCATCGGTTTTCTGATGGCGAGGAATTTTTGGTAACTCTAACAGTTGAAACCGATAAGGGATGCCGCAGCACCAAATCGTTGCCTTATTATTCTGCACCAACCCTTTTAATGGGTGATGATATTACCATATTGCGCGGGGGAGAGAAACACTTAACAGCAACAACTACCGGTAAAGAATTGAAATATAAATGGGTTCCAGCTACAGGTTTAGATAATGATACTATTCCAAACCCAGTTGCTTCTCCGGTAGAGAATACAAAATATACCTTAACCGTAACTTCTAAAGCAGGCTGCTCTGAATCTGGCGATTTATATGTGACCGTTGTTGAGCCGGATATTCCGAATGCTTTTTCTCCAAACGGAGATGGTATAAATGATAGATGGGCAATTAAATATTTAGAAACGTACGTAAGGGCAGATGTGCAGATCTTTAACCGGTACGGGCAGAAAGTGTACACATCCGGCCAATACCTCGAACCCTGGGACGGCACATGGCAGGGAAAAGAAATCCCGGTAGGTGTTTATTATTATACCATAGAACCCAATAACGGCAGAAAAAAGCTGTTTGGTTCCATAACACTGCTACGATGAAAAGGGGAATAGCATTGCTCATCATTTCTCTAGTAGTTGGTGCCTCTCTCCAGGCTCAGCAAAAGCCGCATTATACGCAGTACATGCAAAACATGTCGGTATTAAATCCGGCTGTAACCGGGATGTATCACGAACTGACTATCAGATCAGGCTATCGCACACAATGGGTTGGCTTAGAGAGCGCTCCAAAAACCAGTTATTTTACAATCAGTAAGCCTATTAACATCGGCAACACCAGATCAGGTAATGTTGATTATGGCATTAACGACCCAGCTACAAAATCAGATAAATCGGGCTATTTTTCATCGCTCTCTCACCATGGCATTGGCTTGGTTGCGCTTAATGACGAAACCGGACCGATCACCAGAACCACTTTAAACTTTACATACGCCTATCATATTAACATAAGCGATGCGGCTAATTTGGCTGTAGGAGTAGGAGCGGGAGTTAATCGTGTTTCGCTCAATACATCTAAACTTCGTTTTGAAGATTCTAATGAACCGGTAATAGCTAGCGGCGGCAATTTAACCAGGTGGTCGCCGGATTTGAATGCCGGAATTTATTTTTATTCTGCTTCTGTATTTGTGGGCGGAGTCATTCAGCAGGCACTTAACCAACGGTTATCATTTGCCGAAAACTATGAATCGGGCAAAGAAGTGCCGCATTTTTTTATCACCACCGGGTGCAGGCTTTGGGTGCGAGAAGATTTTTCAATTTTTCCCTCCGTAACGCTTAAGCAGTTGAAGCCGCTCCCCATGGCTTATGATGTAAATGTGAAAGTAGCGTACCGCAATAACCTATGGATTGGCAGTTCTTTCAGAAAAGGCGATTCGTATTCGGCGATGTTTGGATTTAATGTAGCGAAGTCGGTTAGTTTGGGTTACGCGTTTGATAATACATTTTCTAAATTAAGAGATGTAAATACTGGAAGCCACGAAATTGTACTGGGGATAAACTTTTAAATTAGCCTTACAACTCTCTTCTCAACCTCGCCACCGGGATATTCATCGCTTCCCGATATTTCGCCACCGTACGGCGGGCGATGTTATAACCCTTTTCTTTCAAAATTTCGGTCAGTTTTTCATCAGCCAGCGGGTGCTGTTTGTCTTCGTTGCCAATGCACTCTTCCAGAATTTTTTTTACCTCTTTGTTCGATACCTCTTCGCCGCTTTCCATTTGTATGGCTTCAGAGAAGAACGATTTAAGCAAAAACGTTCCAAACTCAGTCTGAACGTATTTTGAATTGGCCACACGCGATACGGTAGAAATATCCATCCCAATTTTATCGGCAATGTCTTTCAAAATCATGGGCCTTAAATTACGCTCATCGCCGGTTAAAAAATACTCGTACTGGTATTGCATAATGGCATTCATGGTTTTAAGCAACGTTTGTTGACGCTGTTTTATGGCATCAATAA
>JACMJM010000040.1 GCA_014380615.1 Sphingobacteriaceae bacterium
AGGTAGTTTTTACGCACATCATTACCAACCAATAAACGTTGAATGGCATTATTTATCGAAATCAGCTCGCTGTTTGAAGCTGCCGAAGATTTATCTTCGGGGTTAGGCACATGCCCCATAGCAACACCAAATGGGAAAAGTCGTTGTGTATTACTTGCACTAATAGTTTGGTTGGGCTTTGCGAACAAGGTGTCGGAAGTAGCAAATGTATTTTGATTATAAATATTGGTGATGTGTGAAATATTGGCTGCTGTATCGGCCGCATCGGAGCTGAAAAGCCAACCTCCCCCACCATCCTGAGGTACAACTTTTACCTTATTATCTTTTGTAAGATAATCATAAGCGGCGTTTGGCGCATTATTCTTGTGTTCGAAGGTAGACCATATCATTTCTGGGTGGCCGGCAACACTGCCTACCACATGCATACCAACCAAAGCCATGGTTGCGGTTTTTTCGCCGCTTGGCACCCAGATACTATCTGATTTTGTATAGGTGGGAATAACAGCCTGTACAGTAACGTAATTATTGAGGCTCTCTTTAGTGATAGTGGCCGCCTCTACCCATGATGATTTTATTTCCATCGCCAGTGCGTTTGAATCTGGCAAAACCACTCCGTTTTTGCGGGCGTACGCACAAATGCTATTCCTCTGTGCTGCTGTAGTAGGAAATTGTGCGGTATCAATATTTCCATTAGTTAGGCCGCCGGTGAGGTACCATGCATAAACATCGTTTGCCATTGTTAAATAATATACCAGCGATCCGTTTTGAGTCATCAATGCATCTCCGGTTGCCTGCCCGCTTTCTGACTCTATAATGTTTCCTGATGCGTCAAGAAAGATACTTTTTTTGCCGACGTTGAATTGATGTACAATGTGATCACGGTTTTTACTATGTTTAATGATGGCTTTAGGACGAGTAATGATTTTTCCGGATTTATCTATAAACTGAATAGTTCCCGAAGCAATTTTCAAATGAGCTACTTGTACTGTTTTACCAGTAGCATCTTTAACCATTGATGTTTCATTTTTTGCAGAACCTACATTTTCTACCTCGAAAAGCCTGCCTTGTTTGTCTTTCATTACGGGCAATCGGTTTGGCCCGTGTTTTCTGATACTGCTCGTCATTCGCAGTGCAGAACCGGCCGTGTGGGGAATGAAAGTTCTGTTACCTGCGGAATCTGCCGGTGAAACACCATAAAACACGGGCGACTCTAGTACCAGCCTGCCTTTATCCGTAGAGGTAATCCATAAAAACATCCGCTCAGACCATTGGTAAAAATCGCAGTTGTTTCGATGTGGAAATGCCACACTATTAGCCGGAGTTACCAAACCGTTCTCGGAAATTGTATCGTTGGCAAACCATGTTTTAAAGCTGTCTTGGGTAACTGTGCAGGATTCCATGGCATCCTGAGGAAGCTGGTTATTGTAAACAGCATCTGTTGTTGTTGTGCTGCATTGCCACATAACTACTAAAATTACTGTAAGAGCACTTAAAATTTGAAGAGTTTTTTTCATTTGAGAATCGATTAGTTCGTTGTCGCAAGTTATCTGCGATTTTTAGATAGTTAATTAATTAAAGGTAAAAAATAGGCATTAGGATAAAGTTAAATCGAATTTAATTAATTTACAATGAACTTTATAGCGATTTAAATTAAATTTTTTAATCACTATAAAATGGAATGGTTGATCGGAATAGGACGTGCTGTTCACTTGCCCTTCAGGGAATCAACACAAGTAAACTTGCTGATTTATTTAACGGTTTGCGAAATAATAAATAAATCTACGCTTCGGTACTTAACTAAAAGTTAATATTGATTTTTCGATATTATTTGACGAAAATTATTATTTTGGTGGTTAAACAGTAAAATATTTTTTTATTTGGCCTTAAATGATACTTTTCACCTAAATATAAGCCGATGAATAAGCTAGTTATCGATTTTGAACAACTTTTTCTATCACTTCCTGGCTTATACCTGATACTTTCGCCCGATTTAACCATTTTATCAAGCTCCGAAGCTTATAATTTAGCTTCGATGACCAAGCGAGACGAAATTATCGGTAAAAAGCTATTCGATGTATTTCCGGATAATTCTGAAGACCTCACAGCCGACGGCGTATCCAATCTTTCTGCTTCGCTTCAATCGGTATTAAAGAATAAAATGCCGCATACTATGGCAATTCAAAAGTACGACATAAGGCGGCCCGATGGTGTGTTTGAAGTGCGGTACTGGAGCCCTATAAATATTCCCTTTCTCGATCAGCATAATGAGGTTGCATGTATCATTCACCGGGTTCAGGATGTTACCGAATTTGTAATAATCCAGAGCCAGCAGCAAGAAGCCGAGCAATTAACACGTGGTTTGCAAACCAAGCTGAGCGAGATGGAAATTGAAATCATAACCCGAGCCAAGGAGATACAGAAGCTTAACACCGAACTGGAGGCTAAAGTTGCCACTCGTACAGCAACTTTGCAGCAAAGTAAAATTGAACTTGAGGCGCAGGCAAAAAAACTGAAAACTCAAAATAAAGAGCTAGAACAATTCGCCTACATAGCTTCGCACGATCTTCAGGAACCTTTACGCACCTTAATTAGTTTTGCCTCTCTTTTTGAAGAAGAATTTAAAGGGAAGCTTAATGAAGACGCCGAAACCTATCTCAACTTTATTATCCACTCGTCAAAAAGGATGCAGCAACTTGTACAGGGCTTGTTAGACTATTCGCGTATTGGTAAAGAGGTATCTCTGAAACCTGTTAACTGTAATGAAATTATAAACGAGGTAATGGATGATATGGCTGCTTCCATAAACGAAAGTGCCGCCAAAATATCGGTTCAACCGCTGCCCGAATTAACAGGCAACCCTATCGAGATGCGGCAACTATTTCAAAACCTGCTGAGCAATGCTTTAAAATTCAGAAAAAAAGACACAAGTCCGCAAATTAGCATTACCGCAGAGCAGCAAACCAGCAACTGGCTTTTTTCAATTAAGGATAACGGGATTGGAATTGCGGAGGCCGACAAGGATAAGATCTTTACTATTTTCAAACGACTGCACAACCGTGATGAATATGAGGGTACCGGGATAGGATTATCGCACTGCCGAAAAATAGTTGAACAACATGGTGGTAATATCTGGATTGATTCCCAGCCTGGCCTAGGTAGCACTTTTCATTTTACTATCCAAAACAAATCATGAAAATTATTACAAATACATAATCTATATGAAGAAACTAAACTGCATTCTACTGGTTGATGACGATATATCAACTAATTTCCTTCACAAAAAAATTCTTCAGAAAGCCGAAGTAGCCGAAGAAATTCTGGTAGCCCTGAACGGGAAAGAAGCTATCGATTATCTGGCAGGAAATTATGAAAAATCAGCAGGGGAAAATCCCCAGCCTGACCTGATCCTGCTCGACATTAACATGCCCTTGATGGACGGATGGGAATTTCTAAATGAATACAAAAATTTAGAAATGAAGAAAGATGCGATAATAATAGTGATGCTTACAACCTCTCTTAATCCCGACGATAGATTACGAGCCGAAACAATTCCAGAAATTTCAGGATTCCAGTCTAAGCCTTTATCGTTTGATATGCTTACAGATATTTTAGAGGATCATTTTTAAATCTGCGGGTTGAGAGTATTTGCCGGGTGATTTTGGTGCGCCATGCGAATTTTCTATATCAAGAGTGTCTCAAAATCATTTTCCTTACCTATTTCTATAAGCATGCCACTCGGTTTAATTTACCGTGGGTGCGACTGTCGCTTGGCCTTGTCGGAGTGCAGCGGTAGGGTAATTATCGAATTACTCCACTCTATACTTCGACAGGCTACCTATGAGGTTACGATCATCAATAGAGTAATAAAACCATTTTTGGTAATTCCTTTTGCTTCAAGAACTCCTCCCCAATGGATCACTGATAAGCACCTTTGAGACAACGCCTTTAATATCATTGTTAAATAATGTTAAATGCAAGTTTAATGCTAAGCCCTTATGTATTTTTGTAATTGATGAATCAGTATGTTAACTTATACACTATGGCAGGCTTCATCATGTTTAAGAATATTCTCAAATGAAGAAGAGAAGTATTAGCCTTATAATCGGATTGATGAGTATTGCATTGCTGGGTGTAATGGCTATGCAATTGTATTTTTTTAAGCAATCTTTCGCTTTAAAGTCGCAACTTTTTGATCATTCTGTAAACGAAGCTTTAAACAAAGTAGCGGTTAAGGTAGAACGCTACGAAGCATTAGATATTTACAAAAAAAGAAACACTATCCGTAAGCAGAACGACGAGCCGCAAACCCAGTTTTTTGTCAGGAATACCGAATCCAGACAGACAAAGAAACCATCGCCCGTTTTTGATGATAAATTAACCCAGAAAAAAGCATTGCTTTTACGCCGCGAACAACGGAAGGCTGATAGTATCTTTCATTTAAGAGACAGCATTTTCCGTTCGAGACATACCATTCTTGCTTTTAATGAAATGTCGGCGTTTGATCCCGAGCCTGAGGTTTTTGATGTAAAAATTGACGTTTCAGAATTTGAAGATGCATTTGGAGGCATTCATCAACAGGCAGTAACAAGTGTTAGCCCCAGGGCACGCATCTTTGGCACAGAACGTACCGACTCTGTTAAGCGATATATTTATTTAGACCCGCTTAGAGGCGAGCAGGTAAAGATTTTAAAAAAACCACGGATTAATGACCTAAGTCAGGCATCATTACAAGAGCTCCACAAGGAAAGACAATTTCAGCGGATAAAGAAATTGAGGTTTCTCGATTCCATACGTTCGGCCCGAAAGAAAGCCGTTTTCGATGACCTGGAAAATGAATTTAGCGAAGTAAATATCCCCCTTAAGAGCCGGATTAATATTGCGTATCTGGACTCAATGTTAAAGTCTGAGATTAAAAACGCAGGTATAGACACCAATTACGAATACCAGGTAGCATCTGCAAGAAATGATAATGCGCTTATTTTCAGAAACGCATCAATGGGTGTCGAATTTGAGCCGGGAAACACCTATCGTACAGTACTTTTTGATGATATAGTAAGAGACGGAGGAATGCTGATGGTAACTTTTCCCGAAAAGAACTCCATGATCTTATCTAATATGGGATTTATGATGGGCTCGTCAGCCGCACTTTTACTAACCTTGCTATTTTGCTTCGGGTTCACCATTCACTCTATTATCAGGCAAAAGAAAATTTCGGAGATGAAAACCGATTTCATCAACAATATGACCCATGAGTTTAAAACTCCTGTAGCCACCATCATGATTGCCAGTGAAGCACTGAAGGATCCTGAAATAACGGAAGATAAACAACGAATTTCTCGCCTGGCGGGAATTATTTATGATGAAAACATCAGGCTCGGAAACCATATTGAACGTGTGTTAAACATAGCTAAAATTGATAAAGGTGATTTAAAGCTCGATTTTAGTACTGTGGATGTGAACGAACTGATCTCGGTAGTTGCTGATAGCATGCAGCTTCAGTTCCAGAAAAAAGAAGCTAAAATTAACCTGAACCTGGGTGCTTCCAAATCGGTTATAGCGGGAGATGAACTGCATCTAAGCAATGTTATTTACAATCTGGTTGATAACGCCTTGAAATACAGCACGTCGAAACCTGAAATCTCTATCTCGACCGCTACAGTTGGTAGAGACCTCATTATTAAGGTTGCAGATAAAGGTATTGGGATGAGCAAAGATCAGCTCTCAAAAATATTCGATCAGTTTTACAGAATCCCGACAGGAAACTTACACGATGTGAAAGGATTTGGCCTCGGATTAAGTTATGTTAGCAATATTGTGAAGCGCCATAACGGCAACATTAAAGTGAAAAGTGAAAAAGACAGGGGCTCTGAATTCGAAATTATTCTTCCGATAAATAAAAAATAGGCGATGGCTAACGAAAATCCTGAGGTAAGCGCATACAAGCAAAAGGTACTTTTGGTAGAAGACGACCCTAACCTGGGCCTGCTTTTACAGGATTATTTACAGTTGAAAGGTAAATACGACGTTGTTTTGGCTCAAGACGGAGTAGA
The DNA here is from genome assembly GCA_014380615.1 of Sphingobacteriaceae bacterium. Taxonomy (GTDB): domain Bacteria; phylum Bacteroidota; class Bacteroidia; order Sphingobacteriales; family Sphingobacteriaceae; genus Paradesertivirga. Next base: position 6,051 of record JACMJM010000040.1, read on the forward strand.
GGGTTTGGAACAGTTTACCAGCAGCCGTTACGATATTTGTATCCTGGATGTGATGATGCCAAAAAAGGACGGCTTTACTCTTGGCAAGGAGATTCGCAAAATAAACCCCGACGTTCCCATTATTTTTGCCACGGCAAAATCGATGATTGAAGATAAATCGGAGGCCTTTAACCTTGGTGGCGATGATTATATTACAAAACCCTTTCGAATTGAAGAGCTTTTGCTGAGGATAACCGCACTGCTAAAACGAAGCTCGAACAACGGCAAAAATGCCGGAGCCCCCCAGCAGGATAAATTCGAAATCGGCGATTACCAATTTGACTACACGGCTCAGGTGATTAAAAGAGACGAGCTTCAGCAAAAAGTTTCAACCAAAGAGGCAGAGCTTTTGCGATTATTATGTCTGAAAAAAAACAATGTTCTTACCCGGGAAGAAGCGTTATTAAGTATCTGGCACGATGACAATTACTTTAACGGCCGCAGCATGGATGTTTTTTTAAGTAAGTTGAGAAAATACTTGAAGGACGATCCGAAAGTGGAGATTTTAAATGTTCACGGTAAAGGTTATAAGCTGATTGTAAATTAATCCTGTTTAAGTAACAATCCTATCCTTCAAGTACGCATAAAACTTTTTAATACTTAGTTTTGTAGCTCCTGTAATGATTAGAAAAAAATCTATACGAGTTACGCTGGCTTCAGTGCTGCTGCTATGTTTTTCTATAGCGGTATTGCCTCTCGATATTTTTCACGATCACACATCAGAACAAACTACTTGCGGTACAACGGCTAAGCATAGTTCATGCCAGCACAAACTGCACATTTCGGAAAAAACATCCTATTGTTTTGTTTGTACCGCGCATATCGATAAGGCATTTGATCTGGCCTATTCTTCCCCGTCATCAGTAACACAATCTTTTACCACACTATCTTTTAAACTTCTTAGTACTGATTATACATCAGAAACCTTTCTGTTTTTTTTAAGAGGCCCGCCCTCCAGGTTAAGTTAAATACAATTTAAATTAACTTATCGGCATGCCTAAGGGTTTTGCCATCACCTGTTTAAAGATTTTAACATGAAAGTGTCCACTATCATATTATTTCTCTTTTTAGCTTTAAAATCAGACGCGAAAAATATAGCCCTGATAATTAGCGGAAGAGTTACAGACATTACAACTAATGAAGCTCTCCCGGGGGCTACCATCGCTATCCCCGAGCTGCAGATTTCAATAAATACTAATCAAAATGGCGAATTTACTTTAACAAGGGTGCCCACCAGGGGCCGTTTTCTGGTTGAGGTACGCTATATCGGTTACAAAACCATAACCCGGTTAGTTGATTTTTCAACCGCCGAACCCATACACTTTGCTTTACAGCAGAGTGTAATAGAGGTACATGAGGTTGTGATAACCGGTACCGTATCCAGTTCTGAGAATCATAAAAACAGCACTTCGGTTTCGACGGTAAGTCGGGATGAATTAACCGGCCGAGCTTCTCAAAACATTATCGATGCAATTTCGCATGTTCCCGGTGTATCGCAGGTAAGCACCGGTGCCGCTATTTCAAAGCCGGTTATACGCGGCCTGGGAGCTAACCGTGTGATAACATTATCGAACGGTGTTAAGCAGGAGGGCCAACAATGGGGCGATGAGCATGGTATTGAAGTAGATCAATACAGTGCGGAGCGGGTTGAAATATTGAGAGGAGCAGCCAGTTTATTATACGGCTCAGACGCTCTTGGCGGAGTGATAAATATCATCACTGCGGTTCCGCCGCCTCCGGGACAAATAAGAGGGGAATTGCTTTCAAATTATGCCGCTAATAATGGCTTAACAGGCACTTCGGCTATGTTACAAGGAAATAGCGGGGGTTTTGTATGGCAGGGTAGGGGGACGTATAAAAACGCCTTCGCCTATAATACCGCCGATGGCCGCATTCCAAACACCGGATTTAAAGAAACTAATTTAAGCGGGATGATTGGTTTAAATAAGCCATGGGGATATACGCATTTGAATCTCTCAAGCTTTAATCAAAAACTGGGCCTTCCGGATTTCGAACGAAACGATAAGGGGCAGTTTGAAGACGAAGAAGGAAACGTATTCAGTCCGTCTTTATTAAAAAGCCGCGATCTGCTTCTTCCTTTTCAGGATGTGCGCCACTATAAAATAGCACTCAATAACCATCTTCTGTTCAATAAAGGAAGGTTGCGTTCTACATTGGGTTTCCAAAACAATCAACGTAGAGAACTTGAAGAAAGCATTTCGGCTCCTTCCCTATTCTTTGATTTGAAAACCTATAGCTATGATCTTAAATATTATTTTGAAGACAGCAATGGCTGGCAACCGGTATTCGGTATAGCCGGAGCTTTTCAAAACAGCAAGAATAAGGCCGAAGAACTACTTATTCCAGACTATGACAGTAACGATTTCGGCGCCTTCGCATATTTAAAAAAATCCTGGGAAAACACCACTGTTAATGCGGGTCTGCGGTATGATTACAGAAATATTAGTGGCATTGAAATGGAAGAAGAAGGGGTTTCAAAATTTCAAAATTTTACGAACCGGTTTTCAAACCTAAGTGGTGCCCTGGGCTTTACGCAGGATTTTAACGAAATGTGGAATTTCAAAGCCAACCTGGGTAGTGCATTCAGGGCTCCTAATATTTCCGAATTAAGTTCGGAAGGAGTGCATGAAGGAACGCGGAGATATGAAATAGGAAATACAGGTTTAAAGCCCGAGCGCAGTATCTATGCCGACATGGCACTTGAGTTTCATAATAAGCGAATCGACTTTCATTTAAACGTTCATAACAACTACATTAATAAATACATCTACGCCCGACGTGTGAATAACGAAGACATCGAGGTTGATGGAGAGGACGAAGCCTTGCCGCTGTATCGTTACGTGCAGGATGATGCGAACTTATATGGCTTTGAAGCGGGCGTAACTCTTCATCCGGTTTCATTGTTCCACTTTGAAAACAGTTTTTCACTTGTGAGAGGTAATAATTCTGCCACTAAAAACAGCCTCCCTTTTATGCCGGCCCCGGTACTAAGAAACGAGCTGCGAATAGAGCCGGAAATTAATTCGGCAAGCTTTAAAAACTTTTACTTTTCTATAGAATTAGAAAATGTATTTAAACAGAGCAAAATTGATAAAGAGTTTGAAACCTCAACCAGCGCATACACTTTGGTCAATAGTTCTATAGGGACTACGATAAATGTCAAAAATCAACCCTTGCGGTTATACGTTAGCGGAAATAACATTTTTGATAAAGCCTATGTAAATCACCTTAACCGTTTAAAATATGAGGGAATATTAAATCAGGGAAGGAATATCGCTTTTGGGATAAGTATGAGATTTAGCTCAGGGAAATAAAAGAGGCTGTCTCAAAAGGATAGCCTCTTTTTTATTTCAAGCGGTTTTTGTATTTTAAAGGCATGGGAACCACGCCTGTTTTTAAGCCCTACGATTCCGATCAGTTGCAATTGCTTCCACCCAGCCTGGAAGAACTGG
>JACMJM010000041.1 GCA_014380615.1 Sphingobacteriaceae bacterium
AAGTGAGGATTAGTAGATATGCTAAAGAAAAGAGAAGTTTTTTCATTTTTATGGTTTAAATAAGTGTGCAGTTTTAATCTTTCCGGTCTTCTATTTATTCAGATCTCAAACTCTTTACAGGATTAGCCAATGTCGCTTTAAGGGCTTGAACAGCCACGGTGCCCCAGGCCAATAATAGAGCAAAGGCTCCTGCACCAATAAAGTACCAAGGTTCTAACTCTATTCGGAACGCAAAACCATCAAGCCACTTTTTGACTATGATATAGCTTAGCGGAGAGGCAATAAAAAGGGCGATTAAAACCAGCCTGTTAAAGTCTTTTGAAATAAGGTTTACTATTCCGAGGTTACTAGCACCAAGAACCTTTCTGATTCCTATCTCTTTAAGCCGTCGCTCTGCTGTAAATGCAGCTAAGCCGAAAAGTCCCAGACAGGTGATAAGGATAGCCAGTCCCGTAAAGTAGCGTGACAGAATAGAGATCTTCCGCTCCGAAGCGTAAAGCGCCTGATACTCTTGATCGAGAAATTTGTAGTTAAACGTGAAACCCGGATTAAACTTTTGGTAAAAGGCTTCCAGATGGGCTATCGCCTCTCTTTCTTGTCCTTTTTGAATTTTTGCTATGATGGTAGATGCTCCGTAAGTATCCAGCCGGATTTTCAGGGGAACGATCTTTTCATGTAAAGATTGAAAGTGAAAGTTTTTTACTACACCTATGATCTGAGCATTATCCCGCTCGCCTCTAATAACAGTTCCCACCGGATTTACAAGACCTAATGCATTTACCGCTGCTTCATTTAGTATTAACTGCGAACTAGCTGCACTAAAGTTTTTTGAAAAAGACTTTCCCTCCTTTATTTTTATTCCCAGGGTTTCAATCATCCCGTAGTTAACCCCCAAAGAGTGAACAGGTATAGATCTATTGTTTAGTTCGATTGAGCCGCGTCCCGCAAACTCGTCTCCAATGAGTCGGCCGATCATGCTGGAAGCCCTTTCTATACCCGGGATTTGCTGAATCTCGTGGAGAAAAGCATCGGGGTTCTCGGAAACTCTCCCTTCGGTTTCGAAATAAATGAGGTTATTTTTATCAAATCCAAGATTCTTATGCTGCACATAATCAATCTGTTTGTAGAGTACAAGAACCGAGATTATAAATATGATTGACAAGCTAAACTGGAAAATTACCAGTCCCTTTCTTGCCCAGAGCTCCCCGGCCGAGCTATGAAACTTTCCTCTTAAAGCTACGGCGGGTTTAAATCCTGAGAGATATAGAGCAGGGTAAAACCCAGCTATCAGTCCTGTAGCTAAGGTAATGCCCATAATTGTGGCACATAACTCTGTATTAAAATTCAGGGACAGGTCTTTTTGAGTGACTTCATTAAATTGAGGAAGTAATAGCCCGGTCAGCAACAGTGCCAGTATTGAGGATATTAAACTCATGAAAAGTGATTCGCCCAGATATTGAACAACAAGAGCTTTTCTGCCAAGCCCTATTGCTTTCTTTATCCCTGCCTCTTTTACTTTTTTGGCAGCTTTGGCAGTAGAAAGATTCGTGAAGTTGATGCATGAAATAAGGAGTATAAAAATAGCTATTAAAGAGAATAGCCTTACATATTCAATTCGTCCACCAGCTTCTTTCCCATTTTCATACTTGCTGTATAGATAGTTATCAGAAAACGGCTTAAGAAAGAAACTTGGCCCTGGAACCTTACTTTTTGCTCCTATGAATTTAGTTAACTTCTCGTTGAAACGCCCAAGATTGGTGCCCTCTTTCAATACCAGGTAAGTGTTGAAAGGCTCAGCACCCCAGCCGGGTTTCATTTCCATCAGATCTTTAAATGCATCGAAGGGCAGCACAAAGTCAAAATGTTCAGAACTGTTTACCGGCACATCCTTGAAAACTCCGGTTACCAGGCCGGTTCTTTTCAATCCCGGAATTTCGTATGTTACTGTTTCCCCAATGATATCGGTTGATTCAAATAGAATCTTAGCTTCACTTTCAGAAAGAACGATCCCGTTTTTTATAGATAATGGCTCCGATTGGGTGTCTCGAATTAAATTATAGGAAAAGATCTTGAAGAAGTCTTTTCCGGCAAATTTCCCCGTGCCTTTAACTTTTTTGTTATTTGCTGACAATGTAAATGCTGGAAAGAAAAGATCAGGCGTAGCCGTAACAGCATACTCTACCTCGGGCATTTCTGCCTCAAGCGCTTCTGATAAATGATGATGAGTATCATGACGAGTTTCGATACCTTTTTCGTTTTTTGTATGATACATCACCTGATAAAGCCACTCATTTTTTTCGTGGTATTTATCAAAACTTAATTCATCATTTACCCAGAGGTAAATCATCAGCACACAGGCAAGCCCTGACGAAAGACCAATGAGATTGATAAAAAAGGTGCTTTGGTACCTTTTAAAATTTCGATAAATGAGGAGCAAGTTGTGTTTGATCATAATTCTTTTTTATTCAGATCTCAAACTCTTTACCGGATTCGCTACCGCCGCTTTTACCGCCTGAAAACTTATCGTCAACATTGCAATAAAAATTGCCCCTAACCCGGCTGCTGCAAACATCCACCAAGCAACATCAATCCGGTAAGCAAAATCTTGCAGCCATTTATGAGTGGCATACCAGGCGATAGGCGATGAGATGAGTATGGCCAGAAGAACAAGTTTGATAAAGTCTTTTGAAAGCATGGTGGTGATACTTTGAATAGATGCACCCAAAACCTTTCTGATACCTATTTCTTTACGGCGCTGTTCTGCAGCATACGCGGATAAACCAAACAAGCCGAGACAAGCTATACCAATTGCCAGTGTAGTAAAGAGCAGGAATATTTGCCCCATACGCTGTTCTGTGCGATAAACTGCTTCAAAATCGGCATCCATAAAGGAGTATTGAAAATTTCCGGCAGGGGCCAATGATTTCCATTTGTTTTCAAACTTTGCCAGCAGGGCAGATATGTTTTTGGTTTGTACTCTTACTGCAATACTTCCATTATCCGATGATAAGGTCATCACCACAGGTGCGACGTTTTCACGCAAGGATGAGAAATTAAAATCTTTGACTACACCTATAATGGTGTAGGGCTCTTTAATATCTTCTTTGAATAGAGCCTTATTTATGGGGTCTTTAAACCCTAAAAATTTGGCGGCACTTTCGTTAATAACCAAGGCGTTTGAGTCGGCGGGCCGGGAGCTGGAAAAGTTACGTCCTCTAACTATTTTCATACCTAAGGTTTGGATATAGTCTTCATCTACACGCCAGTTTTGTGGAAAGATGGATTTTTTAGGGTCTCTGGTAGCATCTTTACATAAAACAGAAGAATTGCGGTTTCCGGAAGTAGGTAAGAAACCTGTTAGGGTTACGTTTTTAACCCCTGGCAATTGTTTAATCTCCTCTTTAAATGTTCGGGCCTGTTTTCCCAATTCAAAGGCATTGTGCAGCACCAAAACCTGGTCACGGTCAAAACCAACATCGCGTGTTTGTATATACTTAAGCTGGTGATAAATAACGAGCGTACTGATGATTAAGAAAATGGAGATTGAGAACTGTAAAACTATCAGAAAGCTGCGTAACCCACTGTCTTTAAACCCTGTTTGAATTTTACCTTTAAGTACATGAATTGGTTGGAAGGAGGATAGAAAGAAAGCCGGGTATAATCCTGCGATTATGCCAATAAGCAAAATACCTGATAGTAGGATTGGAAGTAATCGAATAATAAAATCGCCGTCAACCGAAATATTTTTACCAGATAAATTATTAAAAGAGGGCAGCGCGATAAAGACAATAATTAGAGCGATAATGGTAGCGATAAAGGTTACTACAACAGACTCCAATAAGAACTGAACGATCAGGCTTTTCCGTGAAGATCCAACAACTTTACGCACTCCAACTTCTCGGGCCCGGTTTGATGATCGTGCGGTAGACAGGTTGATAAAGTTTACACATGCTATTAGTAAAATAAACAGAGCTATTACGGTAAAAATGTAAACGTATTGCACATTGCCATTTACCCCAAGTTCACCTGTTAGGTTCGAGTGAAGATGAATATCTGTTAAAGGCATTAAGCTTAACCTGAAATAATTACCTTTTTTCTCGAAATCATCCATGTTGCTGCCTACAGCTTTCTGCATCTGTGCACTGCTGTACTTTCTCAGTAAAGCGGGAAACTGAGCTTCCAGATCTTTGTAATCCGCACCTTGGCGCATTAAAACGTAAGTGTTAAAATTGCTTCTCAGCCATTCATCTTCCCTGCTTTCTGGAAATGATACCATCGCCATTAAAAAATCTGCCTTAAAGTGTGATTGTTGAGGCATATCTTCCATCACGCCGGTAATTTTCAAGGGAGTGTTGTTAGAGGTAGTCAATACCTCTCCGACTACATTGATCCTGTTAAAATATTTCTTTGCTGCTGATTCGGATATAACCACCGTATTGGGTTGGGTTAGAACAGAGGTTTTATCCCCGTAAATGAGAGGTAGAGTAAAAACCTTAAATACCGACGGATCTGCAAATACCGTATTGTTCTCAATTAAATATTGCTTGCCTTTTTTTATTGAGAGGTATGCCGTTTTGATCCTTGCCACATCTTCTACATCAGGAAAATCTCTTTTTAAAGTTTTAGCAAGCGGAGGCATTGCAACAGCATACTGAACTTTATTTTCTCCTAATTTAAGATCTTCATTTACCCGGTAGATCCTGTCGGCATTTACATGGAAGCGGTCGTAACTTAATTCATCAGCCACATAAAAAATGATTAGCATACATGCAGCTAATCCGAACGAAAATCCACAAATGTTAATGGCGGTAAATCCTTTGCTTTTTGTAAGGCTGCGCCAGGCGATTTTGAAGTAGTTTTTTAGCATTTTGATACTATTGACTCGTTACCTTTAAGTTTGCGAAAGCCCCCGAAGAATTATTACCCACCCATAATGCAACTTCACCACTCTTTGTGGAAGTTAATTTTTGAACCTCTAGGCATGGTTTTGGGTCGCTATTTACAAAGGCTTTGATAGTGTTTCCGTTTACAATTAGTTTAAGGTGGAACCAATCGTTAGCATTTTGTACCGATGTGACTTTGTGCTCATATTTACCCGGCCATTGCTCGCGTAATTTTTCCCAGGGATAGTTAGGCATGGAAATGTATTGTACCGATCGGTTGCGACGCAGGGTATCTGCATTAAAAAAATTGAAGGGTCTTAAGTACACGGCATCGTACGAGCTATCTTGCTGTAGATGAAAAACAATTCCTACAAAGCTTTGACCCATTATGTCAGCCCCCTTAATGTCAACTTCAATAGTTCCTGATGAGAATTGCACACCTTTTAATACCATGGCCCCATCTCCTGGCAATGCGTTTAAAAAGATTCCGTTCTTCCCGTTTTCACTGATTGCTTTTGAGTAGCGATTGATAAGGTTCCAGTTTGCTTTTTCAGACAGATTTGGTAGGATTGTCTGAGCAATGGAGTTTAGGTTGATGCATAGGAATGCAAAAATTAAATAACTTGACTTTCTTTTCATGTTCTATATGATACTTGGATAATAGTTGCTTACTTTTCTTCTAAAATTCTAAACCATCAAATTCTCCATCACTACCTGTCCGTCAAGCAATCTTATTATCCTATGACTATACCTGGCATCATGCTCGGAGTGCGTTACCATAATTATCGTTGTCCCTTGCTCATTCAGATCCGTCAGCAATTGCATTACTTCATTACCATTAGTCGAATCAAGGTTACCCGTCGGCTCATCCGCGAGTATTAATTTGGGATTATTTACCACCGCTCTTGCTACCGCCACACGCTGTTGTTGCCCACCGGAGAGCTGCTGCGGAAAGTGATTGCGGCGGTGCATGATCTGCATTTTTTCAAGTACCGCTTCTACTTTTTCTTTCCTTTCGGAAGCTTTTACGTTGAGATAAATCAGCGGTAACTCAACGTTTTCAAACACTGTCAGCTCATCTATCAGATTAAAGCTTTGGAATACAAATCCGATGTTTCTTTTCCGAAGTTCGGCCCGTTTGCGTTCGTTGTATTTTGCTATTTCTGTTCCGTTGAAAATAAAGCTTCCGCCGTCAGGGTCATCTAGTAAGCCAAGGATATTCAGGAGGGTAGATTTACCACATCCGGAAGGTCCCATGATCGCAACAAATTCACCTTCCTTCACTTCGAAGGATAGTTTATTTAATGCTACCGTTTCGATGTCTTCTGTGCGGTATACTTTTTCGAGGTTGGTTATTTTTATCATGATGTGTTGTAGTTCAGTGATTTATTTATCAATTTATTAAACAATTTTTTCGTCTTCGTAGGTTGGAGATTGCCACGGCATCCTTCCCAATGGCCACCCTGATGCCTCGCAATGACGGCAATTGGCTGGCTCCTTTTTCAAACGAAGGGCTGCAGTTCCATAACCCGTCATTGCGAGGCCGAAGCTTGGGCCCGTGCAAAAGGGCCGTGGCAATCTGTAGCCTACAGAGGCAAGTCGCTTTATGCTTCGACTCCGCTACCTATGTACGTGATGGTGGCCCGTCACCCTGAGCCTGTCGAAGGGTGGTGCAAGGGGCTGGCTTCAACCGCTTTATACTTCGACAGGCTCAGTATGACGCTACTATTCTTTCCCCAACACCAACTCCTGCATATCTCCGTAATTCTCGTAGCTGGAAGTTACCACTTTATCGCCGGGCTTTAAACCTTGTAATATCTCATAGTAATCCGGGTTCTGCCTTCCTAGCTGAATATCAACTTTATACGCTACCGTTCCTGCTTCGTTGAGTTTATAGATCCAGTTACCGCCCGTTTGCTGGTAGAACCCTCCTTTAGATAAAAGTAATGCTTGTGTTTCATCACTCAAAGCTAGGCGGATCTGCAAACTCTGTCCGCGACGGATACCGGCCGGAACCCCATCCGTAAATTCGAGATCTACCTGAAAACGGCCGTTGGTTACCTGTGTATAAATCTTTTTCACCCGCAATTTGTAGGCTTTATTTCCCAAATCAAACTCGCCAGTTAAGCCTGTGAAAATTCTGGAGATATAGTGCTCATCAATATCTGCCCGCACTTTAAATCCGCTCACCACATCTATTTGACCAAGGCGTGCACCTGTGCTTTTCAATTGACCAATTTCTGCATCCATAGAAGTGAGTTGCCCGTTAACAGGTGCCCGTACAATCAGGTCTTCCACTTTTCTGCGCATCAGCATCAATGCGTTTTGCATTCTGCCGTACGATTGATGCATTTGGCTTATTTGTTGCCTGCCTGACACAGAATCTTTATTCAATGTTTCGCGGGTAAGGTTTCGGCGCTTTACCTGATACTTGTAATTGTTTTCTGAGGATCTAAACTCCTGCGAACCAATCGCCTGACTTTCATACAAAAGCTTATTGAGCTTGTAAATGCGTTCTGATTCTGCAAGGCCGTTTTCTACTTCTGCCATTTGGTTTAACTGGCGGATAGTGTTTTGATCGGAGTTGTTTCGTGTATTTTGCATTTGCGTTAACACATCAAATACCGCTGTTTCCTGGTTGGCCAGCCTTAGTTCAAGATCTGGATTTGCAAGCTGCAAAATCGGATCGCCTTTCTTCAAAAATGCTCCATCTTCTGCATACAGTTTTTCTACTCTGCCACCTTCCGAAGCATCCAGATAGATAGTACTTAAAGGCATTACAATCCCGTTAACGGGGATAAATTCCTGAAAAGAGTTTTTTGTTACTGTTGCTATCGTGATTTTTTCTGTATCTACATTTAAACGAGATTTGCCGGTTGCCAGGTAATAACTGCTTCCGCAAAGTATAATCACACCCGCTATTCCTGCTATGGTGAGGATGCGTTTGCTTGTCCATGTTTTCTTTTTAATCGTTCTGTCCACGGTAATAACTTTTTGTTGTTGTGCCAATTAGTATCAAATGTGTGCCATCTTGGTAAATGATTAATAATCAGTAGTTTATGGTTAAATAGTGCTGCCTGTCCGTTCGCAAGTGTTACAGCAAGTGTTCGGAAACGATACAGGTTTAACCAGACGGAAATCTTAGTATCTTTAAAATCATACTTTTATATAACTGGTATGATTGTTATTCACAAAAGCTTTATAGTTTTAAGGTATGAAACCAGCATGATTTTAACACATAAACCGATATGAAATTTCGCAGGGTCTCCAATCTAATGTCTCAAATCTCAAATCTTTCTAATGAATCTTAAGAATGCTACCGTTTTAGTTGTTGACGATGACCCTGATGTTTTAACCGCAATACGTTTGCTGCTAAAGCCCCAGGTTAAAGAAATTGTGGTGGAGAAAAATCCCGAAAATATCAGGTCATTGTTATCAAAACAGGCCTTTGATCTGATCTTACTGGATATGAATTACAACAGTTCTATCAATACCGGGAACGAAGGAATCTACTGGCTCCGGAAAATAAAGGAATATAAGTCGGAAGCCTCGGTGATGATGATAACGGCTTATGGCGATATCGATCTTGCCGTTCGGACTCTTAAAGAAGGCGCATCTGATTTTATGGTAAAGCCCTGGCACAATGAAATATTGGTAGAAACTATCCAGGAGATCTTAAATAAACGGCCAGGAAGCCCTAAAGTTAACACCCCAAAGCCGGGATCATCTGTGATAGGTTCAGAATTGCTGGGCAGTTCTGAACAGATGATGGAGATTTTTCATAAAATAGAAAAGATAGCTCCTACCGATGCTAATATTTTGATACTCGGTGAAAATGGAACGGGAAAAGATCTGATCGCAAAGGCACTTCATCAGCGGTCGTTAAGAGCAAGTAAGCCTTATATGAAAGTAGATGTGGGCGCACTTTCGGAAACCTTGTTTGAAAGTGAGCTTTTCGGACATAAAAAAGGGGCGTTTACAGATGCTCGCGAAGACAGGATGGGTCGGTTCGAAGCCGCAAGCGGCGGAACTTTATTTTTGGATGAGATCGGGAATATTTCCTTGCAACAGCAAGCAAAACTCTTAACCGTTTTACAAAACCGGCAGGTAACCAGGCTGGGTTCTAATCAGCCGGTTGATGTGGATATCAGGCTGATCTGCGCCACCAATGTCCCAATGTCTGCCCTCGCTAACGAAACCCAGTTTCGAAAAGATTTAATTTACCGGATTAACACGGTAGAAATTATTGTACCTCCTTTACGTAACCGGGGGGATGATATTCTATTACTGGCCGAACACTTTTGTAAAGTCTACGCTCAAAAATATATGAAGCCTGCATTCGAGATCCACCGGAATGCGATTGATAAATTATTGACTTATTCTTTCCCTGGAAATGTACGCGAACTTCAGTATGTAATTGAGCGTGCTGTTATCATGGCTGATGATTCGGTGCTGCAAGCCAAAGATTTTCTTTTTTCTCCGATTGAACAAGCGGCAACGCTTCCCGAGGTAAATGAAACCAATCTGGGCGACCTGGAAAAAAGCACTATTCTTCGGGTTATTGATAAAAACAATGGCAATATCACCAAAGCCGCAAAAGAGCTGGGTTTAACCCGAACTGCTTTATACCGCCGATTAAGTAAATACGATATCTGATGTTTAAGCCTTACGAACGCAAACTGCTTTTCAGGATTATTTTAATACCACTGAGTTTTGCTTTGTTTGCCTGGCTTTTTGTTGAGCAGTATTATGTGTATAGCCTGCTCATCTCCCTTTTTATCCTGTATCAGTTATACGAGATCTATCACTACCAGAAGAAAATCTACACCGAACTTGAACAATTTAAAGAAGCCATTCAGTACCGCGATTTTTCCCGCCACTTTGATGTAAAACGGGCCCCGGCAGAATTGCAGCCATTACGCGAGGCATTTAATAATATCAGCGATTCGTTTAAAGAAGCATCCAGAGAAAAAGAAACCCAATATCAATACCTGCAGCAAATCCTTGCTATTGTTGATACGGGAATCATTTCTTATGAGCTCTCCACCGGAGATATTGTATGGATGAATGAGGCTGTTAAGAACATGCTTAATCTTCCGCATATGAAGAATATTTCTGCTTTGGAAAAGCGAAATATAACCTTGATGCAGGAGATCGGGAGCATCCCGGTAGGAGAGAACAAATTAGTAGCGCTACAGCCTGCCAAAAGTCAATTCAAAATACTTCTTTCCGCAACGGCATTTCAGGTAAATCAACAGCAATTTAAATTAATCACCTTCCAGAATATCAGCGAAGCATTAGAAGAAACAGAAGCCGATGCATGGTCGCGCTTGCTGAGGGTGATGACGCATGAAATCATGAATTCTATTGCGCCCATCTCTTCACTCGCAGATACTTTAAAAAAGCTTGTTGAGGAATCGATACAGAACAACGAAGCTCAGCCAACTTATACCCAAGATTTACAGGTAGGAATTGATACCATTCGTAAGCGCAGTGAAGCACTGTTGAAATTTGCTGATACCTATCGTAATCTGAATAAAATTACCACCCTAAATTTGCAAAAAATTTATGTGCGGGATCTGTTTGAAAGTCAGAGTAATTTAATGGCACCAACCCTGGCCCAGCGAAATATTGAGCTGGAAATAATTTTAAAAGATCCATCCGTTCATATTGAAGTCGATTCGAGTTTATTGGAGCAGGTTTTAATCAATTTACTGGTTAATGCAATTGATGCGGTTAAAGATCAAAACGGTCCCAAGATTATACTAACCGCCGAACTGGATCATCATAAAAAATGCATCATAAAAGTGAACGATAACGGTCCGGGAATACCCGCTGAAGTGCTGGATAAAATTTTTATCCCGTTCTTTAGTACCAAAAAAACAGGTTCGGGCATTGGCCTGAACCTGTGTAAGCAGATTATGATGCTGCATAAAGGGAACATTCATGTTCACTCTGTGGAAGGTGTAGGGACGAGTTTTATATTGACGGTGTGATAAGATAATGTAGCGTCATATTGAGCTTGTCGAAATATTTAGCGGTTTCAGGACAAGACACAAATTGAAGAAGAATTAAGAAGTAAGAATCAGGAAATAAGACAAACGCAGGTGGCAGTTAAAGTGCCCAGCCTTAGTGCCTTAGCGTCTTTATGGCAAAAAAAATAGCCAGGCACTAAGATCAGTAGGCTACTCACTTTGTGTTTTCGCGCCTTTGTGGCTAATGATTTTCTCTATCTTTTGTATCCATAATAATAGTTACCGGCCCATCATTGAGTAACTCAATTTTCATGTCTGCCCCAAAAATGCCGGTTTGTGGTTTGGTGCCGGTAAGCTTTTCGAGTTCTACAATCATTTGCTCGTATAATGGGATGGCTTTGTCTGGCTTTGCGGCGCGAATAAAGCTTGGACGGTTTCCTTTTTTGGTTTGGGCGAATAAGGTGAATTGGGAAATGAGAAGGATCCGGCCGTTAATATCTGCTAGTGATTTATTCATTAAACCATTCTCATCGCTGAAGATGCGCAGATTTATAATTTTTTGTGCGAGCCAGCTGATGTCTTCGGTTGTATCTGCTTCTTCGATTCCTAATAGGATGAGCAGGCCGGATTGGATTATTCCGATGATGTTGCCATCGACCGTGCAGGAGGCTTGGGATACGCGTTGGATTACTGCTCTCATTTTAGAAGCAAGATAAAAGAATCAAGAGACGAAAGATATAAGAGTCAAGAAGCAAGAGCTGGATTTCATGTGAAATTCTTGTGTCAGGGGTTTTTTCTTTCTCTCTTTGGTGTCTTGGTTCTTGCATCTCAAATCTTGACTCTTTCTTTTAAGCTCTGGTATCATTCCCATGAAAAATGCTTAAATAGCTCTCATACCTCGAAACTTCAATCTCACCATTTTCGACAGCCTCAATTACATTGCAGCCCGGCTCATTTACATGTCGGCAATTATTGAACCTGCACTCATTTAAACGCTCCCGCATTTCGGGAAAGAAATGGCCCAATACCTGCGGCTCTATATCAAAAACTCCGAGTTCCCGTATTCCGGGAGTATCTATCAGGTATCCACCCTGCGGCAGATCGTGCATTTCTGCGAAGGTGGTGGTGTGCTGACCCTTATCGCTCCAGTCGGAAACTACGCCGGTTTTTATTCCCAAGTCGGGTACAAGTGCATTAATCAGGGTGGATTTTCCAACGCCCGAATGGCCGCTAAATAAAGTGACTTTGTCTTTTAAAAGATCCTGAACTTGTTCTATGTTAGTGCCTTCTACGGCAGAAACTTTGTAACATGGATAGCCTATGTTCTGGTAGATGTTTTCATATTCCGCCAATACTTCCATACCCTCTTCGCTGAACAGATCGAGTTTATTAAAGACTAATGCTGCTGGGATATCGTAAGCTTCGGCTGTTACCAAAAAGCGATCAATAAAACCTAAGGAAGTGCGGGGTGAGGCAAGTGTTACGATAAGAAATGCCTGATCGAGGTTAGCGGCAATGATTTGGGATTGTTTGGAGAGATTTATCGATTTACGGATGATATAATTCTTGCGGGGTTCGAGCTTTACGATTACACCGGTGCCCTGGTCGGGTTCCATTTCAATGTCTACCCAGTCGCCTACGGCAATGGGGTTGGTGGTCCGGATGTCTTTGATGCGGAACTTACCTTTGATGCGGCAATCGATGCTTTCGCCCTGGCTATTTATAACCTGGTACCAGCTTCCTGTAGATTTAGTTACTAAACACCTCATGACAAATTTAAAATAACCCTTAAACTATTTCGTAAGTTTTCAGAATCCTTCTTTGATATTTTCCCCACTCGTTCTTTAAGTCGTGAAATGTCGATTGCTCTTATTTGGTCGGCAAGGATATATGATGTTTTTTGAAGACCATTCTCTGAATCTGCCTCAATGGGTAATCGCAGGATTTCAACGCCTTCCCGCTCTTGTGAGGAAATAGGACAAATAATAAATGATGAATGGCCGTTCAAATTAAGCAGGTTAGTTTGAATGATTAAAACCGGACGAATTTTACCTGTTTCTGTTCCTTTTCCCGGGTTTAGGTCTGCTACCCAGATATCGTACTGTTTTATCTCGATGTTACTTTTCATCAAGATATTTTTCTAAGTCTATTAATGAAGCATCATTAAATTCGTCGAGCAATTCTCTGTCGGAATTATTTTCGTTAATTAAAGTGATTTCTTTTTTAAGCTGAGCCTCTAAACTCTTTCTTTTAAGGTATGAGTTATAGGCTTTTAATGCGGTTTTTAAATAATTACTACGACTAGTTTTCAATCCTCTTACTTGCTCTTCTGTTTCTTCGAAGAGTTTGTCATCAAGTTTCAACAAAATACTTTTCATTCCAATGTTTTTTGTATATCAAAAATAGATATACTTTATGGATATATAAAATGTGCTTCAAATTAAATTATCCCTAATGAGCGCACTATTTTATTTTAATCCCCTCCTATGAAAACGCCACCTGACATCCTAAACCTGATGGGAGAGTAAAGCCCGCATCCGCCAGCTGGCGGAGAGGACTTGAAACGGACAGCAGGGCAGCACTTGCCCACAAAGACGCAAGCTGCTTTTCAAAAAAATCGAATTTGGTTTGTTAATCTAAATTTTTACTGCTTACTTTACGCCCGATTTAAAATATTAATGAAAAAGCATAATTATACCATCACTACGATTACCACCACCACGCTAAGTATAGCTGGAGGAAGTTCGGATATGGTGTAACTTAAATAGATAAGGAAACCAAAAAACGCCTTCCTCCGCTAAGGGGAAGGCGTTTTTTGTTAAAAATTTACTTTAAATGAAGGTTTTAAAATTCGGTGGTACTTCAGTTGGTTCGGTTGAAAGTATCCGTACACTGATTGAAATTCTAAAGCGCGAAAAGTCTGAGCGTCAGAGTCCGGTTGTGGTATTATCTGCCATGAGCGGGGTAACGAATCTGCTTATTTCGATGGCTGATAAGGCAGCGAAGGGCGAAGAGTTCTCGGCTTATTTGACGGAATTGGAGAACCGCCATTTTGATGTGGTGAAAGCTTTGCTGGATGTGCCGCGTCAGAACCCGGTTTTTACGAAGCTGAAATTGTTCTTTAACCAGTTGGAAGACCTTTTGCAAGGAATTTCGAGCCTGCAGGAATTAACTCCTAAAACCCGCGACTTGGTTTTAAGCTACGGCGAACGTTGCTCGACCTTTATGGTGAGCAAAATTGCTGAGCAGCACTTAGGTGAGGCGATTTATGCTGATGCTTCTGAGTTAATTAAAACTGATAGTTCTTATGGCAATGCGAGGATTCAGACTGAAATTTCTGAACTGTTAATTCGTAATTTTTACGATGCAAATACCGGCAAATTGATATTTGTAACCGGCTTTATCGCAAGCAATGATGAGGGTAAAATTACAACTTTGGGCCGTGGCGGAAGCGATTATACTGCTGCGATTATAGGATCTGCCTTAAATGCAGAAGAAATTGAGATTTGGACTGATGTAAACGGTATGATGACCGCCGATCCGCGGATGGTGAAAAAGGCCTTTCCGTTGAAGGAACTCTCGTATACTGAGGCAATGGAGCTTTCATACTTTGGTGCGAAAGTGATCTATCCGCCAACCATGATTCCGGCGTTTTTGAAAAAGATTCCGATTGTAATCCGGAATACTTTCGAGCCTGATTTTAAAGGAACGTATATCCGTCATGATTGCCGGGAAGCGGATCATCCGATTAAAGGGATCTCTTCTATAAATGATATCAGTGTGCTAAATCTGCAGGGTAGCGGAATGGTTGGAAAAGCTGGCTTTAGCGGTCGCTTATTTTCATTGCTATCGCGAGAGCAGATTAATATTATCCTGATCACTCAATCATCTTCCGAGCATAGTATCACATTCGCTGTTCATCCGGGGGATGCGCAGAGAGCCAAAAAGTTAATTGAGCAAGAGTTTGAACTGGAGCTTGAGGCGAAAAAGGTGGAACTTCCCGAAATTGAAGAGGATTTAGCCGCACTTGCAATAGTGGGTGAGAATATGAAGCAAACTCCCGGTATCTCGGGAACTCTTTTTCATGCTTTGGGAAGAAACGGTGTGAATGTGAGAGCAATCGCACAGGGATCGTCTGAATATAATATTTCGGTAATTATTTCACGCCATGATTTGGAAAAGGCTTTAAACGCTGTTCATGACGCTTTTTATACAGATTTAAAAAAGAACCTGAATATTTTCTGTTTGGGAACAGGTAATATCGGCTCTACATTGTTTCGTCAAATTCAAGAGCATTGTGAGTTTTTGCAAGTTCAAAACGGTGTTACCATTAACGTAGTTGGTATTACAAATAGCCGTCAGATGGTATTTAACGCTGATGGAATTCCGTTGAGTAGTTGGAAAGAAACCCTGGAAAAAGATGGTGAACCGGCAGATTTGGGTCTTTTTGTTGCCCGGATGAAGGAGATGAATTTGCCGAATGCGGTCTTCGTAGATAATACAGCAAGCCTTAAACCTATAGCGGTTTACGAAGATGTTTTCAAAGCGAATATCTCGGTAGTTACCTGTAATAAGATTGGTAATTCTTCTTCATACAGTCAGTACAAAAATTTCAAAGAACTGTCTCAGCTTCATGGTGTCGATTTTTATTATGAAACCAATGTAGGAGCGGGTTTGCCGATTGTACGTACGTTAAAAGATTTGATGATTAGCGGCGATAGAGTGATCCGAATTGAAGCAATTCTTTCGGGAACTATCTCATTTATCTTCAATAATTTTAAAGGAGATCTTACTTTTCATGATGTAGTGAAACAAGCTCAGGAAAAAGGATATACCGAACCGGATCCTCGCGATGATTTGAGCGGTACAGACTTTATGCGTAAGATGTTGATCCTGGCCCGTGATGCAGGAAATCAGCTGGAGCCTGATGAGGTAAAAATAGAGAGTATGTTACCGGAGTCTTGTTTGAAAGCCGCCAGTGTAGATGATTTCTATACTGAACTAAAAAGCAACAACGCATTTTTCGAGAAGCTTAAGGCAGAAGCTGAAAGCAGCGGAAAAGTGCTGAGATATATTGGAATGCTGGAAGATGGGAAGGTTTCCATTTCATTGCAAATGGTTGATGAGACTCATCCGTTTTATATGCTTTCGGGAAGTGATAATATTATTTCATTTACAACCGAGAGATATAAGGAGCGTCCATTGGTAGTGAAGGGCCCGGGTGCGGGTGCGGAAGTTACGGCAGCCGGAGTGTTTGCTGATATTGTGAATGTGGGGGCGCAGTATCCGAATTATTTTTAACCTCACCCCAGCCCTCTCCTGAAGGAGAGGGAGACAAAGCGCTTTAGGCATGATGCTTAGCTGGGCGAGAAGATTATTTAGGTGAATTTATCGGGCGTTCGGACTTCCGGACTTTCCGACTTTATATATGAAAGATTCTATAAAAGTTTTTGCTCCAGCCACTATTGCGAATGTAGTTTGTGGTTACGATATCCTCGGTTTGGCAGTTGATGCTCCGGGTGATGAAGTAATTATGCGTAAGCGTTCTGAGCCGGGTGTGATTATTACAAAGATTACGGGTGATGATGGCAGATTGCCGCTAGATGCTTCTAAAAATACGGTGAGTGCCAGCGTGCAGCATTATTTACAGCATATAGGACGTACAGATGTTGGTGTTGAAATTGAGCTTCATAAGCAAATGCCTATCGGAAGCGGATTGGGTTCCAGTTCGGCTAGTACGGTTGCTGGTCTTTTTGCAATTAATGCGATGCTGGATAATCCTTTGACCAAAATGGAACTTGTTCCGTTTGCGATGAAAGGTGAGGAACTGGCCTGCGGCACCGGGCATGCGGATAATGTTGCTCCCGCGATTTTGGGTGGCTTTGTGTTGATCAGAAGTTATGAGCCTTTAGATATAATAAAACTCTCCTATCCTGAGAACTTGCATTGTGCGATTGTTTTCCCTGAAGTGGATGTTCCTACACGTGATGCAAGGAGAATGATAAGGGAAAAGGTGTTGTTAAAAGATGCTGTGGTGCAATGGGGTAATATAGCAGGATTAGTTTCAGGGCTTTTTATGAAAGACTTGGATCTGATTGGCAGAAGTATGAAGGATGTAATAATAGAACCTGTAAGGTCGATTTTAATTCCTGATTTTTATAAGATGCGGGAGATTGCATTAGCAAATGGCGCAATCAGTTTTGGGATATCGGGGTCTGGCCCTTCTGTGTTTGCTTTTACTGATAATGCGGATACTTCATTGAAGATTACTCAAGCCATTCAGCAGCATTTAACGAAACTTAATATTGGTAGTCAGGCTTATACATCGGCGGTGAATGCGGATGGGCCGAAGATACTGGGTTAGGAGAAGCAAGAGGTAAGAATCAAGAGACAAGACAGGGCATAGAACTTCGAGCCTTTGTGGCAACAGAATAAGAAACAAGAAGTAAGAATCAGAAGACAAGGAAGGAAAGAAACTTTGAGCCTTTGTGTCTTCGTGGCAACAGAATAACAAACAAGAAGTAAGAATCAAGAGACAAGAAAGGGCAGCTTTGAGCCTTTGTGTCTTCGTGGCAACAGAATAACAAACAAGAGATAAGAATCAGGAGACAAGAAAGGAAAGAAACTTTGAGCCTTTGTGTCTTCGTGGCAACAGAATAACAAACAAGAGATAAGAATCAGGAGACAAGAAAGGAAAGAAACTTTGAGCCTTTGTGTCTTCGTGGCAACAAAAAAATAAAAAGTGAAACTATACAGCACCAACAACCCAACTTCAGCAGTAGATTTCAAAGAGGCCGTATTTAACAGCATGCCTCAGGATAAAGGGTTATACATGCCTTTGAACATTCTTCAGCTGGATGCTGAATTCATTGATACAATCGAAAACTATTCTTTACAAGAGATAGCCTTCACGGTAGCTAAAAGCCTTTTACAGGATGCTATGCCGGATGCAGATTTGAAAGCGATAGTTGAAGACGCGATCAATTTTCCTGCGCCTGTGGTTAAACTTGATGAGAATACTTTTGTTCTGGAGCTTTTCCACGGGCCTTCGCTGGCGTTTAAAGATTTTGGCGCAAGGTTTATGAGCCGGGTAATGGCTTATTTCCTTGAAGAAGGGGAGAAGACCCTGAACGTTTTAGTCGCCACTTCTGGCGATACCGGCGGTGCTGTAGCTTTAGGCTTCTTAGGTGTTGAAAACACTCAGGTAACGATATTATATCCAAAAGGTAAAGTTAGTCCGATACAGGAGCTGCAATTAACCACAAACGGACAAAATATTCGTGCAGTCGAAATTGACGGTACGTTCGATGATTGCCAGGCACTGGTTAAGCAGGCTTTTGTTGATGATGAGTTAAATGAAAAATTCAGATTGACATCGGCTAATTCCATCAATATCTCACGTTTAGTTCCGCAGACGTTCTATTACTTTAACGCTTATGCGCAATTAAAGAAGCAAGGAAAGAAAGATGTTGTGTTCTCTGTACCAAGTGGAAATTTTGGAAATATTGGTGCAGGTTTGCTAGCCTGGAAAATGGGTTTGCCGGTAAAGCAGTTCATAGCGGCAACAAACGCCAACGATACCGTGCCTGAGTTCTTTAAAACAGGTGTTTATCAGCCTAAGCCTTCTGTGGCAACCCTTTCCAATGCAATGGATGTAGGTAATCCGAGTAATTGGGTGCGAATTATGAACCTGTTCAGAGATGATTTGGCTGCGCTTAAGGAAGTGATATCAGCCGTAAGCTATACCGATGAGCAGACCAAAGCAGCGGTTTATAAAGTGTATGAGGAATATAATTATGTTGTTTGTCCGCATACGGCGATTGCCTGGCTGGCGATAGAGAATTATCGTAAGCAATTTAAAGATGAAAAGAGCGCAGGCGTTTTCTTATCAACCGCTCATCCGTGTAAGTTCCCGGATGTTTATGAGGGAGAAATAGCAGAAAGTGTGGTTATCCCGGAGCAGGTGAAATCTTTAGAGGGAAAGCCGAAGCAAGCTGTGGAAATGAAAGCGGATTTTGAAACGTTTAAGGAATACTTATTGCATAATTAATTGTACGCACAAAAATATTTTATGCGTATATTTGGGTATGAAAGCGAAAATCAATCTATCTATTGAAGAGAAGCTTGTATATAAAATCAAAGCTTACGCTGAAGAGCAGCATACCAGTGTTTCTGAACTGGTAGAGGAGTATTTTAAAAAGGTTGTGGAACCTCCAAAGAAGAGTAATCTAATTGAGCTTGTTAAAAGCTTGCCTAAAGTTGAACTACCCTATCCTGATGATGTAGATTTAACGAAGCAGTACTACGAAGAAAATGCATCGAAATATGGCTTTTAAGGTCTTTTTAGACGCGAATGTGTGTATTGATTTTCTATTTCAGCGTAAAGGTTTTGAACCATCGGAAAGGATTTTCGAAAAGGTTATTAGTGGAGAGCTCAAAGCCTATACCTCACCTGCGATCATTCACATTATTTCATATTTTTTGAAAAAGGTACTTGATAAGGATACGGTCAGAAATCTTGTACTTAACCTATTTGAGAATGTGACCGTCATTGATTGCACCCATGAAATTGCTGTCCATGCCGTTAATTCACAAATGACAGATATTGAAGATGCTCTGCAATATTATACAGCGATGCATCACAAGATGAACTATTTTATTTCCCTTGATAAAAACTTACTCAAATCGGCTATTCCAGTGTTGCCTGCATATACTCCGACAGAGTTTTTGAACGAAATTAAACAATGATTAAAGCAATAATATTCGACTTAGGTGGTGTACTGATAGACTGGAATCCTAAATATCTCTACAAAAATATTTTTACTGATGAGAGCGAGATGCAAAACTTCCTAAATACAGTTTGTACCAACGACTGGAACGAAGAGCAGGATGGTGGACGTACCCTGGAAGAAGGTACCGAAGTTCTCGTTAAGAAGTTCCCTGAACATGAGGAAAATATAAGAGCGTATTACGGCAGGTGGGAGGAAATGCTTAATGGTGAAATCGAAGGTACGGTTGAGATCTTTAAGGAATTAAAAGATTCTGGAAAATACAAAATTTACGCGCTAACCAACTGGTCTGCCGAAACTTTTCCGATTGCCCAAAGTAAGTATGAGTCTTTAAGCTGGTTTGATGGAATAGTGGTTTCGGGAACAGAAAAAATGAAGAAGCCTAGTACTGCGTTTTTTCAATTATTGCTGGATCGGTATCAACTGAAAGCAGAGGAAGCTTTGTTTATTGATGATAATTTTAGAAATGTGAATGCAGCTTTAAAAATGGGTATAGATAGTATTCATTTTATTTCGCCTGAAGAATTACGGGCGGAATTGGCGGATAGGGGTGAAAGGATTTAGCCGTTAAAATATTGCCTATTATTGATTTAATGGTTTTATATATCTACTAATCCTACTTAACCTTACTTGCCAAAAGAATACCTCACATTCAGCCCAAGCGTCTCGGTACTTATCGAAAAATTACTATATTTTGTATAAGCTGTCGGCAAGATATATACAACTGAGATTTCATACTTGTCTCTAATAAACGCGCCTGTTTGGAGCGGAAAACTCATCCATACAGGTTCAAGCTTAAAGTAGTTATCATAAACCTGCAAATTATTGCGGCCTTCGCTGTATTTATTGTTTGTGTATTTGGAGAAATTAAACCCTGCTCCGCCTCCCAAATAAACTCTTAGCTTTTCGGTATTATAGAAATTGTAAATTATCTGAGGAATGATCGATGCGGTATACTGATTAAAAGTATAATAGGGATAGGTAGATTTTCGCATATCGGCTTTGAGGTAAGAAAACCCGATTTCGCCCCTTAATATTAATTGCTTTACAAAGGGGTTATTATAGAGGTCGAATCCCGCGCTTATTCGTGGAGAAATGCTATTAGACGGTGCGAACCTATCTTTATAATAGCCGTCAAAAAAGGTCGAACCTCTGTTTATTCCAAGTCCTGCAAACAGTGTAGTACTAACCCTGCGCTTTACTTCATTTTTATCAAGCTGATTAATATTCTGTATAAAGGAGTTGAGCTTGGTTTCGTTAAACTCGATAGATTCCAGCTTTTTTAATAACTGGCTTTTATTACTTGCTGATGCGTATTTGAAAACAAGCACTCCTAACTTAGTTCTGTAAAGACTTTTAGAAATGATGGAGTTATTGTCGTTATAATACTGGTGAAACTTTAACTCTACGGGTTTAGTCTGACTTTCTTTTATAAAGAAACGTTCTTTGGTGTTATCAGACTGGCTGTATAAGGTTACAAACCTGCCAGTTGAAATTTCTTTCAGGAATATACTTCCCTCTATGCTACTGGTGTCTAATTCGCCATGTAGTTCAGGTGGCTGATTTTTATCAATACTATAGCGCCCGGTGTAAGAAATGTACTTTACACCGTTTACCGCAAAACCGGCTATTTGCTGGGGGCCATATTCCAATGATGTCTCTTTTTCATCCGATTTGAATGCGACGGTAATGGGACTGCGGCTCCATTCTTTTTGATTGATGAATCCCTTTAATGTATCGCCGGTAGTTTTTATGATGTAGCCCGGCTTATAATTTGACTGCGCGATTGAAAAAAAAGGTAAAAAAATAATACAAATGAGCCAGCAGTATTTCATAAGAATTGTGAAAAGGTTTAAGTGCTTAATGTAACTCTTTAAGGTATTTGATTGGTATGATTTTGCCGGATTTCTTAAGTTTACATTATACATTTTATTTGTTCATCTCACCCTACATGCTGAAATTGAGGGGAGAAGAAGCACCATGTCAGACCTTTCATTACTGGGAATTTCGCAATCTGTTTTGCTCTCCAAATAAATAATTGAAACTTACAGTAGCTGTTTTCGAGGTAAAGGGAGCGCGGGAAAATTTAGAGCTCGAATAAGCACACGAAATTTCATAGCGTTTTTTTATAAATACTCCGGCTTTAATTGGGACGTTTACCCATATTTCATTGAGGTTTTTAAATTCTGCGGGCATACTAACCTCGTTTTTATCATTCCAGTATCGGGTATTAAAATACCGGGTTAAATGCATTCCCAATCCAGGACCAAGATAAAAGCTAAAGTTTGAAGTGTTGTAAATATTATAAATAATTTGAGGTACTAGGGAGCCTGTAATTTGGCTGAATTTAAAGTGAGAGAATTCGGATGTTCTAAGTTCGGAGCTAAAATAGGAAGCAGTTAGTTCACCACGCAGGATTAATTTCCGGATCTGTGGATTATTATATACGTCTATCCCCATAGTTAGCTTTGGGGAATAATTGGGTACATCAGTACTGGAAAATTTATTACTTAACTCTTTAAATCCGGTTGAGCTGCGATTAAGTCCGGCTCCTGCAAACCAGCTTGACGTCATGGTAGAGCGATGCCCCTTCTTTTTTTGTTGGTTAATCTCTCTGATAATTGGAATTAAATCGTCGGCGTTAAACTGAAGTGATTCTAATTTTTTTAATAAGGTGTGATCGTTCGAAGCATATTTATAAATATATACCGCTAGTTTCCTTTTATAGGGGTGGTCTGTTGCTATTCCTATGTCTGTAGTATATTGGCGAAAGATCAATTCGACCGGCTTGGAGTTTTTCTCTTGTATAAAATACCTTTCCTTAGTTATGTCGGATTGACGGTAAAAAGTTAGATTGGTGCCAGTTGATAGTTCTTCCAGAAAGATGCTCCCTTGAACAGTAGTTGTGTCTAATCCATACGGTAGATCAGGCGGCGAATTTTTATCGGCACTTAAAGTGCCCGAATAGGAGATGAATTTAAGAGTATTGTTTAATACTAAACTTGAAATATTTTCGGGACCAAAGGTCTCGCTATCTTCATTCGTATTTCTTTTAAATGATATTTTTTTAGGCGATAATCTCCATTCTCTTTGATCAATCAATCCATGTAACGTGTCTCCATCTGCCTTTACAACGAATCCTGGTTGGTAGTTCGACTGTGCTGCTAAAGCAAAAGGCAATAAAATTGTTGCCAGTAAACTAAATATTTTCATGGGATGCTAAAAGGGATGTAGTTCTGTTAAAGGAGTAGTGGGTAGGTGATGTTTGGATTGCCCCGCTAAAAGGAAGGAGCAAAATTGAACTAGTAAAAAGCACATCATAAGATTGTGAAAGGTTTTTTAAATATATAATCTTTCATCGAATAATGAATTGATATTCATATAGGATCTAATTAAAATATCGCCTCCGCAATCCTTTTCGTAGGTCCCGGGTTACTCATTGTATAGAAATGTAATACCGGTGCCCCAAATTCAATAAGTTCCTTACACTGCTGTATCATAAATTCAATCCCAACTTCTTTCACATCTTTTTCTGATGAGCAGCTGGTAATCGCTTTTGTGAGATCTTCTGGTAAATCAAGATGGAAAATTTTTGGAAGACTCACCAGTTGTTTGGATGATGTAATAGGTTTTAATCCTGGGATGATTGGAACCGTAATTCCATTTTCCCTGCAAAGGTTTACAAAATCAAAATACTTCTGATTATCGAAGAACATCTGAGTTACGATGAAATTTGCACCCATGTCGATCTTCATTTTTAGATAATCGAAATCAGTTTTCAGGTTTGGGGCCTCAAAATGCTTTTCTGGGTAAGCCGCAACACCAATGCAAAAATCTGATTTATGGGAGTCGCTATGCTCATGTAAATATTTGCCGTTATTTAGATCTACTACCTGTTGCAGTAAGTCGGTTGCGTACGAATGGCCGCCGGGAGTAGGTATAAATCCTGCATCGCCTTTACGCGCATCCCCTCTCAACACTAACACATTATCTATCCCAAGAAATTGCAAATCGATTAAGGCATTTTCAGTTTCTTCTTTAGTGAAGCCGCCGCAAATTAAATGCGGTACCGCATCAACTTTGTATCGGTTAATAATTGCTGCGCAAATCGCTACTGTTCCAGGGCGTTTACGATAAGAAACCTGTTCAAGTAAACCATTTGGATGTTGTTTGTAAATAAAATCTTCCCTGTGGTAAGTAACATCAATAAACGGTGGCTTGAACTCCATTAAGGGGTCAATCGCATCGTAGATGTTCTTTATATTTTGTCCTTTTATCGGAGGTAGAAGCTCGAATGAGAAAAGGGTTTTGCCGTTTGCGTTTTTTATGTGTTCAGTTATTTTCATACATCACCCTTTAAGGGCTTCTCAATTTCTTTTTTTTACTTAATTGGTAACGAATCCCCCTTCAGGGGTTAGGGGTTTAATAGCCCAAATTCGGACTCAACCATCTCTCCACCACCTCCAAATCCATCTTTTTCCGTCTCGCGTAATCTTCTACCTGATCCTTTGAAATCTTTCCTAAACCAAAGTACCGTGAATCGGGATGAGCAAAGTAAAATCCGCTTACAGCGGCAGTTGGATACATGGCAAAGCTTTCGGTCAACTTTATGCCCGTTGCATTTTCTGCATCCAGAAGTTGGAACAAGGTTTCTTTTTCAGTGTGATCCGGGCAGGCAGGATAACCTGGTGCCGGGCGGATTCCAGCATATTTCTCTTTTATAAGTTCTTCATTGCTAAGGGTCTCATCTTTGGCATATCCCCAGTATTCTTTTCTTACCAATTCGTGCATTCTTTCCGCAAAAGCTTCAGCCAGCCGGTCGGCAAGGGCTTTAACCATAATACTGTTGTAGTCATCGTGATCGGCTTCATACGTTGCTACCAGTTCGTCGCATCCGATTCCTGTAGTAACAGCGAAACCTCCGAAATAATCCTGTATTCCGGTTTCTTTCGGAGCTACAAAATCTGAAAGAGCATAGTAAGGCTCACCTGCGGCTTTTTCGGCTTGCTGACGAAGGGTATGGATAATAGCCTCACCCCGGCCCTCTCCAGAGGAGAGGGAGGCATGCTCAAGAACAATATCGTCGCCTACCGAATTAGCCGGCCAGAAGCCGATCACGCCTTTAGCAGTAAGCAATTTGTTGTCAATTATCTTTTTCAACAATGCCTGTGCATCATCAAAGAGTTTTTTCGCCTCGTCTCCAACAACTTTGTCATCAAAAATTCTCGGGTAGCTTCCACGCAATTCCCAGGTATGGAAGAAGGGTGTCCAGTCGATGTAATCAACAAGGTCTTCCAGAGGATAATTATCAAACACTTTTGTTCCAAGGAAAGCTGGTTTTGGTGGAATAGAACCGTTCAGATCAATCTGGAACTTGTTCTGACGAGCTTCTTCAATAGATTTGAATTGCTTGTCGGAACGCTTGTTCAAATGAGCTTCGCGTGCCTTATCATATTCGCCACGAATCTGATTAATGTATTCTCCGCGATTATCATCACTCATCAGGGTGCTGCATACCGTAACACTTCTTGAAGCATCTAATACGTGAACTGTGGGCCCGGAATAATTCGGTGCAATCTTTACTGCCGCATGGATCCGTGAAGTTGTTGCTCCGCCAATAATCAGCGGGATTTTAAAGTCCTGGCGCTCCATTTCTTTGGCAAAGTGAACCATTTCGTCCAGCGAAGGTGTGATTAATCCGCTTAAGCCGATAATATCAACTTCCAGTTTTTTAGCTTCTTCGATGATCTTTTGAGCCGGTACCATTACACCCAGATCAAAAACTTCAAAGTTATTACAGGCCAGTACAACACCTACAATGTTTTTGCCAATGTCATGAACATCTCCTTTAACAGTTGCGAGCAATACCTTTCCTGCATTTTTCCGCTGGTTGCTATTTGCGTTGTTGCGTTTTTCTTCTTCAATGAAGGGGAGGAGATACGCTACAGCTTTCTTCATTACCCGGGCAGATTTAACCACTTGAGGCAGAAACATCTTTCCCTGACCAAATAAATCGCCAACTATTCCCATGCCGTCCATTAACGGCCCTTCAATTACTTCGAGCGGCTTGCTATATTTCTGACGTGCTTCTTCAACATCATCGTCCAAATATTCAATAATACCTTTTATAAGTGAATGCGAAAGGCGGCTTTCAACACTTTCTTTGCGCCATTCTTCATTCTTAACCACAACTTTGCCAGTGGTTTTGATGGTTTCCGCAAATTCTACCAGACGCTCGGTAGCATCCGGACGACGATTTAATAAGACATCTTCTACCAGTTCTAAAAGGTCTTTAGGGATTTCTTCGTATACCTCAAGCATCCCGGCATTTACAATTCCCATGTCCAGACCAGCTTTGATGGCGTGATACAAGAATGCAGAGTGCATTGCTTCCCGAACCGTGTTGTTTCCGCGGAAAGAGAAAGAAATATTACTTACACCACCGCTAACTTTAGCCAAAGGCAGATTTTCTTTTATCCAGCGGGTGGCATTAATAAAGTCGACCGCATAGTTGTTGTGTTCTTCTAATCCCGTGGCAACGGTTAAGATATTAGGGTCGAAAATAATATCTTGAGGAAGAAAATTTACTTCATTAACCAGGATATCATACGAACGCTTACATATTTCTATCCGGCGTTCGTAAGAGTCGGCCTGGCCGTTCTCGTCAAAAGCCATTACTACTACGGCCGCACCATATTGCTTTACCTTATTAGCGTATTCTTTAAATTTCTCTTCGCCTTCTTTTAATGAAATTGAGTTAACAACTCCTTTTCCCTGAAGGCATTTTAAACCTGTTTCGATCACAGTCCATTTAGACGAGTCGACCATTATCGGAAGTTTAGAGATATCGGGCTCCGATGCGATGAGGTTCAGGAATTTAGTCATTGCGGCTTCAGAATCAAGCATCCCTTCGTCCATATTAACATCAATGATCTGGGCTCCGCCTTCAACTTGCTGCCGGGCTACAGATAAGGCCGCATCAAAATCACCACCCAAAATCAGTTTTGAAAACTTTGGAGAACCTGTAACGTTGGTACGTTCGCCTACATTTACAAAATTGGTTTCCGGAGTTAAAGTAACAGGCTCCAGTCCGCTCAATCGCAAATACGGTTTCGGTTCTGCAGGGATTCTGGGCGAATATTTTGCCGCCTTTTCGGCGATACATTTTATATGTTCGGGGGTGGTGCCGCAGCATCCGCCAACGATGTTTACAAACCCGTTTTTTATAAAATCTTCTACCAGATGAGCGGTTTCGTGCGGTACTTCATCATAAGCGCCGAACTCGTTAGGTAATCCGGCGTTCGGATAAGCTGAGATATAACAATCCGCTTTTGCGGATAATTCCTCGATATGCGGACGCATATCTTTAGCACCGAGGGCACAATTTAAACCGATGCTTAGAAGGCCTGCATGTGATAATGAGTTTAAAAAAGCCTCAACGGTTTGTCCCGAAAGGGTACGGCCGCTGGCATCGGTGATAGTGCCTGAAATCATGATTTCGATTTTTCGGCCTATTTCATTCTCGTAATTTTTGGCAGCGAAAAGGGCTGCTTTAGTAATTAACGTATCTGTGATAGTTTCAAAGAGCAACACATCCGCTCCACCCTCAACCAAACCTTTAATCTGTTCATAATAGGCTTCAACCAATTCGTCAAAGGAAACGGCACGATAACCAGGGTCGTTAACATCGGGCGACATAGAAGCCATTTTTGTTGTTGGACCTAAAGCACCGGCTACAAAACGTGGTTTATCCGGGTTCTTTTGAGTGAACTCGTTAGCTACTTCTTTTGCTATTCTGGCACCCTCATAACTCATTTCATATGAAAGATCTTCCATCTGATAATCAGCCATAGAAATGCGCTGGGTACTAAAGGTGTTAGTCTCGATGATATCGGCCCCTGCGTTTAAGTATTCTGCATGAATGGCTTTAATAACATCAGGGCGTGTGATGTTTAACAAGTCGTTATTGCCTCTAACGTCGCAAGGGTGATCCTTAAATCTTTCCCCTCGAAAGTCTTCTTCCGTTAACTGGTAACGCTGGATCATGGTACCCATTGCACCATCGATCACCAAAATACGTTTTTTTAATTCTTCTCTTATGCTCATGAAATAGTATCAAGTATTTAGTATCAAGTATAAAGATTGGTGTATTAAGCGATTAGTCTTGATACTTTATACTCTGTACTCTCCTTAACAAGCTTATCTTTGAAATCCGGTTTCCCGTCTTTGAATTCACTTATCTTTCTTCATCCTCAAGTACGGAATCAGTTAGAATTTAGCACCTTGTAAGCACAGGTTGCTAAGACTTCGCAGGGTCTAATCCCTCCGTCTTTCTGAATAAGCGATGCAAAAATGCAACAAAAAAAGGAAATATGCAAAAGTGATGACCGCAGTCATTTGGATTAACTAAGGCGTTTTACTAATTGCTCTTCTACCTTTTTGTAAAATTGTACAGGTTTTAAGGTTCGCCAGGAAATATGGTCGAGTTCTCCTCCAAAGTTGATATAATAATCGATGTTGCTTCTTTTAAACTCATCAACCACGTGTTCTCTGAAATTAACGCCCGCAATCCAGCCATCTTCAACATCCTGGAACCATTCCTCATAGTATGAATCATCGGATGAATGGAAATTTAATACATTTTCACCCACCAAAATAAACTTGTTAATTCCCTCATCTACCATCAGTTCAAGAATTTCGCGCTTTAGCAGCATAATGTCGTTATAAATCGCATCGTTCCATTCGCCGATAAACTCGATGATAGCGTACTGCTTGTCATAGTCTACAAAAAGTGTTTTTAAGTATAAAGTTTGAGATCCGAAAGAATCCCATTGCGGATGGATATAATAGTTGTAAATCTTTTTATCGAATTCAAATTCACTATATTCCGTCTCAAAGAAAGGCGAGCGCTCGTCTTCCGCAGCCACATAATCATCTCGCCAGCGATAAAAAGGTTCTATTTCGTGCATCTTTAAAATGTGCAAATTTGTTAATGTGCAGATGTGCAAATGTCTGCAAGTGTATTATTTAATGTGCAGATATGCAGATTTGCGAATGTGCAATTACTGCAAGGTGCTTTATTTAATGTGCAGATATTTTCTGCAAGGTGCTTATTAATGTGCAAATGTGCAGATTACTGCAGGACGTTTTATTGTGAATTTTGAAGGAATTTGCGCATATACAACTGTTAGATTTTGCAATTTGTAGGAATCTGCTGCACATCTGCACATTGGCCCATTTGCATATCATTTCCCCTTGTACTGTAAGTTTGCAATTTGCAGGAATATGCCCATTTCCCCATCTGCACATTTGCATATCATTTCCCATCTGCACATCATTTATTTTTAAAGTGTTCTACCGCGTTTCGTACGTTCCCCTGCTCATCAAGCAGTTTCTGTGCCGATTCTTCATCCAAGCCAGTAGCTTCAATCACCATATTTACGGCCCTTTTTACTAATTTATTGTTGCTCAGCTGCATATCGAACATTTTATTTCCTTTAACCCTTCCTAATTGAATCATCACCGTTGTGCTGATCATATTAAGTACCAGCTTTTGAGCGGTTCCAGACTTCATGCGAGTTGAACCTGTTACAAATTCGGGGCCTACAACAACCTCGATCGGATACTTAGCTTCTACGGCAACAGGACTGCCCGTGTTGCACACAATACAGCCTGTTGTTATGCCTGCTTCATTTGCTTTTTTTAGTCCCCCGATTACATAAGGAGTAGTTCCTGATGCGGCGATTCCTATCACAACATCTTTCCTGGAGATATTAAATGCCATCAGATCCTTCCATGCCTGTTCGGTATCGTCTTCCGCAAATTCAACGGCCTTTCGAATAGCAGAGTCTCCTCCGGCGATGATTCCTATTACCCAATCGTGTGGTACACCGTAAGTAGGCGGGCATTCAGAAGCATCTACAATTCCAAGTCTTCCGCTGGTACCGGCTCCAATGTAAAACAGTCGGCCAGCCTGTTTCATC
Organism: Sphingobacteriaceae bacterium; assembly: GCA_014380615.1. GTDB lineage: Bacteria > Bacteroidota > Bacteroidia > Sphingobacteriales > Sphingobacteriaceae > Paradesertivirga. Next base: position 29,631 of record JACMJM010000041.1, read on the forward strand.
CGGGTTACTATTATTTCTACAAGAGCCTCAATTTGAGGGATAACTTTCTCAATAGCCAGGGGTACGGTTTTATCTTCAGAATTAATTCCAATTAAGAGTTCGGAAATCGATTTTTTTTCAAGATCGGTATAGATTGAATCCTGTTCAGTTATCCTGTTCATAAGTTAAAGGTCGGAATATATTCAGAAATCAGGCTTTAAAAAAAGCTTTTTTGTGACAATTTTAAATCTAATAATCCCGTGTCGAATTTCTATTTTTAGGCCGCTCTTATCTCATGCACTCATCCACCAAAAGTAATTTATTAATAGCTTCCTGCTATGCGGGAATTCTTGCTCTGGGTATGGTAGTTGGCCCTAAGTTAGGACTGGAAAGCCATGCCGCGAAAAGCGGAAATTACCTTCCCTCCTTATCCGGAGGTGAAGAGAAAGTTGAACAGGTTTTAGAAATCATCAGAGAGAATTACGTTGATCCTGTTAAGGTAGATACGCTTCAAAATCTGGCGATAAATCAAATATTATCACATCTTGATCCGCATTCATCGTATCTGCCGCCTGTAAAAGCCCGTGAACAGTCGCAAGATTTGGAGGGCAATTATTATGGCATTGGTGTAGAATATACCTTGTTAAGAGATACAATGCTTGTAACTACGGTAAAACATGGGCCTGCGGAGAGGGCCGGAATTGGGGCAGGAGATAAAATCCTTCAGATCGGGGCAAAGAAAATCGCCGGAACACATACATCGTCCAAAGAAATAGTGGCATTAATAAAAGGCAGGGCGGGGACATCGGTGAGCCTGATGGTTAAGAAACGGGAAGAAAATAAATTGCAGCGGATTGTAGTTAAACGGGATAAGATTACTGTTAGCAGTATTGATGCGGCTTATATGCTAACGCCTACGGTTGGGTATGTTAAAATCAGCAAGTTCGGTGCGGCTACCGCAGAAGATTTTTCTTTAGAGATGGGCCGTCTTCAGAACAATAGTATGAAAAGCCTGATTCTGGACCTGCGGCATAATGGCGGTGGGTATCTAAACGCTGCTACCGCTTTGGCGGATGAATTTCTGCCTGATAAACAGTTGATAGTTTATACTCAGGGCGAGCATGAGCCGAGGACAGATTACTTTGCTACCAATAGCGGAAAGTTTGAACATGGCAGGTTGATATTGCTTATTGACGAATCAACAGCTTCGGCAAGTGAGGTTGTTGCAGGTGCTATTCAGGATCTGGATCGTGGTACTGTAATCGGACGCAGGTCTTTCGGTAAGGGCCTTGTGCAGGGGCAGTTTAATTTCGGTGACGGCTCTGCCCTTAATTTAACCATAGCTCGTTATTATACACCATTGGGCCGGTCAATACAGAGGCCGTATAAAATGAGTCAGGAAGAATATTTTCAGGAGACTTCGAAACGTTTACAGCAATCTGAAGCGAGTATAGTTGATAGTGTATCAGACAAAAAACATTCGTATAAAACCGGCTCGGGAAGGGTATTGTATGATGGCGGAGGAATTACTCCAGATATCCATATTCCGGTTGACACATCTTCTTTTAATTCCTTTTATTATGCTTTACGAGAAAAAGGGATTTTAACCGAGTTTTTATTCAGCAAAATTATCGGCACTTATACTCCGGCATCAATAAAAAACATCATCGATCAATATCACCTTAATGATAACCAGTACCAAGAGTTGATTTCTATGGCGATTAAAAGCGGAATTAAAACCAACTCAAGGATGAACGAAATTGCCAGGGAAGCAGTTAATACAGAGATTAAGGCACTTTTAGGAAAAGTTTACTTTGGCGACGAAGCTTATTATCGGGTATTAAACGCCCGTGATAAGGTGATAGCAAGGTCGCTTCAGGAACTGAAGCAACCTTGAGTTTTTTAAGGTTTTCGTGATTTATCCTGCATGGAATCGGTAGACATAGTATCTGTGGTGCTGTCGGTATTCATTGTGGTGTCAGCATTCAACTCATTCTGTAGCATCGAGTCTGCGGATCTTGCCGCATCTATGGAGTCTTGATCGTATGATTCTTCCCGGGGGCCGCTGCATGATGCTAGTGCTATGCTTGCGGCGAAACAAATGGTAAATAAAAGCTTTTTCATATGTTATTTCTGTCTGAAATATATTTGAATGGGAACACCGCTGAAATCAAAATGTTCTCTTATTTTATTTTCCAGAAAGCGTTTATACGGGTCTTTAATGTATTGCGGTAAGTTACAGAAGAACGCAAACATGGGTGAGGATGCGTTGATTTGTGTGATATACTTAATTTTAACATATTTTCCCTTCAAAGCAGGAGGGGGGTAATTCTCGATTATCGGCAAGAGAATGTCGTTTAACTTAGAAGTCGGGATCTTTTTTGTTTTATTCTCAAATACCTTAGCGGCAGCCTCAACGGCTTTAAAAATCCGTTGTTTCTCGGTTACAGAGGTAAATACAATCGGCACGTCGGAGAAAGGTGCCAGCCGCTGCCTGATCTCATCTTCAAAGGTTTTGGTTGTTTTATTGTTTTTTTCAATCAAATCCCATTTATTAACCAAAATAACCGCACCTTTTTTGTTCTTTTCGGCAAGGTGAAAGATGTTTATGTCCTGAGATTCCATCCCGTCAACGGCATCAATCATTAGAATTACTACATCGGCTTCCTCCAGTGCTTTAATGGTACGCATTACCGAGTAAAATTCAATATTCTCTTTAACCTTCGTTTTTTTACGAAGCCCGGCGGTGTCTATCAGCATAAACTCATGACCAAACTGGTTGTAGTGAATGTGGATAGAGTCGCGGGTGGTACCAGCGATAGGAGTGACGATATTTCTGTCTTTCCCTATCAGAGCATTGATTAAAGACGATTTCCCCACATTTGGGCGGCCTACTATAGCGTATTTAGGCAGCGCGGATTCCTCAGGCTGGTCTTCTTGAAAGTGAGATACAACTCCGTCAAGCAGCTCGCCAGTGCCAGATCCGGTCATGGATGAGATGGAATATATTTCTCCCAGGCCGAAGCTGTAAAACTGATGAACATCGTCTAATAACTTGTTATTGTCTACCTTATTCGCAATTACAAAAACAGGTTTTTTACTTCTCCTTAACAGATCTGCGATACTGTCGTCAAGGTCAGTAATTCCGGTAGTAACATCCACCATGAATAATATTACCGACGCTTCTTCGATCGCGATGATAACCTGTTCGCGAATTGCCGCTTCGAAAACATCTTCCGAATGAGCAACATAGCCGCCCGTGTCGATTACCGTAAATTGCTTACCAATCCATTCGGCCACACCATAATGGCGATCGCGGGTAACCCCACTCTGATCATCCACAATTGCTTTCCGCGATTCGGTTAAGCGGTTATATAAAGTTGACTTTCCAACGTTGGGCCGTCCAACTATAGCTACGATATTACTCATTGTTTGGTATTAGGTATATAGTATCAGGTATTAAGATCAAATGCTTTAAAGATCCTGGATATGATACCGGTATTTATTGATGATAAAGATCCTGTCAGGAAATGGTTTTCTCTAAAGCAAAAATCATCTTCTGGAGATCAGTTATTTTAATATTTAGTTCTTGTGTTGATTTGTCGCCTACTAAACCCAAGCGATTTGAAATAATAAGCTGCGTTTCAAGTTCAAATATCGAACCCAGGCTTATTGAAAGGAAATGTTTAAACTCCTTATTTGAATTTCGACCAGCCCCTTCAGCTATGTTGGAGGGAATTGACACAGATGCTCTTTTCATCTGAGATATTAAACCAAACTTCTCGTCATCCGGAAAAGTTGACAAGGCTGTATACACCTCTACCGTTAGATCGATTGATTTTTGCCACACTCTCAGTTCTTTAAAATTATGCATCTCAATTAAATTTATTGTTAAGCAGCTTTATTACATTCTTGTGCGTCCTTCTGCATCCAGTCATGATACCTGATACTTTATACCTGATACAGATATCAGAAACCTTTTGCTAATCTTCGTACCCGAAACTTTTCAAGTAGTTCTTCCTGTTGCGCCAGTCGGGTATAACTTTAACAAACATCTCAAGGAAAACCTTTTTTTGAAGAAATTCTTCGATGTCTTTACGTGCGTACGTGCCGACTTTTTTGAGCATCGCACCACCGGGACCGATTAGTATATTCTTCTGCGAATCCCGTTCCACAATTATTTCTGCGCTAATGCGATTAATTTTTTCTTCTTCTTTAAAAGAGGTAATGATAATTTCAGTACTGTAAGGAATTTCTTTTTGATAAAGTTTAAAGATCTTTTCCCTGATGATTTCGGATACAAAGAAACGTTCATTTCTGTCGGTGAGAGTATCTTTTTCGTAATAAGCCGGATGCTCGGGCAATTTGTCGAGTATGAAATTCATCACGGCATCAACATTGTAGTCGTGCAAGGCTGAAGTTCCGAAAATTACTTCCGGATTAAGAGTTTCTTTCCAGTACTCGATTTTAGCCTCCACTTCTTCCTGGGTTGAGGTGTCGATTTTGTTAATGACTACTGCTGTAGGGGAAGATGTTTTCTTGAGTTTCTCAAGTATGTCGTTCTCGTCGAAACGTTCGTTAATGTCTGTAACCAATAGAATGATATCGGCATCGACAAGCGAGTCGTTAACGGCACCCATCATACTTTCCTGTAAACCGTACTTGGGTTTGATAACACCAGGGGTATCGGAAAAAACGATCTGGTAATCTTCCTCGTTCACTATTCCGATTATCCTGTGGCGGGTGGTTTGTGCCTTAGGCGTTATAATCGACATTTTTTCGCCTACAAGCGCATTCATTAAGGTAGATTTACCTGCGTTTGGCTTACCTACTATACTCACAAATCCGGCTTTATGCGACATGGAAATTTATTTTAAAAAACATTTGGACTGCAAAGAAACGAAATATATCTTTGCAGTCCAATTAAGGGAGTAAGGAAATAAGTAATAAAGCCTAAAACCGAAGATTGTTGAGAGTGCGGGGTGGAGCAGTTGGTAGCTCGTCGGGCTCATAACCCGAAGGTCATCAGTTCGAGTCTGGTCCCCGCTACAAGAATTGACTGCGAGAGTCAATAAACACCAGCGAGTTTCAAAGCTCGTCGGGCTCATATCCGCCAGCTGGCGGACATCAGTTCGAGTCTGGTCCCCGCTACCAAAGAAGTGTTTTAGGACACTTCTTTTTTTGGCCCGTTCGTCTAGGGGTTAGGACGTTAGATTTTCATTCTAGAAACAGGGGTTCGATTCCCCTACGGGCTACTGGAAACACTAGCAAAAATCATTAAAAGCCTGCAAATCAACAGATTGCAGGCTTTTTTGTTGGAATCAAATCACCAAAATATGATTTTGCATAATTCTGGTGAGCAATTCCATAATCCTCAATTAAACATGTTGTAGGCCGGGGCTACAAAAGGTAAATTGTTTCAGCTTTTAAAAGCCGCAATTTAACCTGCGAAGAAAAAGCAGTAAACCGGCTTTCGGCGGCATAAATTCTCCTTACTTCGTCTTCCGATTTATTCCACGACCAGTTGACAGATTATCTTCTTCAGTAAGATGCCGCTTAACAATTCATAAGGCTGGGATCTTATCCTTGGGTGTTGTAGAATTAATTTTTGGCAAAAAAGGCTAGAATTGATTTTATTCAATTATTAGTCCCGTTTATATTTCCCTAAAGCTATAGGAGATTCTTACTAAGAGTTAATTTCCAGCTTATATCCTTTGCCATGAACATTAACAAGTTGTACAGTTGAGTCGTTCTCTAGTTTTTTTCGTAGTTTGGAAATAAACATGTCCAAACTACGGCCAACAATTACACCTTCATCTTCCCAAACTTTTTGAAGTTCAGCTCTTTCGACAACCTCATTAAGCTTCCTTGAAAGTATGTATAACAGTTTTGATTCCTTGACTGAGAGTTCAATGTTTTCTTCATTATATTCCAGATACTGCTTATCTCTATGAAATTTATAATTCCCAATTGCAATTATTTCGGATGCAACTAAAGAGGGTTTTACCTGTCTGCCAGCAGTTCTTTTCTCTCTATAACTTATTCTTAGTCCCGAAAAAATCAGCATCAGGGCTGTCAAACCGCCACCTGCTCCTATAAAATAGTCCTTGTTTAGTGTACTAAAAGCAGTATCCCGGAAGGTGATTTTTATTGAATAACATGCTTTAGGCTGTATCCTGCCCTTACAAGCCACCAGATTAGTCTGTTCAGATTTAAGAATGGCAAATCCGTATACCACTTGATTTTTATGGCATTCTACAACATTTACGATGTAATCAGAAGGTAAGTTGTTTGTTTCTACAGCTTGCCGAATAATTTTTACGATTGAATCCGAGGAAAACTTCAAGGTGCTCGCAAAGCGGATATGATATTGATTGTCGCCTGTTTTATTGACTGGTAAAACTCTCGAACTGGTATCACCGGAACTGAGTAAAATTTTATGCCCAATATTCCGCATAACAATAATCTCCCGGGCAGCTACAAAATCAGTATTGTCGGACTTGAAACATAAAGTCGCAGAAATAACAATAAGAAGGAAAGCGGTAACAAAAAGAGATCGGGGTCTTAACTTCATACGTAAAAATATGAATTATCTATCGTTACGGCTTCATTTACAGGTGATTTTACAGTTTTTACAATTCATTTTACAATGTTTTACTAGCAACTAATTGAGTAGCCAGCTAAGTTTGTTCAATGAATATCGAATCTTTTAGAATTGTTTATAATTAATTACTAATGATGAAATATGTACACTCATTGTTCCTAATATCCCTTTGTCAAGTATTATTCACGACACTTTATGCTCAGGAAAAGAAATATTCTCCTGAAATAGAGTCAAAAATAAAAGAGGTGGAAAACAACCTCGGTCTTTGGGTGCGTGTTGAAGGTGATCCTAGCCATACCCTTAAGGAAAGAATGAATTTTTATCATGTCAATGGTGTTAGTATTGCAGTCATTAAAGACTACAAAATAGAATGGGTAAGAGGTTATGGTTGGGCTGATAGTGTAGAGCAACGTCCTGTTACTACAACTACCCTATTCCAGGCAGGTTCAATTAGTAAATCCCTGAATGGTGTTGGTGTTTTAAAATTGGCGCAGGATAAAAGACTGAATCTTTATGCTGATGTCAACGATTATCTAACAACATGGAAGTTTCCATATGATTCATTATCCAAAAGCAAATATTCATTATCTGAAAGCAAAAAAGTAACTCTTGCAAACCTGCTTAGCCATACAGCAGGTTTAAGTGTGCATGGTTTCCCGGGGTATGAAAGAGGTGATTCAATCCCATCACTTATACAAGTACTTGAGGGCAAAAAGCCTGCTAATACCTCGGCTGTCCGTTCTGCATTTGAACCAGGATTGAAATATCAATACTCAGGTGGAGGAACCACAATTTCTCAACTAATATTACAAGACATCACAGGTAAGCCTTATGATCTATTCATGCGGGAAAATGTATTAAAGCCTATGGGCATGAAAAATAGTTTTTATACCCAGCCCCCGCTAAGGGATAAACAAAAACTTTTGGCATCCGGATATTACAATGATGGAAAAGAGGTAAAAGGGAAATATCATATTTATCCTGAACAGGCGGCTGCAGGGTTATGGACGAACCCAACAGATCTGGCTTATTACATCATTGAGACACAGCTGGCATTACAGGGGAAATCCAACAAAGTGCTTTCACAAGAAATGACTAAATTAAGGCTTACACCATATGATAACAATTCGGCAGCCTTGGGTGTATTCATCATAAAAAAAGGCGAGCAAACTTACTTTGAACATACTGGGCAGGATGAAGGATTTATCAGTAAGTATTATGGCAGTATGGAAGGTGGCAATGGAGTAGTTGTGATGGCAAATACCTATGATCCAGCTATTTTAGATGAAATAATAAATAGTGTTGCAACTGCTTATAAGTGGAAAGGTTTTTACAATCCAGTACAAAGGCCCAAGACCATTACTGTTCCGCAAGCAAATACATTTCCAACCGAAGGACATGTAGGCATTGGCACAACTACTCCAGGCCATAAATTAGATGTTAATGGAGCTGGCAACTTTGCAGGGAAATTAACAGGAACGTCTGCAACGTTTGTTGGTCCAATAGCAAGTGGTAATGGTCGTATTAATTCTTCTCGCGTGGCTTACTCTGAAGGTCTTGTGATTGCTACTAATGGTATAGACTATGGCGGGATTACCTTTCATAACACATCTAAGAGTACAGATAGACTCAATGCTTCCACTTACAAATGGGGCTTAGTATTGGGATATTCGCCACCAGTTGGAATAGCCGGTAATGACCTTATTTTTAATTATGGCAATTCAATGGAATTGTTAAGGTTGTCTACATCGGGCAATGTTGGCATCGGCACTACAACTCCGGGTGAAAAGTTGGCTGTCAACGGTACTATTCTAGCTAAAGAAGTTAAAGTCAAACTTTCGGCTTCTCCTTCATGGCCAAATTTCGTTTTTAAACCTGCATACAAACTCACCAGCTTACCTGATTTGGAAAGGTACATTCAACAGAACCAACATTTACCTGATATTCCCTCTGCAGCAGAAGTAGAAAAAGATGGAATTAAACTGGGCGAAATGAACGCTAAGCTTCTTCAGAAGATAGAGGAGCTGACTTTGTATATGATCGATTTCAAAAAGGAGATGGAATTAATGAAAACGGAAAATCAGTCTCTTAAAGCAGATGTAGTACAACTTAAAGCACACAAATAAAATACAGTCCATTGAGTCCTTCTAAAATGGCTGCTTATTTTAAATCATTTGTCAATTATTCTTAATCAATATATTTCTGTAGTATGAAAAACAGGCTATCATTCTCATACCTAATTTTAATTATCGCTCCTTTATTCTTCGGTTGTCGTGGTCACGCAAAACAGGAAAATGAAAAGAATAAATTGACAAATCCCGTATCCAGGGGACAAAAATATGTTATAGATACGGCTGAAAGTGCTATAACATGGAAAGGTTCAATGCTATTTGATATTGACGAAGAACACGTAGGGTACGTCTATATATCAAAAGGAGAATTGATGATTGAAAACGCCCAACTTATGGGTGGTACAGCTGAAATAGACATGAATTCAATAGAATTTAGAGACAAGGCGAGTAAAAATACGCCTGTTCAACACTTAAAATCGCCTGATTATTTTGATGTCGAAAAATTTCCCATTTCTAAAATCGCAATTACTAAGATTGAATCATTGAGTGGTCTCACTATAGTTAAAGGTGATCTGACGATTAAAGGTGTCACACACCCAGTTACTTTTCCGGTCAAAATGGAAGTTCAGGACGGAATTGTAAAAGCGAAGGGCAAGTTGATCATTGACCGGACAAATTGGGGTATCCGTTATAGATCAGGAAAGTTTTACGATAATTTAGCTGATCAAGCTGTTTCTGACGACATCGAAATCTATATGAAGATCGTAGCAAAAAAATAAAGGCTTGAATCCAAGTAATTAAAAGAAATCATGAAATACACACACGTATGTGCTTTGTTCTTGATACTTGTTTTTTACACTTACTGTAAAGGACAAAACAAAACTGAGCTTCCAAAAGAAAATATCAAGTCCGGAAACAAAGATACAGTGACTTCCCCCAGACCTAATGAACATAATATTTACACTAAGTATGAGTATACTGATTCTGACGGCAAAAGCATAATCATACAAAACGGCTTTCCAAGAGGTGGTCCTTACACTGGTTCTAAGGGTAAAAACAGTAATTATAGTTTCTTAATATTCTTCACTCGTATAATTAATGAAACTGCTAAGCCCTTGGAGCTAACAATTAATTTTCCTGCAGATTCCTTCGCAACCAGCCAAGGGGGAAACGTGTACATGAAAGTATTCCTACCTCCCGATACAATGATGAACGAAAAACAAATCTTGTATAACTATGGTGGAAAAAATTTAGAATCATTTTTAGACTTTAATAAACCAACTATGTTTCAAAGAACTATTAATCCTAAAGAGGATTGTCTTTTCTATATCGGAACGGTCTTTTATCAAGCAAGAGGTACTGCATGGAAAGACGAGTCAAGGGGGGGTAACCGGGCAGAACTTATCCTAAAAGGACAACACCTTTTTTATAGAATGATCCCGCAGATTGATTCTCTTCCCTGCGGACATATCATTTTTAAAAAATGAGTTAGTATTCATCATAAAATCCAAAACCGGCGAGAACTGAAAGATTTCCTTTAATAAAAAGTTGTTCCTAATAAAAAGAAGAAGATGATAAAACACGTAAAACTATTTGCTCCGTTCTTAATGTCTGTTTTTCACAGTTCCTATGGACAAAATCAAACAAACGCACCACAAGATAATATCAGTAAAGGATTATACTCCGAGTCTCGGATTAAAGAGGCGGCCACCTCCAAGGTGCCTATAAGTATGGTTCGCAATGTAAAGCTTGCCAGGAATGGAGACATTTTGATTGCTTCTTACCTAGGCGTGTATCGATACAATGGAACATCTTTTAACAATCTAACAAGTAAAATAAGTTCGCCCCGCTTCTCCAGCTTCTGGGATGTTTTGGAAGATCGAAAAGGAAATCTTTGGTTGGGTACCCGGGATTCAGGTGTTTATCATTACCATGGTAAATCCTATCAGCATTTTCCAGTCAGCAA
>JACMJM010000042.1 GCA_014380615.1 Sphingobacteriaceae bacterium
AGCGATCTTAGAAGATAAGCGCCCCAAAATCTCGCCTTCAGCGTCAACAACTATCCATTGTTTGTCGACATTTGATTTGTTAGCAGAGACAGTTTTGTAACTTAACGTATTCACTTGCTTGATATTAAATTAATTAAAAATATTAGTATACCCCTCAAAAAGGGATTGCAAAGATAGGAGGAATAAAGTTAAGGGCAAAGTAAAAAAAGAAAAAACCTCACCCGCCTTTGCGCGGTGGCTTTGGCGCCCTCTCCTGAAGGAGAGGAGTTTGGATGTTCAGATCAAGGGTATTGTTTGATTAGTGCAATAAGGTAAGCCCGAAATCCTTCAAAGTCCTCTCCTTTGGAGAGGATTTAGGTGAGTTTTTTTTAGAAAGCGGCTTCAGCTAGGGTAAACGCCCCGCTTTGCTCTCCGAAGAGGAGGTCCTATGGGACAATCCTCATTTTACCGCTCTTCGTTGGAGAAACAGAAATTAGTAAAAGAACTTCTTACTCTTTGTAGATCAAATCTTATCGCCCGGTCGGACTATAATCTCTTTTTCTCAGGATGTTGTCTGGTGTCAAAGATTGTCAATATTTCAAGACGATCATTATCTGGTCGATAGATCAAAACGTTATGTTTTGTAACAACTGCTTCCCTGATAGTTTCGTTGCCTACTAACGGTTTGTAGAGGTAAGGAAACTCGCTTACAAGTGAAACTGTTTTTAAAGTTTGCTTTACAAAGTTTCGCACTTCACGTTCCGTCCAGTGTCGTTCCAGATACGCTATAACTGAATCGAAGTTTTTAATTGCTCTTGGAGACCAAACTATCTCTAAAGCCATTTACCGTATTTCTTCATTGCCTTTGTATGCGGAATGCCTAAACCCTCCTCCAATTCTTTAATCGAGGTAGTGACGTCGTCTTTCACCTGTTTAGGTAAGCTCTCCCAGCTATTCTGGACAAAAAGTAAATCTTTGGCCTGATTGATAAGCGTCTCGTCATCCGTGCTCAAGATAATTTTCGCTAATTCTTCTCTTTCTATCTGTGATATCATTTTCAATCTGCTTTATAACAAATATACGAAATCCTAACTTTGATATTTGATCCCTGACTTGCCAAGACTTTTGAACTTGAATATCTTAATCCTCTCAAAGTCATTAATTCCAATTAATAAATTTTAATAAACCAAGATTCTTACTTTTGCGTTTATATACGAGGCTGCAAAAAAGGCATCTTCCTATAAATTGAATCTTTATTAAATTTTTTATTTGTGATTATTTTAATCTTTTTTCTTACACACTGGTTCCTGTCTTTATTCTTTCAGACTTTTTTCCTTCACCGTTACGCCTCACATAAAATGTTCACCACCAGCAAGTTCTGGGAGCGTGTATTTTATATCATGACTTGGGTATTTCAGGGAGCGTCTTTTTTAAATCCAAGAGCTTATGCCATCCTTCACCGGATGCATCATGCTTATAGTGATACTGAGAAAGATCCGCATTCACCGCATTTCTTCAGAGATGTGTTTCAAATGATGTGGCATACTAAAATTATTTTCCAGGAGTATGTTAAATATAACCGCGAGCCTGAGACCCGTTTTAAAGGAAATTATCCCGAATGGAGAACTTTAGACATCGTAGCTTCCTCAATGTGGTCGCGTTTAGGCTTTGTGGCATTCTACATAGCGTTTTATGTAATCTTCGCAACACAGTGGTGGATGTTTTTATTACTTCCGATTCATTTCGTAATGGGCCCATTACATGGAGCGCTAGTAAACTGGTGCGGCCATAAGTACGGATACTCTAATTTTGATAACGGCGACCATTCGAAAAATACAACTCCTTTTGACTTTTTTATGTTGGGCGAATTATTTCAGAACAATCACCACATGCACCCAAACAGTCCGAATTTCGGCAAGAAGTGGTTTGAAATAGACCCGGTATATCCGGTATTGAAGTTTATGCACTGGGTGCGAATTATCAAACTCAGAAAAGCGATATAATTTTAAAACCTCCTCTACGGAGGTTTTTTTATGCCCTTAATTTAATAATACTTAGCTTAGAAAAGCATTTAATCTCGCAAACTATGGTTATCATCAAAGAATTTAAAGAGTTTGCCGTTCGAGGCAATGTAATCGACCTCGCTGTGGGTGTTATTATCGGTGCAGCTTTCGGAAAAATTGTTACTTCGCTGGTCGATGACATTATTATGCCTCCACTGGGTTATGTAATGGGAGGTGTAGACTTTGCGGATAAAAAGCTGGTTTTAAAAGCAGAAGATGCAGTAAACAAAGTTGCGGAAGTATCCATAAAATACGGAAATTTCATCAATGCTCTGATCCAGTTTTTAATTGTTGCTTTTTGCATATTTCTAATCGTAAAATTTATCAATTCCCTAAAACGTAAAGAAGAGGTTGTGGAAGTTGCTGTGGTACCCGGTAAAGAAGAGGCCTTATTAAGCGAGATAAGGGACATTCTGAAAAGCCAGAAAGCGTAAATCTTGGCTCCCTGGTTAATCATCGGATGACTATTAGCGATCTGCCTCAGTCATCCGATGAATGTAAATTCTTACAGTTCATCCGGCATAAATCCAATCCTTTTTCTTGGTGGAGGATTCTCACGCTTCTCCATTAATTCATCAAGGTATTGAAATACTATTTCAATGTTCTGATTTTGGCTATGAACCATCTTTTTTATTCCCTCAATTTCTGACCTTAGGCCCTTATTCTCTGCGATGGATTGACGGATACGGGTAAATATTCTCATCACCTGTATGTTTACCTGAATTGCACGCTTACTGTTGAGTACGCTGGAAAGCATCAAAACACCGTGTTCTGTAAATGCGTAAGGAAGAGTTCGTCTTCCTCCCCAACTTGAGGTCACAAATTGTGACTTCAAGTTCCGCCATTCCGATTCAGATAGACGAAACATGAAGTCTTCAGGAAATCGTTCGATATTACGATTAATTGCCTGATTCAAAACTTTAGTTTCAACGCCATATAATTCGGCCAGATCGCTATCGAGCATTATTTTCTGTTTGCGAATAACAAAGATTTTATTTACAACGATTTCGTCGGGGATGATAGATAGTGATTCCATGGTTAAGGCAACCCAAGATAGGAAAATGGATTCTAAAAGAAAAAACTTGAAGTCGCAAATTGCGACCTCAAGTTTTACCTGAATTTAGTCATCGGATTAATCTTTGCGATCTGCCTGAGTCGTCCGATACTAACCTTAATCAACATCTAATTAATAATGACAGCCTTCGACTGAACAAAACTATTAACGTTAACACGAACAACGTAGGTTCCTGCAGCCAGTCCAGTTAAAGAAATCTCCTTCTGATAAACGCCATTCTTTAAATCAGAGAAAGTTTTAATCAACATGCCCGAAGTATTGAAAATCGAAATGGTTATTTTTCCATTCTGACTGCTATTTACATTCAAACTAAAGTTTCCCTGAGATGGGTTCGGGTACGTTGATAATCCTTCTGCATTATTTGTTAACGATACCAGGGCAAGATCATTTAAACTTAATGCCGAACTTGAATTCTCTTTAATCACTCCATTGGCAGAGATCGCAATGTTGCTTGCCAGCGAACTATTCCCGGCGGCATCAACCGCTTTTACGGTAAACTCGTATACGTTTTTACCAATGGGTCTTTCTGCAAGGTAGCTTGTGCCCGTTAAAAGAGCCGTATTCAGCAGAATTCCATTCCAATAAATATTGTAACCTACAACGCCCACATTATCGGTAGAAGGCTGCCAGCTTAAGGCTACTTTGTGCGCTACACTTTTATCAGCTATCAAAGCAGCCGGAATACTCGGTGCCTGTGTATCTGGCGTGGTTACTGATATAGTTGCGGGCTGAGACAGATTTCCCGCATTATCTGTGGCCACCACCTGGAAAGCATAAGTTATTGAAGAACTTAAACCTGTAACAGTGTACGTAGTGCCTTGAACGAGAGCCAATAAGGTGCCGTCTTTGTAAACGTTATACACTGTTACTCCTATAAAATCAGCAGATCCATCCCAAGTGAGTGTTACGGTTGAATCGCTTGCGGTTGCAGCAAGATTTCCAGGCATAGTTGGAGCAATAGTATCGGCAACTACAACAAAATACTGACTGACACCAGGTGCCGCACTGTAACTATCGTTTCCTGCCTGAGAGGCTGAAATTATTGTTGAACCTATTCCATTTATTTGTATAACTCCATTACTTACAGTTGCCACAGATGGATTTGTGCTGCTAAAGGTAACCGGAAGGCCAGAGCTTGCATTGGCTTCGATCGGGAAATCTGGCTCGCCATATACTTTTGAAGGTATAGGTGTAAAGGTTATAGACTGGGATTTCTTGATAACAGTTAGCGTTTGCGAAACCGATGCGGCAGCGGTATACGTTGCATCGCCACCTTGACTTGCTGTTATAACACTCGTTCCTGCTGCAAGTACATGAACCTTCCCGTTAACAATCGTTGCTACACTTGTATCCGAACTTGAATAGCTTACAGGCAAACCAGAGCTTGCAAGTGCAGCAGCATCAAAGTCCTCATCGCCAATTGTTTTCTCAGCAATAGCGTTAAAAGTAATGCTTTGATCTCTTTTAGAAACCGAAAGCACCTGAGTTACAGGAACAGCGGCGATATAGGCAGCGTTTCCTGATTGCGATGCAATAATGGTAGACGATCCCGCTCCTACTATATGGATCTTCCCATTCACAATTGTAGCCACATTAGAATTCGAACTGGTATAACTAATCGGCAAACCAGACGTAGTGGTGGCACCTGCGTCGAAATCTTCATCTGCAACTTCCTTAGGTTCAATAGCGGCAAAAGTGATCGTCTGCGCATCTTTAGCAGCAGCCAGGCCGCTAATCTCGGAGGGAGTTAAGGCATAATTAAACATCTTGATCTCATCTAGCATTCCTTTAAACGGAGAGTTTAAATCCTGAGTGTTGGCGATATTTAAAGGTTCAATTCCTGCGATTCCATTCACGGTATTATCTGTCGACTCAACAGCCAGTGTTCCATTTCTGTAAATCCGTAATCGCTTAGCTGCCACATCACGTACAAAAACAACATGAACCCATGTATTATTAAGGAAAGCACTGCTGCTTATCCCGGAAGTTGAACTTTTTGTAACATCATCATCCACATTCCAGGTAATATTTCCGCTTTTTAACTCCACTCCCAACCACTTACCTGTTGCACCCGTAGTGGTGTTTCGGCTGAATGTTCCTTTGTGAAACAAGTAAGCCGATACTGTTGGAGTAGTGGGTTGTGCGCCTTTAACCCATAGCGAAACGCTGAACGATGTTTTGTCAAAAGAGATATTGTCTTTGTGCGGAATTCGAATTGCGGTATTAGCATTCACCGTACGCAAGTTCAAACCGTTATTAATTCTTCCGGCTTCCCATACATAATCGGTAATATTTTGCAATGTACCGTTCATCTGATAGGGAGAGCTATCAGTAATCGCAGTACCTGATGTGGCATCCAG
Source organism: Sphingobacteriaceae bacterium (assembly GCA_014380615.1). Classification (GTDB taxonomy): domain Bacteria; phylum Bacteroidota; class Bacteroidia; order Sphingobacteriales; family Sphingobacteriaceae; genus Paradesertivirga. The sequence continues at coordinate 5,478 of JACMJM010000042.1, forward strand.
CTTCCAGTCGGCTACAATTCCCTGCGGATAAGGCGTTTTGAATGACCAAACATTTCCTTGGGTGATTCCTGCCGGACCAATGGCATCAACTCTCCAGAAATAAGTAGTGCTGGCATTCAAACCAATGAACTGATAAGTAGGACTGCTAACATCTACGTCTCCTTTAAATACGAGATTGCTGGCTGAGGTGCCCAGATATAGCTTGTAGGTATTGGTATTAACTCCTCCCTTCCAGGTAGCGGTAACTTGCGTTGTAGTTGTTGTAGTAGCGTTGCTTACAGGATTTGGTGAAAAAGCCTGTAATGGCAGTGGGCTTGTATGATACAAACGAAGAATATCATTTTCCGTTAAAACATAATTGAAAGCTTTAAGCTCGTCCAGCATTCCGGTAAAAGGAGCGTTAAAAGAGTTGGTGTTCGCTATAACCAGCGGCTCGTCGCCTCCTATTCCTCCCAGCGTATTGTCGGTTGCTTCTACCATTAAAGCTCCGTTGTTGTAAATGCGGAGTTTCTTAGCGGCTACATCACGAACAACTACCAGATGATTCCAGTTGTTATTAAAAAATGGGGCATGAGGGGTTGTTGCTGAGGTTTTAGTTACGTCATCATCTACCGCAAAAATTAAATTCCCGTCTTTAAGTTCTATTCCAAACCATTTACCTGTAGCTCCTGTGGCCGTGTTTTTAATAAAGGTGCCTTTGTGGAACAGGTATTTTGAAACCGCTGATTGAGCAGGTCCTTTAATCCATAAAGAGAAGCTGAAAGAGTTTTTATCAAGTAACAAATGATCCTCATGAGGTACAAGTACCCCTGAGGCCGCAGTCATGGTTTTCAGATAGATGCCGTTATTGATCTTACCTTCTTCCCATGAGTAGTCAGGCACATCGCTTACTTCGGCGTCATTTCTATAACTGCTGCTATCGGCGGCAACTGTCCCGATGGTTTCATCAAATCGCCAGTCGCCGATAATACCCAAAGGATAATTTTTCAAAGTCTTAAATGACCATACATCGCCCGCAGTAGTTCCTAAATTATTAACCGCATCCACCCGCCAGAAGTAGGTAGTATTTTCTACGAGACCGGTGATTGGATAAGACGCTGAAGCAACAGTACCTTTCAATATAAGGTTAGCGGTGTCTGTACCGAAATAAACCTGGTACGAGCTTGTGTTGGTGCTTCCGGTCCAGGTAAGATTACGATTTGCCACCTCTAGTCCTGTTGATGCGTTGGCGGGTGATGGCGACGAGGGAACGGAAGGAGCCGATGGCGGAGTAGTAGTCTTTGTGGTGAGGGTGGCATAGGCCGATGTCTCCGCTGCAGTGAAACCTTTGATCCGATAGTAATACGTTTTATTTGGCTCCAGTCCCGCATCACTAAAAGTGGTTGTGTTAGCATTGAGTGTATCCAGAATACTGAATGCGGTTCCGTTTATTGAACGCTCAAGAATAAAGCCCAGTTCTGAATCCGAATTATCCGTCCAGCCCAGGTTAAGTGAGTTTGGAGTGATTGCGCTTGCGATAAGATTAGAAGGCGGCCTTAAAAAGCTGGTAGGAGGATTTAATGCCAATTGGTTGACATAAACCTCGATGTTTAAGTATCCTGTTTCAGTTGTGCTGAACGCTACGGCATCGGCTTTGTTCGTTTTGTCGAGTCCGTTTGCTTCCTCCCAAGTGTCAGGCATACCGTCGCTGTCTGTGTCCTGAGGGGCGTCAGCTCCGTAAACGTTTCCCAATCCACCATTCGCTAATGGCAAATCTGTTTCTTTGTAGACGTAAAAACCTTTAACTCCTTTAGATTTTACCTCATCAATTAAAAAAGCATCCAGCTCATCTCTGTGAGGATAAGTAGCACCCACATTATCTATTACATGCTGATAAGCCGCGACCGCAGACAAAGCCGGGTTGGCGGCAGGATATGGATACGGCTGTGTTTTAAATGAACTGATTGCAATGCCGGGATATCCCACTGAAGTGCTGTCGTAAGGTACTTCAGCGCCATCAAGAACTCCGTTTCTGTTGTTATCAAAAATATTTCCAGCACCAAACAGGTGGAACGATCCGGTACCTCTGGAGAAAGGGGTTTTCTCCAGAGGCTCGGTTAAAGGGCCCCCCATAAAGTAGTTATTGATAATATTTACCTCCGATGTTCCGGAGGATCCGCCCATGATATAGGCATCTCCCGACCAGCCATAATTTAACTGATCGCCCAATCGGTTACCATTTCCCCAGTTATAAACCACATTGTTTACAAACTCGTTCACGCCCTTTACTTTAGGATTCCGGGTTTTATTACTGATATATAAGTTTTTAATTAAACTCACTTTACCACCGTCGGGAGTCTGAATCAAACCTCCTGCCGAGTGATTCTCGCGATGAAGGCCTTGCCCGATGATGGAGTTTTGGATAGTGATATTATCGATAGAAGTTCCTTTTCCATCGTAGTTGATGGAAAAAACTTCATCCATAGCCCAAGTAAAAGACATGTGGTCAAAAATCATATTGGCACCACTGGCTAAACCAGAAACGTCCTTTCCCGAGTTCCCTGTGGCACCTAACCGGATGCGGAGAAACCTCGCAATAGTGTTGTTAGAACTGGTAAATGTTACCCGTTTGTTTGCGATCACAATCCCGTCGCCAGGTGCCGTTTGTCCGGCTATAGTGGTGTTTGATGCCACAGCTACATCTGTAACAATCCGGATAATTCCGCCGACGGCAAATACTACAACACGACCAGATTTGCTTACTGCGTCGCGGAAAGAACCAGTTCCGCTATCGTTAAGATTGGTAACAACATAAACTTCGCGTACCGCAGATGCGCGTGCGCCTTGGGCATGTCTTCCAAATCCGTCTGCTCCCGGAAACGCGGGTGTTTGAGCAGAGTTTACACCGATGAAGCATAAAAAAAATACGATAGTGGCCAGAATGCGCTGCCATGCAAAAGTAGAAATTCCCATATAGGCTTAATTTTTGGTTATAAATGATAGTAAACTGAATGAATCAGTCGGGGGTTTTATGGAAGCTAACTTAGGATTAAATATGAGGAAGTGCAACCTGTAGCGTTATGTTATCGGATAAGATTAGCTGTAAAGATTCTGTTACTTTATACGAAAGTTAAACCTGAGGGATTTAATCCAACATTCAAAAATTGCTTGGCGTTGGAGTTCTAATGCATAAAAAATCCGCTGTCGAATTTTCCTTACAACAAGAAAACGGCCTCGAGTAAACTCGAGGCCGTTAAAAAAATTAGTCTTTTAACCTACAAACCGGTAATAGGCGCGTATTTCGGCACTAAAGCCTTCATTACTCCCCATCCTATAAGATAAGCGACTGCACAAATAGAGAATATAATGAAATATCCCGCTTCTTTGCCCTGAAAACCCATAAACTGCATTTGAGTGTCTCCGGCATGAGTGAAAAGTACTCCAGAACCTTTATTTATAATAGTTGATCCGATACCACCTGCCATACCGCCTATACCTGTAACAGTAGCGATTGCTTTTTTAGGAAACATATCCCCCACGGTTGAAAATATATTTGCAGACCATGATTGATGGGCGGCACCCGCAATACCGATAATAATAATCGGCACCCAGTAACTTGTCTGACCTAAAGGCTGAGCCAATAGAGCAAGCAGAGGGAAAAACGCGAAGATTAACATCGCCCGCATCCGGCCGGCATAAGGATTCATGCCAAGCTTATCTACAAAATAGGTTGGCAACCATCCGCCTACTATCGACAATAAGGTAATCATATAGAGAACAAACAGCGGTAATGCGCTTTGTGTAGAATCCATACCGTAGATATCCCTCAAATAAGCCGGTGTCCAAAACAAGAAGAACCACCAAACACCATCAGTCATAAACTTACCGAAGGCAAAAGCCCAGGTTTGCCTGAATTTAAGCAATTGGATAAACGACGCCTTGGTTGTGGTTTCTTCAACGTAATCTACCAGCTTACGATCTGCTGTGATATCTTGTTGAATATACTCAAGTTCTGCTTTATTAATCTTGGGATGTACTTCCGGCTTTTGATATACAAATACCCAAAAACCCATCCATACAAAGCCCAAAGCACCGATAATAATAAATGACATTTCCCATCCCCATTTCGCGGCGATAAAAGGTATAGTAAGCGGTGCTGCCAACGCACCCACTGTTGCACCTGCGTTGAATATACTGGTAGAAAGCGCCCGGTCTTTTTTCGGAAAAAACTCTGCGGTAGCTTTAATGGCCGCAGGAAAGTTTCCGGCTTCGCCTAATGCAAGCACAAAGCGGGCTATGATAAACAGGGTAACGCTGGTAGACAATACCAGGCCGGTATCTCCCACTGCTTTTAATGACTCCTTAGCTCCTTCAAATCCTACAAACCAGTTCCCGGTAATTATGCCCGAGGTAGCAATTCCGCAATAGGCGTGCATACATGCACCAACAGACCATACACCAATTGCCCATAAGAAACCTTTTTTGGTATCCATCCAATCAACAAAACGTCCGGCAATAAGCATCGAACCGGCATAAAATATAGAGAACAATGCGGTTATTGTTCCGTAATCGCTATCGGTCCAATGAAATTCGGGTACCAGGTAATCTTTCCATGTTAAAGAGAGTACCTGTCGGTCTAAATAATTGATTGTAGTTGCAAAAAACAAGAGACTGCAAATAGTCCACCTGTAATTGCTCGGTTTTTGTACTTCCATTTCGTTTATTTATTGGTTAGTTTGTTTTATTTACAAGATCTAACTGTTTCTAACACTTTAATAGTGTTTTCGGTTAGTAAATCGTATTGACGGTTGTCCATAATATCCTTGGTAACCAGATTACTTCCCATACCAACAGCACATACACCAGCTTTGAACCAACCAGATATATTCTCTTTTGTAGTGTCTACTCCACCAGTAGGCATAAATAAAAGATCAGGAAACAGGGCTTTGATTCCAGAAAGGAAAGAAGGTCCTAAAATATTCCCAGGGAATAACTTAACAAACTTAGCACCCAATTTCTCAGCCCTGATGATTTCAGTAGGCGTCATACAACCCGGAACCCAAAGCATATTATTTTTATCAGCAACTTCAGCAGCATCTTCAACCAGACCCGGACTAATAATATAATCAGCACCAGCATCAATAAACGCCTGCGCAGATTCAGCATTTTTTATAGTGCCCACACCCAGGTACATTCCTTTTAATTCCGAGTCACAGACCTTTTTCATTTCTCTGAAATTATTAAGAGCCGCCTCGCCACGGTTAGTGTACTCTACGGTTTTAATACCGGCTTTATAAAGAGCCCGTAATAAGTCTATACTTACCTGTGTGTCTTTGTTAAAATATAGGGGAAGGATGCCCTGCTCAGGCACTAATTTCAAAAGTTCGGCTTTTTTATCCATGTCGTAAAATAGGTTACTATTATTTAAAGGTTATGTATCGGGCTAAATTAGAAATTAAACGTCAAAAAGACGAAGATTGAAATTATGGTAACAAAATTATTTTAATGCAAACGTTCCCGACAAATTATCACAAATAATTGACGGAAATATACTTGCTCTCTTCCAAATTAGTGTATTTTTGACGTTTGATTAAATCAATTTATCAACCCTCTTAAAAATATATAATATACACTATGTCTAAAAAAGTAGTAACCCTGGGAGAAATCATGTTGCGTTTGTCAACTCCGGGATTTGAGCGTTTTGTACAAAGCGATAGCTTTGATGTAACTTATGGCGGTGGCGAAGCAAACGTTGCTGTTGCTGTAACAAACTATGGCTGTAACGGCGTATTTGTTTCTAAAGTTCCTGATAATGCGATTGGCCAGTCAGCGATCAACCATTTACGCCGTTATGGTGTAGATACGCAATATGTTGCTCGCGGTGGAAAAAGATTAGGTATCTATTTTCTTGAAACCGGTGCTTCAGCCAGAGCTTCTCAGGTAATTTACGACCGTGCAGATGCTGCGATTTCTGAAGTAGATGCTTCTGAATTTGACTGGGATGCTATTTTCGAAGGTGCAGACTGGTTTCACACCACTGGTATTACACCTGCATTAAGCGATAAAGCTGCCGCCCTTACTTTAGATGCTTTAAAAGCCGCGAAAGCGAAAGGAATTACTACCAGTATCGACCTTAATTACCGTAAGAAACTTTGGAGTAAAGAAAAAGCTCAAAAAGTAATGACTGAACTTTGCCAGTATGTTGATGTTTGTATCGGCAATGAAGAAGATGCTGAAACAACATTAGGCTTTAAAAGCGAAGGAACAGATATCACCAAAGGAGAATTGAATCTGGACGGATACAAATCTGTATTCAAACAAATGAAAGAAAAATTCGGATTTAAGTTTATCGCTTCAACATTACGCGAAAGCCATAGCGCATCTGATAACGGATGGTCGGCATTGGTGTATGACGGTAATGAATTTTATCACACTAAACAATACGAAGTGCGTATAGTTGACCGTGTAGGTTCCGGAGATTCATTCGCATCAGGCTTAATTCACGGATTAGTAACTGGCATGTCGATGGCCGACTCCGCTGAGTTTGGTGTTGCGGCTTCTGCGTTAAAGCACACAATTCCGGGCGACTTAAACCATGCTACACTTTCTGAAGTTGCTACCCTGATGAAGGGTGACGCTTCTGGTAGGGTGCAGAGATAACCCCCTGGCCCCCTGAAGGGGGAAGGTATAGAGCTTATCCGTCTTGCTGCATAGCAGGACGGATTTTTTGTTGACTGACTAAAATTATAAACATGATTATAGATTCATTAGAAAACGCGGATAAGTATAATGGCTTAAATCCTCTTTTTGCCGCGGCATTTAAGTGGATAAGCACCCAGGATTTGAATAACCTTGCAGATGGAATCTACCAAATACAAGACGGGTTAAAGGCTATTATGAGTGCAAAAAGCGGCAAAACCGCAGCAGAATCACTTGAGAAATTCGAGTGCCATCAAAAAGCGATTGATATACAGCTTTGCATTAGCGGAACTGAAACCATTGGATGGAAGCCGATTTCAAAATGCCGGAATTTTAAAGCAGAATACAATGCTGAAAAAGATGTGACTTTTTACAACGAAACTCCTGATATGTATTTCCAGTTAACTGATAATCAGTTTGGAATTTTCTTTCCGGAAGATGTACACGCACCCATGATTGGGGAAGGAATAATAAAGAAGCTTGTAGTAAAGGTTAAAATTTAAAGGAAACATAAAATAAAAAAAGAGGCTGCCTAATTTTAATTTGAGACAGCCTCTTTTTTATATCCACAATTTACTTCTTTTCGGGAAGCAATACCAGCTTGATGAAGTTATTGCCGCTCAAATACTTATTCGCCGCTTCTTTTAACGCCGCTGGTGTAAGTTTCTTTAAAGACTCGAGATAAGTAAGCACCTGTGCGGGCGATTCATTATTCTGATACTGTCCGGACAGATAGCCTATCCAAAACCCGTTTTGCTTTAACTGTGTTTCGGTACTTCTTCTTTCTTCGGCCACAAACTTTTCGATATCTCCGGCTTGGGCTCCGCTAGCCTTCACTTTGCCTATCTCATCTAAAGTAGCCGCCACAAGTTTATCGATATTTTCTGGTGCGCAACCAAATGAAACCGTAAATGAATAGCGGTTATGTGGGTATTTAGAATAGCTCATGCGCGCTCCGGGGCTGTAAACGCCACTTTCCTCTTCGCGCAAGCGCTCAATCAGTTTTATTTGGAGCACTTCCCCAAGGGCGTCTAATTGATTATTTGTATCTTCATTATAAGTATAATCGCCGGTAAAAACCAACCTTACTGTAGCCTTAGATTCTTGCCCTTTATAAACCGTCTTTTCTATTTTTCCTGCAGGAGTAACAATCCCAAGATCTTTGGCACTCTCTATACGCTGATTGGAGGGCAAGGTACCGAGATATTGCTCCAATAAAGGTTTTATCTCCTCATTTTTAAAACTTCCCACAAAAGTGAAAGTAAAATCTCCGGCATCGGCAAAGCGTTCTTTATAAACATTGAATGCTTTATCCAGATTTACCTGTTCAAGCTTTGCTAAACTAGGGCCGGTTCGGCGGATATTATAATTTCCAAGTACCGCAGAAACAGTATCCGAAAAAACACTATTAGGGTCAGAGCTTCTGTTTGCCAGTACACCTTTTGTTTGAGCCACCATAGCCTGAAACATTTCGGCGTCTTTTCTTGGAGCAGTAAAATACAGGTAGGTTAACTGAAGAGCTGTTTCAAGATCTTTTGGCGCTGCAGAGCCGCTGATCCCTTCTGTACGCTCGCTTATGTACGGATTTACCGAAACCCTTTTGCCCGTAAGTAATTTAGGAAGCTGTATGGAATTAAACTCGCCTACACCACCCCTGGTAACTATCGTAGAAGCATACGAGGCCGATTGAAAATCAGCATCGGGATATAAAGAAGTGCCTCCCGGGCTAAACGCGCTAAATGCGATTTCATCATTTTTAAAGTCTGTAGGCTTTAAAATAACTTTTACCCCATTGCTTAATCTCAATTCTGTTACGCCTATCTCATCAATTTTTGTCTCGCTTACTACTTTTCCGGGAGCGGGTTTAGCAGCAAGAAGCGGTTTATCAGACACCTGATCAACATAAGCGGTTAGCTTTCCGCTTTTTGCCTCGCTTATCCATTTATTCACGGTAGCTTCAGCAGGAAGCGTCCCGGCATCCTTTTCTGGAGCCATGATAAGTACATCGCGGTTTGTATCGACAAGGTATCTTTTAGCCAAAGCATTAACTTCAGCAAGTGAAATCCCCGGCGTTACATCTTTTGCGAAGTTGTATTCGTAAGTGATTCCGGGGCTTGCTTCGCCGTCTAAAAATAAACGAACATACTCTTGGACATAATTTTGCGATGAAGTTTTATCTTTCTCTTTAAACGCGGCTTCCATAGAAGTAAGGTACGATTGCTTCGCCCGATCTAATTCAGTTTGGGTAAAACCGAATAGTTTAACGCGCTCGGTTTCGGCGAGAGCGGCTTTTAAGCCCTGCTCCAATTCGCCCGGCTTGGCGTAAACCACCGTTGAAGCAACATCTAAACCGGCAAGGAAACCACCGATGCTGGCACCAGCCTGTAAAAACGGCGGACTGGCTTGTTTCATCATTTCTGAAAAACGCGCTCCTAGCATTTGATTGTATAACTGGCGAATCGTACTGTTCCGCATATCGTTTGTAGTGGTCAATTTTGTTTCAGGATGTTTAATCATGATCTGGGCCACCGTATATGGAAACTCTTTATCTGTAACTGAGATAAATTGATTTTTATTCAAAAGCGGAATACTGTATTCGGTACGCGGGCGAGGCTTGGCCGACTTTTTCAAATCAGAAAACTTTGCCTTAATCATTTGCTCTACCTCTTTAACATTCACATCTCCCACCACAATCAGTGCCTGAAGATCGGGACGGTACCAGTCTTTATAAAACTGCATTAATGTTTCATGTTTAAATCCTTTAAGCACTTCTTCTGTACCAATAGGCAAACGGTTTGAATAGCGTGAGCTATTTAAAAGCATGGGGAGGTATTTATTCTGCATCCGTTCTCCCGCACCCTTACCCAATCGTTTCTCTTCTAACACTACACCGCGTTCCTTTTCAATTTCCCCGGCATCGAGGCTGGCATCCTGGGCCCAGTCGCGCATAATTTGCATGCCGTTTTTAAACAACTCCCGATCATCGGTAGGAATGGGTAACTGATATACCGTTTGGTCAAAGCTTGTATAGGCATTCAAATCTGCGCCAAAGCGGATCCCTGATTTTTGAAGATAGTCTACCAGTTTATTTTTGGGGAAATTTTTTGTTCCGTTAAAGCTCATATGCTCCATAAAGTGAGCAAGGCCCCGCTGGTCATCATTCTCCAGAATCGAACCGACTTTAACGGCAAGGTAAAGCTGGGCCCGGTTTTTAGGCTCGGTATTTCGGCGAATATAATAGCTAAAGCCGTTGGGTAGTTTACCCGTTTTGATAGCGGTATCAAGCGGAAGCACTTCAGCTTTTTTAAGCTTAGCCTTGCTGGTCTGTGCATCGGCAGAGCCAAGGCTTAACGCCAGGCCCGTTACAAATAGAACTAAGGTTCGTTTCATATATTTCATTAGATGATAAGGGTATTAATTTGTTTCAAAATAGACAAATTTTTAACGTTAAACTTTGATTATAATTTTCCGTTTATACATCCACCACAAAATTATAAGCCAGAACAGAACAAAGCAAAGCGCCCAGGCCAGCGAAGCATTTAAAGGCGAAAAATTGGGTGCCAGGTAAGATTGAAAAATCCAGGTTTTTAAACTTACGGATTCGCCAAGGGCGTTATCCACTTTAATGAAGTTAAACAGCTTAGCAATTACGGTCGACATAAAATAAACAGTTATAGCGTTAAGCCCATAAAACACAAAGGGCGGGCTGAACCATTTAAATCCCTTCAAATCGATTATCCAATAAAGTAAGGCAAAGAAAATTATCGCTAATCCGCTGGTAAAAAGAACATAAGAACTTGTCCACAAAGCTTTATTTAACGGAAAACTCAGGCCCCAGAGCAGACCCGCACTAAGCGAAAACACGCCGGCAAAAAGCATCCATAAAATTTTCCTGTTAGAGTCAGTTCCTGCTCTGCGCAGCCAAATTCCGGTAAGCATTCCCGAGATACCGCTTGCTACAGCAGGCAAAGTGCTTAAAACACCTTCGGGATCCCAGGTACGTGAGAATTTCCACAGATGAGGTTCTGAAATAAGCGTTCTGTCGAGCCAGGCGGCAAGGCTGGTTTCTTTTTCGAGGTTGGGTGCCATTCCACCAGGCACCGGAACAAGGGTAAGCAATACCCAGTATGCGATTAGGATCAATACAAAAACAACGGATTGGGTTCTGACATCTGTTTTATAAAAGAGAATACCACAGACAATGAAAACAATCCCGATTCGCTGAAGAACGCCAGGAATTCTAAGGGTATTTAGCGTAGTTATAGGATCAACAAAAACATCGGGAAACAGCGCCAGGATAATTCCTAACAAAAATAAAATTGCACCCCTCTTTATTATAGCTGTAATAACATCTTTTCCGGGTAAGCCTTTAGCCTTTTTCGTTCCCAGCGAGAAAACGATTGAAAGTCCTACGATAAACAGGAAGAAAGGAAATATCAGATCTGTAGGAGTGCAGCCGTGCCATTCGGCATGTTTTAAAGGGGCATAAATATTCCCCCAATCGCCGGGATTATTTACCAGGATCATGGCGGCAACCGTTAAACCTCTGAAAACATCCAGCGAAAGTAAGCGTGAACTGGCGACGTTAATGTTTTCTTTCATAACACAAATAGATATAAATGTATGATATTAGCTGTATATCAGATTTGGAAAACAATTTACAATTTAAATGAATGAATCGTTAAACCGGCTGGCAAATTTATCACGAAAAGAAACCCGGACCATTATCGGCTTAATGTCGGGCACTTCGCTCGACGGGCTTGACATTGCGGTATGTAAAATCGGCGGAAACGGGCTAAACACGAGTGTGGAAGTACTTAATTTTGAAACTGTTGAATATGCCGAAGATTTTAAAAATGATTTGAGGACCATCTTTTCAAAAAAGAAGGTTGATCTCGAAAAAGTGACCTTACTTAACGCGAAGATCGGCAACCTCCATGCTGAACTGATTAATAGCTTTTTACAAAAACATAAAATTTCAAAAGCGGAGATCGACTGCATCGCCAGTCATGGGCAAACCATTTATCATGCGCCAAAGCGGCTTCATCAACAGGATAATTATCCGAATGCCACCTTGCAAATCGGGGATGCAGATCATATCGCCGTCAAAACCGGAATTCCGACCATCAGCGATTTCAGGCAAAAACATGTGGCTGCCGGAGGCGAGGGTGCCCCGCTGGCTTTATACGGAGATTATATTCTGTTTTCTTCCCAAACCGAAAGCAGGGTTCTGCTTAATATCGGCGGAATATCCAACTTTACTTATTTGCCGAAATCGGGAAATGGTTTACAAATTGTAAGTACCGATGCCGGCCCCGGAAACACCCTAATCGACGCACTTTGCAAAAAGCACTTTAATTGTTCCTATGATAAAAACGGAGACATCGCCCGAAAGGGAAAAGTTAATATCGAATTATTAAATCACCTATTGGCTCATCCATTTTTCGGGGAAGTATTCCCTAAAACAACGGGCCCCGAGCTATTTAATCTGAGTTATGTTGAAGATGGGATTAAAGCGTTTCAAAATGAGATCACAGCCGAAGATTTGATTAGTACCGCGACTGAATTTACAGCCGAGGCTGTAGCTGAATCAATTAAAGAAGTGATTAAAGATGAGAACTTCAGTTTATACGCCAGCGGCGGCGGGGCGAATAACTCGTATCTGATAGAAAGAATCGCTGACAAACTGCCGCAAGCCCAGGTAAAAAACATAAATGAATTAGGCATTGCAGGCGATGCAAAAGAAGCCGTATTATTTGCTCTGTTAGCTAATGAAACCCTTTGCGGCTCGGCATTACAAACTCATGCCGGACCGCAAATTATGATGGGAAAAATTTCCTTGCCGGAGTAAATTATTAATCGAAGCTAAACCGCACGTAATTTATGTTTTTATCGTGCGCCAGGTATTTCTTTTCGTAATACGTTTTGATTGAAAGCACTTCATCAGCAAACTCCGATTTATAAAGATCTTCCGTTCGGATTTTCAGCTTCAACCCAAGCTCCTGTATTTTCTCAAGCGTGTAAGCGTGCAATTGATCGTTATCGGTTTTAAGGTGTACAATGCCGCCATCGGTAAGCAAAAACCTGTACCGTTCTAAAAACTTCGGAAACGTTAAGCGCTTTTTCTCCCTGCTTACCTGCGGCTGCGGATCGGGGAAGGTGATCCAGATTTCAGAAATCTCATTTTCGGCAAAATAGTCGAGAAGATTCTCGATTTGTATACGTAGAAAGGCAACATTGGGGATATTTTCTTCGATAGCCGTTTTAGCTCCCCGCCAAATTCTATTGCCTTTATAATCGATCCCGATAAAGTTTTTATCCGGGAAAAGTTTAGCAAGATTAACAGTGTATTCGCCTTTTCCGCAGGCTAATTCCAAAATAACCGGATTATTATTGTGAAATTGTGAAATATTCCATGATCCCTTTAGAACCTTTCCTTCATCAAGCTGTTTAACATTCGAGAACGTCGCTATTTCGGCGAACCGTCTTAATTTATCTTTACCCATAATTAAATACGCCGCAAAAATAAAGTTTTATCTTTGCGACAACAGTAAAAACATACGTGGAAAAAAACGCTAAAATATATATCGCCGGACATCGTGGAATGGTGGGCTCCGCAATACATCGCAAACTTGAAAAAGAAGGCTTCACAAACATCATAACGCGAGGCTCCAAAGAACTTGATCTACGCAATCAGCAAGAAGTAGCGGATTTTTTCGCTGCCGAAAAACCTGATTATGTATTCTTAGCGGCAGCCAAAGTTGGAGGCATTATAGCGAACAACACTTACCGGGCTGAGTTTTTGTACGATAATTTAATGATCCAAAACAACATCATCCACAACGCGTATGTTACCGGTGTTAAAAAATTAATGTTTTTAGGGTCGAGCTGTATTTATCCCAAACTAGCCCCTCAGCCGCTTAAAGAAGAATACTTGCTTACCGGCTTGCTTGAAGAAACCAATGAGCCCTATGCTATTGCTAAAATAGCAGGGATCAAGATGTGCGATGCTTACAGAGCACAATACGGCAGCAACTTTATCTCGGTGATGCCTACCAACCTGTACGGTTATAACGATAATTACCATCCTCAAAACTCGCATGTGTTACCGGCACTGATCCGTAAGTTTCACGAAGCGAAAACCAATGGCAGCGAAAAAGTAGTGATCTGGGGAACGGGCAGCCCTTTCAGGGAATTTTTATTTGCCGATGACCTGGCCGATGCGTGTTTTTACCTGATGGAAACCTACAACGAACCCAGTTTAGTAAACATTGGAACTGGTGAAGACATTTCTATTAAAGATTTGGCCTTGCTGATCAAAAGAATAGTAGGTTTTGAAGGCGAGCTTGAATTTGACGCTTCGAAACCAGATGGAACCCCTAAGAAGCTAATGGATGTTTCGAAACTTCATGCTACTGCTTGGAAACATAAGGTGCAGTTGGAAGAAGGAATTAAGCTGGCATATGAGGATTTTTTGTCGAAGAGTTTGACTGCTGTGTAGATGAGAGTCTCATTTTCCCAGACCCTATTTTTGGTGGGACACCAAAACGGAGAATAATTCATCACCGGAAAATGCGTGTTTCACCTAAAGATAAAACCTTGTTATAAGACGAGCCGCCGAATGGATTTTAAACCTCAGTTCTCCCACCTAAACGTCTTAATCATCACATCAATATCCTTCTTAATGAAATCCAATACGGGCTGTATAGAATCTTGCCGGGGCAGCTCGTTGAAATAGAGCGCTCCTCTAAGGTAGTTTTTTGTGCTGTCGGTTAAAAAGAATTGTATCGATGAAGCGGTATTTCCCTTAATGGTATAAAAGATACCGTAGACTTTATGGTCCGGATAATTAATCCAGGCTTCATCAATTGCGGTAGCTTTAACGGTATGTGTAAATGCCAGCTTACGTGCGTCTTCTACCAGGGCATTAAATGTTTTTGGGGATGTGAAAGGCTGATAGCTTAAATGGATCCGGCTGTTAAATTGCTGAAAAGCGATGTTAAGCCAGCATGGGCTCGATTCTTTGGAACTATCTGCGAAAACCGAAGCGTATACAGGATAATCGAAAGAATAATTGCATGCGCCGTTATAGGTTTGGTATTTTTTTTCGGGCAAATCTATTTTGAAATATCCCCGGGGTTTAGGGGTATAGTCGCCGCCAGAAAAACATCCCGAAAGGATAATTAACAGAAGCGATATGAAGATTAAATACTTCATTAACTGGTCCAAATCTCCCAGGCTTTTTCAGCCTGCAAATGAAGCATTTCTTCGCCGTTTTTTACACCGGCACCCTTTTCTTTTCCACGCTTCATAAATTCGGTTTCCGCCGGATTATAAACCAGATCGTAAAGTAAGTGGCGGTCTGTAATCAGGTCGTAAGGAATATCGGGGCATGTGCTAATATCGGGCGACATGCCAAGCGGAGTGGTATTGATAATGACTGTATGCTCGCGCATAATCGCCGCATTCAATTGAGAATATTTAATTTGCTTGCGGCTGGCCTTTCTGGAAACGATTTTAAAGTCGATATCCAACTTATCAAGTACAAAAGCCACTGCCCGGGCCGCACCACCATTGCCCAATATGAGTGCTTTGTTGTGATGCTTTTTAAGCAAAGGTTTCAAGGATTCTTCAAAACCATAAGCATCGGTATTATGCCCTTCGAGCCTTACTTTCATTGAGGTAAACTCGCCGGTGAAAAAAGACTCAACGGGTTTTTGATTGATGATCCTGATGCAATTAACCGCGTCTATAGCTTTGGCTTCGGGGGTAACTTTATCAAGATAGAACATAATGCCAATCTTGTGAGGGATGGTAACATTCAGCCCGCACAAATCGGGGTTCGCCGTAATTAGTTCCTGTACATCACTAATGTTTTCCAGCGGAAACAGTTCGTATTTATAGTCTGTAAGGCCTTCTCGCTCAAACTTTTCGGTAAAATATATTTTTGAAAACGAATGCCCTAAAGGAAATCCTATCAATCCAAACTTCTTCATTGCCTTCTTTTTAGATAAGATTATTTCATGTCAAGGAAGTGATTGAACGTATCACCTCTTAAGCCTAAACGGATAGTTTCTAATGGTATAACTTCTGCGGGGGCGATATTTCCGAGATTTACATTAGCGCCGATCAATTTGATGAACCAAACCTGCTGATCTTTTTGCGGAGCTTCCCAAATTATTTTTTCCTGCGGTATCTGTGTTAAAATTTCGTCAATCAATCCTTCACGAACTTCTCCCGAATCACGGTAGATTCCTACGTTTCCGCCTTCCCTCGATTCGGCGATAAGTTTCCAGGAGCCGGCTTCCAATTCGGCGTTCATTAACTTTATCCATTTATATGGAGCAAAAATCTTTTGAGCATCTTTTGACCCTACTTCCGAAATTACCGTTACCTGCTCGCTCAACTTTCTGATGTACTCGCACTTAACTTCATGAGGGATATCAATCGATCCGTCGGAAACTTCCGCGAACTTCATTCCAAACTTATCAAGGGTACGACGGTAATCATCAAACTGATTACGAATTATAAATGCTTCAAAAAGCGTTCCCCCAAAATAAACAGGCACATTCGCTTCATTGTAAATTTTAAGCTTGTCTGCAAGATTTGGGGTAACAAAAGAAGTAGACCAGCCTAATTTCACAATATCAGAATGAGGGCCTGCGACTTCTAAAAAATTTTCAACTTCCCTGTTACTTAGCCCTTTGTCCATAACCATGGTTAAACCATTATCGCGGGGCTTTGCTGTACGTTCGGGAATATCGTTTAAATTATAATTCATATTTATCGCAAATCTCAATAAAAAATCCAATACCGGATTTGCGCCCAAAGGTATTGGATTTCTTTTATACTTTAAATAATAATGCTCATCAGAGCATATACTTATTAATCACATCAACAATAATTTTATTGTTTTGTAACTGCGGCAAATATTCAAACAGAATTTCGTGTTTCGAGGGATCAATTTTCAAAGCTAATTCCAGGAAATTAAGAGCTTCATTCGATTGTCCATCGGCAAATAAATAGGCTACCATGCGGTAATACAATTCGGCCGCATCAGGGTTATTCTTTATAGCATCCGAAATCGTTTCGATGGCACCAATTAAATTACTCTGCTCGTACATGATAGACGAATAATCCAGCCATGCCTCAACATCTGTAGGGTTAAACTCAATCACCTTTTCGTATGCTTTTTCAGATTCGTCCAATTTGCCCAGTTTGTACTGCGCGTCTGCTATGGCAAACCAGTAATCGGGGTTTTTATCGTCTATAGCGAGTGCTTTTTTATAGAAATGGAGTGCTTCGAAATTGCGGTCTTCGAAATCGAGAGTTACGCCAATTCCAAACCAGGCGTCGGCCAGTTTCGGATCAAGTTTAACAGCCTTTTTATAATAAGAACGCGCCTCTTCCATCTGCTCGAGCTTTTCGTAGCACTCGCCGATAGCGCAATAGGTATCAGCATTGGGCGGTTCGTATTCGAAAGTTTGTTTGTAAACTTCTATCGCTTCGGTAAACTTATCGAGATGTACCAGGCAATTTCCTTTATTGAAGTACGCGGAGGAGAAATTCTCTTTTATCAGGATGGCATAATCATACGCATCTATTCCTTTCTCATATAAACTAAGCTTGTGATAGGCGTTACCCAGGTTATACCATGCGGCATACGAGTACGGTTCGGTATCGATGTATTGATTATAAAACTGGATGCTTTCTTCCTGCCTGTCGAGTACATCATAACAAAATGCCAGTTCGTATAAGGCATCCTGATTCTCCATATTCTGTTCCAGGCATTTTTTTAAGTAAGAGATCGCATTCTCATATTCGCCCATGTTCTGGAAAACGAGAGCAATCTGCAAGAGGATATCATCTGTACTTTCGGCCAGTTCCAGGGCTTTCTGGTAATTATCCAAAGCCTCTTCATGCCGTTCTAACGCTTCAAAAATGTTTCCCCTGATGATATAAATATCCGCTTCGGAAGGCTCGAGTGTTTCGGCTTTGCGCAATGCTTCGAAGGCACTATCCAACTGGTTGGTTACTACAAAAAGCTGCGCTTGCTTGATAAAAAATATCGCCGCGAAAGGATGCTGATTTACAGCATATTCAACCACCTGAAGTGCCTTTATCGGGTCGTTTTTTTCTATATAATAGTCGATTATATTTTCGAAGGCCTGTGCATCAAAAAAATACTGATCCTTGTTACGGATCATCTCCTCGTATCTTTCTACTGAAAATTTAGGATCCTCAGAGAACTCAAATTCAAAATCTTCTTCCATTCAACAAAAATTAAGAACTATCCTGGTAACAGGCCTATAAATAGAACCCCAAAAACTTATCTTCGGTTTTTAAACCACACTTAAATTAAATTTTATCCCCGTTATAGGTATTAAATATTTATCAACATATCCTCATTTGGTGGATAAATTATTAATTGAATACGTGAGAGCGGTATAATTTAAAGGTGAATAAGTTTTTAATACCGGGTGTGTTGCTTTGTTTAAATATACAAAAACTCAGCCAAAAATCCCATTAAAGAATCAGCTTCAGTATCTTTGCGCCAATATGACTCCAGCAGAGATTAACGTAAAGTGGAAAGCCTTACAGCAACAGGTTTCAAAAGATTTTGATTCGGATGAGCCAGATTTAAAAGTGATGCTTTTTTTAATAGGTGTACAGGAATTGGGCAAGGGCCCGCGCAAATTTTCGAAACGCCAAAAAGAGGAACTGATGCATATCGCAAATTGCCGTTTGTTTAGCGAACTGGGCTTTTATGAGCTCGAAGGCCTGGATCAGGACGGATGGCCGCATTGGAATCTGGTGAAACCTATCCCTAATTACACCTTACTTGAGCAGGAGATGATTTTAAAATCTCTCATTATTAACTATTTTGATGAGAATACCTGATTTTAATAAATTACGTTAAAGCCAACACAAAGAGAATGATGAGAAAATTTTTTGTACTGATACTTTTGCTAACTGCCAGTTTAGCACATGCTGCCAAACCTAAAACTTATTTTGTAAGAATTAAGTCGGATAAAGGAGAATCTATTGTAAAGCTTTATAACGAAACTCCACTGCACCGGGATAATTTTGTAAAGCTTGCGAAGAGCGGCTTTTATAACAGCACCTTGTTTCATCGTGTAATAAAAGAATTTATGATCCAGGGTGGCGACCCTGATTCTAAAAAGGCCAAACCCGGTGAGATGCTTGGAAACGGAGCATTACCCTATACTGTAGCAGCTGAGTTTAATCCTATTTTATTTCACAAAAAAGGTGTGTTAGCAGCC
Organism: Sphingobacteriaceae bacterium; assembly: GCA_014380615.1. GTDB lineage: Bacteria > Bacteroidota > Bacteroidia > Sphingobacteriales > Sphingobacteriaceae > Paradesertivirga. The sequence goes on from JACMJM010000042.1 coordinate 24,440, forward strand.
GCCCGTGATAATAATCCAGCACGGGCATCCAGTTCAACTCAGTTTTATTTGGTGCAGGGTAAAGTATATACCGATGAAGAACTTAACCGGATTGAACAAGTAAGGTTGCAGGGAAGAAAAATACCTCCTATTCAACGTGAAGTTTATAAAACCATCGGAGGCACCCCACACCTGGATCAGAATTACACTGTTTTTGGTGAAATTGTAAAAGGTATAGAGCAGGTTGATGCAATTGCCGCTGTAGAGAAGGATGGTAACGACCGCCCAGCCACAGATATCAAAATGCAGGTGAGCCTGCTAAAAAAGAGAGAGACAAAAAAGCTGGAAAAGGAACTCGCTAAAGATTCTTTCCGGAAGAAATTAATGATGTGAACCGATAATGAAAATCGTAACGTATAATGTAAACGGAATTCGCTCTGCGTTTAGCAAAAATTGGCTATTATGGCTGCAGGCGGTTGATGCAGACGTGGTTTGCCTGCAAGAAATTAAAGCAAATCCCGAACAGCTTTCCGAACTGTTAACTCACATCGAGTTAATGGGCTATGAGCATTATTGGTACCCCGCCCAAAAAAAAGGTTACAGCGGCACTGCCATCCTTACCAAAAAAACTCCTTTAAAAGTTGAGTACGGCTGCGGCCATTGCGATTACGATTTTGAAGGCCGGATGATACGGGCGGATTTTGAAGGATTTTCTGTTATGAGTACCTATTTTCCGTCGGGCTCGAGCGGCGATCTCAGGCAGGAATTTAAGTACCGCTTTCTGGACGATTTTCAGCAGTACACTGATAAGCTGATAGTTGAGTATCCTAAGTTGGTGATCTCCGGCGATTACAACATTTGCCACAAGCCTATCGATATTCATAATCCTAAATCAAACGCTAACTCTTCCGGTTTTCTCCCTCAGGAACGTGAGTGGATGGAGAATTTTATGAGTACGGGCTTTATAGATTCATTCAGGTATTTCAATGCGGATCCGCATCAGTATACCTGGTGGAGTTTCAGGGCCGGAGCAAGGAAGAAGAATCTGGGTTGGCGCATTGACTATAATATGGTAAGTAAAGAACTCGAACCTCATTTAAAACGTTCTGCTATTTTATGTGATGCAGTGCATTCCGATCACTGTCCGGTTTTGCTTGAATTAAGTATATAGCCTTAGCCATAATTTGCACATGAAAAGCGTCTTCCTTACTTGCGGTTTTTTCTTTTTTTTAGCTTGCTCCGTTAAAAAAGATATTCATCAATCGGTTGAGCAAAAAGATGTGGAACGGATTATCCGCACGCTCTCTGCTGACGATATGGCTGGCCGGGGCCTGTTTACTCCTGGTATTGAAAAAGCAGCCGGATTTATTGAAACTGAGTTCAGGGCTATTGGTTTACAACCGCTGGCCGGGCAAAGTTCTTTTCGTCAGGATTTTTCTATGCTGGCAATAAAACCGGTGCTGATAAAAGCCAGCATCAACGGAGAGCCGGTTGAGGGGGATAGGGTAATTGTAATTACCGATCGGGAGAGTCTAAACTGGACGAAGGCCGGCGGGACAGATATACATTACATTAAATCAGGCTCGTCATTTACCGAGCAATACGGTAAGATTATGCGATTAGGGAAGCCGGCGATGGTTTTTGTAGATGAAGAATTTTTAGATTCTTTTAATCAGATGCACCATTATTTTATGGGCGACAGGGTAGTTGAAAAAACGATGAACAGACCGGAAATGGTTTTCATACTATCCGGGGAAATACCTAAAGCCTATCAAATCAGTTTCAGGAATAAAATCGAAAAATCGCCACTATTTAATATCGCCGGCATTATTCCCGGTAAGAATAAGCCCGACGAATTTGTGATCTTTTCGGCACACTACGATCATTTGGGAGTTATAGTGGCTACAGAGGGCGATTCTATTGCCAATGGTGCCGATGATGATGCTTCTGGTGTTACGGCTGTAATTTCTTTGGCAAAACATTTTAAGAGGTTGAACACTAATGGCAGAACCCTCATTTTTGTCGCTTTTACAGGAGAGGAATCGGGGCAGATGGGCTCTGGATATTTTGCTACCAAAATTGCTTCTGCGAAGGTAAGTGCCATGTTTAATATCGAAATGATTGGTAAGGAGTCGAAATTTGGAAAGAATGCGGCTTTTATTACCGGCTTTGAGCGGTCAAACCTTGGTAGTATCTTACAGAAAAATCTTGATGGCACCGGCTTTACTCTTCATCCGGATCCTTATCCGGAACAGAATTTATTTTATCGCAGCGATAATGCTTCACTTGCTCTATTGGGGGTGCCTGCGCATACAATTTCTACCGATCAAATAGATAAAGATAAGTTTTATCATACGGTAAATGATGAAATTGAAACCCTGAGTTTGGATAACATTACGGCTACCATAAAAGCGATCGCGCTTAGTGCCCGAACAATCGTTGCCGGAACAGATACACCCACTCGGGTGGCGCTTCAGGGAAATAAGTAAGCCTAGAGCTGCATGCTCATGATATAATCATTAAGAACGAACCGATGGTAGATGAGGTCTGCTTCATCCGATATCATAAAGCCATACTTTTGATAAAATCTAACTGCCGGATTGTTGCGGTTCACGTTTAGTGTTAACGCTTTTCCACCCTTTAAAATCACTTCTTCTTTAATAAAGTTTAATAGCTCGCTGCCAATTCCTTTGCCTTGCAGCTCAGTTAGAAGATACAGTTTATGAATAATGAAAGTTCCTGATTTTTCTTCTGATAGCGAGAAGGAAGCAAAGCCAACTGGTTTTTCTTCGAGCTCTGCTATAATGAAATGAACACCTTCATTGATCTGCTTTTTGAGACTTTGAAGCGAATACATTTCGGTTAACATGAAGTCGATTTGCCCGGTGGGCAGAATGCTTTTATAGGTGTCCGGCCAAATGAGATGTGCCAGCTGATGGATTACAGGAATGTCCGCAACAGTGGCATAGCGGATAAGCATTACAAACTCTCGGCGATAAACGTAAATGATTGGTCGAAAGTAAGCGTATAAAATCCCTCTTTTTCGGTTTCGAAAACATGGTCGGTGATGGGGAGTAAGCCCGCTACTTTAAGATTATTCGCTTCCAGAAGTACTTCTACTTCTTCGCCGGCAATTTGCCATTTGCTAAATCCCGGTTTAACCGGGAAAATTCTTTTGTAGGGAGTTAGTATCACAATATCAATCCGCTCAACATACAACGCGTAATCTTTAGCTGAGAAACTGTTTGTTATGATATTTACCGCGGGATATTGCTCGCCAGTAAGATATTTTAAGGCGTCTTGCAGGGGGTTGTCTTCGGTATGGATAACTATTGTTTCGGGTTGCTGATGATAATGCTGGTTTTTACTCACCACGCCATCGATCTTAATCCCTAACGAATCTACCGCTTCGAACATCTCTTCGGCAACGATAATGGTAGGACTCCATTCCAATAGCTGACCCAAATTTTCATGGTCAAAATCTTCCAGATCCATGATAAGCAAAGCTGGTTCTTGTTTATCCCGTATAATATGGTGTGACGACATGGAGGTAAAAGTAATAAGTCTTAATATACTTTTCTATAAATCTCTTTAAATGCCCTGCCGGGATCTTCCGAATGATTTACCGCAGCCGACAAGGCTATTCCATATATTCCGGTTTTAAGTAATGCATCAATATCTTCGATTCTGATGCCTCCCACAGCTAAAACCGGGATATCAATGCTGTTTTTCTTCATTGCTTCAACTAATTTCTTATATCCCGCATTACCCAACAGGGGGTATTCATTAGGTTTTGTGTCCGTAAGGCTAAAGGGGCCGCAACCTATATAATCAACTGCATTAGCAGCCACAATGCGCTTAATGTCTTCGAGTGTATTTGCCGATGCGCCTAAGGTTCTTTCGGGGCCTATAGCCTGGCGAATCGATACGAAATCGGCTTTCATATCTTCGATATGCAGGCCCTGAATATCTGCCCGATCAAGAAGATGGATATGATCGGTTACAATTAAAGTGGCTCCCCAATCGTCACAAATGGCAGCAATTTGATGGATTTCTTCTAAAAGTTCATCGTCGGGTTTGCTGAGGCAGCGATATTGCAGCCACTTACATCCGGACTGGCAAGCTAGTTGCGCCTGTATCACATGACTTCGGTTATCCAGGTCCTGTGTTAGGTAATGTAACTTCGAAATGAATTTTTTCAATGATTAAGTTATTTTAAAACTTCCGTAATGGGTAATCCGATATTACCATTGGGTTCCTGAATTCGCAACAGGGCCGAAAGTGTTGAAGCAACGTCGGCCATACTGGTAAAACGGTGGGTTTTCCCTTGTTTAATTCCCCATCCCATAAATAACAGGGGAATATGCGTATCATAGGGATTCCAGGTTCCGTGCGTGGTGCCGGTTATTTCTATACCGTAACCCTGGTAATATCCTGCGTTTAATATGATTTGAATTTCTCCGCTTCGTTTTTCGTTATAGCCATTAACTATCCGCGATTTAAGCACTTCGGGTATTGGCTCATTTGCAATATTCTTTAGATCAACAACATAGCTAACCGATTTTTGGTTTTTAAAATATGCTATAACATCCTTTTTAACTTGATTGATGTCGATGTTTTTATCACTTATTAGCGGATAATTAAAATGCACCTGATAATTACTTAAGGCTCTTATGAGCTTATCGCCACCATATTTTTTTGCAAGAACGCCATTAAGTTCGTCAAGGCCGCGGGTTGAGTTCGAAGTGCCATTCCAAACCCCGCCCGGAATTTTATGATCGTTTAAAAAGTTCGGGTTGTGTGCCGCACCATGATCGGCAGATAGGAAGATAGTATACTGGCCTTTGCCAACCGCATTGTCTAAATAGTTCAAAAAATCGGCTATGTCTTTGTCCAGCCTCAAATACATATCTTCAACTTCCACAGAATTGGGTCCGAATTGATGACCCAAATAATCTGTTGATGAAAGACTTACAGCAAGAAAATCAGTTACATCACCTTTACCCAGTTTCTCGTCCAGAATTGCCGTTTTAGCAAAATCAAGGGTGAAGGTATTAGCAAATGGTGTATACCTTAAAATACTGTAATTATCAGTACGGCTTGCTGCTATATCGTGAGGAAAAACGGGAGCTTGCTCATTTTTAAATTTCCCTTCATATCTGGAAGAGTTATCCGCAGAACTCTGCTTGTAAGTATCTGCAGGATACAGGGTGTTCCATTTGAACTTTATGTATTTATCCGCAAGTTTTTGATTGTTAAATTTTTCTACCCAGGCGGGCAGATTGGCCCTGTAATAAGTGCTGGTTATCCAGTTTCCCGTTAAATCATCAAACCAGTAGGCGGCATCGGCCGAATGGCCTGCCGGTAAAATTCCTCCCCTGTCTTTTAAAGAAATGCCCAATACTTTCGAGCGGAAATTTGTGGCCAGTTTTAATTCATCAGCAACAGTAGAAGTGAGTAGATTTCTGGGAGACATTTTTCCGGCAGTAGAGGTGGTGCCAACAGAATTTACGGTAGAATCTTCTGTACAGTACATGCTCTTTCCGGATGATTGTTCGATCCAGTCGTTTCCGGCGATCCCGTTAATGGATGGAACCGAGCCGGTGTACAAACTTGCGTGTCCGCAAGCTGTGTAAGTTGGGATGTACGTGATTTGAGTATTTTCGCAACTAAAACCGTCGTTTAACATCCGTTTAAAACCGCCTGTTCCATAACGTTCATAATAACGGTAAAGAAAATCCCAGCGCATTTGATCAATCACTAAACCCACCAATAGTTTTGGCCTGCTAAGCTGCGAGGCGTTAACAGCTGCTTTTTGAGAAAATGCTGAAAACGCGACTAGAAAAGCAGGTAAAAAAATAATTCTCCATTTCATATATACATCATTGGGCTTAATGCAAATATTGTCAATTCAAATTTGAATTGGGATGATTATTGAATTATGGAAATGTTAACAAGCTGTGCTGACTTGCTGTATGAATGTCTCTCCAAACCCGGTTTATTTCGGATGAGGGGCTTGCCGCGGCCAGGCCGCACAAAGGGTATAATGTAGTTACCGCCTCGTGCGAAATTGCCGCAAGATTCCTGCTCCGCAGACTTATTTGCTCTAAAATATGCCCAGGGAGAGTAGAATTTTGCATCACCATATTCCACGATTCATTTACAATCTTATAAAAGTGAGACCTCGCTTTTGATAATTTGTTTTCAGCTTCGCTAAGTTTCTCTGTTAAAAGCTTTTGCCGCAAATCTTTTAGCTGGTTTCCAGCGGCTTTTTGAGAGAAAATTTCTCCCGCACAATCAACAAAATGAAGAGCCATCCCGCTGATGTTTACCGCCAGTGTAACTTCGGCAAACTGGAGAAAGGGGTATTGGTAGATAGGCCGGGGAACTTTCAGTGCTTCCGCAGCGATTTTGAAAGATCTGTTAGAAGGGACAAAAAGATCGTGGATCTCAAAAGAATGGCTTGCCGTAGCGATTAAGCCGATGGTGTTCCAGTCTTTAATCAGGGAAACTTCTTCCTTTTCGAAAACGAAAGGGAGTATGAGAGTTTCGCCATTCTCCTCTAACACCGTTCCATCGCCATTTTTGATAATACAATTAGCTGTGAAATGAGTTAGATGATCGGCACCAGTAGCATATTTCCAGCGGCCGGAGATTCGATAGCCGTTTTGTGTTTTGGTAGCTGTACCAGTGGGTGCGCCGCTGCCTCCTAAACAAACCGTTCTTTTACTGAAGAGAATATCTGTTAACTCCGGATCTAAAAACCCCCCGAACCAACCTGCGCCGCCGCACAATGTTACTGTCCAACCCAGGCTGCCATCTGCCCAGCTTAACGCTTCTTCCAAATGCAGTGCATCAGGTAAAGATATTTCAGCATTTGAAGTTTTTTTAGGAGCGAAAAGGTTAAACCACCCCTCCTGATAAATTAGTTCAAGCTGTGCCTCAGTTAAGGTTCCCTTCTTTTCCGCCAGCCCAGCCTCACTGCGTATTAATTTTATCCAATCGGGATTCAGGAAGGTTGAAGGGTGGCGGGTTGTCATTGGGTATCTCTCAGAATATAGAATTAATTAGCTTCAATATTTATCTTTTCCCTCCACTCAAAATATCCAAAACAAGCTACTACAAAAAGAAATGCGGTAAGGAGCGCAAAAAGAGGTAAGTTTTTGTAAAACAGCAGCGGAACCGCGAAGAGATTAGAAATATTAAGCAAGATCCAATTTTCAATTTTCCGGCGAGCCAGCAGCCACATGCCGGCCCAGGCTGTAGACGAAATGAAGGCATCAAGAAGCGGAACATCAGAATCGGTGAAGTTTTTGAGAATGAAATACAAAACTCCCCACCCTCCTAATGCTATTGTGCTGGTTATGGCCCAGTCTTGTTTTGTAGAATAAGTAATTTTTACCGGAGGTTCGTTTTTGCGTCGCAGCCAGTGCGCCCATCCGTAAATGCTCATTATTACATAATAAGTACTCAGGGCAGCTTCGGCATACAGTAGCACCTCTACCAGTAAAAGAATAGAAAGCGCACTTGAAATTATTCCTGCAGGGTAAAGCAGAACATTGTTTTTCTTTGCCAGCAGTACTTCGGTAACGCCAAAAGATACTGCCACCCATTGCAGGGCGGAAGTATCTTTTATTTGTTCTATAAAAAGGTCGAACCAGGACTGGATCTCCATGGGTTAAAACTTTAAACTTAGAGAAGCAAGGAAATTTCTGGTGGCTTGGGGGAAATAAAAGTTTTCGGTTATAGGCACCCCGTATATATAAGTGTACGAATATCCGTTGGCTTCATACTCCTTGTCAAAAATGTTGTTTACCAGTAATGATATTCCTACGTTTTTTGCCGGACCAAAAGACGTATTGTAACTGACACGGATATCGTTCACAAAATAATCGTCAAGCATACGGCTTCTATTCGATGTGTTATCTAAAAATTGCTCGCCTACATATTTAGATAGGAGTGCGATTTCGGCATTTTTGATAAGCTTATATGCTATCTCACTTGAAAGAACAGTAGACGGAGAAAAAGCTATATTAGTTTTGTCGTATGTTTTGGTGGTCTGACCGCCATTATCATAATCGTCCATAAACTCAGTAAATTTGTCGATTCGATTGCGGCTTAAAGCTGCGGTAGCAACCCATGTCAATTTGTTTGATAGCTGCAAACCTGCGTCCAATTCAATGCCAAGTCGTGAACTTTCCGGTACATTTTGTCGGATGTATTCGCCAACATCGTTGACTTTACCAGTAGATATGAGCTGATTTTTGTAAAACATTCCATAGGCGTTTAGCTCGGCTCGAAAACGCGATTTTTTTATACGGTAGCCAACTTCTACATTTCTAAGTGTTTCTGCCATTGGGAGAAAACCCGCAATCGCGTTCAAATAATCATCCCGATTGGGTTCTTTATTAGCAATCGCAAATGATGTATAGAAGTCTGAAGTCTGACTTACTTGATAATTAACCCCAATTTTCGGGTTGTAAAATTTGGAATAATATCGTTTATCATGATTAGTAAGGGTTTTATCGGTTCCTGTAATAGCATAATCTAAATACCTGAACTGAAAATCGTAAAAAACACGGGCCTTGCCTACCTCGAAATCGAGTTTCGTGTATAAATTGAAATCTTTTTTGAATCCCTTTCCATCATAATAATGTTTGTTTAATCCCTTTATGTTTAGCTGTGGTGCTGCTATTATTTCACCAAAATGGTCGCCGTCGTATTCATTATATGCGCCTCCCACTATCAGGTTAGCTTCTGTGGTAGGTTTGAAGTTTAAAGAATAAGTGATACCATAAAAATCATTATCAAGCCAGCGCCGTCTGATAAGATTGGTTTGTTGATCTGCTGTCGCACCGAATTCTACGGGATTGAAACCATACTCCTCAAATACCTGAGTGTTTTTAAATTCCTCATAATAACCTTTTCCCCTGGTATAATGCAAAGCCGAATTCAGGCTGAACCTACTGGAAAAAGTGTGATTATATAGTAATTGATAATGAGTCTGTTTGTAGTTATCTGTCTGGTTATCATAGAGGAATTGAGAATAAGTCCGCTTATCCGAATCCCATAAGTTTATAGAGTCTTCTGTAGTATTGTATAAATAACCCAGATTATTATAATAGTGCGCAAGCAAATCTTCGTTATTGCCCGTTAATTTAGCCTGGGGAATACCGTTCCATACCTGGTAAGTTTTCTCATCACCCCCGAAAACATTAGCTCTTAGCAAGTCACTTTTGCCATAATACGCAGCGCTTAAAAAGTAGGATTTTAATTTAGATGAGCCTCTGTCGATAAATCCATCAGACACGATATTAGACAGCCTTCCGTCAAAAGTAAATTTGTCGGAAATCAAGCCGGATCCTATATTCAATGTATGTTTTCGGGTATTGAAAGAACCAAACGAGTTGTTTAAGTCCGCATAGGCCGAATCTCTTTGAGTGAGCGTTTGAATATTCAAGCTCCCTCCAAACGCTCCGGCACCATTTGTTGAAGTACCCACTCCTCTTTGAATTTGAATATTATTAACCGACGAAGCGAAATCCGGAAGATTGATAAAGAAACTACCTTGGCTTTCGGCATCGTTTAAAGGAATCCCGTTTATGGTAACGTTAATACGCGTAGCATCGCTTCCGCGGATGCGGATACCTGTATAACCTACACCAGCACCAGCGTCGGAACTGACAACAACAGATGGCGTTTGATTTAACAGATAAGGCAAATCTTGTCCTAAATTGTTCTTCTCAAGCTCTTCTTTACTCACATTACGATAAGTGGTAGCAGAGTTTTTGTTAGCCCGTGTAGCACTTACAATTACTTCATCGGTAACAATGCCGGAAGGGGTTAAGGCGATTTGCAGATTTTCATTAGTTTTTAGATTAACCACTGTATTAAAATCGCGATAACCCAGATAAGACACTTTTATCGAATGACTTTTGATTTCGAGATCAGTGATACTAAATTCTCCGAGGGTATTTGAGACCGAAGAATTATTTCCCGCCTTAATACTCGCCCCGGCTAAAGGCTGCTTCGTAATTTGATCGATAATTTTTCCGCTAATCGATAGTTGCGCTACCGCCACAACAGGCAATAGCATCGCCAGCATGGCGAACATGTAAATTTTTTTCAATTTAAATTGTTTTTTAAGTTAAACCATATGCACGGAGGGGTACGTGCAATCTTAACTTTTTACCTCCCTACGCCGGCATTATCCGGATCAGGTGCTCGGAGAGGATAAAGGTGTATGGGCTAAAGGTTAAAGGTTTTGCCCTTTTACCTTTCAGCTTTTACCTTTTGGCTCAACCGATGGGTATAATCTCAGCCTGTTTTTGTGTTAGTGACGATTAGCTAGCATAATCCATTATTCACAAACAAGGCACCCCTTATGATGGCGCAAATGTAGTAATACATTTGATAATTTTCAAGAGGCTGTCTCAAAAGTCGGTAACATTTAGATTCTTGGCATCAGGCTGAGCTTGTCGAAGCCTTTTGACTTCGTAGCAACAATCTTTCGACAGGCTCAAGATGACTACAGCGAATTTGAGACAGCCTCTGGGATCTTAAACTACCCTTGTAAAAATTCCTGTTGGTTTTCCCCGATACAATGTTTAAGTTTAACATTTTTTATCTGCTTGCTTAGACAAATTTTTCATTATTTGTCAATGTTAAGAGTAGATAGTTCCAAACCATGTAAGCTTGTTTATTCAATCTGTAAACATGATTTTCTGGGGTATTTAATTGAGCCTCACGTAGTTCAGTTAAATCAGGACGGCGACTTTTCACTCACCCATCAACGCTTATTTTCTACTACAGCCAAAGAGTTTGCCAATATATTAGACGAAACCGATCTTAAACTGATTAAGCTACTGGAGGAGACTGAGCAGGGGCATATTATTCGCCGCTATCATAAAAAGCCGGTAAGGCCTCTTGAGTTTTTTTCTAAAACCTTCGATCAGAAATTATTTGACATCATTAGGCCAAAGATCGAGAAGCGGATTTTGGAGGCCTTTAAACTCCTGGCCGATAGGCCTCTTTTCTCCATGAGTAAAGAAGGATGGCCCGTTGAGCGCAAAATTCAACTGGCTGAAGAGCCGGCGTCTGTATTGTTCCACTTCCGTAGAGGCGAAGAAGAGACTCGTTATTTTCCAACCATAAAGTACAAGGGAATCAGGATAGAGTTTATGTTTAAAGACGCACAGGTGGTTTGCAATGAGCCTGCCTGGTTGCTTTTAGAAGATGTACTGTATTTTTTCGAGGGTGAAATTGAGGGAAAAAAGCTTCAACCCTTCCTAAATAAACGATTTATCTCTATTCCGAAATCATCCGAGAAGGCGTATTTCGAAAAATTTGTTGGTCCCCTAATAGAAAAGCATCACGTGTATGCCGAAGGATTCACCATAAACACCGAAAAGTTTGATGCTGTTCCGGTACTCAAAGTAATTTTTATTCCCGGAGGTATTTCGCAATTGCAGCTGTACTTCAAATATGGAACCTATGTTTTCCCGGCAGGAAGCACCACGAAAGTAACTGTGCGAATGGAGAAGCAGGGCGATGATTATATCTTCCATCGCATTAAACGTTCGTTAACCTGGGAGAAGTTTAAGCTTGATGAGATTTTGGATCTCGGATTGGGAACCGCCAGCTCCCTGTTCCTGAACCTGGAAGTTAAAAATGCGTTTTCCGAAGATGAAGACGCATCATTCAGCGTAATTAACTGGCTGAATGAAAATCACGAGGAACTAAAGGAGAAAGGTTTTGAAATTGAGCAGCCCGACGGAAACAAGCGCTTTCTTTTCGGGAGCAGTAAAGTTGATCTGGCGTTTAAGGAAGGTAACGATTGGTTTGATCTTAATGCGGTAGTGCATTTCGGGCCCTATCAAATTCCATTTATGGATCTGCGTCATCATATTCTTCATAAGATCAGAGAATTTACCCTGCCTTCGGGCGAAGTTGCAGTGATTCCCGAAAAGTGGTTTTCTCAATTCGGCAATCTTTTAAACTTTACCGAGAAGGGCGATCAGGGGCTGCGGCTTAAAAAGCACCATATAGGCTTGATAAATGATTTTGCCAACAGCGAGCTGGCTTCGGTAACTATGGACCGGAAACTTCAAAAACTGGCCGACTTTCAGGAAATAGAACATGTGGCGCTTCCTAAAAATTTTAAAGGTATCCTTCGCTCTTACCAGGAAGCCGGATACAATTGGTTCCAGTTTTTGCGCAATTACAATTTTGGAGGCTGTCTTGCAGATGATATGGGGCTCGGTAAAACAGTTCAGACTCTTGCCCTTTTACAAAAGATTAAAGAGGATAGCGCAGAAGCAGGCACCACGTCTACTTCTTTAATTATTATGCCCACTTCACTCATCTACAACTGGGTAAAAGAGGCCGAAAAATTTGCGCCATCGCTGCGCATACTCGAACATACAGGCACTTTCAGAAGTAAAGAAGTAGAGCGTTTTATGCGTTACGATGTGGTATTTACAACTTACGGCATCACGCGGGTCGATATTGATCTCATCAGCCATCTTTACTTTAATTACATCATTCTCGATGAAAGCCAGAACATCAAAAACCCCGCTTCAAAAGCATATAAAGCTGTAAAACAGCTCAAATCCAAAAATAAGCTCATTTTAAGCGGCACACCGGTAGAAAATTCGGTGAATGATCTTTGGACACAAATGTCATTTATTAATCCCGGTTTGTTAGGCAATCAGCATTTTTTTCAAAACGATTTTGTAATACCGATTGAAAAGAAACGGGATGAAGAGGCCGCACGTAAATTGCAGGCACTCATCAAACCTTTTGTATTAAGGCGTACAAAAGATCAGGTGGCTACCGAATTGCCGGCCAAAACCGTACAGTTATTTTATTGCCAGATGGGTGAAGAACAGGCCCAGTACTATGAAGATGTTAAGTCTGAATATCGCAACGATCTGCTAAGATCGCTTGAAGATGGAACATTTGCGAAATCCCAAATTCAGGTGCTGCAGGGATTAACCAAGTTGAGGCAAATTGCCAATCACCCTTCAATGATTGATAAAGATTACGAAGGCGAATCGGGTAAGTTTGAGAACGTAATTCATACACTTCAGAATGTATTGTCGAGAGGGCATAAAGTTTTAGTTTTTTCCCAGTTTGTAAAGCAGTTGGAGATTTACAGAAATTATTTTGATGCAGAAAAAATCAGGTATGCATATCTTGATGGCTCAACACAAAACCGGGGCCAGGTAGTAGAGGAGTTCCAGCAAAACAGCGACATCAAGTTATTTTTAATTTCGCTGAAAGCTGGCGGCGTAGGCTTAAACCTTACCGAGGCCGATTATGTATTTATGCTCGACCCATGGTGGAACCCTGCTGTTGAGCAGCAGGCTATAGACCGTACTCACCGGATAGGGCAGAAGAAAAAAGTGTTTATCTATAAATTTATTACAAAGGATACGGTTGAAGAAAAAATTCTCGCTCTTCAAAACAGGAAACGATCTGTAGCCGAATCTTTAATCACTACGGAAGAAAGTTTTGTAAAATCGCTTAGCGCGGAGGATATCAGGGAGATTTTAAATTAAGGTGCCATAATCTCCATATACTCATCCCGTGAAATAGATTCGGCCCCCATGCTTTCCAGGTGTTCGGTATGGAACTGGCAGTCAATCAATTTATAATTCTTATTCTGGCAGAGCCAGATAAGCGCAAGCTTAGATGCATTGCTTGCCTTACTGAACATACTTTCCCCGCAAAATATTTTTCCCGTTTCAACCCCGTACAAGCCGCCAACCAAGTTTGAATTTTGCCATACTTCAATAGAATGGGCAATACCCTTTTGGTGCAGATTAATATATGCCTGCTGCATCTCCGGAATTATCCAGGTACCATTTTGATCCTTTCTATCTGCCTTCGAACAGTTGCTTATTACCTGCTCAAATGCTTTGTTAATGCTTATTTCGAATACACTCGATTTCATCACTTTTCTCATACTCTTCGAAATCTTAATTCGTTCGGGAAAGATCACAAAACGCTCGTGCGGCGAATACCATAAGATGGGAGTTTCTTCAGAATACCATGGAAAAATCCCAAGGCTGTATGCCAGTTGCAAACGTTCTTTTGATAGGTCGCCTCCAATGGCAAGCAGGCCATCATCGTTAGCAAGTTGCGGAGGAGGAAAGAGCAGTGTGTCTTTTTCGAGTTTAAATACCACGAATAAATTTAGAGAATATATTAAACCATCGCTTCTCTAAATAGTCATACTATAAACCATAAAATTTAGGTTTTAGAAAAGGGTTAGGTTATAGTTTAATTTAGTTTACCAATAAAAACGGCTGATGCGAATCGGCCGTTTTTTATTATCGACAATTTTCTGCCAATTGCTTTCTGGATTTTTCACTTCCAAGCTTTCGTATCAGGTTAAAATCTTCACAAGCGCCATATTTATCGCCCTGTTTTAATTTTTGTTGCCCCTGCCGCAAAAGGCGGTCGAAAAAGCGTTCGTCATAACCCAGCTGCTGTTTCAATTCCAAAATTTTCATTTCATCGGCGGCAGAATAAGATCCGTTGTTTTTCTTCTCGTAAAAATTTATAACAGCTTTGCTAAGATCTTCATGCGCCTTATAAGCGGCGATAGAAGTTCGGATATCCTCCTGAGAGCGTTCGGCACAATTATATTCTTTAAGAGAAAAGTTAATCGGTATCACAATAGATTGTGTGGTATCAAAAGATTGCGGCACTTTCCAATGGCCGGAAGTAAGCCGTATTATGCGCAAGGCTTCGTCGTCCAGATCTATTCCAAAGCCTTTTTGTACCCGCGACTCAATAATTCCGCCCTTTCTATCCAACCGGAAGCTGATTTGGATAGTGCCCTGCACACAGTTTTGTTTAGAATATTCGGGATAGATAAGATTACGGGTAATAAAGCTGTTCAGTCCCCTTGCACCGCCCTTAAATTCGGGAGAATCGTTTAAAAAGACTGAAGCAAGCAGATGGAAGATAAATGCGAGATGAATGGCCATAGTCTAATTTAACGAATAGGATTCGTAATTATTAGAAAGTATGTTGAAGAATTATTTCAGGGTTTGGGCAGTTAAATAAATAGTGATCGCTTTCTGATAGCTTGCAAACTCCCGGATAATCGCCACGCATGCCTTCCAGATCAAAAATAAGCTGGAAGTGAAGGTGAGGGGGCCAGTTGCCGTTTTCGGCTGCGTTCCCAAGCGTAGCCAGCTTCTGCCCCGAAAAGATTTTTTTTCCTTCTGATAAATCGCTTAACGACTGCAAACTAAGGTGTCCGAACAATGTATAGAACCCGAGAGATTCGAACTGGTGTTTCAGGATAATCGTACCGCCATAATCACCGAAGTTATTATTGAACTTAAAGCTATGTACTTTACCGTTAAGCGGACAATAGATAAGACTCCCTTCTTTTGCCCAAATATCTGTTCCCAGATGTAGCCGTCGTGGTTCATCATCCGAATCAAAATGGCTGCTTCTACGGTAAATAGCTCTGTGCTCGTTATATCCGCCTATGCCGTAACGGCCACCACGATCAGCTATCTCGCGGTCAATCCAGCTGGAGAAAAGTGCGGTATCTGACAGAATAGTATCATCAAGACTTTTGTTATTGTCTGTGAGATCCAGCCGAACCAATTTATCAACTCCTCTTTTAAAATCGATTACAGCGGAAACCGATGTAGAGGGTTTGCTCAAATACTCACGCAGAATTGCTTCTGGCAACATTACTCCTCTGTATCGGGCTGCCTTGGCTCCTTACTTATCTTATCGAAAATCTGATCCATGCGTTCAACATAGGTGTTGGTATCGTCGAGAAAGAATTCGAGTTGAGGAACAATGCGCGCCTGATTTTTAATTCTTGCGCCTAATTTGTAGCGGATCTCACTGGCATGCGCTTTAACAGTATTTAAAGCGAGGCTGGTGTTAGCATTATTAAAGAAACTCAAGTAAACACGTGCTATCGCAAGGTCGGATGTAATACGAACCTTGGTGATGGTAACCAGCGTGTTTGGCAAAAAATTCATTCCTTCTCTTTGAAAGATTTCTGCCAGATCTTGCTGAATTACACCTGCGAATTTCTGCTGACGTTTAGATTCCATAATTTGAAATTTTATTTTTAATTGCCTTCCTCTATGTCCGGATAAAGCAAGGCATCGTAAGGGTATCTTTCCTGATGAATAACTTTTACTTTGGTATATAAAAGATTACGGAACTCATCAATATTCTCTTTCTGGGTGGCGGAAATAAAAATAGCCGGGCTGTTATGTTTACCCATCCAGCTGTTTTTAAATTCTTCCAAACCTAGGGTTTGCCCTGTTTCGCTATCCTGCTCAGGCTTGTAAGCATCGATTTTATTAAAAACAGTGATTACCTGTTTATCCACAGCACCCAAATCTTTTAATGTTTCGTTTACTGTTTTAATCTGGTCTTCAAAAGTCGGATTGGATATATCTACAACATGAATCAGGATATCCGCTTCTCGCACTTCATCTAAGGTCGATTTAAAACACTCTACCAAATGGTGCGGCAGTTTCCGGATAAAACCTACAGTATCAGAAAGCAGGAAAGGAAGATTTTCGACCACAACTTTTCGCACCGTAGTATCAAGTGTGGCGAAAAGCTTATTCTCAGCAAATACATCCGATTTAGAAAGCATGTTCATAATGGTAGATTTACCTACGTTGGTGTATCCAACTAAGGCTACCCGTATAAGCTGACCACGATTTTTGCGCTGAGTTTCGTTCTGCCTGTCGATTATTTTTAAACGTTCTTTAAGCAAAGCGATCTTATCCTGGATAATCCGCCTGTCGGTTTCGATCTGGCTCTCACCGGGCCCACGCATCCCGATACCCCCTTTTTGGCGTTCTAAGTGGGTCCACATTCGGGTTAATCGTGGTAATAAATATTGTAACTGAGCCAGTTCTACTTGTGTTCGCGCTTGCGAAGTTTGTGCTCTCGATGCGAAAATATCAAGGATGAGATTACTCCGGTCCAGAATTTTTACCTGCAATTCGCGCTCTATATTTCGCAGTTGCGAAGGGCTTAGCTCATCGTCGAAAACAACAATGTCGATTTCTTCCGATTTCACGTACTCCGCAATTTCTTCGAGTTTACCCGTACCAACAAAAGTTGCCCGGTCTGCCCGTTGCATTTTCTGCGTAAACGTTTTTTCTGTAATACCTCCGGCAGTCTCAACAAGAAACTCAAGTTCCTCAAGATACTCACGCTCTTTCGCTTCGGTTTCGTTCGGCGTAATGATTCCGACTAAAACAGCCCGTTCGGGTTTTTCTGCGGTATCAAAGAATTTTTGTTTTCCCATATAAAATCTTTGTTTCCTTCGTCTTGATGTAACAACAAAACCGGGATACTGATTTAGCTATTCTTAAGAGCTTTAATTTGTGCTACAAAGTCTTTCATCGCCCTGCCCGGGTTATCTTCCTTCATAAAGTTTTCACCGATGAGGAAGCCGTTAAAGCCAGCGTTTTGTAACTCGTTAATTGTTTGCGGGTTACTAATGCCGCTTTCCGATACTTTTAAAAAGTTATCAGGGATAAGGTTCACCAGATCAAACGAATGTTGCAATGAAACTGAAAAGTCGGCTAGATTTCGGTTGTTTACACCAACAGCATCCAAATCGTCGCAAAGGCTTCTGTCTAGCTCCTCCTTATTATGCACCTCAAGCAACACACTCAGATCAAGATCTTTGGCCAGTTTCGCGAATCGGGCGATAGTTTCAGGCGATAGAATCGCCGCGATTAATAAAATAACGTCGGCACCAATCGCTTTCGCTTCAATAATCTGATATTCATCCAGAATAAATTCCTTTCGCAATACCGGAATTTGGTTCGCTTGCCTTGCCTGTATCAGATCATTAATTCGTCCTCCGAAAAAATGCGAATCTGTTAATACCGATAAAGCCGACGCTCCTGCTTCTGCATACCCGCTGGTAACTTCGGCGGCAGAAACTTTATTATTAATGATTCCTTTGGATGGTGATGCCCGTTTAAATTCAGCGATAATACCTGTTCTCTCAGGATCAAGAATAAATTCTCTTAACGAGTAGCACTCGCGATGAAATGAATCCTCTTCTTCAAACCGGCTGATAGAAACTCTGGCCTTTGCCTCCGCAATCTCTTTAAGCTTATGGCCGACAATTTTATCAAGAATGGTACCTGTACCTGCTGTCATATTTAGCTATTGCTTAACCAGTTTTTAATCATTTGTTTCCCGTTCTCGGTAAGAACAGATTCGGGATGAAACTGAACACCCCGAACATCATATTTAAGGTGCCTTAATCCCATAATTACCCCTTCGGTATCTTTAGCGGTAATTTTCAAATCTTCCGGTAAGCCTTCGCGGTTCACCGCCCAGGAATGGTACCTTCCTACATTAAACGTTTGTGGCAACTCATCGAAAAGTTTCTCTTCTTCATCCAAAACCTGCATAGCCGTAGCCCGGCCATGTACCGGGTAAGACAAATTGTATAAACTCCCGCCAAATACTTCGGCAATTGCCTGTACTCCCAAACATACGCCTAAAATACTTTTTGTTTGGGAGTAGGTTTTAATAACATCAAGTAACAAACCAGCTTCCGAAGGTATTCCCGGGCCGGGAGATAAAACGATTTTATCAAACGCGTCAATATCTTTTAACTCGAACTTATCATTCCTCCATACCGTGGGATTATGGCCGCATTCATTTAGTAAATGAACCAGGTTAAAGGTAAAGGAGTCATAATTATCTATAACTAATATCTTCATTTTAAACCTTATCAAGAGAGGGTAAAATTGTTTCGGCAAGTTTTATGGCCATACGAAGTGCCATAATCTTGTTATTTACTTCGGTTAATTCACTTTGCGGCTCAGAATCTGCTACAATTCCCGCACCAGCCTGGTAATGTAGTACGTTATTTCGGCTCATAAACGAACGGATCATGATGGCGTGATTGAAATCGCCGTTGAAACCCATGTAGCCTATTGCTCCGCTATAAAAACCCCGGGGGCCGTTTTCAAACTTGTCGATCAGGGTCATCGCCATATATTTAGGCGCACCGCTTAAAGTTCCTGCCGGGAAGGTATCGCCAACCACGTGAAAAGGATCTGTATCAGCTTTAAGCTGGCCCGTTACTTTCGAAACCAGGTGAATTATATGCGAGTAGTACTGCACTTCCTTAAACGCCCTAACTTCAACATTTCGGCAATGCCTGCTCAGGTCGTTTCTCGCAAGGTCAACCAACATAACGTGTTCGGCACTTTCTTTAGGGTCGTTTTCGAGTTTTTCTGCCAGTTCCGCATCAAGAATATCATTTCCCGTACGTCTGAAAGTTCCGGCAATGGGATAAATCGTTGCTTCGTTATTTTTTATAGTAAGCTGTGCTTCGGGGGAAGAGCCGAAGAGCTTGAAATCTCCATAATCGAAATAGAAAAGATAAGGAGATGGGTTTATAGAACGTAAGGCCCTGTAAACGTTAAATTCATCACCCAAAAATGATTGGGAGAATCCCCTTGAGGGAACTATTTGAAATACATCGCCGCGATAAATATGCTTCTTTAGATCCTCGATCACTTTTATAAAGGCCTCGTCGGTAAAGTTCGAACTCTCGTCTCCCCGGGCTTCAAAGCCATACTCAGGAAAATTTTTGTTCTGAATCAAATATTGAATCCGTTCTATTCCCGATTTTTCATCCGGAGCGGTACGATGTTCAAAAAGATAGAGTTCGTTTTTGAAGTGGTCGATTGCTATTACGTACCG
This sequence comes from Sphingobacteriaceae bacterium, assembly GCA_014380615.1. Lineage (GTDB taxonomy): Bacteria > Bacteroidota > Bacteroidia > Sphingobacteriales > Sphingobacteriaceae > Paradesertivirga. The sequence goes on from JACMJM010000042.1 coordinate 44,168, forward strand.
ATAAACATGATATTGCAATAGCGGGATGTTTCGCGCTCCCGAACGGTCTGTCTGAAGCTTAATATCTTCGAAATGTTCGATACTCTCGAACGTGAAATAACCGAATAATCCGTTCGAAATAAATTTAAAAAGGGTTTCTTCGGTCGAAGTAAAGCTGCTTCTAAAATCGGTTACCTCTTTTAACAGATTAAAATCCGCGTCGACCATAACCTCTCTGCCGGTTCCGTCGGGATAATAACTCGAAAAACCGGTTTCGTTAAGCGAGATCCCCGCAATCGGATCGCAGCAAACATAGCTCATGCTATTTTCCCTGCTATGATAATCTGAACTCTCGAGAAGGATACTATTCGGGAAAACATCCCTCATTCGCAAATAAATACTTACCGGGGTAGTAGTATCCGCAAGTAGCTTTTTATACGTTGTATGTAATGTATACATAGATTTAATTAGTTCATCCCATGCCGGGACGGAAAAAGGCCAAAAAAAACCCGACGGATATTCGTCGGGTTGATATATAATGTCGTTTGTTTAAATTTTACGAAAACATATCTTCACCAGACGCGAGTTGCATCCTGCCACCACCAAATCCGGATATGTTTTAAATTCATCATCAGCACAAAAATAGAAAGAAAATTATAACTGTCAATAGCTTAATACATTCTTTATCGGCCTATTATGGGCCGGCCGCTTAAAGCTATTGCCGCAATTATTATTATAAACGCTAATGTGTAAAATATTGCCACCGTGCGATGTTTGGCTACACTGTCTATTAATCGTTTAGATTTTGAATGCCCGATGGTAATTAATGCTATCGCGATAAGCATCATGGTGGTGTGTTCTACAGTCCAGTAACGTAAAGCGTCGCTTTTCATAGCTATCGCCATGTCGCCTGCTTTTACCAAAGGGCTAATAAAATAAAGTATCAGGCCAAGGAGAAATTGGATATGCGCGCTTATTAAAGCAAAGAGATTGATTTTTCTGTTGCCCGGGGTATACGGTTTATTTCCCAACCATCCGGCGATACTCATCAGTATAGCCAATACCAGGGTTAACATTACCACATATCTCCATCCCGAGTGCGCCTGTAATAATAATGAGTACGATTCCATAGCTTTAATTTTAAGCGAAATTAGCAAAAAGGTTTAATTCATTTTAGTCGGGCTTAACAAAGTCTTCATACAAGCTTTCCATTCACTTAAAGCCGGTACTGTACTTTTGAAAAAAAACAATCTGCCATGTTACAAGTAAAACAATACAGCAGTATAGAAGAAGTTCTTAGTTACTTTATGAATCTTCTGCCCGAGCCCAAACCCGATACAATTGCCTCGGTAAGCAAATATGCCAAAGTGGATAATGAAAGGGTGACCGTAAAAGCTATAAAGCAAAAGGTTTGCTTAGGATTTACCTGGAGCTTTGAGATTATTGTAGGTTAATAAACTGCCGTTTTTTTGAATTTTGAAAAACAACTCCTTTTCCGTTTTGTATTATTTTAACATAAATGCCGACAATTCAAAAAATGGATAAAAGAGTAATAATTGTAGAAGACGAGGATAACGTTAGAGAAACTTTGGAACTACTCCTATCTAATGCCGGTTACACAGTTAAAAGTTCTGCCACAGGGACAGATATATTTAATAAGATCACGGAATTTAATCCAGATATAATATTACTGGATGTTTTACTTGGTGATTTAGACGGAAGAGATATTTGCAGAGAGATCAAGGCAAATCCTCACACTCAAAACACTCCGGTGATTATGCTTTCGGGTGTGCCCGATGTGTATAACGCGATATCGGATGTTGGCGCAAATGATGTGGTTTCGAAGCCCTTTGATGAAATCACCTTACTCAATCGAATTGAAAGGCAACTATCTAATTCGAAAATTCAATTATAAACCGATAGTGGAATTTTTACGTACTTAGTGATAATATGATTCGCTAAGAAATTACGTTAAGCCATTATGAGATATTTTATTGTAACTCTTGTCCTTTCCACATTATTTGCCTGTAATTCATCTGGGCAGCCCACAAAACAAGTCAAATTATCGGCGGCACCCGCAAAAGCGATAGCCGTTTTTGCCGAAGGTTGTTTTTGGTGTACCGAACATATCTACGAAGAAATAGCCGGTGTTGATTCGGCCGTATCCGGATATACCGGCGGCCACCTTAAAAACCCGACTTACGAACAAGTTTGTACCGAAACGACCGGCCATGCCGAGGCTGTAATGGTTTATTACGATCCAAAAATAGTTTCTTATTCTGATCTGCTCGACGCATTCTTTACATCACACGATCCAACCACCGTAAATCGTCAGAGGCCCGATGTAGGCACCTCTTACCGCTCGGCTATATTTTATAATACTGCTGCGGAAGAAGAGCAGGTTAGGAAAGCTGTTATGAAATGGACGCCCGCGTTTAAAAAACCTATTGTTACGGAGGTAGCGCCCTTAAAATCCTTTTACCGGGCCGAAGAATATCATCAGAATTACGCGGCCTCAAACCCCGGCAACTCGTACGTGCAAAATGTATCTATGCCAAGGTTTCAGTCTTTCAAGCGTCAATGTAAATTGAAGTTAAAGGAGGATTAAACAAATATTATTTATCTTGCTCCTTAATGGATTATCAGGTATTTACCCTGCCAAACGGCATCAGGCTTTTACACAAACCAACAACATCATTACTGTCGCACGCATGCATTATAATTAATGCTGGTTCAAGAGATGAGGCCCAAGGCAAAGACGGACTGGCGCATTTCATAGAACATCTTCTGTTTAAGAGAACAAAAAAACGCAGTACCAACCAAATATTAAATCGCCTTGAGCTGGTTGGGGGCGATTTAAACGCCTATACCACAAAAGAATACACCTGCATTCACGCGTCTTTTCTTAATCCGTATCTCGAACGAGCTATTGAACTTTTTCAGGATCTGGTTTTTCATTCGGTTTTCCCTCCCGATGAATTAGACAAAGAAAAAAGTGTGATCCTTGATGAAATAGCTTCCTATCAGGATCAGCCGGAAGAGGCTATTCAGGACGATTTTGAAGATATTTTGTTCGCCAGACACCACCTGGGCAGAAACATTTTAGGCACCAGTGATTCTGTTAAGGATTTACAACGACCCGACATCCTTAATTTTCTGAAGGCAAATTATAACACGCACGAGATCGTAATCGGAGTTTTGGGTAATTACGACTTCAAGAAACTGTGCAAGACTTTTACAAAAATTTACGGTTCACTGCCGGAAAACAAAGTTAGTTTGAACAGAAGGCCTGTTACCGACTACAATCCTGAGGGAAAAACTGTTGCCAAAACAATCGCTCAAACTCATTGCGTAATAGGAAATCAGGCATATTCCATCCATCACCAAAATAAAACCGGTTTATTGCTGCTCAATAATTTGCTTGGCGGAACAGGAATGAGTTCGAGGCTTAACTTACAGATTCGCGAAAAGTACGGAATCGCCTATACCATCGAGTCGAATTATACCGCGTTTAGCGATACTGGAATTTTCTCGATTTATTTTGGAACCGATGCTGAGAAAGCAGCCAGAGCCACTGCCTTAGTTTATAAAGAGTTAAAGAAATTACGTGAAAATAAACTGTCGGCGGTAGCACTCCGGCAGGCTAAACAAAAATTTACAGGCTTAATAGCTTTGGGTGAAGAAAACAGGATAGGTTTGATCATTTCTATGAGCAAAAGCCTTACAGATTACGGGCGGGCCGATACACTAGAGGAAATTTATACTAAAGTTAATGCCGTTACCGCCGAGCAGGTTTTGGAGATAGCGAATGAGATTTTTGAGCCGTCAAAGTTAACCACCCTGATTTTCGAGCCATCAGAATAGCGTAATAAACCGCACTGATGTTTCTAAACCGCAAGATTTGATTATTTTTGCGTTATGAAGTTACCGATTGTAGCATACGGAGATCCGGTTTTGAGGAAGAAAGCGGTTGAGTTAACCAAAGATTACCCCAATCTTTCTGAACTTATCGCCAATATGTTTGAGACAATGTACAATGCGAGCGGGGTTGGAATTGCCGCTCCGCAAATCGGGCTTTCCGTTCGCCTTTTTGTAATCGATCTAAGTGAGAAAGATGAACCTGATCTGAAAAATTTTAAAAAGGTTTTTATTAATGCGCAGGTACTGAATGAAGAGGGAGAAAAGTGGGATTTTAATGAAGGCTGCTTAAGTATCCCCGATATTCGGGAAGATATCAGCAGAACTCAAAAGGTAACAATCTCTTACTTCGACGAAGACTGGAAGCAGCATACAGAGACTTTTTCCGGATTTAAAGCGCGTGTAATCCAGCACGAGTACGACCATATTGAAGGAAAGCTTTTTACAGATAAACTGAGCCCTTTGCGCCGGGCAATGTTGAAACGAAAACTCGATTCTATTTCAAAAGGAATGATTAAAGTGGAGTATAAAATGAAGTTTCCGGCCGCTTCTAAAAAACGTTAATCGCCCGACCGGCTTTTATCCCCGCGCATAATTTGTTGAATTAAGGCTCCCCAGGCAAAGGGGTTTAAAAGAGGATTTGCGCCCCGCATATTCATGTTCTGATTGCTAAGAGCGATATGGTTGTTCTGAAAGTTTAAATTATTCATTTCCGTCCCATCACGCGGAAGGGCTTTAGCCATTGCCAGAATAGATGTTTTCGCTACATTCTTTTTAGCGATTTCCAAGTCATCGTCAGCAAATTTCATCGACATAAACGCCCTGTTAAAATCGTCGACACTTGCCCAGGGCAAAACCCGCAACATGGGAAGATTAATTGCCTCAGCCTTCATTTTTATCATGGCAGTATATCTTTTATCACTAACATTCTTTGGAATAATTAGTGCTTCCCGGCGATATCCGATCGCGCTAAAAACAATGGTGTCGCCCTCGTGGACTACAAATGAAAAATACCCCTGATGATTTGCCGATACCACCTTTTTTTTATCAGTGATGTTGGTAACAGATACATAGGGTACCACTACATTCGAATCAACATTGTAAATCACTCCGGAAAATTGTACAAGAGGGCGATCCTGCCCCTTAGAAATGAGTGGAAGCAAAAAGAGAATAGATAATATGCCAAGCAAGTGCTTCATCCGTGTAAACGTAACAAAAATTGTGCAAGAGTTATGTTAAAAACTGTTAAGAGATGGCCCTGCGATGCTTTCCAAACTCATGAATAAAAAAAGCGATCCGTTTTATAACGCCATCGCCTCCGCAATATTTCAACTATTTTAATTTACCGCATGCGGCATTACAGCGTTTGGATCATCCATGTCTGTAAGATTTACCGCCTCCACCCCTTCTATCTCCGGAACAGCTTTTTTAATAGCTTGTTCAATGCCTGCTTTCAAGGTCATGATACTCATCGGGCATGAGCCGCAGGCGCCAAGCAATTTAAGTTTTACAATGTTGTCGGGCGTAATTTCTTCTACAGATACATTGCCTCCATCCGCCTCCAAATAAGGGCGGATAGAATCCAGGGCACTTTCCACTTTTTGCAACAAATCCATTTTAATCTTTTTTTAAAATTACGAAAATTAATTTTTTAAACCTACTTAGCCGGTGCTTTCGCATTAACTATAGAAACCTGCTGGGCCACCCTTTCCGCTACATCTAAAAATGCTGCCGACATTGGATTCTGTTCATCCAAAATAATAGGCGTTCCCGAATCTCCGGCGTCACTTATACCCTTTACCAAAGGAATTTCTCCTAAAAAAGTAGTATCATACATTTCAGCCAGCCTGCGGCCACCGCCCTGGCCAAATATGTAATACTTATTTTCCGGAAGCTCTGCCGGGGTGAAATACGACATGTTTTCTACGATACCCAAAATAGGTACATTTATAGATTCCATTAAGAACATTCCGATTCCTTTTTTAGCATCAGATAAGGCAACATTTTGCGGTGTGGTTACAATAACCGCACCCGCCACAGGGTAATTTTGTGTTAACGTGATATGAATATCTCCCGTTCCTGGAGGGAGATCTACTACCAGATAATCAAGCTCACCCCAGTCGGCATCATTAAACAATTGTTTTATTGCGTTTGATGCCATTGGCCCTCTCCAGGGGATAGGCTGGTTCGGATCTGTAAAAAAACCTATAGAGAGAAGCTTTATGCCGTATTTTTCAATTGGCTCTATACGGGTTTTTCCTTCGGGAGTTTGTGTCGCAACTGGCCGGGCTGTTTCTAATCCAAACATTATGGGGATAGAAGGGCCGTAAATATCAGCGTCGATCAGTCCAACCCGGGCTCCTCTTTTTGATAATCCCAAAGCGAGGTTTGCCGAAACGGTTGATTTTCCTACCCCACCCTTACCAGAGGCTACCACGATTATATTCCGGATATTGCTTAGCGGCTGGTTCTTTTGGGTGGTTACCCTCGATGTCATCTTCACATCAACCACAATATCTTTACTTATAAAATGCGCGATGGCATTTCGGCAGGCATTTTCAATTAATGCTTTTAAAGGGCAGGCGGGAGTTGTTAATACTACCGAAAAGGTTAAATGATTACCTTCTATGATAATATCCTCGATCATGTTTAAAGTCACCAGATCTTTTTTCAGATCGGGTTCTTCTACATGGCTCAATGCGCTTAAAACTTGTTCTTTTGTGGTCATCAAAGAATTGTGAGATGCAAATTTATGAAACCTATACCTATTATACTTGTTTGCATAATGAATTTGCAGATATTTACATTCTGGAAATAAAACTCCTCATTAATCGTTTTGTAAGATTCTATTAAATGAAATTCAAAGCCTTCATTATACATGCGTAGCCGTATACCGCCCAAGTACATTAAAATTGCCACCATTTCCTTATCATGCTTACTTGTACTGTTTCTGATCGGCGTTTCCATCGCCTACTCAAAACGTGAAGCGATTTTGAACGCAGTGATCGCTAAAGCAATTAATAAGGCTAAAAGAGATTACAATCTTGAACTTAAAATAAGCGATCCTCATTTTGAGGGCCTTACAAAAGTAGCTTTCTCTAATATTTCTATCGTTCCTCAAAACCGTGACAGCCTTATAAATATTAATGATTTACATGTTGGCGTTAAACTGTTTCCGCTTATTACCGGCGATATTAAACTTGGCAGCTTAACCTTTGAAAGCGGAAAGATAAATTTAGTGAAGCGTGATAGTATCAGAAACTACGATTTTTTGTTTAAGAAAAAGAATCGCGATAGCACTAAAACCACCAAAGCTGATTTGGCGGCAATGGCAAACCGGCTCCTCAACCAGGTATTGTATAAAATCCCTGAGGATATGAGGGTGACTAATTTTGATGTAGTAATTAATCATGACGATGATAAGTTAAGGTTTTTTACGAGCCTGGCCACTATTGACGACGGGGAGTTTAAATCGAATATCCATGTAAATAACAATGAAGCGGTATGGCATTTGGAAGGCACCGTTGAACCCGGAGATAAACAACTGGCATTTAAGCTGTATGCGGAAAATAAAAAGGTAGAGTTAGCCTTGATTCAAAAAAAACTAGGGCTAAAGCTGAATTTCGATACCGTTTACGCCCAACTTAACCGGGCCGTAAAAGACGGTGATGAATTTCGTATTTACGGATCATGGGCCATCAGGAACCTTCTTATAAATCATCCAAAAATCGCTGCGAATAACATCATTATCCCCAGTGGAGCGATAGATGCGGATGTTTTGATAGGTGAGAATTTTATTGCTCTGGACAGTACTTCGGTAATTTATTTAAAGAATATTAAGGCTAATCCTTATATCAAATACACCAGTATTAAAGGCTCTAAATCGCCGCATAAAACGTATGATTTGAAGCTCAAGACTGATGATTTGAATGCCCAGGAACTTTTTGACGCCTTTCCGGTAGGTTTGTTTGAATCGTTGGATGGCATTAAAGTAAAAGGCCAGCTTCAGTACAACCTCGATTTCTTTCTCGACTCTAAAAAACCGGATAGTGTTAGGATAAACTCTTCATTGCACAAAAGCGCAGATTTTCGAATTCTACGATGGGGGAAAATGAACCTGCAAAAAGTTAATAGCAGTTTTGTGTATACCCCTTACGAATACGGTAAGCCCATGCGCGATATTGTAATTGGCCCCCAAAACCCTGATTATGTACCTATAAATCAAATATCACCAAATCTTCGAAATGCGGTTTTAACGGCAGAGGATCCTTCGTTTTATACTCATAATGGCTTTGTAGAAAAAGCATTTCAACGGTCAATAGCCACAAACTTTAAAGAGAAGGCCTTTAAACGAGGAGGCAGCACAATTTCTATGCAGTTGGTGAAAAACGTTTTTCTCAGCCGCCAAAAAACAATGGCCCGAAAAATCGAAGAAATCCTGATAGTATGGCTGATAGAAAATAACCGTATCTCTTCTAAGCAGCGAATGTTCGAGGTTTATTTAAACCTTATAGAGTGGGGCAATAATGTTTACGGAATCGGCGAAGCGGCCCGTTATTATTTCGGGAAACATCCTTCGGAACTTGATTTAGGTGAGAGTATTTTTCTCGCGAACATAGTTCCGAGGCCTAAGAAGGGCTTGTACTTTTTCGAAGGAGACGGAAGCCTGACCTATAGTTTGCGAGGCTATTTTAAGTTAATAGGCGGACTGATGGCAAGGCGGGGATATGCAAGCCGGGATACCAATGCTTATGGATTCTATGGCGTAAGACTGAAGCCTAGTTTGCGGAGACAAGTAGACCCGACGGATTCTGTTGCGGTAGATTCTTTATATGAAGAGGGGGCCGAAATTCAGCATAAAAGTGAAGGAGGCTTTTTTAGGAGTTTGTTCGGGCGACGAAACCCTGATACTGTACGCATAGACTCTAAAAATAAAACATTTGTTAAAAAAGATACGATAGTTACTCCCGCCGAACTTAGGCAACAACGGCGCGAGCAACGGAGAAAAGAACGCGAGGAAAAACGGAAGGGATTATGATTTTTACTACCTTAGATAGTAACTGCGATACGAAACACAGCTGATGAAAATAGAAATAGAAGACAAAGAGTTTGATTTGCTTTTGGAGTACGATCAGATTAAAAAGCGCATCAGGTTTTTAGGCATCCAGCTTAATGTGGATTATGAAAAACGGGTACCCGTTTTCTTAGGGGTGTTAAACGGCAGCTTTATTTTTATGGCCGACTTGATCAAACAAATTAATGTTTCTTCCGAAATCAGTTTTGTAAAAGTTTCATCCTATAACGGCAACGATACCAGTTCGGGTGTTGTTAAAGAAGTGCTGGGCCTCGATATGAATTTGAAAAACCGGGATGTAATTATCGTGGAAGACATTGTGGATACGGGTATAACGCTTAGCTATCTCATCGAAAAAATTAAAGCCCAGGAACCAGCCTCAATCTCAGTATGTACTCTTCTCTTAAAACCTCTCTCCCTGCAGCGGGAAATAGAGGAAATAGATTATGTAGGATTCGAAATACAAAACGAGTTTGTAGTAGGCTACGGGCTGGATTATAAAGGCCTTGGGCGCAATCTTACCGACATTTATCGTGCAATATCGGTTCCTTCTGAAACCTAATTCGTAGAATTTTAGCATCTTTGAAAAATTTTTGAAATGACTATTCATAAAGAAGGCTACACATCTCTCGCTTTAACCGTTTTGCTTATTTTCGTTATTAATGCTTTAGTGCATTACTACTTTCCTGATACAGAATGGTTACGCTGGCTGGTATACATTATTTCTTTTGCACTCTTTATTACTATTCTTCAATTTTTTAGGAGCCCCAGTCGTAAATGGTCGCAAAATGACGGACATATAATTTGCCCCGCCGATGGAAAAGTTGTAGTTATTGAAGAGACTACCGAATCGGAGTATTTTAAAGACAAGAGATTACAAGTTTCGATTTTCATGTCGCCGATTAACGTACACGTTAACCGTAACCCTATTTCTGGTATTGTGAAATTCGTTAAATACCACAAGGGGAAATATTTGGTGGCCTGGGATCCGAAATCGTCTACAGATAACGAACGTACTACCATCGTAGTGGAAAACAAGGAGGGTGTTCCGGTATTGTTCCGCCAAATTGCCGGAGCTTTGGCCCGCCGGATAGTATGGTACGTTAAGGAAGGAGATGAAGTAAAACAGGGCGATCAGTTCGGGTTTATAAAATTCGGGTCGCGTGTAGATGTGTTTTTGCCCGTGGGTACAAAAATAAATGTGAAGATTGGTGATACTGTGAAAGGCGGTATTACCGTTTTAGGAGAATTCTGATTAAATAAAAACCAATTATGAAAAAGATTTTAATAGCATTAACTGTATTTGCTTCTGTAACCGCAGCTTCGGCTCAACAAAAAAAACCGGCTCAGAAAAAAGCTGAAATTAAAAAGGAGGTAAGCGGTGCAAAGAAAGATTGCTGCGCAAAAGATGAGGCCGACGATTGTTGCGCCCCCGCAGAAAAAACTAAAACTGTTTCTTCGGTAAAGAAAGCTCCCGCTAAAAAAGGATAGTTCTTAATCCAAAAGACATAAAAAAAGCGTCTGAGTGTTCCTCGACGCTTTTTTTATGTCTTTACTGATATTATCTTTTAGATTTAATACGAGCGGCTTTACCGGTTAAAGCACGAAGATAGAACAACTTTGCTCTTCTAACTTTACCGCGGTTGTTAACTTCAACCTTATCAATATTCGGAGAGTTGATGGGGAATATACGCTCAACACCCACTCCATTCGACACTTTACGTACAGTAAAAGTTTCGTTTGCATTTACACCGTTGCGCTGGATAACAACACCCTGATAAATCTGAATACGCTCTTTATTTCCTTCGCGGATTTTATAGTGTACACTTACAGTATCTCCAGATTTGAATGCAGGAACTTCTTTTTTCGCAACTGCCTGCTCTTCAACAAATTTTACTAAATCCATGATTTTAAGCTCTTAATACGATTTTTAATCCTTAAAAATCGGACTGCAATATTAGGGATTTTATTTTAATAATAAAAGGGAGATTTAAAATTAATAGCAATCAAAAGTTTTTAATTACAGGGATGCTGAAATATACCGTGGAACCATGGGTTTCATTCTTTTCCGACCATAGATTTCCGCCATATAAACTCAAAATATCATAGCAATAATCTAAGGTTCTGTCAGCTACCCCCCAGCAGTGGTTTTCCTGCAAAAGCGATTCAGCCAGTCCGCAAAGCGTGGCTGTTTCAATGCCCGATATTGAAAATACACCAAATGTGTCAGTATAACTCGAGTTTATTTTTAAGCAACCAGACTGAGGAAATTTTGCAAGAAGCAACAGAAGCCGATGTAATGCCCACCCAAAGAGGGTGAGATTTATTTTGCCGTTACGGAGGTCTTTTACATTATTCTCCGCCTTCCAGTCATCACCCGCCAAAGCCTTAATTATCTTTATTATAAGTTGGGCCTGAAATTGTGTGTTTCCAGAATATACGGCCTCTTTACCTAATTGTAATTCACTCCAGTTTTCCAGGTCTCCGCAAATAAGGTCGCAAGATTTTAAAGACGACCTGATCCCATCAACTAGATGCTTATAAGTTTGTTGGCTTTCATCGCCCGGCCAGGATTTCAAATGCTCCTTTAGCCTCCCTGCCGGAATATATAATTCATTAATGAGGCTTAACAACCTTAAATGGATGTATTGGTGCGTTTCTATTTTTCCTCCCATTCTTCAAGTAATTGTTTTAATGATTTGTAGTCGGGCTTAAAGTTTTCGAGCTGGCCGCTTTCCAATCCGAATATTTTTTCAAGTAACACCACTTTTTGGTGCGGTATATCCTGCTCGTCGGTAAGCCTTATGTTTCTGTAGTTCGAAAATGTATTTAATGAAACATTAATTGCCTGGGGTATAATTTTAAGAGCCTTCCGATAGTCTTTCATCGGAAGTTGTATTAAAAGATCGTTTATGCGGTACTTATACATATTTCAAAAGATTGTATATTTATACCAAATTTTTGTGATTTACTCCTAAATTTTTGAGGATTTTTCATATTTTAATAGGTAAATATTACCAATAAAAATAGCAATTTAGATTTGATGATAAAAATTTTTATTCAAAATGGCATTGAAAACGATTGTTGATAGAAGGCTTAAAGAACAGGACCGATCATTAAGCTGGCTGGCAGGCCAAATAGATAAAACTTTTGACGGATTGAAACTGAGTTTGTTGAAAGAATCTTTGAAATACAGCGACATTAAAAAAATGGCCGAGGTATTAAAGGTACCTCCCGCATATTTTTTTGAAGAAGAAAATACAATCGAAAATATGGTTGAGGAAGAGAAGTTTGAATACTCCAGTTTAAAGACTGAGCTTTCATCATGCAAAGAACTTGCTGGTACTTTAAAAAGCCAACTGGCAGATAAAGAAAAGATTATTGAGCTTTTAAGTTTGAAGCATTAATCTTTGAGAAGATCAGGCCGACGGTTCCTGGTACGCTCCAGAGCCTGATCATCACGCCATTCATTAATCTTTACCGGGTTGCCGCTTAAAAGAATTTCGGGCACTTTATGCCCTTTCCAATCGGCGGGCCTGGTATAAATGGGCGCATCCAGTAAATCGCCCTGAAATGAATCGGAAAGAGCCGAGGTTTCGTCAGATAATACACCGGGAATTAATCTGACGATGGAATCTACCAGAACTGCCGCAGGTAACTCACCTCCCGAGAGAACATAATCGCCTATTGAAATTTCGCGGGTTACAAACAGGTCGCGAATCCTTTGATCTATCCCTTTGTAATGGCCGCAAAGAATAATTATATTTTCTTTTGAAGAAAGATGGTTAGCGATGGATTGGTTCAAAAGCTCTCCATCCGGACTCATAAATATTACTTCATCATAGTCTCTTTCCGATTTCAGTTTTTCGATGCAGGCGGCAAAGGGTTCGATAGACATCACCATACCGCTTCCGCCACCATAGGGATAGTCATCCACGCTCTTCTGCTTATTAGTGGCGTAATCCCGCAGGTTGTGAACAACAATCTCCGTAAGGCCTTTCTTTTGCGCCCGCTGTAAAATAGAATGGGCAAAGGGGCTTTCAAGCAAGCCGGGGAGAACTGTGATGATATCGAAACGCATGGTGCAAAGATAGAGATAGGGGAGGCAACAAACCTATAAGGTTTTCAAAACCTTACAGGTCGGGAATCATTTTAGTAGTTTTTTTATCTCCCTAATTAACACTTCGCCAATATTGGTTTGAAATCCTACACTGTGCCAGGCAATATTGCCCTCTTGGTCAATCACAAAGAAGTGGGGAATGCCAGACACGCCATAGTCTCGAAGTATTTTTTTATTCTTTTGATCTTTTTCATTGTAAACAACGGTAAATTTCATCCCGTATCTCTCAACATATTTCTTCAGCTTGTCTTTTACCTCGTCCGAATACACGCTTACCAGGCGGACTTTACTCGAGTCAACCGAATCTTGGAGTTTGTTCATTTCTTTCACTGCTACCAGGCAGTATCCACAGTATACTCCGGAGAACTCTAATACAACAACTTTTCCTTTTAATTGGGATAAACTCAAAGAGTCGCCTTGAACTACCGGGAGCTTCCATTCGGGTGCTTTTTGTCCCTTTTTTAAGTCGATGGCATTTTCTCTTTTCAATGTCGGCGAGTATTCTATCTTCCTGTAGCCTGGCACCTCATTCACATCAGTAGTTAATATCTGATTAATAGCCGTATCATTTATCTTAAAACCAGAAAGGTTGCTTTCGATTATTTGGATGCCGTACTCGCTTTGAGAGAACGACTTTACATGAGCAGGTAAATGGGTTTGAACGTTTATGGAGATCTCTTTATAATATTGGGTACGCTGCTTATTTATCAATGTGTCTGTATATGTTAACCGCAACCGGTTACAGGGCATGTTGTTAATTGTTGTATCAGCAATCATTCGCATTTTGTAATCCCTTTTGCCCTTTATTGGGGAAAGCATGTTGTAAATATCCAATATTGATTGGGTGTACAACATCTTAGATGTAATATTGCTTCTTTCTCCGGGATACTTTTGTAGATCAGTTACATTTATCGTACTATCCGCCGCATTCACTCTCGTTATAGTTTTTCCATTATAGATATCGTTGATATCGTTTGCTTTTAAAGAGTAATAGGCTCTTATATTACTGTCTAGTGGAACCATTTTAAACAGACAAGAACCTGAAAAGGGGGTGAAATCATTTGCGTCTCCTATGTTCCCCCATTTCTGGGAGGAAGAATGGCTTATCGTCTTACAACTTCTCACTTTGTCAACTAATTTTTGAGCAATGGTTTGCGCATCCTGTGCTTGTACTAATTGCAGGATTAAGAGCAGTGAAAGGGTAGTTACTATTCGTTTCATTCCGATAGGCTTAAATTAGTTTAGTCATCCGCATCCAACTCAAATATTTCATTTACTGGTTTACCGAAAATACGTGATATTTTTAATGCCAACACGGTTGACGGTACGTATTTATTAGATTCGATTGTGTTTATAGTTTGGCGACTTACGCCGATCAAATCGGCTAAATCTGCCTGGGTAATATTTTTGATTGCGCGTTCTACTTTTATGGTATTTTTCATGATAACAATCCTCCTTTCACTTCTCTCATGACCTGCCAATAGTGTTTATTGCAGATGAAATTGAATATTATAATAAAAAATAAAAGTGGAGAAATCATATGCAGTCCCATTATTCCTAAAAAGCTGCCTTCGAACACAAACATATTCGCTGCTAACAATAACCCATAATTAAAAAGAATTGCCAGCTGCATACTTTCAAGGCGAAGCTGTTTAGTAAATTCATCTTCGTTAGCATTTTTCGAGAATGCCCATAAGAGTAAAAACAATGGTAATAATAAATGACAAATCCCAAGCGCAATCCAAAATTTGTTAGCTAAGGACTCATCGATCTCTATAATCACATTCAGATCAATCTGTAATAGTAATGGTATAGTCAGGCATAAGAAAGAACCCCATTTTGATACTACTCGGAAGGGAAAATATGGTAAGTAGGTAAGCTTTGGAACACGAAACCGGTCCCTTCTGGAGTAGATGAGATAATAAAAGCGTAAAACGAAGATCAATAAGGGAGTAAACAGATGATAGAGGTTAAAATCTGTTTCCCCATAAGGTCCAAATAAACCTTTTGCTTTGTAAACTCCTGTTTCTATGAGAATGACATGGGAAATGTAGGCCATGTAGTAGAGGATATAGTTTACCAGAATACCCCATTGCAGAGCGTCCAGTCTCAACTTTGCAGTAAGTTCATCTTCTTTTTTAAACTTAGCAAAGGCAATGAACAGCAATCCAAAAATTACAAGAGCCAAAGCGATTTCATTTGTAAAGTTTTGTATTTGGGTTATCGCGTTTTCTTGAGGGAATTTCCGGTATTTAACATTAAAATCCAGTGCGGCTATTTCAAAATTTTTATACACGCTCAGATATCCCAATATAAAGCCAGGCAAAGCCAGAATGAAGCCGATAAGTTGGAACGACCGGGGAAAAAGATATTTACTTTTCATATTCCATCCCCCTTATATCTTTTCTGTTTATATAACAGAAAATAGAATCTAACTAAAAAGAATACCAAAACTGTAAATATATTGTAGGTCATCGCAACTGTGAATGGAAGGCCATGTATAAATATGATAGTTAGTATCAAAATGGCGTAGTTAAAATATACACTCCATTGCAACGATTCTAAACGCAGTCTGGTAATTTGTTCATCTTCAATCTTTTCTTTGGAGAAGGCTGTAAGAATTAGACCTATAATTAAACCAATGCAGGCAATTTCGTCCGTAAAATTATTATTAGAACCTAACATCGATAAATCTTTGCTGCCTTCTTTGATGAGGCTTAGGTTTAAGAACTTAAATGTAAATTGAAAATTTTGAGCTGCGATTCCCAGTGGTAAGGATAAAGCAATCAGCACCCAACCAACACGCTTGTATTTGTTGGGAAATAAAAATCTACTTTTCATAATGTCAAACATATTTGACACAAACATATGAAAAGAAATTAAAATGTCAAGTATTCTTTACAAAAAGTAAAAATATTTTAACTTGTGTATATCTCAATCAACCCATCAGGCAGTATAACTTCAACAATCCCCGCCTCTATATCAATCTTCTTAACTATTTCTTCATTTAGCGGGAACATGATTTCGGTAAACTTATAAGTAACCACCGCTATGTACTGCTGAGGGTATTCATGAACTTCAATTATCTCTCCCAGTTCGCCATGCTTTTCATCACGGGCTATAAAGCCTTTTAAATCTGTGTAGAAGAATTCGCCTTCTTCCCGCTCAGGCATTTTTTCGTTAGGCAGATAGATTTTTTTTCGAACCAGCTTTTCAGCTTTCTCGATAGTATCAACATCCTCAAAATAAAAATAGCCTGTTTTGTTGGCTTGTAATTTATAAGAAGAAGTGAAAAACGGAACAAGTTTATTGCTTATGTCCAGGAATACCGAATCCAGTTCAAGCTCCTCAAACTCATCAAATTCAAAATACACTTGAACTTCGCCCTTGAGGCCCTTCGTTTTGGTAATATATCCTATGTAAAAACTATCCTCTATCTTCATATTCTTCCGGTAATAAAAAACGCCACTACGATAGTTCGTAATGGCGTTTTAATGCGTTTAGAAAAATTATTCCGCCTTTTCAGCATCGTCAGCCGGAGCTGCTTCAGTTTCAGCAGCCGGTTCAGCAACTGCTTCAGCTTCAACTGCTGGTTCAGCAACAGCCTCAGTTTCAACTGCTGGTTCAGCAACAGCCTCAGTTTCAACTACTGGTTCAGCAACAGCCTCAGGAGCCGATTCTGTTTCAGCAACAAGCTCTTGACTTGCCTCTGCTTCAACCGGAGCTTCTTCTGCTTCGGCAACAGCTTCTTCTTCAACTTCTTCAACTACCGGAGCATTTTTTGCGGCTAATGCCGCAGCTCTTTCTTGTTTCTTTTTAGACTCGGCAGCTAAAGCAGCTTTACGGGCTTCTTCTTTTGCAGATGTTAAGCCTTCTTTTTTACCTTCAATTTTAGTGCCTTTACCTTGCAGCCACTCATTAAATTTAGCTTCAGCCTGTTCTGCGGTTAAAGCGCCTTTTTTAACGCCGCCTTCAAGATGTTTTTTGTAAAGAACACCTTTGTAAGAAAGAATAGCACGGCAAGTATCAGTTGGCTGCGCGCCACTGTTTACCCATTCTAAGGCTTTCTCAAAGTTAATATCAATGGTAGCGGGGTTTGTGTTTGGATTGTACGATCCTAAACGCTCGATGAATTTTCCGTCACGCGGAGCACGAGAGTCTGCCACTACTACATGGTAAAAAGGTTTTCCTTTCTTACCGAATCTTTGCAATCTGATTTTAGTTGCCATTGTTTTTTATTTATGTATTCAACATAGTTCCCGGAGTGTATTCTGCGGGGCTGCAAAAGTAGGTAATAATATCAAATAAAAAAAGTAAATACCTGTTTAATGTCGGATAGTAAATTTCTAACTTATTTTTAATTATTATTGAGTTATATAAACACTATCAAAATCAATTAAGCCTGGATGTAAGTAAAGCTTACATTTTTTTATCAGATGATACGAACCCTTGGAGAAATATTATCATCCGTTAGTGATGCTGTTTGGTCATTTGATTTAGCCAGCAACAAATTCGTTTATATAAATTCTCGCCTGGCCGATTTATACGAAACATCTTTAGATAATATTGAAGAAACCGACTCATTTTGGCTGCCCTACATTCATCATGATGATTATAATTATGCGGTTACCGAAGCTGAGCAGGTTTATAGCGGAAAGAAAGTAGAGATAGAGTACCGCATTCTTGTAAAAGGGAAGGTTAAATGGGTGCTTGATAAAAGGTCGGTTCTTTTTGATGAAAACAACAATCCGCAGATTATTACTGGGATCTTGTCGGATATAACTGTAAGAAAAACCGATGAATCGAAGCTTACAGATCTTGAAAAAACTTTTCGGTATATTTTTCTGAATAACCCTAATCCGCTTTGGATCTATGATCTGGAATCCTTGAAGTTTTTAGAAGTAAATAACGCCGCGATAGCGAAATACGGTTATACCAGAGATGAGTTTCTATCAATGACTATCGCCGATATAAGGCCAAAGGAGGATGTACCCGAGCTTTTAAAGCATGTTAAAAATGTGGGCAACCAATATCTTAACTCCCAAAAATACTGGCGGCACGCAAAAAAGAACGGAGATGTTTTATATGTAAATATTTCCGGCCACGGAATAAACCACAAAGGCCGCAATGCTGAGATAGTAATGGCGCATGATATTACCCTTGAAGTAGAGGGCCGAATAACAATAGAGCTGGGCAAAGAGAACCTCGATGCCCTTATCAATAGTATAAAGGAGCATATTTGGTCTATTGATACAAAATACAAGTTCATTTCGCTAAATAAATCACTAAAAGAAAGTATTAAACAATCGGTTGGGAGAGAAATTAAAATCGGGGATTCTGTACTCCTGCCGGAATATGAACAAGATGAAATCGCTTATTGGAAAAACTATTACGACAGGGCCTTAAAGGGCGAAACTTTTAGTTTCATCGAAATGGTGAAATTGCCTTCCAAGCTTCCGTTGTGTGCCGAAATAACGATGAGCCCGATCAAAAATAAAGGCAGAATTATCGGAGCGGCATGTATTTCGTACGACATTCAGGAAAAGTTAAATGCTCAGGAACTGATAATTGAGCAAAATAAAAAATTGCGCGAAGTGATATCCTTAGCTTCACACGAAATAAGAGGGCCGGTTGCAAGCTTAATGGGCTTAATATCCGCATTTAACAGAGACGATTTAACGGATCCGAATAATGAAGAAGTAATTCGGCTTATTACAGATGTAACCACTACACTTGATGCCGCTCTGCATAAATTGGTTGATAAAAGTTATTCTTTACGCGAAGAACGGAAGCCTAAACATGCCGTTCAATATAATCGATCAGGGAATGAATAACTTTAATATGAATTTCCTGCGCACGGTCGGCAAAGTTTGATTTTGGCGCCCTGATTTCTACGTCGCATAAAGAGGCCATTTTACCGCCGTCTTTACCTGTTAGCCCGATTACTTTTAGCCCTTTTCGTCTGGCCGCTTCGATAGCGTTTATTACATTCTCTGAATTGCCGCTGGTGCTGATAGCAAATAACACGTCTCCTTCCTGCCCCAATGCCTCTACCATTCTCGAAAAAATGAATGCGTATCCGTAATCGTTACTAACACAGGAGATATGTGAAGGATCGGAAATTGATAGAGCCGGTAAAGCTCTTCTATCTGCGCGATACCGGCCTGATAGCTCTTCGGCAAAGTGCATAGCGTCGCACATAGAGCCTCCATTGCCGCACGACAGAACTTTTTTTCCCGACTTTATGGCTTCAACTAAAAGATTACCCGCATTGGTGATAGCTATAAAATTTTCTTCGGAAGCCAGGAAACTTGCTAATACATCTTGAGCCTCAACGAAATGTTGTTTAATAGAATTCATTTAACAGATTATGGTAAGTATCCCGTTTTAATTATTTCGTTTGGGTAATTAAAGAGATAATATATCTACTATTTTTAAAAGGTACGGATTTACCTCCGAAATATGTTTTATAGCGTTATGAAAAGGGGTATAGTGAATATTGTTATTAACACTGCCTATCATTTCTCCTTTACGGCCGTTTAAAAGCGCCTCTACAGCGGCAACTCCAACCCTGCTTGCCAACACACGATCCATGCAGGTAGGCCTTCCCCCGCGTTGAATATGGCCAAGAATCGAAAGTCTTGTATCGTAATTTGGAAATCGTTCTTTAATCTTTGCGGTAATTTCAAAACCGCCCTCGTTATCGCCCTCGGCAACTATAATAATTTTTGAAGACTTGTCTTTACGCCCCTCTTCCAACCTGCGAAACAGGTGATCTAAATCGGTTTTAGATTCAGGGATCATTATTGCTTCGGCACCCGAGCCTATACCACTTCTCAACGCGATTAAGCCTGAGTCGCGGCCCATCACTTCAACAATAAACAGCCTGTCGTGCGATTCTGCCGTGTCTCTTATCTTATCTACAGCGTCTATTACATTGTTAATAGCCGTATCATAACCTATGGTGTAATCTGTCCCGATCAAATCGTTATCAATCGTTCCGGGAATTCCCACGATAGGGAAATTATGCTCCTGAATAAAGGCTTGCGCCCCTGTAAAAGTGCCTTCGCCGCCGATAACTACTACTCCGTCTATCTGATGCTGTTGAAGTTGCTGAAAAGCCTTAGCTCTGCCTTCTTTGGTACGAAAAGCCTCACTTCTGAAGGTTTTAAGTATCGTACCGCCGCGTTGAATAATGTTGGCAACCGACTTTCTGTCCATGTTGATAAACTCACCGTTTACCATGCCCTCATATCCGCGCATTATACCGGTAACTTGTAAGTTATAATACAATCCCGTTCTTACTACTGCTCTAATGGCTGCGTTCATCCCTGGTGCATCTCCCCCGGAAGTTAGTACCCCTATATTTTTTATTTCGCTCATGTTATTGTTTAGAAAAAGCTGCTTTGCCGCTTTCCAGAAAATTTA
Organism: Sphingobacteriaceae bacterium; assembly: GCA_014380615.1. Lineage (GTDB taxonomy): Bacteria > Bacteroidota > Bacteroidia > Sphingobacteriales > Sphingobacteriaceae > Paradesertivirga. The sequence goes on from JACMJM010000042.1 coordinate 64,687, forward strand.
TATAATTTTTTATGTCAAGATCAAACGCTTGCGGAGGGACAAGTGTTTTGCCGTCGCCGTTAACGATGATATAATAAGGCTGAGAATTAGTATTATAATTCTTCGCTTGCAGATCACTCCACTTATTTCCCAAAGTTTTAATTTTTTTACCGGTTTTGGAAACGGATCTTTCATTTTCCGGCAATCCGGTTTTATCGTCGACGTATAAGGAGATTAAAATGTAATCATTTTTAAGGCGGCTTAATACTTCAGGCTCTGACCATACCGAAGCTTCCATTTTGCGGCAATTTGTACAACTCCAGCCCGTAAAATCAAGCAATACGGGCTTATTAACTTTTTTCGCGTACGCTAGTCCTTCATCGTAATCATAAAAAGCATCCAGCCCGTGCGGCGCATGAAAGAGTCCCTCGTATTTCTTGTTGGTGTGCGTTAAAGATTCGCCTGCAGGCTGATTTGAACTTAAATCGAAGTCTTGGGTAGTTTGTGGCGGGAGCCATGCGCTTATTCCTTTAAGTGGCGCGCCAAATAAGCCTGGAATCATGTATAATGTAAATCCTAAAACAAGCATAGCGAAAAACAATCGGGTTAAGGATATAAAACCAACTTCTACATCGTGCGCCAGCTTAAATTTACCTAAGAGATACAGTCCCCAGATGCCGAAAATTACTATCCATATTACTAAAAAAATGTCTCTATCCAATACGTTCCAATGGTAGGCAAGATCAACATTTGATAAAAATTTGAAAGCGAGAGCCAGCTCCAGAAATCCCAATGATACTTTAACCGCGTTCATCCAGCCGCCGGATTTGGGCAGCTCTTTTAACCAGGAAGGAAAAATAGCGAAAAGGGTAAAGGGTATGGCGAGTGCCGCCGAAAAACCAAACATTCCCATAGCAGGGCCAAGATAGGTGCCTTTAGAAACGGTTTCGACTAATAATGTGCCTATTATAGGGCCGGTACACGAGAATGAAACCAAAGCCAGCGTAAAAGCCATGAAAAATATCCCTATTAAACCTTGCTTGTTTGATTTCTCATCCATGGTGTTAACTAACGACGAAGGCAGTGTAATTTCGAAAGCACCTAAAAACGAGATCGCGAAAACGATGAGTATGGCAAAGAAGAGAAGATTAAAGGTTGCGCTGCTTGCAGCTTCGTTTAAGGCCGAAGCTCCGAAAATCACCGTAATTAATAAGCCCAACGCAACATAAATTACGATGATTGATAATCCGTAAATAATGGCACTTTGTACTCCCTTAGATCTCGACGCGGCTTTTTTTGTAAAAAACGATACCGTTAGCGGGATCATGGGATAAATACATGGCATAAAAAAAGCAAGCAAGCCACCCAGAAAACCTGCTATAAAAATTTCGGCAAGGCTACTGTCGGGGGTTTTATCAGAATTATTGCTTTTAATTTGCGTTTGAGGAGAAACAACAGCCGGGCCTATTTTAACAGCAGGTTTCGTACTGTCTGCCGAAGGTGTTATATTAAGTTTGGCAGAGTCGACTTTCAAACTCGCCGGAACCGCTATTTCTTTAACTTTAGCCGTTACCGCGACGGTGAATTCTACTTCCTCTGGCGGAAGGCATTTTTCATCGTTGCAAACCATAAACTCAAGCACTCCCTTCACCGAAGTAGATTTATTTACTTTTATCAATTGCTTAAATACTACCTGTTTTTCGTGCCAGGCTATTTGCATATTGAAATTTTTATCGAAACTGCTTATGGCTTTTGGCGATTCTGACACCTTCCCGAGTAAAGAATAATCGGCCGACGGATTGAACTTAAAACTGGTAGGAACCGGGCCGCCCTCTTCAATAAACTGAGAATACACATGCCAACCTGTCTGAATATCGGCCCTGATTATTATTTCGGCGGTTTTATCGTCGATAGTTTTTGACGAAAAAGACCATTTTACCGGATTTTCAATCTGCGCCGATACAGAAAACCCATAAATAAAAAGGCCCAGGGCAATTATTAAATTCTTCATTACTTTAGTGTTATGTTAAGCTTACCGGCAGATCGATTTTATACTTTTTTCTGTAATATCGTTGTGCTTTTGAATTTAACTTATCATTAGTTTTATACGAATACTATTTCTTTGAAACCGTATCTACGTAATTCTCCGTCTATTAAAACCTCAAGAGAACCATTTTCTGAAATCCCTTTAATAACTCCTTCCCTTTCCTTGCCGCCAATTCTAAATCTATGGTTTTCGTTTAACTTATAGAGGCCTTTCAGATAATCACGATCTATTAATTCTGCTGAGCCTGCACGGAGCTGCAGATACCGTTGTTCAATGGAGCTGCAAAGTTGATATAGAACGTCTTTTATATCATAATCCCTGTGTAAGATTTTCTTAAGCGAAGTAACATTTTTAATATCAGATCTGAATTGAGTTTGATTGATATTCAAGCCGATGCCTATTATGGAGTATTTTATGCTGTTTCCCCGTAAAATATTTTCAATTAAAACGCCACCAAGTTTATCGTTATCATAATAGATGTCGTTGGGCCATTTTATTTTCGCCTTGTTGCCAATAATAGTAGTGAGGGTATCGTTTATAGCAATACTTAAAGATTTATTAAGCAAAAACTGTTTTTCCGGATTAAGAAAGGCGGGCGAGAGTAGTAAGCTGAAGGTTAGGTTCTTGCCGGGCTCGCTGTACCAGGTATTATTAGCCTGGCCTCTCCCGGCAAACTGTTCTTCTGCCAATATAACAGTGCCCTCGCACAATGGCGTAGATTTTGCCAATTCATTCTTTAAGAAATTGTTTGTAGAATCAACTTGCTTTAATGTTACTACATTTTGGCCAACAAATAGTCTTGAAAAAGTGTTATTTTGCAAACTAATCGAGTGTAATTTTAAATTTTATCAAAACTAATTTTTTTTAATGTTAAAAAACAAAGCAATTAATGGGTCTACTTTCACCTCCGAACTTGCCATTTTTGGCATTCAGGAAAAGAAAGGAAATGAGATTGTAAGATTAGATTTAAGAAATATAAATAGCTCGGTTGCAGATTATTTTATAGTCTGCCATGCTGAATCGTCAACACAGGTAAAAGCGATAGCCGCAAGCGTTGAGGAGGAGGTTTTCAAAGCATCAAAGCAACATCCTTACAGAATTGAAGGGCTCGAACATGGCGAATGGGTTTTACTGGATTACATAGATGTGGTAGTGCATGTATTTAAAACAGATAAAAGAGAGTTCTACGGGATTGAGGATTTGTGGGGAGACGCCGAAATGAAGTATTATCAAAGTGCCTGAGGGCCACTTATTTAAATTAGAAATGAAAGAATTGAAACCAGATAATAAAAAGCCTGTAAGGAAACGTACTCCGGGTAAAAAAATAGTACCTGCTCCACCCAAATTCAATATAATGTGGCTATATGTAGCCATAATAATAGCATTATTTGCTGTACAGTGGTTTTGGAACAGTTCAACCACCGCTGAAATTAACTATCAGGAGTTTGAAAGCCGGATGCTTGTGCCTCGTGACGTGCAAAAGCTGGTTACCTATAAAAACAATGATTTATTTGTAGTAGAGGTTTACATAAAGCAAGACAGGCTTAAGCTCGACAAGTATAAAGAAGTTCGCGGCAAGGATAACGATTTCAAAATGTCTGCCAATAAACCTCAGTATAAATTTAATCAAGGTTCTCTTGAGAGTTTAGACAAAAAACTACTTGAAGCCGAAAAACACCTTCCTCCGAATCAACGCACCCCGGTAATCCCCGAGAGCCGCGACAGTGTTTGGGCGAGCTGGTTTATGTCGATCATATTACCGGTGTTACTGCTTATCGGCTTCTGGGTGTTTATTATGAAAAGGATGGGCGGAGGTGCTGGAGGCGGTGCCGGCGGCCAGATCTTCAATATCGGTAAGTCGAAGGCCACTCTATTTGATAAAGAGTCGCAGGTAAACGTAACATTTAACGACGTTGCGGGGCTTGAAGAAGCCAAGCTAGAGGTGATGGAGATCGTTGATTTTCTTAAGAATCCCGGAAAATACACTAACCTGGGAGGCAAAATTCCGAAGGGGGCCTTACTCGTAGGTGCGCCCGGAACTGGTAAAACCTTACTTGCGAAGGCTGTAGCTGGCGAAGCTCAGGTGCCGTTTTTCTCCTTGTCAGGATCAGATTTTGTCGAAATGTTTGTGGGTGTGGGTGCTTCACGTGTGCGTGACCTATTCCGCCAGGCAAAAGATAAAGCTCCCTGTATCATCTTTATTGATGAGATTGACGCCATTGGCCGCGCCCGCGGTAAAAATAATATAGTGGGAGGTAACGATGAGCGTGAAAATACGCTTAACCAGTTGCTGGTTGAAATGGACGGTTTTGGTACCGATTCTGGTATCATTATTATGGCTGCCACTAACCGCCCTGATGTACTAGATTCAGCTTTGCTGCGCCCGGGACGTTTTGACAGGCAAATTTCAATTGATAAACCCGATTTAGTTGGGCGCGAGCAGATTTTTAAGGTTCACCTTGGGCCCATTAAACTTGCGGAAGAAGTAGATCCTAAAAAGCTTTCGGCTCAAACACCGGGCTTTGCTGGAGCAGAAATAGCAAACGTTTGCAACGAGGCGGCCTTAATTGCTGCTCGTAAAGATAAACTTGCCGTGGATATGCACGACTTTCAGGATGCGATTGACCGGGTTATCGGAGGGTTGGAGAAAAGAAATAAGATTATATCTCCTGAAGAAAAGAGAATAGTAGCGTATCACGAAGCCGGCCACGCAATTGCGGGATGGTTCCTGGAACATGCGGATCCACTGGTAAAGGTATCAATCGTTCCCCGTGGAGTTGCGGCATTAGGATATGCTCAGTATTTACCTAAAGAACAGTTTCTATATACCACCGAACAGCTTATTGACGGAATGTGCATGACTATGGGCGGCCGTGTTGCTGAAGATATTGTATTTGGAAAGATTTCGACCGGAGCGCAAAATGACCTGGAGCGAATTACCAAACTTTCTTATGCGATGATTACGCTGTATGGCATGAATGAGAAAGTCGGTAACATATCCTTTAACGACCAGCAGGATCAATTTAACAAACCTTACTCAGAAAAAACATCAGAACTAATTGATGATGAGGTAAGGCTATTAATAGGTTCGGTTTATGTACGTACTAAAGAATTGTTAAACGATAAACGCGAAGGACTCGAAAAACTCGCCCAAAAATTACTTGAGAAAGAAATTTTGTTTCAAAGCGACTTAGAGGAGATTCTGGGGAAACGCCCGTTCGAGAATCGTACAACATACGATGAATTCGTAAACGGAGATGACACCGGGAATCAATCGCTGGTTGCGGAGAATCTGCATCCTGAACCTGTTGGCGACACCACTGAACCCTTAAAAAGCTCAGATACCGGATTATAAGCGGTAAATTTTTAAAAAGCCCCGATATTCCGGGGCTTTTTCTTTGAAATAAGTTGCAGATACTTCAATTTTGTGTCGTCATGAAAGAAACCACTTCCAGGGAAAGGATGCTTAAAAAGATCCGGAAAGCCTTATTAGAGAAGCGCGATAATCCGCACCCAAATTTAGAAGAACTTCCTTTATATGAAGATTACTCTGACCTGTTAGAAGTGCTATTTGCCGAACAGCTTACCCTTGTTGCAGGTAAGTTTATTTTTTGTGAAGACGAGTTTCAATTTATAGAAAATCTTCTGGTACTTGCTGATGAAAAGAGCTGGCGAAAGATTTACTGCTGGGAGGCGGATCTTCAGGAGATACTTACACAATATGAGTTTCCTTTTTACAGTACCGATACCGACTTTTTGCAGGCAGAGGTAGGAATTACCCTGTGCGAATCACTTATAGCCCGTAACGGCAGCGTATTGGTTTCTAACGGCAATGCGGCGGGACGACGTTTAAGTATATACCCTCACCATCATGTAGTGGTAGCTTACACCTCTCAACTGGTACTTGATTTAAAAGACGCTTTTAAGAATTTGAAACTAAAGTATGATGAGAAACTTCCTACCATGGTTTCTAGCATTACCGGGCCAAGCCGGACAGCCGATATTGAAAAAACGTTGGTATTGGGTGCACACGGCCCCAAAGAACTAATTGTTTTTTTAATTGATGACTCTAATTAATAAAGAAAGGTATCCGAAATTATTTTTTTCGTGTAGCCTTTCGTTCAGTTTTCAATCTGTTTAGCCACATAATTACGCCCGTAATCGGGAAAGTTACCCCCAGCAGGCAAACTATAAATCCGATAATTTTTGATGGTGTACCATAGATAGAGCTTGTATGAACAGGTTTAACATATGCTCTTAGTTGCTGTCCTTCGTTTTTATCACCAAACTTTAAGGTGCCTAAAACGCTGCCGCTGTATTGATCGATATAGTAGGTATCGGTTTTCATTTCAGCAGTGTTTTGCGGCAATACGGTTATACTAAAAATACCTGTCGAATCTTTTGGAGTTCGTATATTATAAAAACTGGCCTGGTTAACCTGAGACTCAACTGCTTTAAAAGCCTGGTCTATGGAGATCGTCTTCTTGTCCGCTATATTAACCGATGCAGGCGGCTCAGGAGATTCGGCTGTGGTATTGGTGATTTTGTAGATTCCTTTATTAAACCATCCGAACGACCATGACATAGCGGTGAAGGCAAAGATGAAAAGGAAGATGGCCGAATAGAACCCAAATACCAAGTGAAGGTCGTGGTTTAGGCGCTTCCAGTTTCCGTCCCATTTGATTTTAATCCGTTGTAAAAAGATATTTCGCGTCTTGGGCCACCATAATATGACTCCTGTAATAAGGATAAACATAAAGATGAAGGTTGCTACACCCACTATATACTTTCCTATACCATCATTTTTCCCCAGCAACCAGCGATGGAGTGCCATTGTTTTTTGAAAAAACGATCCTTTAGGCGAATAGATTTCGATAACCTCAGCTGTGTATGGGTTTACATAGGCGGTGTGGGTTGGCCGCGGCCCCCCGGGACCAGCCTGGGGTTTACCTCCCTTGTCTTTAGCGGATCTTGCTTCTCCTGGGCCGCCACCCTTAATCGAAGTTCCTTTTTCGCTCTCTTCTTTCTGTGGAACAATTAAGCCTATCTCTACCGTTCTTTCGGGATTTGAATAAACCTTAATACCAGCCAGTTTGGCCCTCGGCATTTCGGCCTTTACATTTTCCACCAATTTTGTTAGCTCCAAACGATTGGTTTGAGCATTTACCTGGTATCTGTGAGGGTTAAATGCTTCTTCCAGCTCCTTTTCAAAAACTAAGATTGCCCCTGTTAAGCAGGCGATCATGATAACGAGGCCTGCGGCCAGGCTGAGGTAAAGATGTATGTTTCTAAAAAGTATTTTCATTGTTTTAAGACAAAAACGGGCTCTGATTTAGAGCCCGTTACAAAGTGTGTGTTATTTAAAACTTGTATGAAAGTGTGGTTACAAACTGACGCGGAGGGATTGGATTAACGCTGTAGTTTTCGTGAACTATATAGCTTAACTCATCTGTAATATTAGAAACTTTAGTAAGCAGAGACAATTTCTTAATTGAATATCCCAGCGATAGATCAAAGGTTGCGTAGCCTTTTAAGGGGATTAATCTGTTATAGGTTTGAGCCTGTCCCACTCTATTGTTATATCCGCCATTTCTGTTGCCTATATAAAACCCTGAAGCTCCTACTTTTAGGCCTTTTATTTTCGCAGCGTTGAATGTGTAGAATAAGGATGCATTAGCTGTATTCGCCGGGTTGTTAACTAAACGCTCCCCTTCGATGAAACTGTTTTTTTGATCGGTTCCTTTTGTTACACGCATGTAATTGTAACTGTAACCCGCTAAGAAATTAAGGTTTTGGTTAACAGAACCGCTAAGGTCTAATTCAATGCCCTCGCTGGTGGTTTGTCCTACAAACTGTTTAATATTACTATCTGTATTGCCAGGTTTTCCGTCTGTTAACCTAATATCAGATGTAATAGGAAGATTACTGTTAACTATCTTATATACTGATACGTTCGCTGAAAGTCTTCCATTTAAAAAGTCATTTTTTATACCAACCTCATATTGATTAACAAATGATGCCTTCATGTTTTGCTTAGTTTCGATATCAATTCCTGGATTGGGAACAAAGTTGTTAGAATAACTTGCGAAAAGCGAGGTACTTTTAACAGGGTGAAAAACTATTCCGAAACGGGGTGAAAACGCCTGGTCGTAATCATTAACTTTCGTAGCAGAGTTTGTGTTTTCTACAGACTCGCCGCTTTGAACATTTGTAATTCTCGCAATACCTATTTTCTGATAAGACCATCTAAGGCCGGCTAAAACTTTTAATTTTTCCGAAATACTGATTAGGTCCTGAAAGTAAATGCCCACACGATAAGTTGGAGCCTTAGTACGTGTAGTATTAGAAGCAGACGGTTCATCTACCCTTGGAGTAAACTTTAACGGATTAACGATATTTATAGAATCATACACATCCTCTGCTTTAAGTGAAGCTATCTTGAAGGCATTACTTATATTAATATATTGCTCAGCGTCTGTACCTGCAAGCGCCTGATGTTTTACGCTTCCTGTAGTGAATTTTCCTGTTAAATTAGCCTGAGTATTAAAATAGTCTTCAGAGATTCTTACGCGTGATAGTTTTCTGCCCCAATCTCCGTTAGTTTTAGCTTGAATGCGTTCGGTTGAAAAGTAGTTTCTATCAAAAGATTGAAACGCGCCTGAAATATTAACATTCCAGTTACTATTGAAATTGTGATTAAGCGTTACTGATGAGGTAACCTGACTAGCTTTATTATATGCCCAAGGCGTGTTAAATGAAGCTGAACGTGATAAATTAGTTGGGATTGCTGTATTATCCAATGTTCCGATTCCAAAATCAGGAGTTAAATTATGGTTCATGTAATCTCCCTGTACAAGCAAGTTTGTTTTCGAACCTATATTATACAAGAAAGAGGGGTTGATGTAAATCCGGTCTGATTGTACATTCTTCCTGTAACTTTTCGAATCTTCGTATGTGCTTACCACTCGAAATGCTAATTTCTTTGAAATCGGTCCATATAAATCAATTGTCGGTTTGTAAAATTCATAACTTCCAGAGCGCATTGAAACTTCACCTCCATATTCAAATTTTGGCTTTTTTGTAACCATATTGATTACAGCACCGCTGCTTACCGTGCCGTAAAGCAAGGCCGCACTTCCTTTTAGTACCTCTACCTTCTCAAGTGTACTCGCCTCGGGGATTACCGCCGAATTGGAGCGGGCACCATTTTTCAAAATATTGTTTGCTCCTAAGTTATATCCCCTAGCAAAAAATGTTTCTGAAGTAGCACCACGGGTATCAGCCATTGAAACCCCATTTACATTTCTGATCACATCGCTTAAGCGGTTAGCCTGCTGATCTGTGATGACCTGGTTGCTAACAATACTAATACTTTGTGGCAGATCCATAGGATTGATGGCAACTTTTCCAACAGCCACCGGAGTCTTATTAATACTTCTTACGGCGGTTATAGTAACCTCCTGCAATTTTGCCGAACTCTCAGAAATCCTGAAATCGATAACAGTATTTTCCGCACTACGCACAATTACTTGTTGTTCTTGAGGTAGAATTCCAACAAATGAAACTTTTAAAGTATAAGTTCCCGGCTTAACATTTTTAAGTTGATAGGTTCCGTTTTCTGCTGTAATCGCGGCCTTATTAAGTTCCTTTATCCCCACATTAACAGCGGCCGCTGCACCGCCGTCGCTTGTTATGATGGTTCCGCTTATGGTTCCGTTCGAAACTTGGGCGTTTAAAAATAGGCTGGCAAAGAGCAGGGCGATACTGATACAGGTTATTTTGAGTGAGTATGTAATAGTTGCGGTCATCTTATCTTTATTTAGATTGATTCTAATTGCGACAAAAATAGAAACGCTTTTGGCTTTTGCAAAATTTATTTAGAATTATTCTAATTAAAAATACCGACATGCTCTAAACCTTTGATTTTATCCGCAAACATCAGTATCTTGATATACAATCAATTGCCAGGCCTTGAAATCAGAAAAAAATCATTTAGATATTCGGAGTGTTATTTTGATAATGCTGGGCATGCTTTTTTGCACCCAAGAAGCTCTTTCGCAATATTTCAACTTCAAAACTCATCGAAAATCTGAAACCACCTCATTCCAGTTAATCAGAAACCTTATCATAATACCTGTATTCATTAATGAAAAAGGGCCCTTTAATTTCGTACTTGATACGGGTGTTGGATTATTTCTAATCACCGATCCGGAATTAGTGGCCTCTATTGATACAACTGCCGCCAGAACCATTAAGATTAATGGTATAGGAGAAGGGAATGAAATGTCGGCCTCAATTTGTAATACCGCTAAAATTGAATTAGGTAGTTCTATACTGGGGCAAATGCCAGTCGCGGTTTTAAAAGAGGATCCGTTTAACCTTTCCGCCTTTTTGGGAATGCCAATACATGGCCTCATTGGTTATGAATTATTCAGCAGTTTTATAGTTAGGATAAATTATATAACAAAGTCGATAACTTATTACAAGCCCGAAACAGCCTACATCCCCCGTAAGGGAACCAAGGTTCCGATTTCTATTGAAGACCGCAAGCCTTATGTAGAAGCTCAGGCAGAGTTCTTTAAGGGGAGCAAAGAAACGGTTAAGCTAATAATAGATACGGGTGCCGGCCATCCGCTTTCGCTCGAAACACGCAGCGGCATACCTTATACCGTACCGCAAAATAATATAGCGGCTAACCTCGGCGTGGGCCTTTCGGGCCTTATAAACGGCTTTATAAGTCGAATTCCGGCATTGCAAATCGATAAGTTTCAATTATCGAATGTAATATGCGCGTTTCCCGACTATGGTAGCGTAGCTGCCAAAATCAGCAATTTGAGCAGAAACGGAAATTTAGGGAACAATATCCTGAAGCGTTTTAATGTGGTTTTTGATTATGGGCGCGAAGCGATGTATTTGAAGCCCAACTATCAGTTCAATGAGGCTTTTGAACACGACATGAGTGGTATGGAATTAACCACTGATGGCAAGGAATACGAAGCTTACATTATATCCCGAGTCGAATCGGGTTCGGCTGCGGAGCTAGCCGGGTTAAAACGCGGAGACAGAATTCTCGCATTAAATTTTAAAAATGCGCAGTCGCTGGGGATTGAAGAAATTAACGCACACTTCCGATCTAAAGAAGGAAGAACAATGGTTTTAGAAGTTCAGCCGGAGAATTCGGCCAATACTAAGTTCTTTATCCTTACATTAAAAAGGAGAATCTAGCCAGATTACCGCTTAACATTACCCTCCATATCAACCGCAACGGTATAAGGCTTTAGATAAGTGTCTAATAAAATCACCAGCTCTTTGCGTGTTATAACTCGTTTCAAATCAAAATTACTCTTTAGCCTTAATGTATCTTTCCAAGACTTTTGCACTTCCCGGTTCAATTCTTCGCCCCTCGAGGCAAGAAACTTAATAAGGCTTAATGCGGTTGCGAGTGTCAACTTTTCCTCTTTATTATCCAGAAACCAAATCTGGCTCCTTGAATAATACTCTCTGAGAGGCTGCTTCAATTCATCTGTACTTACAGGAGAGTCTGGCATAAAATTAAATTTTCCGTTCTCTTCTTTAGCTCTCAAAATTCCGGTTAAGCCTATGTGCTGTATCGCTAACATCGACGAGTCTGTATCAAGGATGTCATTAAATCTAATCAGCTGGGAGTTATAACTTAACAACTCGGTTTGTATTAAACGAACATTAAGGTTTTTAGTAGTTGTTTTAAAGAATGTACAATAGGCTGCGGTTGCGCCTGCAGCCTGACCAGTTATCAAACTCATTTGGCCGACACCGGATGGCCTAACCAGGTTTTCTACGCCAGGCACCAATAGGGTTGATAGCGGTATATTCAAAAAATCGCTACTTACCTTGCCCGTGGTAACGGCAACGCTTGTTCTATAGCTTTTATCCGATAACTTTTCGGCAGAGGGAGATGGGTTAGAATTTTTTGAGAGGATAATTTTTGTTACAGATTGATCGGCGGTTGCGTCGACAATCACATCTGCTTTGATCTCCCTTTTTACCAAATCTATTTCCCAGCCTTTACCCGAACGTTCTATTTTTTTTATGAGGGCATTCGGAAGAATGGTAAGATTCTTTAAGGTATCGGTAAATGTTTTGAATACCGTGGCGGTAAAGCCGGGGCTTAACGTTTGCTGGTCTTTTAAAGGAGATTTTTGAAGGCTGTCTACTCGTTTTGCAAACTCGAGATAAAATCCTGCTTTAATTGCACGGTCTGCCGGGGATAATGTAATGTTATCAAATTTGCTCACATCAATCAGCAAAGTTTTAACGCCCGATTTTGCCGACTGAATGGCGGCGGACATAGCCGAAGGCGTAGAGCCTACAACCAATACACCAGTCTTTAAATCCTGACTGTAAAGGCTAAATCCCGATAGTAAGCAAAGCAGGGCAAGTATATTCTTCGTCATTAATCTTTAGGTTATTATTCAAATATATCTTCTGAAACGTTACATCGTCTTTTTAATTTTCGATCAACCGGACATTAACAAATTTAACATTCAAATTACTATGTTTATATATTGAATATGGACATAGAAAAATTGAAGTTTCCAATCGGGAAGTATGTCGTTCCGGAGGAGATTACCACAGAGCAATTGAGAGGCTGGATTGATGAAATCTCGGCTTTACCCGCTTCGTTAAGAACTGTTACGGCGGGTCTTACCAATGAGCAATTAAATACGCCATATAGGCCGCAAGGCTGGACGGTAAGACAGGTTATACATCATCTGGCGGACAGCCATATGAATTCATACATCCGCTTTAAGCTGGCCGTTACAGAAGAAAATCCCACTATCAGGCCTTATTTTGAAGAAAGATGGGCCGAATGTGAGGATGCCAAAAATGGTGATATTGAACTGTCTTTAAAATTGATTGAAGCTCTGCATAACAGGTGGAGTAATTTTCTTGGTTCTCTGAGTTTAAATGAGTGGGATAAAACGTTCTTCCATCCCGAAAACCAGCGTACAATACCATTAAAAGAAGTGGCTGGGTTATATGCATGGCATGGCAAACATCACCTTAATCATATTTTGAATGCGTTGAAAGTTTAAGATTGAACAGGGGAAGGCTTTTGTTCTTTCTTTATGATCTGATCGTAAAAGTGTGGTGCCACAGCTTTTAGAAACGGAGTTATCAGGGTTTCAAACGTGTTAGCGGTAGCAGGGCTTTTTGCTGAAGCAGCTGAAGACTTTTCGGACGTTTTAAAGTCTAATGGTTTTATTTTAAGCAGTTTTTCGGGGATAAGCCTTTCGGAGGTTTTACAAGCTTGCTTTCTGTCGGTTTTTTCGATAGTAGAAGGTTTTCCGTTTGAAGCATAACTTATGCTTACAGAAAACACAAAAAGAAAAAAGCCACAGGTAAAAATCAGCTTTGCCATTAAACAAATATACTTTTTTAATGTAAAATAAAAAACCCATTCATATTTTTATGAATGGGCCTGAAATAAGTGTTTGCTTAATTATTGAGCGTTTCTTTTCGCTTCGGCTTTTAAAGTTTCGTTAGCAACAATTACAATTTCTACCCTACGGTTTTGAGCTTTACCACTTGCGGATGAGTTGTCTGCGATTGGCTCAGTTTCACCTTTACCTACCGTTGTTAATCTGCCGTTTGCAACACCATTTGTCATGGCATATGATTTAACAGAAGCAGCCCTGCGTTCAGATAAGCTATAGTTATAAGAATCAGAACCGTCAGCATCTGTATGTCCGATAACCATAATATTTGTTTCAGGGTTATTTTTCATAGTAGCAGCAAGGTTTTGAATGTTGGTTCTTGCGTTTTCTTTTAAATCTGCCTTATCAACATCGAACAAGATTCCTGAATCAAACTTCACAATCAAACCTTCACCAGCATCAATAACTTCTGCTCCGGGAACGGTTCTTCTGATTTCTTCGGCTTGCCTGTCCATTTTACGGCCAATATAAGCTCCTGCTACACCGCCTATCGCACCGCCTATAACAGCACCCACTGCGGTGTTACCTGCTTTTTTACCTATAATTGCCCCGATGGTACCACCAGTAGCAGAGCCGATAACGGCACCCTTTTGAGTTTTAGTCATCTGGCTGCAACCTACGGTTACCATCGATGCTGTAGCTAAAGCTATACAATAAGTAGCTATTTTAATTTTCATTAGTTTCATAATAATTTAATTTTTTGAGTGTGTTTAATTAGTTTTTCAAATCTAATGCCAAATTCTACAATCTCAGCAGTATTTTCCCAATTTCGGCCTGTTTATATTTTATAGACTTCAGGTTTATCAATTGGTTTAAAATAACTAAACCTAATATATCATACAATAGAATTTCCGCGAAATTGTTTTAAAGATTTGGTGTTTTTCCGCCGTCAACAGGCAAGTTTATTCCATTTATGTAATCGGCGGCCGGACTTGCTAAAAACGCGATAGCCGCCGCAACATCTTCAGAAGTCCCTATTCTTCCTGCCGGAATCTCTTTTATCATCTCTTTTTCTACCTGCTCCAGTGTTTTTTCCTCTTTATCGGCCCTGGTCTTAATTATGGATTGAAGTCTGCCAGTCATGGCGGTACTTGGCAGTACGTTATTTACGGTTATCCCGAAAGGGGCAAGTTCGAAGGAAAGGGTTTTAGCCCAGTTGGCTACCGCTCCCCTAATGGTATTCGACACGCCCAAGCCTCTTAAGGGTGCTTTCGCTGAAGTTGAAATAACATTTATGATTTTTCCCCAGCCCGCTTCTTTCATTCCCGGAACCACCGCTTGTGTCAGTATCTGATTGCAAATAAGGTGTTGGGAAAATGCGTCTATAAAATCATTGAGTTCAGCATCAATTGCCTGGCCAGCGGGCGGCCCGCCGGTATTATTTACTAAAATGTCTATAGTATGATTCTTGAGATAGTTGTCTAATTCAGATTTAAGACGTTCGGGCTGGCTGAAATCCGCAGTAAAATAATGATGAGATTCCGTATCATCCGCCGGAAGATGACTGATAACTTCCTGTAGTTTTTCCTCGTTGCGGGCCACAAGGGTAATGCTGGCTCCTAATAACGCCAGTTCCATAGCGGCGGCTCGGCCTATTCCCTGTGTGCTGCCGCATACCAGGGCGCGTTTTCCGGTTAAATCAAGGTTCATGTGAGATGGATTTATTGCATAACAGAAAAATACTCCTCAAGTTCTGAAAGTGTATTGGTCCCCGTTTGGATATCTTTAATAATTTTCCCTTTTTCCATCAGAAGAATTCGTTCAGATACTTCTGTAACATGGTTTAAGTCGTGACTGGATATTATAGTAGTAATCTGTTTTTCAGTACTTATTTGTTTTATCAGGTTTTTCAATCGAATCTGTGTACTTGGATCTATGTTGGCAAAAGGCTCGTCGAGCAGCAACATTTCGGGGCTTTGTAATAAAGCGGCAACAACACCCACTTTACATTGATTCCCTTTTGACAGATCTCGTATGTACTTCTTTCGGTCTAAAATTTCCCCGTTAAAAAAATCAGAATAGTTTACCAGTTCTGCATCTACCTGTGCTTTACCTATTCCATGCAGTGATCCGATAAAGTAAAAGTATTCTTCAGGTGTGAGATACTCGATTAAAAATCCCTCATCCAAAAAAGAGGTGGTATAATGCTTCCACTTTTCGCCTTCCGCAACATTTTCATCTTTCGAAATAATCTCACCTTCGTCGGCGCGAATCAAATCGAGCATCAGCCTGAATAGAGTAGTCTTGCCAGCACCGTTGTTTCCTACAAGCCCGATGGTTTCCCCTTTATTAATCAGCAATTCCGGGATATCAACTACGGCAATACCGCCATAACTTTTTATAAGACTTTTTATTTGTATCATAATCAATGATTTCTAAATCCTTCGGCAATGGTATAACGTTTCGCTTTAAAACTGTTTACAAGTTTGTTTATCCAGAACGTGCGGCTTACAATAAATACCAGGCCAATAAATCCGATCATCAGCATCGCCGCAACCGGATTTAGGATCCATTTAGTTAGCATGTAAATGAAAAGCGGTATGAGGAAAAGCGGAAGTCCGACAATAAATTGAGATGCCCCTACCCCCTCCCAGTTAAATGAGGAACCTTTTGACAGGTCGATGTATTTGTAGTTCCAGTTGGCGAAGGCCAGAACGATAAGACTGCTTACGCCGATGTTCCATAAATAAAGCATGCCATGCGCCAGTAAAATGCGCCAGCCAAAGTATACATACGGAACGGTAAGCAAGAGCGTTATGGACGAAAAGATGGTAAAAATGATAAACTTGGATTTAAAAAAATCTTCAGCAGAGATCTTGTTAGCGAGGATTCCATCAAAGTGCGAGCTTTGCCAGCTAAACATAAACTGACCATAATTTATGATAAATATTCCCGTCATAAATAAACCGGCAAAAATCATAATAGTGCCATCGGGTTCGCCTTTAGGATAAAATATTAATCCGTATAGCATAAAAAAACCACTCATAATCAGCGTAGACCGAGGGCGTTTGTTTCGCAAAATCAATTTTATCTCGAGTGCGGCCAGTTCGCCAGCCATACCAAATTGCTTCAGGAAGGGGATGTCGGCAACGCTGTTATCTGTTGATCGCTCTTTGCGTAATTCATCCAGATAAAGATTCCGTTTTAGAAAAACCTGGTTAGCGTAAAACATAGCAAATCCGGTTAAAACCGGTAAAATCGCTAAATAAGGTTGCTCAATTATCGCATTAAAAGCCACTCGGGATACGATGCTTATTGAAATAGCATCCAGATAGAAATCACCCAAAATAACCAATGCCAGCCCAACTAAAAACGCTACCATAAACCAGGCATTCATATTAATTTTCCTTTTTAGCCACAAACTAAAAAAGTGATTAAAAATAGTGAGCCCGGCTATCGAAACTACCATGCTCAAAAAAGCAGTTCCCTCGCCTTCAAATACCAGCACTTTGAGAAGAAAGGGCACCGTTAACAAAAAGGGGGATAAGGTAAAACCACTCCAGAGAGAGGTTAACGAAAGATAATTTACGATCTTATTTCTGCCCACGGGCAAATTAAGATAAGGTTTAACTTTTAAGGTGGGCAATTCCTGAAGCTGGAACCGCATCAGCAAGTCAACTAAGAAATAATACAGCAAAATGGCGTTAAAAGACTCTATCGCGTCACGATCTGGTGATACTTTTTCTAAAATTTTATCGAGAAAAAAAGAAAGAACAAGCAGGTTAGCAAAAAAGTACAACAGGGTTAAACCGAGTACAATACTTACAGCCATGCTTTTACCCGTATTCTTCGACCGCCAGAAAGCTATCCACTGATGTTGAAAGAATGCTCTGTTCATGTCTTTAAGATATAAAGTTTTAGAATTTGTTTCAATACTTATACTTACCCTTCCACAAAGCCTTCAATCTCTCCCTAAGTTTCTGTTCCGCCGCATTGTTTCCGGGCTCATACAGAGTTGTGCCTTTTAACGTGTCGGGGAGATACTCCTGCTCTTCAAAATTCCCTTCGTAGGAATGCGAATACTTGTATTCTTTCCCATAACCAATATTCTTCATCAGTTTGGTTGGGGCGTTTCGAATATGTAAGGGAACGGGCAGATCGCCGGTTCTGGCAACCAGTTCCTGCGCCTGATTAATTGCTTCGTAACTTGCATTACTCTTGGGCGAAGATGCTAGATATGTAACAGTTTGAGAAAGGATGATTCTCGACTCTGGGAAACCAATTACATTAACAGCTTGGAAGCAGTTATTGGCTAAAAGTAAAGCATTTGGATTGGCATTGCCAATATCTTCAGAAGCTAAGATAAGTAGCCTTCTGGCGATAAATAGCGGATCTTCTCCTCCTGCAATCATTCTTGCCAACCAGTAAACCGCAGCGTTTGGGTCGCTTCCGCGGATAGATTTTATAAAGGCAGAAATAATATCATAATGATTTTCTCCGGCTTTATCATACAAAGCCATGTTTTGCTGTACATTGTCAAGCACCAGCTTATTGGTGATCGTTACCTGCTCTTTACCTATTGCGTTAACAACCAGTTCGAGTACATTTAATAACCTTCTCGCATCGCCACCCGAAAGACGGAACAGGGCTTCATGCTCTTTTATCTCTATTTGCTTACTCGATAAATATTCATCTTCCTTAATCGCACGATTTACCAAAAGACTTAAATCATCTTCTGTAAGATGTTTGAGAATATAGACCTGGCTCCGCGAAAGCAAAGCTGAGATTACTTCGAATGACGGGTTTTCTGTAGTTGCGCCAATTAATGTAACTAAACCGCGCTCAACGGCACCCAGCAATGAGTCTTGCTGCGATTTAGAAAAGCGATGAATCTCATCAATAAAAAGAATGGGAAGATTTTCGGCGGTTTCTTTTAGGGCCGAGGCTTTATCAATCACCTCACGAATATCTTTAACCCCGGAGTTTATTGCGCTAAGACTGAAGAAAGGGCGATCAAGCTGCCTGGAGATAATAAAAGCCAGTGTGGTTTTGCCTACTCCCGGCGGCCCCCAGAGAATTAATGATGGTAAATTTCCACTCTCAATCGCCTTTCGAAGTATTGCGTTTGGGCCAACAAGATGTTGCTGGCCAACATACTCGTCGAGCGTTGCCGGTCGCATACGTTCTGCTAAGGGAGGAATGGTTGCCATTGCTTTTACAGTTTTCGTTTACCAGTTGGCCGCACACTGTTAACTGCCAACTTAATTAACCCTTTTTCACTTCCTTTGCCCAGGTGTCTTTTAAAGTAACCGTTCTGTTGAATACAAGTTTTTCGGCCGCCGAATCTTTATCCAAGGTAAAATATCCCTTACGGATAAATTGGTAGCCACGCCCCAACTCGGCCGTTGCCAGATCTTTTTCGATATATGCGCTCGGAATAACTTGCAAACTTTCTGTATTGATATACTCTTTAAAATCGCGTTCTTCATTTCCCGGATCTTCTACACGGAAAAGCCTGTCGTATAAACGAACCTCGGCTGTTGCCGCATGCTCAACGTTCACCCAGTGAATAGTGCCTTTTACATGAATTCCTGAGGTGTCTTCGCCCGATTTAGATTCGGGGATATAGCTGCAATGTACTTCGGTAATATTGCCTGCTTCGTCCTTTACAAAATCTTCGCACTTAACAATATAGGCATGTTTTAAGCGAACCATTAGGCCCGGGCCCAAACGGAAATATTTCTTGGCCGGATTTTCCATAAAATCCTCACGCTCTATCCAAAGTTCTTTTCCAAACGGAATCTCTCTGATGCCTTCACCGCCTTCTGCTTCGGGATTGTTTTCTCCATGAAGGATTTCTCCCTGTCCGTCCGGATAATTTGTGATAACGAGTTTTATCGGATCCAGAACCGCCATGCGCCTCCAGGCTGTTTTATTCAAGTCTTCGCGAAGGCAAAATTCAAGCAAGCTAACATCAATGATATTTTCGCGCTTTGCCACGCCAATCCGGTCGCAAAACTCCCTGATTGAAGCGGCGGTAAAACCTCTCCGGCGAAGGCCGCTCAAGGTACTCATCCTCGGATCGTCCCAGCCATTTACAAAACCTTCGTTAACCAGCTGCAGAAGCTTGCGTTTACTCATAACGGTATAGGTTATGTTTAACCGCGCGAACTCATATTGTTTGGAAGGGAAAATTTCCAGCTGTTCTATAAACCAATCGTATAATTCGCGGTGACTTACAAACTCCAGCGTACAAAGTGAATGAGTAATTTGTTCAATAGAATCCGACTGTCCGTGCGCAAAATCGTACATAGGGTATATGCACCATTTATCACCTGTACGGTGATGATGCGCATGGCGGATGCGATACATTAACGGATCGCGCATGTGCATATTGGGCGACGACATATCAATTTTTGCCCTTAACACTTTCTCTCCGTCTTTGTATTTGCCTTCCTTCATTTCCGAAAACAGGCGGAGGTTCTCGTCTGCGCTTCTTGAGCGATAAGGAGAGAGAGTACCCGGTTCGGTAGGAGTGCCTTTTTGCTGGGCTATTTCTTCAGGTGTTCCGTCGTCAATATAAGCTAAGCCTTTTTTTATCAGGGTAACCGCAAATTCATACAGCTGATCAAAATAGTTTGAAGCATATAATTCATTTTGCCATTCAAAGCCCAGCCACTTAACATCCTCTTTAATGCTCTCTACATATTCGGTCTCTTCCGTTTCCGGATTAGTATCGTCAAACCTGAGGTTAGTCTGTCCATTATATTTCAGAGCGAGGCCAAAACTTAAGCAGATGGCTTTTGCATGCCCGATATGGAGGTAGCCGTTTGGCTCGGGTGGAAAACGGGTATGAATCCGTCCGCCATTCAGGCCATTTTTAATATCTTCCTCAATTATCTCTTCAATAAAATTTAATGATCGTTCTTCGCTCATATCCGGAATAAAGGTTACAAAAGTAGTAAATTTCAAGTGCCGCAAGGGAAGTATCTTTGCGGGATTTATAAAAAACTTCTTCCTATTTTTATGACATGAAAACGTTTAGCAGGCCCGTTAGAGTATTGATAGCGAAAGTAGGCCTCGACGGCCACGACCGAGGTGCTAAAGTTATAGCTACTTCCTTACGGGATACGGGCATGGAAGTGATTTATACTGGCCTTCGCCAAACTCCCGAAATGGTAGTTCACGCCGCGCTGCAGGAAGACGTTGACGCTATCGGGATCTCCATACTTTCCGGTGCGCATATGACAGTTTTTTCGAAAATTATACAACTGATGAAGGAATTAGAACTGAACGATGTATTGCTAACCGGTGGAGGCATTATTCCCGAAAGGGATCAAAAGGCATTAAATGAAATGGGTGTCGGAAAACTTTTCGCCCCAGGCACGCCTACCAAAGAAATCGCGCAGTATATCAAAGACTGGGCGGCGACTAACAGAAATTTTTGAGAAACATTTAAACCCGGTTTTAAACCTCAAATATAACCTATGTATCAAACTATCCTTACCTCTATCGATAATAAGGTTTTAACCATAACCATTAATCGCGAAAGCAAGCTCAATGCCTTAAACAGGGAAACCTTGCGTGAACTTCATCTCGCCCTGGCGGATTCCTTCAAAAATACGGAAGTGGGAGGCATAATTATTACAGGAGCCGGTACAAAGGCTTTTGCGGCTGGTGCCGATATCGCAGAGTTAAAAAATCTGGATAAGGTAGGAGCTTTGAACCTGGCCAAAGAGAGCCACGAAAAAGTTTTCGATTTTATAGCAAATGCGCAAAAGCCTGTTATTGCGGCTATTAACGGTTTTGCTCTGGGCGGAGGATTGGAACTTGCTTTAGCCTGCCATTTAAGAATCGCTTCCGAGAATGCCAGGTTAGGTTTGCCGGAAGTGTCTTTGGGCTTAATTCCTGGTTATGGCGGAACACAGCGTTTACCTCAACTTATCGGAAAAGGTAAGGCTCTCGAACTTATTCTCAGTGGCGATATGATAGAATCAGACCTGGCTTATACCCTGGGGCTGGTAAATCGCGTAGTTCCCGCCGATTTTTTACTAAATACAGCAATGGTTTTAATGCGGAAAATTCTGAGCCGCTCGCCCTTAGCCATAGCCGCCGCAATAAGAGCCGTAAACTCAAGCTATCAAAATAATGGCTATTCGACTGAAATAGAGGAATTTGCCGGGAGTTTTGAGACCAGGGATTTCAAGGAAGGAACTACCGCATTTCTGGAAAAAAGACCACCAAAGTTTATTTAATATTCCAGTAATTTAATTTCTTAATCAAAAATTAAAATTGTAGAAATTTTTGCCCAGATAAATAATTAACTATATATTTAGCAAAAAAGGGGCTTTTTCATGAAAAGAATTTTAATCGTTGATGATGAGATTAATATTGGAATTTTATTGTCAAAATTCCTGATCCGTAACGGGTTTGAGGTATCAACGTCTACCAGCGGTAGCGTAGCTATGGAATTGCTTGCTAAGGATAATTATAATCTGGTATTATGCGATTTCAGGCTGGAAGATACCGATGGCAGAGAAATGCTGCGTAAGATCAAGGCCGCATATCCGGCAACCGGAGTGATTATTATTACCGGCTATTCTGATATTAAACTGGCTGTAGAATTGATTAAAATGGGGGCTTATGACTACATCACTAAGCCTTTATACCCCGATGAAATTTTAAATACCATAAACAAAGCCATCGAAACCCAGGAGGTTTTGTCTAAAAGCTTTCCTGAGAGTACTGCGCAAACCGCAGTTAAGAAGGAAAAAAACACTTCCGAAAACCTACCCGACGAATTTATCGCGGGCGACAGTGCTGTTTCTAAAGATTTGTTGCGGCAGATAGAAATTATCGCGCCAACTAATTATAGCGTTATTTTAACCGGCGAAAGCGGCACTGGTAAAGAATCGGTAGCTAAAGCCATCCATATGAAAAGCAACCGTAGGGATAAGCCTTTTATAGCTATGGATTGCGGATCATTGACAAAAGAACTGGCTGGAAGCGAATTTTTCGGCCATGAGAAAGGATCATTTACCGGGGCGCTTTACACTAAAATCGGTCATTTTGAAATGGCTAACGGGGGTACGCTGCTTTTAGATGAAGTTGGAAACCTTTCATACGATATTCAGGCAGCCTTATTAAGAACTGTTCAGGAAAGAAAAGTAAAGCGTATTGGTAGTACCAAAGAAATCGATCTGGATGTGCGCATAATCGTGGCTACTAACGAAAACCTGATGGACGCTATCCAAAAGGGCCGTTTCAGAGAAGATCTTTATCATCGCTTTAATGAGTTTAGCATTCATCTTCCCCCGTTAAGAAAGCGTGAACGAGATATTCTGTTATTTGCTCAAAGCTTTTTAGACCTGGCGAATAAGGAGCTAAACCGTAATGTTGAAGGCTTTTCGGATGAGGTGATCGATTGCTTGCTTACGTATAATTGGGCAGGAAACGTGCGCGAATTAAAGAATGTGATCAGGCGAGCCACCTTGCTTACAGAGGGCAATCAAATTCCGTTAAAAGCCCTGCCTTTAGAAATTTCTACGTTTGCCAAAGTATCCGCTATCGAATCGGCGGTGGTAAACATGCAATCAAAAGAAAATAACAGAGATTTAAAAAACGCGGCCCATGAGGCTGAATACGAAACCATAGTTAAGGTACTTAAAGAAGTTAATTTTAATAAAACTAAAGCCGCCAAGATCCTGAATATCGACCGGAAGACCCTGTATAATAAAATGAAGGCTATAAACCTTGAATAAAAGGTAGTATCGTGATAAGCCGCTTAATTTTCGACAGAAATTTCAAGAACAAATTTAATTTGCCGCCGCAATTTATTTGGGCTGTACTTTTTATTTGTATTCTGCCTGTGGCTTTCGTGATCCCGCATTTGTATTCGGGCGGCATTGATAAAATCGGGGCCGGCGGAATTCCTTCGTCTCCCTTATCAACCCAATACCTGTTATACAACATCTGGCTTATTTTCGGCATTTCGGCAGCCATAATAACCTGCGCACTTTCATTTGTCGATTTTGTAGTAAAAAAAGACATTTCTACTCCCGTTGTAGGCGGAGCTTTGATATGTGTAGCTTTATATGAGTCATTTTTTCTTCTGTCCGACAATAATTTCATTCGGTTCTCAACTAATTCGGCGAACGATATTTATTTAAAGTGGTTTATAAGCCGCATTTTGCATGCGGTTCTTTTAACCGCCAGTATCTGGTATTATATTTCTGTAGATAAGAAAAATATCAGGAGCCTGGAGCAGAAGAGAAAGTCGCTTGCAGGGTTAACCGCAATATATTTTATAGCGTTATTGATTGCCATACTACTCACCTTTTACCCTCAGAGTATTGATATTCTGGCAAACAACCAAAACTTTATAACCCATCCTTTCGAACTTGCTATACTTCTTATATATCTAATTCAGGCATTTTGGTTCCTGCCTTATTTCTTAATCCGGTTCCCTTCATTGTTTACACGGATAATGGTGTTGAGCGTTATTCCCGCAGCTTTCGCCCAACTGTTTATGGCTATACATCAACAGCCTTACGATAGTTTTTTTAATGCGGCATACTTCCTTCGCTTTATCAATTACCTTATTCCGCTCCTGGGTATCAGTATGAACTATATAGATACCAGCAGAAAAGAAAAAAATATAATCGCGAGGCTAGACAATGAGATAAGAGAACGTATACTGATTCAGAAAGATCTGGAGCGGCGGGAAGAACTCTTAGCGAACGCCGAAAAAATCGCGCATTTAGGGAGCTGGGAATTTGATACGCTTACCGGTTCGGTTAAATGGTCGGACCAGGCATATAACATTTTTGGATACGACGCAGCCATGGTATCTCCCTCACTACGTTTGCAGGAAGAGATAATTGCCCCGAAATACCGCGAGAAAGTAAAGAGAGAATTATCTTCTGCGGTAAGAAATAACAGTGCTTATCAAATTGAGTATCAAATTCAGCGGGCTAATGGCGAAGTAAGATATGTGCTTGCGCAGGGTAATTATATCGGGCAGGATAAAAAATTGATCAGTACAATTCTCGACATTACTAACCTGCACGAGGCATCTCAAAAACTAACTCAAAGCGAAGCATTGCTGCGTGAAGCGGAAGCCATATCTCACAACGGAAGCTGGAAGTGGTTTATAGAAAAAAATAATTTCTTTTGGTCTGATGAGTTGTTCCGTATTCACGGACTCCTTCCCAATCAAAACAGAATAGACCTGGAATACTACCGGTCAATTATACATCCCGACGATAGCTTCCGGTTTTTCGAAACGCTGGAAAACTCCAAGCAAAACCACGAGCCTTTCTCGTTGGAGTACCGGGTGGTTCGGCCAAACGGAGATGTGAGGCATTTGTTATTAAGCGGTAAGTACAAGGTAGATTATCTGGAGGATTTATTTCAGGTTGTTGGAAATACCCAGGATATTACCGAATTGAAAAACACCACGCTGCAACTCGATAAAAGTGAAAGTATTTACCGCACAATAGCTAAGAACGTTCCGGATAGTGCTGTGTTTTTGTTCGATAAAAAAATGGAGCTTGTACTTTCGGAAGGGCCCGCGATTTTGAAAATAGATCCGGAGAGTTCTTTAAACAAGGGTACAACCATACAGGTAATGTTTGAACACGACTATGAACGTGCTTCAGGGTTGTATCAATCGGCATTGGAAGGTAACGAAAACAGATACGATCAAATAATAAACGGCAAAACCTTCAAAATTACTTATACGCCGGTTTATAGTTCGTACTCAAACGAGATTTTCGGGGTGATGATTGTAATGCACGATATTACCGATATCAAAAAAGCGCAGCAAAGCCTCGAAAGTAAAGTAGCAGAACTTAACCGCTCTAACAGTGAACTCGAACAGTTTGCGTATGTTGCTTCGCACGACTTGCAGGAACCGCTGCGAAAAATAAGAGCGTTTGGAGATAGGCTGCAAAGCAAATACAGCTTGCAGTTACCGGTAGAAGGAATAGATTACATTAACAGGATGCAAAACGCATCAGAACGGATGCAGATTTTAATAGACGACCTTCTTGCATTTTCGAGGATAAGCAGGTCGAATGAAGATTTTAAAATAGTTAGTCTATCCGAAATACTCCGTGGCGTATTATCTGATTTGGAGTTTACCATCGAGAAAAAGAAAGCCAGGATGGAGATCACGGGCGATCAGCTTCTTAAAGCCATACCTTCGCAAATGCGTCAGTTGTTCCAGAATCTGATTAGTAACTCCTTAAAGTTTACTAAGCCCGATGTGATACCGGTAATTACACTAAGTATGGATAAAATCAGGGGGGCTGAATTTAATACCCCTCTGCTGCCCCTTAATGAAGCGGCAGAGTACTGCAGAATAGAATTAAAAGATAACGGAATCGGCTTTGATAACGAATATGCCGAAAAAATCTTTACCTTATTTCAACGATTGCATACCAGAAACGAGTATGAGGGTACAGGTATAGGTTTGGCTGTTTGTAAGAAGATAGTAGAAAACCACTCCGGGTATATCGAAGCTAAAGGAACTGAAGGAGAAGGTGCGGCCTTCAATATTTTTATACCAATTGAACATAATTAATGAGAAAGAAGAAGTTGATTTTAATCGCAGAAGATGATGCAGACGACCGCCTTATGATAAACGAAGCCTTTATGGAGAATAATATGCCTGCCGGAATAGTGTTTTTTGAAAACGGAGCCGAACTGCTTGATTACATGTACAGCTTTGACGAGGATACCGAACGCACACTACCCGATTTGATACTGCTGGATTTGAATATGCCCAAGATGGACGGAAAAGCGGTACTTTCAAGATTAAAACTACATAATCAATACAAAGAGATCCCAGTAGTAATTTTAACTACTTCGCGATCTAAAGAAGAAGAGGTTAACGTTTTAGGAATGGGTGCTTCAGGATTTTTTACCAAACCCTCATCATTCACAGAACTGGTAGGCATTACAGCTTCTATAGCGTCAAGATGGATTCAAATTAACTAATAGATGAACACGATAAAAATACTTTTGGTTGATGATGATGAAGACGACTTCATCCTCACGAAGGATATATTGAAAGAACATATCAACAGCCAAAATTATGAATTAACGTGGTGCAACAACTTTTCGGAAGCGATTAACGCTATGCTGAAAAGCCATTATGATATTTATCTTGTAGATTACCGTTTGGGGAAAGACTCGGGAATAGATCTCCTTAACGAAGCTATAAAATCTAATTGTACCGAACCGATTATCATACTTACAGGTAAAGGCGATTATAAAATCGATCAGGAGGCCATGCAGCTTGGAGCGGCCGATTACCTGGTAAAAGATGCGCTCACCGGGCAAACTCTTGAACGTGCGATACGATATTCTATCGCCCACAATAAAACCTTACAGAGGTTAAAAACCAGCGAGAGCAAGTTTCGTATCATTTTCGAGCGTTCTAAAGACCCCATGCTCATCACTACCCCACCAGGACAAATTGTTGATGCCAATCCGGCGGCTTTGAGTTTTTTCGAAACCACTCACTCCGATCTATTGAAACTAAACGCCGCCACTTTATACAAGAATAAAGAGGACCGCTTAACCTATATTAAAACTATAAACGCCGAAGGTTCAATTACCGATCTGGAGATAGAAATGTTAGCCTCTTCGGGAAAAGCGAAGTTTTGTAGTATATCTTCTTTTCTACAGGTTTCTCAGCATGCCAATGAAGAACTTTATTACTCAATCATCCACGACCTTACTTTTAGATTAATTCAGGAAAAAGAGGCGACACTTACACATAAGCTGGCCGCTACAGAAAGGATTGCTAAAAACCTTTCGAAAGAGATTCAAAACCCATTGTCGAATATTAATTTGGCCATTGATGAACTTTCTGACGCACTTAGCAGCGAAGAGAATCTGGCTCTTGCCGATATTATAAAAGGGAACTGCGAGCGAATAAATATTCTTACAACCGAGTTGATTGAAAGTACTGATGTTTCGTCGTTAAACCTGGTGGAGATTGATCTAAGTGCTTTTCTTGATGATTTGCTGCACGATGCCCGCCAGGAACTTGATTTAGCCATTGATGCGCCTGCTATAGAAAATTCGCTGATTATAAGGGCAGAGGCGGAGAACCTTAAAGCTGCCTTAACAGACATTTTAAAAAATGCTTGCGAAGCCATTGACAAAGATAGCGGCACCGTTAAATTTTTAATTGACAAACGTGCTACCGGACTACGCATTGATATCACAGACAATGGTGCCGGAATACCTCCCGAAAATATTGATAAAATATTTGAGCCTTTCTTTACTACGAAAGCAAAATGTTCCGGGCTGGGGCTAACACGCGCACAACGGATTATTAAGGGCCACAATGGTACTATACGTGCTATAAGTGAACCCGGCAAAGGCACTACAATTAGTGTTTTTTTGCCCGTATAAAAGCTCTGAATTCCTTTCCGCTTTTCGCTTTAACACATTTTCTCTAAATTAATGTTATGGCATAAGTATTTGATGCCCCGTATTGATGCGTACTTATATCACACGAAAATTTTAAATGGCTTTTTTTAATTACAAGCAACGAAATAATATCCTTTTAATCATCCTCATTATTCTTGGCGGAGGAATTCTTTATTCTCTAAGATATATAGCCGGTACTCTGTTAAGTACGATAGTGATGTATACCATTTTCAGGCCGGTTTACCTGCATATCATCCAAAAATGGCAATGGAAAAAAGCGGCCGCAAGTATGGCGGTAATTTTTTCGTCTTTTCTGATTATCATTCTGCCAATCATCACCCTTTGCCTTATGGTGATGAATAAGGTGACCGAGTTTAGGCAAGACCCCTTACGGATGCAGTACTTGGTAAAACGCCTTGACTCATTCTTTTTTAAAACCTTTAACCAACGGAATTTGGTAGAGAATGCGATGGATAAAGCCGGCGGCTACGCAAGCGATCTGTTTCCCTCAATATTGGGCGGTGCGGGCTCTCTGCTTTTAGGTACTTCTGTTATGTATTTCCTGTTATACTTTATGTTCAGGCACTATCAAAAGTTTGAAGCGGGCTTAATCCAGTTTTCGCCTTTCAGGGAGCAGAACGCTTTAAAGTTTGCCGACGAACTGAAGAATACTACTTATTCTAACGTATTGGGGCAAGGTTTAATCGCGGTAGTGCAAGGTGCGCTGGTTTCGTTAGGGTTTTTTATTTTCAACATTCCTGACGCGCTTTTCTGGGGGGTTATCTCAACCTTTTTATCTTTTCTTCCGCTGGTGGGAGCCGCATTGGTATTTCTTCCGGCAGGTGTTATCGCACTGGCAAACGGCGATGAAACAGCAGGATGGGGAATCTTAATCTGGGGCTTTGTACTCGTTACTAATATTGATAACGTGATTCGTTTTTTGATTGCTAAACGCGTTGGAAATATCCATCCTATTATTACCATAATCGGGGTAGTTGTGGGCATCCCCGCGTTTGGTATTATGGGATTGGTTTACGGCCCCTTACTCTTATCCTATTTTATCCTCACGGTACGGATATACGAAACCAGTAAGCTGGCTACCGAGCGCTTAGAACAAATTCGCTCGGCGGAAGAAGAATAAATTTATTGAAACAGTTTCAACTAGTGCTTTGTATTAATTACAAAGTATTAGATTTACTATATACTTAAACAAAAATCTTTTAAGCCATGAATGACAGTACAAAAGTTGTAGCAGCATTATTAGCCGGTTTAGCAGCCGGAGCAGCATTAGGAATCCTGTTTGCGCCCGAGAAAGGTTCTGAAACTAGGGATAAACTTAACGATGCACTTAAAAACCTTGGCGATGCGATTAAAGATCGTGCGGCAGAAGAAATTGACAATCTATCTAACTTCAAAGAAAACGTGGTAGATAAGATCAAAACCAAATTGAATAAAGAAGAGGGTTTTGATTCATCGGTAAATCAACAGGCTCCGGTAACAGAGCAACTATAAATCCCGAGGGTGTCCAAAAAAAGGCATTTTGTTATCTAAACGACAGTGAGATCATAAAAACATGAATTCATAATCTGTGTTTTATGATTCCCCACTCCGTTCGAAACGGCAAGATTCCCGGATAATCACCTCTTGAATACCTCCTATTTAACTACGTTATGCCAGAAACTCAAACACATACCCAGCAGGAAGAAAAAAAAGCTTCGCCCGATTTGGTTGCATTATTAAAAGAATATATAGCAACAAAGGTTGAGCTTACCCGATTAACTGTAATAGAGCGGCTTACTGTGGTAACCGCTAATCTAATCACAGATTCGTTTGTGCTTATTATGGGTATTTTAACATTCCTGTTCGCATCATTTACCCTTGCGCTTTATTTAGGCGAAGAGTTTGGTTCGTATGCACTGGGATTCGGCATTGTTGCGCTGCTTTATCTAACCCTTGCTCTGGTAATGTATTTCATAAAAGATAAGCTGGTTGAAAAGTACCTGCACAATTTTATGGTGAAGCGGATATTTAATAAGAAGAAATAATGGAAAAGTCGTTTAGCAGTTTAGCAGAATTACGTGCTGAGATTGACTTTCTGAAAGTCAAAGCTTTTAAAGATGAAGAGGCGGTAAAAGCAGGATTTAAAAGTCCCTCTGCTATATTTGGCATCTTCAAAACCGATAGCGGTAAAAAATCTTTTACCCAGGATTTAATGCAGCAGGATCTTATCACCAATATATCGAGGGTTTTGATCCCTCTTTTATTGAATGGTGTGTTCTTTAAAAAATCAGGATTTATTACTAAAACACTCATCACTTTCTTATCTCAGAAAGCCGCTAAGCAGGTAAACTCTGATAAAGTTTCGGGCTTGCTTGATAAATTTACCAGCATGTTTAAAGGAAACGGACGGCCACAACGAACAGCTACAATTCGGGATTATGGGATACCGCCCGATAGTGAGACGTATTAAATTATAAGGCATATAAAAAAGCAGCTGTTCAAATTGGGCAGCTGTTTTTGTTTAATGATTTTTCCAGATGCCTCGTTCTAGCTTTGACAACTTTTAGAAAGTTGTCAAAGCTGGAAAAGTTGTTTTTGAAAATTCGGATAAGGGATTTCCCAGTAGTTGTGGGGATATATTTAAGTAGCAAGCAAGGGTTGTTGGAGTTAGCAGTTTAGATAATTACAAATCCTCCTTTATCTATTCTCCCGCATGCCTTGAAGAATATGTTTAATGCCAGGGAAAAATGGTATGCGTAGACCCAACAAAAAAGCCCCTTTCACAAGAGGCTTTCCATAACAGCAATGCTTTAATTTATTTTAAAAAGGCAAATCGTCGTCTTCCGGGGCTGAGCTGATATCAACCGGAGCCGCATATTCAGGTGCGGCAGTTTCGGCAGCGGTTCCGCTTAATATGTTAACTCTCCACACTACAAGCGTATTGAAATAGGCTGTTTTACCATTTTTATCAGTCCATGGCCTGCCACGAAGATTAAAGAAAACCTCAACCTGATCGCCGGTCTTAATGGAATCGAAAAGGTTCACTTTATCTTGCAGTGCCTCAAATTTTATATATTCCGGGTACTGAGGGTTCTCAGCATATTCTATAATTAATTCCCGTTTTTTAAAGGTGTCGGTTACATTGGTAACCGGTAAAACCTCATGTACTTTTCCCTTAATATCCATTTTTCTTACTGTATTTTATATTTTTTTTGTTTGATGGTTTACTGAAAATCAGTTTTATAGGTGTCAATTTTATCTGATTCAAATCTGCCAAATTTTATTGATTAACTTCGCAAAATATTATGCAAGTTTTCAACACTAACAGCCGGATTATAGTAACGTGTAATAAGCGCTTATCGCCTTACCTGGTAACCGAAATTGAGCAATTAGGATTTACTATAAAACGCAGTTTTAGTACGGGGGTAGAATTAGAAGGAACAGTAAACGACTGTATCGCTCTAAACTTAAATCTACGCTGCGCAAGTCAGGTTTTATACTCGCTGGCCACTTTTGTGGCTCCCACACCCACACATCTTTACAACGAACTGGTGCAAATTGCCTGGGAAGAGTTTATTGATGTAACGGGATATTTCTCGGTAACTTCAGTAGTTAATAACGAGCATATTACCACTCCGCTTTTTGCGAACGTTAAGGTAAAAGACGCGATTGTTGACCGGATAAAAGACAAAAAAGGTGTTCGACCAAATTCCGGGCCCGAGTATAATAAAACGGTTATTAATTTATACTGGCAGGATGAAAAGGCCGAGATCTTTTTAGATACATCGGGCGAAACCCTCTCAAAACATGGCTACCGCAAAATTCCGGGTAAAGCACCCATGCTTGAAGCCCTTGCGGCATCCGCTATAATGGCTACCAACTGGGATAGGAAAAGCCCGTTCATTAACCCAATGTGCGGTTCGGGTACGCTGGCTATTGAAGCGGCTTTACTGGCTACAGACAAACATCCCGGACTTTTCAGAATGAATTATGGCTTTATGCACATTATCGGATATGACGAACAGGTGTTTTTTGTTGAACGCCGGAAGTTGAAAGATAAAGCTAAAAAAGAGCTTAATTTTAAGATAATAGCGTCAGATATTTCGGAAGACGCTATTGATGTTTCGCAACGTAACGCAAAAACAGCGGGCGTTGATCATTTGATCGATTTTCATGTTGGCGATTTTGCCGAAACTCCGGTACCCGAAGGAGAAGCGGGTGTAGTGTTTTTTAATCCCGAATACGGCGAAAGGCTGGGAGTTCATACCAAACTAGAAGCTACCTATAAGCGCATGGGCGATTTTATGAAACAGCACTGCAAGGGTTACGCAGGGTATATTTTTACCGGAAACCCCGACCTTGCTAAGCGAATCGGCCTTAAAGCTTCACGTAGAATGGAGTTTTATAATGGTAAACTGGATTGCAGACTGTTAGAATATGAGCTTTATGATGGTAGTAAGCGCGAAGACCTGCGAGAAACAACCTCTTAAGTTGAAATAATAATTGAGACGGATTATTTCTCGAATGGAATACTGAGCACCACAATGCTGTCGTCTCCTCGCTTCCATAGTGGCCCCTCCTTAATCAGCCGTAATGCTTCAAAATTATTTGCTTCGGATAGTCCGGAAACTACTTTTACGTTTTGAGGTGCGCCAAAACTGCTAACAGAGAAAGTAACTATTACAAATCCATTTCTTATTTCCTCGCCAGCCTTGCGGATATTATTTTTAAGATAAAGGTTATACGCTTCCCAGCCGTTTAATGGAGTACTTGCCTGGGCAGCCTCTTTTCTGGAAAAGGCTGTGGCTGTAGCTGATCTTTGCGCACCTCTTAGGCTCACCTCCGCCAGATTTTTAAAAGGCGCAACGTTACTGGCCAATTTCTCGGAATCTATTACAGCAACAGAGGTTTTATTCTTAAGTGCCTGATCGATACTTACAGCACTCATTTCTTCCAGGTCTTTGGCATTAACGGAAAAACTGGAAAGGGTTCGTGTTTCCTGATTTGTAGGCAAAGTGCCATCGGAAGTGCCTTTAGCCGACATCTCAAGGCGGGCATTTGCTTGCTTAGCAGGGAGTGCGGCAATCAGTCCCTTACGATCAGTTTTATTTTTTTTGCTGCTTGCTGTATTTGCGGGAGAGATTTCTTTACCTGGTTTTACTAGGGTAGCCGACAATTTCCTTTCCGAAGATTGTTTTTGAGGGATGCTATCCACTGGTGTTAAAATCACATCCACTTGTTTAGGCCGGGCGGCTAGTTGTTGCTCGGCATTATTTTCCCGAATCCAAAACAAAACTGTTGCGGTAACGAATAATAAACAGGCGGCAGCGGCCACACTCAACCTTTGCCAGGTAAAATTAAATACATTTTTATTTTCCTGATGTTGCGCTATCCGTTCTTCAAGCTGTGTTTGCAACAGGCTTAATTGTCGGCTGGCCGGAACTTTGGAATGGCTGTAGCCTTCCAGGGCATCGGCTAAAAAAGGATCTTCCAATGCCTGCTTTTCGAGCTCGTGCATTGTTTTTTCATCCAGCTTGCCTTCCAGGTATTGCTGTATCGTTATGTAGTTAAATTTATTCGTTTCCACTTTTCTGCCTCTCTATACAAATTTTTAAATTACGTTTCCCGTTCTGAATATAACTTTTTACCTTATTAACTTCATATCCGGTAATATCAGCCACTTCTTTATAACACTTTTGCTGTAAATAGAACAGGTCAACACTAATTCTTTGCTCTTCTGGCAGAGTAGTCATACACTTACTCATGCTATTAAGCTGATTCTCATTAGATTCATCATTATCATGATGTAAAAACACGGGAGTTTCCACACCATAATCTTCAATATTAACGAACTCGTGTTTGCTTCCGGTTCGTAGTTCCATTAAACAATAATTTCTGGAAAGTGTGTAAAGCCAGCTTTTAAAATTTGTTACTTCATGAATTCTCAATTTAGTGATAAGCTGTTCAAAGATTTGCATCACAGCGTCTTTACTTTCCTCCTCATTCTTCAGGTATTTTAAACAAAGACCGAAAATTAAAGGCATATACCGCTCATAGAGCTTGCCTAATAGTTGAAGGTCGCCGGTTTTGCGATATTCAGAAAGCATTTCAGCTTCGCTGAGGCCTATATAACCGGATGTATGTTTAATAAATTTCAAGGGCCAAAATTCAGTCTAAACCTTCGGTTTAGGATATATTATAATGATGCGGTTTTTTATGAAATAGCACAAAGAAATTTGAAAAAAAATTTCGCCTTTATGGAAAAGCTCTCCATGCGACATCCAAACTAAAAACCCGTATCATGAAAAAGATAATTTTTACCCTCCATTTGTTACTGATTATGAGCATTGGAGCAAATGCGCTCACGTTTAATAAAGTAGTTACAGGTATTGTAAAGGATTCGAAAACCAAAGCAATTTTGGCCGGAGTGAGGGTAGCGGCAGTACCTCCCCCACATGTACGAATGAAAATGATTTCGGCTATCACGGATTCGAAGGGAAAATTTAGCCTTTCGGTACCCGACTTCATTACAACTATTTCATTTGATCGCAAGGGATATGCCGCGCAGCAGGTTGCTATAACTATCAGCAAGCCTATGATTGTGTCACTGGTCGCTCAGAAAGAGGAGCAGATGGTAGCCTTAAAGCTTGAGCAAGTTAACTCGGTTATGCGAATAGAAGCAAAGGATCTTCATGAGATGTCAGGAATGGCCACTAATCAGGTTTTAAAGGGAAAAGTGGCCGGGCTAAGTATCAGAGGATATAACTTCAATAAGGTTGAAGGCAGCCAGATGTATAATACCGAATCGTATACCGGAATAACCGAGAATCGCTTTCTCACCGCTAAACAAAACCCGCTTTCGACCTTTGGAATCGACGTAGATGCGGCATCTTACAGCAATATTCGCAGATATGTAAATAACGGTAATTTGCCGCCAGTAGATGCTGTTCGAATCGAGGAAATGGTTAATTACTTTACTTATCAATATCCTCAGCCAAAAAGCAACGATCCGTTTTCGGTAAATACAGAAATTTCAAAAGCACCATGGAATCAGCAGCATAAGCTGGTACGCATCGGATTACAAGGGCGAAAAGTTGCCGTAGAAAACCTCCCCTCATCGAACCTGGTTTTTTTGATAGATGTTTCGGGGTCGATGAACCAGGCGAACAAACTTCCGCTAGTTAAGTCGTCGATGAAGTTATTGGTTGATCAACTTCGAGAAAAGGATAAAGTAGCCATCGTTGTTTATGCTGGTGCCGCGGGCTTAGTTTTGCCCGCTACTTCGGGAGATAAAAAGCAAACTATCAAAAATGCTTTAGACGCGCTCGAAAGCGGAGGCTCAACCGCTGGTGGCGAAGGAATTAAACTCGCATACAAAATAGCTCTGGAAAACTTTGTGAAAGGAGGCAATAACCGCGTAATTCTGGCCAGCGACGGCGATTTTAACATCGGTGTTTCAAGTGATGGAGAGATGCAGCGCTTAATTGAAGAGAAACGCGAAAGCGGGGTTTTCCTCACCGTACTCGGTTATGGCATGGGTAATTATAAGGATAGTAAAATGGAGACCATTGCTAATAAGGGAAACGGAAACTACGCTTATATCGATAACCTTACCGAAGCCAGAAAGGTGTTAGTGAACGAGTTTGGCGGTACCCTCTTTACCATTGCGAAAGACGTTAAGCTGCAGATTGAGTTTAATCCAACTAAGGTGCAATCGTACCGGTTAATTGGCTACGAAAACCGGCTGTTAAATAAAGAGGATTTTAACAATGATAAGAAAGATGCGGGCGATCTGGGTTCGGGGCATACCGTAACAGCTCTTTATGAAATTATTCCTACAGGTGTTAAAAGCAAGTTTAACGAATCGGTAGACGACCTGAAATATCAAAGTAACGCAGCGATAAGTAAATCGGGCGGAGACGAATTATTTACCGTGAAACTTCGTTACAAACAACCCGATCATGGCAGCAGTAAGCTGATTGAGAAAGCTGTAAAAGATTCGAACACTGATTGGGAAAATACTTCGGGCGATTTCCGTTTTGCAGCATCGGTTGCCGCGTATGGAATGTTGCTGCGAAACTCCGAATTTCTTCAGGATACCAGTTATGATAAAGTTATAGCATGGGCTAAGTCGGGGCTGGGACAGGATGAAGAAGGGTATAGAAATGAGTTTTTACAACTAGTTAAGACTTCTGCGTTGCTATCTAAGGAAAAGATGGCTACCAAAGTGATCGCCGATTAATGAGAAATTAAAACATCTTAAACCTTTATCATTTGTTTAATTCTACACTTTAAAGCAAATTGCTTAATTAAACGTTATAGGGTAAAGGATTTAAAATCATGAAACGAATAGCTATAGTATTTACAATGGTTGCCGGGGTGTTTTTTAGCAGCTGCGATACGCTGAATCAAACCGCGCAAATATTAGGACAAAATTTAGGTAATCCCACTTCGGCAGAAATTGCCTTGGGCCTTAAACAAGCCTTAGAGTTCGGGACTAACTATAGCTCAGAACGATTGTCTTCTGAGAACGGATATTTCGGAAACGCGGCTATAAAAATCTTGTTTCCGCCCGAAGCACTTAAGGCAGAACGGACACTTAGAAGCCTGGGTTTAAATAAGCTGGCCGATAATGTTATTTTGAGCGTAAACAGAGCCGCAGAAGATGCAGCGAGAGAAGCCAAACCGATCTTCATTAATGCCATAAAACAAATGACTATTGCCGACGCGAGCAATATTCTTTTAGGAAGACAAACGGATGCCGCAACCCAATATTTTAAACGGGTAACTACAACGGAGTTGATGCAAAAATTCAGGCCGGTAATTCAAACCAGTTTGGGGCGTGTAGGGGCAACCAAATATTGGAGCGATGCCATAACCGCATACAACCAAATACCATTAACGGCAGATATTAACCCCGATTTATCATCATATGTAGCCCAGAAAGCTATAGAAGGATTGTTTCTTGAAATTGCGCAGGAAGAATTAAAAATAAGACAGAATATTTCATCACGAAACACCTCCCTTCTGCAAAAAGTGTTCGGTTACGCCGACCGGAACAGACAATAGAGTATAAAACCTATGAGGTTTTAAAAACCTCATAGGTTTACTTACTTTTCTCAGCCGCCCAGGCCTCCATTTTTCTTTCGGCTATATCCAGCGGCAATACTCCGTCTTTCAGAAACTCGTCATGAAAATCGGAAAGGTTGAATTTCTTAAGCTGCTGCTGATACTTCTTGCGAAGCTCCCAGATTTTTAAAGCCCCGATTTTGTAAGAAAGCGCTTGTCCGGGTAAAGCCATGTATCGTTCGATTTCAGCTGTGGCGGCTTCCTCTGTAATCGCCTGATTATCCATCATGTATTTTATGGCCTGTTCGCGTGTCATGCCTTTGGTATGTATAGCCACATCTACCACCAGTCTTATTGCCCTGTGCATTTCATCGCCCAAAGCCCCCATATATTGATACGGGTCGGTATATAAACCTAATTCCTTTCCCAGCGATTCTGTATAAAGAGCCCAGCCCTCGCCATAGGCACCATACCATGCAAAGCGTCGGAACTTGGGTAAATCGCTATTTTCCTGCTGAAGTGAAATTTGGTAATGGTGTCCCGGAATAGCTTCATGAAGAAATAAAGATTCCATCCCGGAAGTTATGTTAAACCTGGTAGCGTCTATAATCGGAACATAGAATATTCCCGGCCGCGTACCATCCGGCGATCCCTGCATATACTCCGCACTAGCCGAAGCAGCCCTGAAAGATTCTGTTTGCCGTATTTCAAACGGCGTTTTAGGTACCCGTCCAAACATAGAGCGAAGCTGGGGTTCCATTTTTTTATAGATACCATCAAAGGCGTTTAAAACATCTTGAGGTGTTTTAAAGGGCATAAAACGTGGCTCAGTTTTAAGGTATTGGAAAAATTCCTTGAGATCGCCCATAAAATTCACCTCTTTTTTAACGCTATCCATTTCGGTGCGGATGCGTTTAACTTCTGCCAATCCTGTCTGGTAAATTTCTTCAGGCGTTTTATTGGTGGTAGTCCAATACTTTACCAAATAATTATAAGTGTGTTTTCCTTCCGGAAGGGCGCTTATTCCCGCACTGCGTCTGCTTCGCGGTAAATACTCGCTTTTTAAAAACGTTGCCAGCTTTTTGTAGGATGGCGAAATTTTATCTACTATAGCTTGTTTGTACGCCTGTTTTATTGATGCTGTATCTTTATACTGAAATTTATCAGGAAAGCGGGTAACCGGGCTATAAAACAGGCTTTTTGTAGGATCGGTTACAGCCATTGCTTCCAGTTGAGGAATCATTTTTTCTACCAGCGGTTTTGGCAATACTACGCCAGCTTTTATGCCTTTTCTGAAATTAACTATGGCCGAATCAACCCAAACCGAAAAGCCATCTATACGCCCTAGCCAGTTTTTATAATCTTCGGGGTTCTTAAAGGGCTGGAAACCCTCTCCAGAGCCTAGCTGTCCCATCATTAAAGGCAGGCCTGTAAATTGCTGAAAGGGGATCATCCATTGGTTGGTCTTCAAACCTTCCAGCTGCATAGTTATTTCATACTTAAAGATTTCATAACTCAGTTTATCGTTTTCGCTTAGCTCTGCGGGGTTCAGCATCGAGATTTCTGAGAGCTGATTTTTATAAAAAGCCTTCAATGAGTCTCTGAAACTTTGCGTTTGATCATTTCTTATAATCGCATTGTAACGATTGTCGCCTTGCTGTGTAGCTTCAAGCGGAAAAAACTGAGAACGCTCTTCCCAAAACTCTTCAAAAAATGCAGAAAGATCTTTTTTTTCGACCCCCGTTTCAACCTGCTTTTGATCGCATGAAAACAAAAGGGACATTGCCGCGAGTAGAAATAATATGTTGCTTCTGGATAACATCACTATTATAGCAATTTTACGCACTTTTTGTTTAGACAATTGATGGTCATTTGATATTATCTAAAAGCTTAGTACTTTCAGATAAATTTACTGAATATGAAAATAGCTTTTGGGTTGATCGCAGGTGCTTCCCTGTTATCAGTTGCCTGTATAAGGGAACCGGAGCGGCCGCTTTATACCGAGTATCGTCCCGTTTTACTAAGCAGAGAATCCCTGGAGAAATCAATCACTCTCCAATCTCCAGCTAAAATAAAGTCCCCCGCCAAAATATACTTTAAAGACAATTTCATTTTTATAAGCGAGCAATTTAAAGGAGTTCATATTATTGATAACGCCGACCCGAAAAATCCGGTAAACAAGGGATATATTGGTGTTCCGGGATGTGTTGATATGGCCATTAAAGACGACGTGCTGTATGTAGATAACGCGACAGATTTGGTAGCGGTTGATCTGAGTTCGTTAAGCAGCAACCAGATAAGCGTTTCAAAACGAATTAAGAATGCGTTTCCAGAACTTTCTACACCCGACGGACGAATGGTGCCTGATAAATATAGCCTGGAAAGCCGACCAAAAAACACCGTTTTAGTAGAGTGGATTAAATAATATGCTATGAAAAGATTATTTTTTTTAATCCTGATAAGTTGCCTTTTAGCCTGTTCAAAAAATGATTCGGCACCAACAACCAGCGGTAGTACTGCGGGCAGCGGCGGATCTTTAGCCCGGTTTGCTCTAAGTTCAGATCATTTATATACCGTATCTCCTTCGCACTTAACGGCCTATAATGTAGCTACCGCAGAGAACCCCGTAGAACAAAAAGAAATCAAT
The DNA here is from genome assembly GCA_014380615.1 of Sphingobacteriaceae bacterium. Lineage (GTDB taxonomy): Bacteria > Bacteroidota > Bacteroidia > Sphingobacteriales > Sphingobacteriaceae > Paradesertivirga. The sequence goes on from JACMJM010000042.1 coordinate 104,294, forward strand.
TTGGGCTTTGGCGTTGAAACAATTTTCCCCTACAAAAACAACCTGTTTATAGGCACTGAGACAGGAATGAAGATTATGGATATTACCAATCCGCATACTCCGGTGTTTTTATCCAGTTATGAGCATATCAGAAGTTGCGATCCGGTGGTTGCAAATGATGAATACGCCTTTGTTACGTTGAGAAGTGGTACCACTTGCCGACAAGGAATTAATGCGCTTAACATTATAGACATCAAAAATCTCAGCACTCCTAAACTGGTACAAACCTATACTTTAAATAAACCCTACGGCCTGGCCATTGATGGTACCAACTTGTTTGTATGCGACGGAGGTATCAGGCATTACGATGCGACAGATGCAAAAAATCTTTCCTTAAAGTCCACCACCCCCATCGAAGCAACAGATGTGATTGCCAATAACGGAGTATTAATGGTAATAGGTAAAGACGGAATTTATCAGTATGATTATTCAGGCGGAAGCCTGGTGTTTTTAAGTAAAATCGCTACCAGTGAAAAATAATGTCTTTAAAATTTTCCGGATCGCTTCCTTGTGCGTCCTCTTAACTCCGATCTGCGCTTTCGGACAAGAAAAGAAATCGAATTACGAGGTGATAGCTTTTGTACAGCCTTTGTTTGCGTTTAATCATGCTTTAAGGTTAGATGTTGAAGTTAAGCCTAAGAACAGATATCTGAATTTTATCGTCAGCCCCGAGTACTACACGGGTTATGTTTACGATAAAGGGTTTACATCTGCATCAGAGAATCTCAGATCAGATAAGTTGCGTGGTGCCGGTATCGGGGTATCTCACAAAATAGAATTTAATAAGAAAAACGACCGGCCCTATTTGAGCTATGGCTTTATGTACCGCAACATAAAAATCAATTATGAAGATGAAGGCTTTTTGCCCTATAAACAAAATGGCCTGGACTATTATGAATACAATAATTTTTCTGACCGACTCAAAATTAACTCGGTTTTGTTAAATGCCTGTATAGGTTCGCAAACCCGAACTTTCGAAAGTTTTATACTTGATGTTTATATGGGAATGGGTTATAAAATCAGTTCCAAAAAAAGTTCATTTCCTGATAAACGCGAGTACAATCAGGAACCCTTGAGCTATGCGTACAATGGATTTAGTTTCCTTGTCGGATTAAAAGCAGGATATAAAATCAAAAAATAAAGTGATATCAGGATTTTGGTTTGTCCTCTTCAGGGATATCCTGATTTTGCTTGGGTAAAACCTTCACCTCCTTTTCTTCCTCTGTTTGAAGAATAAGAACCGCATAGGATGCGGGTTCAATTCTGCGGCCATGTTTTTCGGTATATACCTGGGTAAACTCGGCACCGAAGTACAGAATGGCGGCGGCATAATAGATCCAAACCAAAATAACAATTAATGATCCCGCCGCTCCGTAAGTTGATCCTGGTGCCACTTTGTCGATATACAAGCCGATTGCGTAACGGCCTAGCATAAACAAGATTGCCGTAAAAATTGCTCCGGCACGAACATCTTTCCATTTAATTTTTACATCCGGAAGAAATTTGAATATGATAGCAAGTAAGGCGGTTATGATTACAAATGTGAGGCATAAGTTAAAAGCCTCGACCAAAAAGACGGTAATATCTGCAAAATAGTACTTTAGCTTTTCGCCCAGGGCCTCTACCAGCCCGTTTATTACTAGCGAAACTATTAGAAGAAATCCCATGGTGGCTATCATGGAGAACGAAAGAAAGCGATTGGTAATCATCTTCAGCCAGCCTTTCTCGGGTTTTGCTTTTACCCGCCATATCATATTAATAGAATCCTGAATTTCCAGAAAAACACCGGTGGCACCGATAAATAGAGTAATAATACCTACTATAATCGTCCATGGAGAATCTCCTTTTATAGCCGCTTTTTGAATAATTTCCTGAACTTGCATGGCTGCCTCCGGACCTATAAAGCCTTTAATTTCATCAAAAACTTTCCCTTCGAATGCCGCCTGCTGAAAAACATTAACAGCAAAATAGATGAGCATAAGTAACAAAGGCGCAATGGAAAACAATGTGTAGTAAGAAAGCGCCGCGCAAAGCTTGAGGCATCTGTCGTTCAAAAAACCGTTAAAACTTCCTACTAATATCTTCCACAGAACTTTGAAATAATCTTTATTTAAGCGCATTTTATCTTGCCTTTTTCCATACTATTAACAGGCTTAAGGATAAAATGTGTTTCTAAAGTTTAGCGGTTTGAAACGATCAGCAGCTCCAGGTCTTTCGGTGGAATATTAAAGCGTTCGGCCAGATCTTTATTGGTAAGATGGCCCTGATATAAATAAATGGCGTTTCGCACTCCCGATTTCTCCCAGATCACGTTCATAATCCCTCCCATCTCACCTATATCCATTAAAATTGGGGTAAAGATATTGGTTAAGGCATAGGTGGCCGTTCTGGCTACACGAGAAGCGATGTTCGGAACACAATAATGGATTACATCATACTTTCGAAAAACGGGATGCGTATGATTTGTAATTCTCGAGGTTTCAAAACAACCTCCCTGATCGATGCTCACATCAATTACTACCGAATTGGGCTTCATGTGGCTCACTGTTTGCTCATTCACTATACACGGGCTGCGTCCGTTGGTAGCCCTAATGGCACCGATAACTATATCGCAGGTTGTTATGGCTTTATTTAAAACGATGGGTTGAATTACCGAAGTAAAAACCCTGCTGCCTATATTGTTTTGTAGTCGTCTGAGACGGTAAATAGAACTGTCGAACACCTTAACTTCTGCCCCGAGCGCGATTGCCGTACGTGCGGCATATTCGCCAACAGTTCCTGCTCCCAAAATAACCATCTCCGTAGGCGGAACTCCGGTAACACCGCCCAGCATCAAACCCTTGCCATCAAAAACGTTGCTCAGGTATTCGGCGGCAATTAAAACCGATGTCGCACCAACAATCTCGCTCATCGAACGGATTACACTCAAAGAGCCGCCTTCATCGCGCAAATATTCGTAAGAGAGAGCAGTGATTTTCTTTTTCATCATCGCCTCCAGGCAATCAGCTTTAAGCGAACCCATTTGAAGCGTGGAAAATAACACCTGGTAAGGTTTCATCATACCAATCTCTTCCTGGGTGGGAGGACCAATCTTGATGATAATATCAGCCTTAAAAACTTCTTTTTTATCGTACTGGATTTTTGCGCCTTGCTCGCTGTAGTCGTTATCCGAAAAGTTAGCGCCCATCCCTGCTCCCGATTCTATTACAACTTCATGGCCGTTATTTACAAGAAGGGCCACAGAAAGCGGTGTTAAGGCAATACGGTTTTCCTGGAAAGAAGTTTCTTTCGGAATACCGATATATAAACTGTTTTTACGTGTTTTGGTCTCGAGCATTGCCTCCTGGGGCTGCATCATAGCTTGCTTTGCAATGTCAGACAGTTCACTCATCATGGTTAGCTATTAAAAAAGTGTGCTGAAAATACGAAATACCATTTACTTAAAGGTAATATTCTATCAATCGCATGTGGTAATTTTAATCAGGCGTTCATTCTCCGAAGTTTCCAGCAATTTTAATTCCACAAATTTCTCGGGCAGAAGGTTTGATATTTTTTCGGGCCACTCTATAAAGCAGTAATGTCCCGAATAGAAATAATCTTCATATCCCAAATCTAAGGCCTCAGTTTCATTTTTAATTCGGTAAAAGTCGAAATGATAAACCCTAACCTTATCGCCCACATATTCATTTACGATCGAGAACGTGGGGCTTGATACCGTATCCTCAACCTTTAATAAAGCACACAACGATTTTATTAATGTTGTTTTACCCGCACCCATTTCTCCGTAAAAAAGAAATACGCGATTGTTGCCCGCTACTTCTAAAATTTGTTCGGCGGCGGCTGGTAAATTTTCAAGTCCCGAAACCTTTAATTCCATTCGCAAAGATAAAACGATTACCTCGGGTTATAAACAGCGTAGGGCACTATCATTTCTTCGAGCGAGATACCCCCGTGCTGAAACGTTTCGTTGTAATAATTTACGAAGTGATTATAGTTATTAGGGTAAACAAAGTAGGTGTCTTCTTTGGTGAAAATAAAGCTCGAACTAACATGCAGCTTTGGTAAATGCGCTTCGTGTGGGTTTTTAATATGAAACACGTCTTTTGCCACAAAATTTAGGTTTTTGCCCTGCTTGTAGCGCAAATTGGTATTGGTATTTCTATCGCCGATAACCTTGCTCGGGTGTTTCACACGAATAGTTCCGTGATCGGTGGTGATAACCAAACGCACGTTTTTATTAGCCAGTTTTCTGATGGCTTCTAATAAGGGCGAATGCTCAAACCAGGATAAAGTTAAGGATCTGTAAGCAGCCTCGTCGTTCGCCAGCTCGCGTATCATTGCCATGTCGGTGCGTGCATGCGAAAGCATATCTACGAAGTTGTATACTATTACATTTAACTCGTTGGTGAGGAGATTATTTATGTTTTCTACTACAGCTTTACCTTGTTCGAAGGTTAGTACTTTTGTGTATGAATGCTTTAGCTCCTTACGAAAGTTGCGTTTAATGTTATCATCAAGAAACTGCTCTTCAAACAGGTTCTTACCGCCCTCGTCTTCATCGTTCTGCCACATTTGGGGGAAGCGCCGTTCCATTTCGAGCGGCGTAAGGCCGGCGAAGATAGCGTTCCGGGCATACTGGGTTGCGGTTGGTAAAATGCTGTAATAAGTATCTTCTTCCTCAAGCCTGAAATGTTCTGTAATCAGCGAATTAATTATTTTCCACTGATCGTAGCGAAGATTATCTATGAGGATAAAGAATGTGGTTTTTGTATCAAGTATCGGGAAGAGTTTTTTCTTCAATAATTGATCCGAAGTTATCGGCCCTGTTTCGGGGTTTTTACACCAATCGAGATAGTTTTTCTCAATAAATTTACAAAACTGCATATTGGCGTCAGACTTCTGCATCGTTAGTATCTCATGCATTCCGTTGTCTTCCAGTTGCTCCAGCGAAAGCTCCCAATAAATCAGCTTTTTGTATACGTCAACCCATTCTGTAAAGCTCAGGTTATCGTTTAATGTCATCCCCAGGTGTCTGAAATCCTGCTGGTAGGCCATCGAAGTTTTTTGATGGATGAGTTTTTTATTTTCGGTAAGTTTCTTAATAGTTAAAAGTACCTGCCGGGGATTAACTGGCTTGATTAAATAATCGTCAATTTTCGAACCGATAGCATCCTCCATTAAATATTCCTCTTCATTCTTGGTTATCAGCACAACCGGAACATCAGGATTTATATTTTTAATTTCGGCAAGGGTTTCCAATCCGGTAAGGCCCGGCATATTCTCATCCAGAAATACCAAATCAAAAAAGCCACCTTTAAAAGCCTCTAAAGCGTCATTTCCATTGGTAACGGTTTTTACTTTGTATCCCTTCTCATTTAAAAGCATGATATGGGGTTTAAGTAAATCTATTTCATCATCGGCCCAAAGAATTGTAGTTTCTTGCATTATCTCAGCTATTTTTTTGCTCTAGCACAGGTATAACAGTAAAAGTAGTTTTTTGTATCAGATAAATTAACAATTTTTGCAAACCACCAAATATTTTGAATAAAAAGAAAATTATTAACGACCCGGTTTACGGTTTCATCACGGTGCCCTCAGATCTCATTTTCGATCTGATTGCCCACCCGTATTTTCAGCGCCTTCGCAACATAAAACAGTTGGGAATGACGCATCTGGTTTATCCGGGTGCGCTGCATACCAGGTTCCATCATGCGCTGGGGGCGATGCACTTAATGGGAATGGCAATAGAAACGCTCAAAACCAAGGGACACGCAATTTCTGCCGAAGAAGAAGAAGCCGTTACTATCGCGATTTTATTGCACGATATAGGCCACGGGCCCTATTCTCATGCTTTAGAGCACACCATTGTGGAAGGGATTTCGCATGAACACATCTCGGGTTTATTAATGGATAATTTAAACCGCGAGTTTAATAACCGACTTGAACTTGCACTGGCGATTTTTAAGGATAAATATTACAAGTCCTTTCTGCATCAGCTGGTTTCGGGTCAGATGGATATTGACCGCCTGGATTATTTAAACAGAGATAGTTTTTTTACCGGTGTATCCGAAGGTATTATCGGTTTCGACAGGATTATAAAAATGCTCGATGTGGTAGAGGGGCAGCTTGTTATCGAAGTAAAGGGGATTTATTCGGTCGAAAAATTCTTGATAGCCAGGCGATTGATGTACTGGCAGGTGTACCTGCATAAAACCGTAGTAGCGGCCGAGCAAATGCTGGTAAAAATATTAGACCGTGCGAAACATCTGGCCGCAAATGGCCGCGAACTTTTCGCTACCCCCAATTTTTCTTACTTTTTAAATAATACAATCAGCCGGGCCGACTTTAAAGAAGATCCACGCAACCTCGAATGCTTTACTCATTTAGACGATTATGATATTTTTACTTCGGTTAAGGTTTGGTCTTCGGATGAGGATTTTATTTTATCCACCTTGTGTAAAAATCTGATGAGCCGAAACCTTTATCAGGTGGAAATAACTAATGAAGCCGCCGACGAAGAAATAAAGAAAAGACTGATTTCGAAGGCGATTCGGATCTATCCCATTGATGAAGATGAAGTTTCGTATTTTGTATTTACAGATACCTTAAAAAATAACGCTTACCATGTTGGAGCTGAGAACATAAATATATTAATGAAGGATGGTTCGGTGAGAGATATAACTCTGGCTTCCGATAATTCTAATCTTTCGGCCCTTTCAAAAACCGTTGAAAAGCACATTCTTTGTTATATTAAAGACTTAAAACACACAGAAGAGTAAAACTCCGGCCCTTTTTTGAAGTAATTTCTTCAAAATTTGTTCATATACTAATAACACCTAAATTTGCGGCGATGCAATTTACTGCCCAACAGATCGGAATTTTACTCAATGGCATTGTGGATGGAGATCCGGAAGTTACAGTAAATCAATTAGCGAAGATTGAAGAAGCCAGCCCGGGCAGCTTATCGTTTCTTGCTAATATGAAGTATGAGCCGTATTTATATCAGACTAAAGCATCAATCGTAATTGTATCCTCGGATTTTAATCCGACAGCTCCTTTTACAAGCACTTTAATACGAGTAAAAGACGCATATAGTGCCTTTTCGATCCTGTTAGATCAGTATGATAAATTTAAGCGTGATAAAGTGGGGATAGAGGACCCGTCCTTTATTCACCCCAGCGCAAACCTCGGAAGCGATGTTTATGTGGGAGCTTTCGCTTATATCGGAGCTAACGTAAAGATTGGTAATAACAGTAAAATCTATCCTCAGGTTTATCTTGGCGACAATGTAGAGATAGGCGATAATTCCACTATCTTCCCCGGCGTAAAAATTTATTACGATTGTAAGATCGGAGCTAACGTTACCATACATTCAAGCACGGTAATAGGAAGTGATGGTTTTGGTTTCGCTCCGCAGGCCGACGGAACCTACACTAAAGTTAGCCAGATCGGCAATGTTATTATAGAAGACGGGGTGGAAATAGGGTCGAATACATCAATTGACAGGGCAACAATGGGGTCGACAATTATCCGCAAGGGCGTAAAACTTGATAATCTAATTCAGTTGGCGCATAATGTTGAAATTGGCGCAAATACGGTAATCGCCTCTCAATCCGGAGTATCGGGAAGTACAAAAATTGGCGAAAACTGTGTAGTAGGCGGCCAGGTAGGGATTGTAGGCCATATCAGCCTGGCAAAGGGAACGCAAATACAAGGCAAATCAGGCATAAGCCGCTCTATTGATGAAGAAGGAACAAAATGGGCAGGTGCGCCCGCTACAACATATAATCAACACATGCGTACACAGGTGGTGCTTAACAGATTGCCTGAATTAGAACGCAGAATAGAACAACTTGAGTTAACACTTCGACAAAAAGATAAAGAATAGCATACATTCCGAGAAATGACTATTAAGCAAAGGACGATAAAATCTGAGATTACCATATCCGGAACAGGATTACATACGGGCCAGGCTGTAAACATGACGTTTAAGCCCGCACCCGAAAATCACGGCTATAAATTTAAACGGATCGATATTGAAGGCCATCCGATAGTAGAAGCCGATGTTGATAATGTAACCGATACCTCCAGAGGTACAAATTTATCGCAAAACGGAGCCAGCGTAAATACGGTTGAACACGTGTTAGCAGCTTTGGTGGGACTTGAAGTGGACAATGTTTTAATAGAACTCGACGGGCCCGAAACTCCCATTATGGACGGAAGCTCCCTGAAGTTTATCGAAGCTTTAGAGGAGGCTGATTTCGAAGATCAGGAAGCCGAAAGAGAATACTATCATATTCCGCATAACATACATTATTCCGAACCCGATAGGAAAGTTGAAATGGTAGCCATGCCTTTAGACGACTATCGGTTTACTTGTATGATCGATTATAATTCGCCGGTTTTAGGAAGTCAGCATGCTGCTATTACCACTATAAGCGAGTTTAAAAAAGAAATTTCATCAAGTCGCACGTTTTGCTTTCTCCATGAACTGGAGATGCTTTTGGAACACGATCTGATAAAAGGCGGCGACTTAAATAACGCCATTGTTGTAGTAGACAAAGAAGTAAGCAAAGAAGAGCTTCAAAAACTCGGAGTTTTATTTAAGAAGAAAGATATTGATGTTGCGAAAGAAGGGATTTTAAATAACATCGAGCTTCGTCACCAAAATGAGCCCGCCCGCCATAAATTATTAGATATGATAGGCGATCTGGCACTTGTGGGTGTTCCGCTAAAAGGGCATATCATGGCGGCAAGACCAGGACACGCAGCCAACGTGGCTTTCGCTAAAAGAATTAAAGCTCAGATAAAAAAGGAACGCAGCAAAAAGAAAGTAAAAATATACGATCCAAACACTCCGCCGGTTTACGATACCGTTCAGATAATGAACATCTTGCCTCACCGGCAGCCATTTTTGATGATTGATAAAATTCTTGAACTTACTAAAACTCATGTAGTTGGTTTGAAGAATGTTACCATGAACGAGGAATTCTTTAAAGGGCATTTTCCAGGTTCGCCGCTTTTTCCCGGAGTGCTTCAAATCGAAGCTATGGCACAAACAGGCGGTATTTTGGTGCTTAACACCGTTCCGGATCCGGAGAATTGGATTACCTTGTTCCTGAAAATAGAGAACGCACGGTTTAAAGATAAAGTTGTGCCAGGCGATACCCTGATCTTCCATTGCGATTTACTTGCGCCTATTCGCAGAGGTATAGCTCAAATGAAAGGTATAGGCTTAGTAGGAGACAGAATTGTTGTAGAAGCAGAATTAATGGCACAGATTGTAAGAAGACCAACTGAGGAAACCGTATAATGATCCAACCCCTTGCATATATTCATCCGCAGGCCAAAATAGCCGACAATGTAGTTATCGAGCCCTTTGTTACCATTCATAAAAATGTTGAGATAGGCGAAGGTACCTGGATAGGACCCAATGTTACTATTATGGATGGTGCCCGAATAGGTAAAAATTGCCGGATCTTTCCTGGTGCCGTAATTTCGGGAGCCCCGCAGGATTTGAAATACAGCGGTGAAGACACAACCGTAGAGATAGGCGATAATACCACCATTCGCGAATGCGTAACTATAAACAGAGGTACCAAAGACCGCTGGAGAACCAAAATCGGGAATAATTGCCTTATTATGGCCTATTGCCACATAGCACACGATTGCGAAGTTGGTGATTACTGCATCTTCTCAAATAACACAACACTTGCCGGTCATATAACAGTAGGCGATTATGTGGTATTAGCGGGAATGGTAGCCATTCATCAGTTCTGTAATGTAGGCTCTCACGCCTTTGTAACAGGCGGTTCCTTAGTTCGGAAAGATGTGCCTCCTTATGTTAAAGCTGCCAGGGAGCCGCTTTCGTATGTAGGGATAAATTCTGTAGGATTAAGAAGAAGAGGATACAGCTCTGATGATATTAACGAGATCCAGGATATTTACCGTACATTATTTGTAAAAAATTATAATGTTAGTGCCGCCCTTGATATTATAGAGGCCGAAAAGCAGCCTACAGAAGTTCGGGATGAGATCCTTGATTTTATAAGAAACTCTAACCGCGGCATAATGAGAGGATTCGCCGGTGCCTGAGGGCCGGAAGTATGGAAATTTCCCTCGAAAATATCGGCCGACGCTTTAACCGGGATTGGATATTCAGGGGGATAAATTATACTTTTCGGGCAGGTAAATCTTATGCCATTCTGGGCCGTAACGGCTCAGGAAAATCAACCTTACTTCAGTTAATTGCCGGAAGCCTTAGTCCATCCGAGGGCAAAATTGAAGTCAGATTCAAAGAGAAACTCTATGATGCGGATGATGTATACCAGCTAATATCTCTGGCCGCACCTTATCTGGAGCTGATTGAAGAATTCACCCTGGCTGAGATGATCGATTTCCACTTCAAATTCAAATCTTACCAAAACGGCCTGAATAAAGCTTCGCTAATTGACTTACTGGAGCTGGGCCCATCGAAAAACAAAGCATTGAAATATTTTTCATCGGGAATGAAACAGCGTACCAAACTCGCTCTTGCAATATGCTCCGAAACCCCGATAGTTCTTCTCGATGAACCGGCATCTAATCTTGACAGCCAGGCCATAACATGGTATCAGGATTTAATAAAAGAATACACGGTAAACAGAACGGTTATTATATGCTCCAACCAGGAGAATGAATATTATTTCTGCGAGAACCACCTGCAGCTCTCCGATTTTAAATAGCGTTTTTGCGTTTAAAAACTTTCAACCATTATCCAAATTCGTTTATATTTGTGGCCCACACCTAAAAAATTAATATGGCTAAAGCTTCAGAGATTAAGAGCGGAAACGTTCTAAGATTCAATGGCGAACTGGTGACAGTTGAAGAATTTTTACATCGCACTCCAGGCAATTTGCGTGCTTTTTACCAGGCCAGAATGCGTAATGTTAAAACGGGTAAACTGGTTGAGTATCGCTTTCGTACTGATGAAGAAGTTGAGATTTGCCGGGTAGAGACCAACGACTATCAATATTTATACGATGAAGGCGACTTCTTCGTGGTAATGGATAATAATACCTACGAACAGTTCAATATCCCGAAATTTTTATTTGGCGAATCCGCCCGGTTTTTGAAAGACGGGATGAACGTTATTATTGCTTTCGAGAGCGATGAACCTATTATGGCACAGGCCCCAACCAACGTTGAGCTTGAAATAACCTATACCGAGCCAGCTGTTAAAGGCGATACATCAACCAACGCTTTGAAACATGCTACCGTAGAAACCGGAGTTGAAATTAAAGTTCCGATGTTTATCAATATCGGCGATAAAGTTAAGGTTGATACCCGTACAGGAGAATATATAGAACGGGTGAAGTAATTTTACAGAATGGATTGAGAGCGATTTCGGGTGATATAACGATAAAATCATCCATCAAAATCAAACTCAGTCCGGATGTAGAAAAATCTTAATTTTAGTTGTCAGGGCTTAATACTCTTTTAAATAGGTCTTTTTTTCGACTAAATATTCTAAGCTAGTACCGGTATTTGTCTTGAACTTGGTTTGAACCGTATTTCGCTTATCAAAACCAGGAATAAAGCAGACAAAATGCAAGTGCGGACCCGTAGACCAGCCAGTATTGCCGCTTAATCCAAGCAGAGTTCCCACCTTTATGGCATCACCAGGCTTTACTTTAGAGCTATTAAATTTTAAATGAACATACTCTGCAAATGTTCCGTCTGGGTGATAGACCAAGATAAAATTGTTGTATTTCTTGCATTCTTTTTCGGCACAGGACTGCGTGTTGTTTTGCACGACTTTAATCACCATACCATCTCGAGCAGCCAAAACTTCGGTCCCTTCTGGCATAGTAAAATCTATTGAATTTTCGTTTTGATGAGAAAAACTGCCATTATATCCCTGAAAAACATTAAAGCTCCTTCCCTTTTGAAATGGAAGATCATAACCTTTATCTTTCTCGTATTCGGCCTTTGTTATATCGCCTAACACAGATTTGTATTTATACGAAAAATTGCCGCCTTTACCCGGAATCAACGCTAATTTGCCTATTTGAAACTTTTCGGCTTTGGGAGGAACGATAAATATTTTTTTATCTCCTTCAGAAAATACAATATTGGTAATATTCAGGTCAAGTGAGATCGAAACCGGACAATATTCATCATTCTTTGCAAAAAGGGTGTATCCAAGGTCATTCTTTTCCCAAAACACTTTCAAGTCTTGAGAATTTGCAGCCGTAAAGCTTCCAACTAAAAAGAAGGCAATTATAAATTTCATTTATCTGTGATAGGGATGGGTTTCAACGGCTGAACAATCAATAAAAATAGCAATTTTAATTATACCTAAAACTTTTATTGGTGTTACTAAAAAATTTAAGTTGTGAAGGATGCAGGGTTGCCTGTGGGTAGGAGTACCTGTGAGTCATTTGATCCAACAGCTAAAGTTCGATCAATTCCTAATTTCAAGGCTTTAGTTCGTGCCATAATCAACATTACTCGTCTGTTTCGTGGGGCAGGAACCAGGACGGAGGGGTGTTATTTGCAATAATCTTTAATTGCCTGCAACACCATCTCTTTCCTATCACCAAGTTCATAACCCTTATTAAGATCGTTGCAAATTTTTGCAAGTTCCTCCGCTGGTATATCGACTTTATCTTTTGAAGCTAAAACTGTAACTCCATTAGATTTACTTAACGTTCTGCTGTTCTTTAACTGGTATTTTCTTAACCGGGTAAATGCCCTATTAGTGAATGCCTTCATGTATAAAGGTTCTATTTCCAAGGCTTTATCAAAATCGGCAATAGCCTCATCGAACTTGAAATCGTTTAATTTCATGGTTCCCCGTTCAAAAAAAGCATCACTGTAATAGGGGTTCATCTCTATGGCTTTATTTAGTTGTTTTATAGCTCCCATAATATTTTCTTCTTTATATAATCTGCCTGCTTTGCTTAACAAAGAATGAAAGGCTTCTTCTTCCTTTGTCGGTAAAGCTTTTCCATTTTTAAAAGCAGTTTCTCTTTTAAGCTTCCCGGTAGAGTACCATTCTTGCCAAATTCCGTCTTCTTTTTCGTTTTTAAAAACGCCTTTGTTTTTAATCTGCCCGTTACTAAAGAAGCTCGCCGCCTCTCCGTCAGCTATGCCAGAATTATCATAGGTGCGATAAAAACTCTTCTTTCCATTAGGATAATAAACAGTTCGTAAACCATTAACTAATCCGTTCTTAATATTGCCTTCTCCCTGTTTTTTGCCGTCTAAAAAGTAATCGATAAAGGGGCCTGTGTAGGGCTGTACAGACTTTTTCAAATACCACTTCCCATCGTCCTTTCTTTGCATAGCATTTACCGTTGGAATTTCCCTTAGTTCTGGCGGACGGTTAAAGAATTCTTTCGTAGTAATAAAAATTAGCTTATCAACATCAGAAAATCCATGTTGTTCAATCTTAGTTTTTGTAGTTACCACCTGCACTTCATGAATAGCCTCCTGACTTAAAGACCCAAATCCCTCTTCCGGTTCGTCAATAATTGGTATAGAATCAACTACATACAATATGCGTTCTTCCGCCTGTTGAGCGAATATATTTGATGAAATAAGCAAAAGGAATAGGGATAAAGTTTTCAAGTGAGGTGTTTTAAGCAAAGTAATGAAAAAAGTTAAGAAATTTGGTGTTTACAATTAACTCCGATGGCTGAGTTTGTGTAGGGGGCAAGCCTAACGGAGTTCTGGTTTTATAGTAAATTTAAGTCGGCCCTGCAGAAGACTCCCAATCAGAGAGGGATTAAGGTTCAACAAGACCAACTCAATCTTGGAAAATAACTTAATCAGCCTATTTTTCGTGTTTATCACAGGCCAGGATATTAAATAATCTAAAGCGTTACGCAGATTCTTGTTAGCCGCATTAGGATTCCTGCATGCGCAGGAATGACGGGTATGAGGGGCAGGTATCGTTGTTAAAAACGGTATACTTTTAAGATTCAGTCGCAAGACTTACACGAGCAGAGCTTATTTATATACCCACATCAAAACCGGTTCTTTAGACGCTTTAAGTTTCGGATCTATTATTCTCATCGCTGCGTTTGATATTGCCGGACAACCCCATCCTTCGGGTGTGCCCTTGGGATATACCTCATCGTCGGGTACTTTTTCCCATGAATGAAATACAATCTGTCTTGCATAAGCATTGCTATTGGTTCGGTCTAAACCAAACAGTTTATAGTTTACATGGATCCCCCAATTACTGTACCCTCGTTTACCAATCTTGTATTTCCATGCCGATGAACAATGACTTCCATCAGCATTACTTAAAACTGCTTTTTCTTTAGACCATGCCCAACTCCAAGGCATTGTTCCGCAGCCATGACTTACCAGATAACTTCCACTCACCGTTTGGCTTTTAAAATCCCAAAGAAAAAAACGCTTAAGGCCAGAATGAAGACTAAGATCAATTAAAATGCAAAAATCAAGGTTATAATTATTTGCTTTACAAAAAGCCATAGCTTGCTTCGCCTTTGGTTTAAGTGATGCGGGGTACTTAGTACTGTCTGTGGTTTGAGCCAGACCTGGCAAACCATACAACAGCGAGTAACACGCAAGAATGTAAATCAATGGTTTTCGCAATATTAGCATAGACTAATTTACTACATAAAATAGTTTTTGAGGTGCTTTACTCTGCCCTGGGTACCAGGAATCTAAATAAAAGTAACCTTTTTGGCAATCAGTCGTTCATGTTCTTATGAACCAACTATTCACCCTTGTGTACTTGAGCAATGCAATGGATGCATTAAGTCAAGAAGAACTGAAAAACATATTAACCATAAGCCGAGCAAACAACTGTAAAGTTGATGTTACCGGTGTGCTGATTTATTGCGACGGCAATATTCTCCAGGTACTCGAAGGTCCGGAAGAAAATGTGTACAAAGTGTATAATAAGATTAAAAAAGATCCCCGACATACAGACCTCATAATTCTCCAGGGACGTGATATACCCGCACGCAGTTTCGAAGAGTGGTCTATGGGCTTCAAATCAAGCAGCAAGGCTGAATTTGAAGAGATTGAAGGCTATCTTGACTTACGGCAACAGATGGAGAATAACCGAGACAATGGCATGAATCAGGTGAAAGGTTTGTTAGTAGATTTTATCAACAACAACCGTTAACCCGACGGTTGTTGTTTCATCATACCGCTTTATACCAGACCTTATCTTTAGCTATGGTTACCCGATCAACGCTAGCATAGGGTTCGAGCCAGCAGGTGAAAGATTTAAACCTTGGTTTAAAATTTAATACCAAAATGCAATCCAAACTCTTTTCTTAAATTTTTAAAAAAGAAAAGTGTTAATCCCTGCCGAGACGAAAATAAATGCTACGCTCTTAGGCAAAAGATTGCATTTTCTATATATTAGAACATCTCCTTTTCGGAACTGATGAAAGAATTTATAGCTAAAGCGGTGTGCCGCTCTATTATTTTATGATGTTGAATTATTTACGTTTATATGGTTTAATAGGAGGGCTTCTTTTAACCGCTAACCTCGTAACGGTACAACAGAAATTTGAGTTTAAAAGAACTCCTATTGAAAGCATTAAACTAATAGCCGATTACCTGATTGACAATACTAAGTTTGCTTATCAACTTACTCCCCAGTCATCATCGCAAAGCTTTACGGATATAAAGTTTATTAATTTCTCCAGAACGTTTGGGGATGGAAAACCTGCTGTTGCTTATGCCTTGACTGAGCTTGTTTCGCCGGTTGATACCACAATTACCTTACAAATTAGCCATAGCAGCGGGGTTAAGATCTGGCTAAATAATAAGTTAACTTACCTGAGCAAAAATGGAATGGATACTCTGGTTCGTTATTTTGAGCATACCAAAGTGCTGCCTGAAACATTTTCTGTAAAACTGAGTAAGGGAGCTAACCGTTTACTCATTAAAGCGGAAAGCCAGGCTGCAGGGTGGCAAATTTACTTTGGTCCCAAAACACTGGTTAAAAATCTTAAATTAACACTAGAGCACATACCGCAAGTTGATAGTAACATAGTTAAATTATCAAACTGGTTAGTGATAGGGCCATTCCCCAATCCAATAGAGAACAATAAATATACCGGACTGGAAAAGCAATATGAACCTGAAACGGAATTTAAAGCTACCAAGGTTTATAATTATAACACTGAGCAGGTTTTTTGGACCATTCCCAAACTCGAATTAAGGGCACAGCACATTGGCAAGCAGCAAGCCTGGGGCGAGTTTTACAGCACCTGGAACTATCATTGTGCCGGTACGGCCTGGGCCATGGCACACCTGGGCGACTATACTGGTATAAATCGCTTTAGGGATTACGCCAAAAGTTACTGTGATTTTTACGCTGAAGAGAAGCCCATTATTACGCTGTTAAAAAACCAGCTTGGAGAAATGTCCAGGGAAGACACCAAAATGTATTCTCTCCGCATGCTGGATTATACCGCAGCACCGTCATTAGTATATGCCTATTTTCTGTTACAGCAAGGCTCTAATGCAAACCTGATATATAAGGATATTTATAACTATATGCGGAACTATGTAGTTAAAGAGCAGCTAAGATCGCCGGAAGGCTATTTCATAAGAACCAGCCCTCACAAATACACTATCTGGGCGGATGATATGTTTATGGGGATTCCCTTTTTATTGTATTCGGCTAAGCTTGAGTCTAACAATGAAGCCAAACTGGCTTTGTATACTGATGCGGCGAAGCAACTCATCGGTTTTCATAAATACTTGTCAGATCCGGTGACCGGTTTGTACCATCAGGCACAATATCTTGACAAACCAGTGAATATCCCTTATTGGTCGAGAGCGAATGGCTGGGCAATTTGGGCACATACGGAAGCACTGTTGCATCTACCCAAAACACATCCGCTTTATCCCACCTTATTGAGCCAATTTAAATCTCATATCAACGCTCTTATCAAGTACCAAAATCCACAAACCGGGTTTTTTCATAATGTTTTAGACAAGCCAGATTCGTATCCCGAAACTTCCGGAACCGCCATTTTTACTATGGCACTTGCCAGAGGAATTAACAATGGGTGGCTTGAAAGAAAGATATATACGCCTTTTGTGCTTAAAGGCTGGAAAGCGATCGATTCGGTTACTGATGCAGACGGAACCATTCATGGTATTTGTATCGGTACTAATTTGAGCGAAAATGTTCGCAACTATTATATCAGGCCAACTAACGATAATGACACCCACGGTGTATTCGCCGCTATATTTGCCGCTATAGAGGTTGATAAGCTGATAAGCTGATAAGAAGAAAAAAGTAGCACTCCAAGAAGGCAGAGGGGATCTCGAAGTGGATTGTATTAGGAGCATATATTTCATATTATATATTACCAAATTGATAATAATCAATGCCATCTTATCTGTTTAAAATGTAGTGATCTCCAGACTTACTCAAATCCATTTTTTAAATTGCGAGGCCTCCCATTATCTCATAATGGCGGTTGAGCACCTATCTTTATTGTAAACCTGCTAGGTTAAAACCACCTTTAATAGCTATCTGATAACAGTATGTCGAAATACAATCAAAAATAGATAAAACACTATCTATTAAGCATAACTGACATACTTTTTTATCCCAGTATCACAGCAAACCTACCATTGTAGTGGTTTAACACTCAAATCCATTAGACTTGTGAAACCAATCAAACCAATAAACTATTATGAAAAATTATCAAACAGGTGGTTCGACAAGAACCACACTCCTAAGTCTGGGTCTTCTTGCAGTAAGTTTACTTTTTACACAATGTAAGAAGAACGAACTATCGAAGGTTGAAGAGCAGGCCCCGGCACCTAAATCAGCGGCAAAGGTTTCATTAACCAGAAGTCCTACATCCGGCTTTCTGTATGGTCACGGAGTTAATCTCCAACCGTCGTATTATAACAACGGTAATGTAAACTTTGGATGGTCGCTGATGAAATCTTACACAAAGATTAAAACGGTAAGGATCGAAGTTGAGCCTGATAAAGTAAATCAGGCAAAATCATGGATCTCGCAAGCTAATGCAAATGGCTATGCTGTAATTGTTACGTATCACCGGGTTGGTACGATGGGTAGTGACAACACTGCTTACCTAAACGATGCCGCCAATTGGTGGAGGACTAATTACGCTACACTCTGGGCTTCGGGCCGCTTCACAATAAACCTGATGAATGAGTGGGGTAGCCATAATATCAGTTCGAATGCTTATGCGAGTGCTTACAATTCGGCGATCAGTACCGTGAGACAAGTGTACAGCGGAGCAATTATTATTGATATTCCGGGATGGGGCCAGGAGACACGCACTGCAGCCGACGCAGTTAAAGGTACAAATGGCACCCGGATTAACGATGCTAACATTATTCTATCTGCCCATATTTATCCAAATGGATGGAACCAGGGAAGAAACAGGACCCTGGCTAATGCAGATCTTGACGAAATGGGGTCAGCCGGAAGAGCATGTATGATTGGCGAATTTGGTAATCAGCCATCAGGTAGTGCTAACTGGTCGGGCTTAGTGAACCATGCGAAATCCAAAGGCTGGACAGTTTTAGGCTGGGCATGGAATGGTGATGGCGGCGGTATGAATATGGTATCTCCATCCTGGGCTCAAAACGCAACGGCTACATCATTTAGTCCAAGCGGATATTTCAACACAGTTTACAACCTGCTTTAATAGCAGATGAAGGTTGTCAAAGTTCATCGCCTCCATTTGTTGCACCGCAGCTCAGGATGAGTAAGGACTTTGACAACTTTTTCACCATATCGAAATAACCGCAAGTGTAATAGTTAATTTATCTATTTACTATTTCCCGGATAACCCGTTCTAAATCTGCCAGCATAACATCCGTGACCTCAATGGGCTTGTCCTAAATCGTCGTACACTTTGCCGTCAACTTCAATAAGTAGTTTTTAGTTTGTTGGATTGTTGCAATGTTCGCCTTTGTCTTGTTGTGAAAAATTGAAGACTGTAGGCGTAATTAATTTTCACGATGTGAGCCTACAAAATATCGGGAATTCGCAAGTGGGTTAGGTGCGATGACGATTATCCGCTTTGTTGGCGTCTGAGGTGTGTTGATTTTTTGATGGTGTAGGTAGATCCCATGATCTAATATGGGACTTAAACGGAGATTTTCTACAACGGGATTACAAACCCCTTTTTTTATCGGGAGTTCGACATGCCCTGCGGAACATGACGAACAGTGGGTTGAGCTTTTGTAGGTGGCAAGCCGGACGGAGCTGGGTTTCTTGGTAAAGATTTAAGTCGCCCTGAAGACTTAGATTTACAATAACCAGATATTACTGAATATTAGCTATTGTTATTGTTGTAAGATTTTCTTTTTGCTTCTTTTTCTTTTGTTAATAACAGTGAATTTTGTGGATAAAGTTAACAGCGGTAAAGGCGCATTCTTCGCCCTGCAAAGCTTAAAGGCTTATCGTCCGATTTAATCCTTTACCGCTTGTTTTAAACTTAGACATCAAATAGAAATTAGAGTTCTCAGGCTCATTAGCAAGGTATTGATGGTGTTTAAAACGGTTAACTATTTAGGTAATCTAAACAGGTTAAAGTTATGGAATTTACATTTTTTATTGGTACAGATGTTTCGAAAAACGAACTGGACTTTGCTGTAATTCAGGGCAAACAACTGATCTTTCACAGAGAGATTCAGAATCAGGTAAAGCCTATTACTGCTTTTATTAAAGAGCTATTAAAGCTGCCAGACTTCGATTTGAACCGGACTGTTTTCTGCATGGAGCATACTGGAATTTACAACAATCATCTATTAGTCTGCTTACACAAATTGAAGGCAAATGTTTGTCTGGAAGCAGCTTCACAGATCAAAAACTCATTAGGCAATATAAGGGGCAAGAATGATAAGATAGATGCTATCCGTATTGCTGAATATGCTTTTAAAAATCGCGAAGAACTGCGTTTATGGACTCCCAAGAGAGATGTGGTAGTGAGTTTATCACAACTGGCATCCACTCGCAGCCGGTTAATTCAGGTTAGAAAGATGCTTAATACCGCTATCAATGAAAATAAAGGATTCATTAATAAAAAGGTTGCGGCTGAGAATGGGAAGTTATGTAGTAAAACATTACAGGCCATTAATATTGACCTGGCAAGAACAGAGAAGGCAATAGATTCGCTGATAAATGAGGATCCGGAATTAAAGCGATTATTTCGTTTAGTCACTTCAGTAAGTGGTGTTGGAAAGATTACTGCTACTCAAATTGTTATTTCAACAAATGAGTTTAAAGATATCAATGAGGCTAAAAAGTTTGCTTGCTATTCTGGTGTTGCACCTTTTACTAAAGAGTCAGGAATATTCAAGGGGAAGGCGCGGGTATCGCACATGGCTAATAAAAAGGTAAAGACATTGCTTCACCTGTCTGCCTTGGTTGCCATCAGGCATAATCAGGAACTAAGAGCCTATTATGAACGTAAAGTAATTCAGGAAAAGAAGAATAAGATGTGTGTAATCAATGCCATCAGAAACAAGCTTATCCTTCGAATCTTTGCATGTATAAAACAGAATAGAGATTATGAAAAAAATTACATCAGACTAGTTGCATGAATCATAGAAGACTTAAAACAGTACGGGACGCTTCTCTGCTCCATCGGTAAAAAACCTACAAGAGCAGGGTATCACAGAACATTAATCTTCTATAGCACTTATCTTAAAATCAAAAATATAAGTGCTATAAATGTGAGCTCCCCATCAACAAAAATCCCGTAAAACAGCGAATTATTAACCGGCCTGGCAAAATAAATGTAGAGGAAGATATAGCCATACATTAGAAATATAACCGCGATTATCCCCGTAAATATATTAAGGTAAAAAAGTCCAGCGGTAAACATCACTAAGGAGAGATTAAGCATACTGCAGACCATTTTAGTCTTGCCAATACCCAATTTTACTGGTAGAGTTATTATGTTATGAAAAGAGTCGCCTTCAATATCTTTTAAATCGAAAACCGTTGAATTGATAATCATCATCACTCCTACAATGATTGAAAATGCAATGAGCTGAGGGCTAAATACCCCGTAATATGCACCGTTAATCAAGGCCAGAATGCCCCAGGCCAAACCAACAAAAACGTTCTTCATCAGGAAAATTCTTTTCAGGCCAAAAAACGAATAGACTATTCCAATTAAAACAGGTAAAGAAATAAATACAGCCATAACCGGATGAAAAAGTAAAGCATAAATTATAGAGGAAAGGAACGCAATGCTACTTAGAGTTAAAAGGTACTTTCCGTATTTATAAATAAAATATACCCTATTTGGAGCATTGATTATATCTTCTTTTAAATCAGAAAACCGGTTAATGGTGTAGATAAAAAACATTACTGAAAAAGCAATCAGCATAAGAATTATGTCTGGCTCTTTTCCAATTAAAATATTACCTATATAGGAAATGGAAAAAGCCAAAAGGGCAATAAAAACATTTGAATGAACCAGGATATTTATAATAAAATTATTTTTCATCACAGCGAAGTATCTTTTCTACTTAACTACTTCGAATGTAAGAAATATGATTTGTTAATCCTCTGCCTTTGTTGGGGCTGTCCTTTAAATTTGTATAAGTAAACAGAATGCGGAACTTGGGTTTACGAGGGTCAGGAGGCTTACTCAAAGATTAAAAAGTATATCAAAGTTACCAATGAACTAATTATGCCCAAGCTCAAAATAATAGGAATAATTTTATAACGAAAGGCTTTATTATCATTCATTTTTCCTCGCCTCCATAAGTAAAAACTTAGAATGCCGAATGGAAAAGAAATGAAAAAATTCATTAAATAAGTCCACAAAAAGCTGGTAATCGCAAACCATATAGCAAATACCAATGCACCTATAAAACACCAACCCTGTTTTTTAAATCGCATGATGACTTAGCTGATCAGGTGCTGACTTAGAATTAATTACCATGCTCGAAACCTGCACCGCGGCATTTAGTACAGGTGGCGGTACCTTCAACCTGCTTGGTAGTAGTAGTTATTACTTTGCCTCCCGGCAAACGTGCATTATAATTATCCACAGCCGTACTGCTTTGGTCGCGCACAACAGCCATAGCTCCACCTCCGCCACAAAGTGAACACTTAGTACTTGAAACCAACGTAAAGATTCCATCGGGTTTTGTGGTAAAGCTTCGTTCGTAATTTCCCTTCCTGTCTTTCTGCAGCTTTACTGCATCCCAAATTTTCGTGGTAGTATTAAAACTCAAAAGCACATAATTGTAACCATCAGTAGATTTTACCATTGTATTTGGCTGAATAGTATTTACTTTCTTTACCTCAGGGGTATAGTTTTTCCACCTGTCTGCTTCCTTTTGCTTTTCTGCCA
>JACMJM010000043.1 GCA_014380615.1 Sphingobacteriaceae bacterium
AGCCGTGATGGGATTGCCGAGGTTATCATACCAATTGATGGTTGTTCCGGTCACCGTATTAGCGGGTGTTACCGAGGCTGTTAATGTTTTCAGTGTTCCGTCTTCGCAGACATCCGCGTCCTTTGTAACCACCGGAGCTGCAGGCCTTGGCTTGATGGTGAGTACCACGGTGGTTCTGGGGCCTACACAAGTAGTAAAAGTATTAACCGCTTCGGCATAGAAGGTTCTGGAGTCGGCAGCGGTGCTGTTAAGTACTGCCTGTGTTTCCGGAATAAGATTGCCCAGATTATCATACCATCTGATGGTAGTACCGGTCTGAATGTCGGCGGGTAGTACACGTGCGGACAAGCTCTTTGGCGTTCCGTCTTCGCAGACTGGCGGCGTGGCCGTAACGGTAGGGGCGAGTGGTTTGGGATAAATAGTTAATATAACCGTAGTTCTTGGACTTACGCAAGTAGTAGTTGTATTAACCGCTTCAGCATAGAAAGTTCTTGAATCAGCAGCGGTGCTGTTAAGTACTGCCTGTGTTTCCGGAATAAGATTGCCCAGATTATCATACCACCTGATGGTTGTGCCGGGCTGAATGTCGGCGGGTAGTACGCGTGCGGATAAGCTCTTCGGTGTTCCGTCTTCGCAGATCGACTGTGTGGCCGTAACGGCAGGGGCCAGTGGCCGTGGGTTAATGGTTAAGGTTACAGCAGTTCTGGGACTTACACAAGTAGTAGCTGTATTAACCGCTTCGGCATAGAAGGTTCTGGAGTCAGCAGCGGTACTGCTTAACTCTACCTGGGCAGCTGTGATAGGATTGCCGAGGTTATCATACCAGTTGATGGTTGTTCCGGTTACTGTGTTGGCCGGCGTAACCGATGCTCTTAGTGTTTTCGGTGTTCCGTCAGCGCAGACATCCCCGTCCTTTGTAACCACCGGAGCTAAGGGCCGTGAATTGACTGTTAATATAGCACTTGAAGTTTCCGGAGAGCCGCAAGCTCCACTTACTACAACCTTGTAAATGTTTCCATTCATAGTTGGAGTAACAGAAGTTAACGTAAGCGATGAGCTCGTAGCTCCCGATATTGCGACATCATTTACAAACCATTGATATGAGAAAAGTGGGTTTACGCTTCCGATTGTGAAGGTTACGTTTGTGCCTTCGCATCTCGATGTGTTAGTTAGTGGTGATGTTATGAACGGATCGGGGACAACCGTAACACAAAAAGTGTTAGAATAATCGTCAGAGGCATCGAGGCCAGCCACGCCTGCGCATATATCATCCACTCTCGCACGAAAACAGGTCGTTACTGTAAGATTAGCATATGAATATTGATAATAATCCGCACCTGGTATAGCTGTAAAAACTCCGGGACTTGATTCGTACTCCCACCGTAAAACTGGCCCTGTGTGCCCTTGTACGGTTAAAGTGCCATTCGCTCCTGAACAAACCTGGCTTGTGCCACTTATTGTACCTCCGGAAACTGTAGTTCCATCGGCAGAGTAATATAGAAATACTGGATCGGAGATTTCAGTGCAAGCTACCGGTGCAGCATCCGTTATGATTCTTCGGATCATATAATTGCCGGAAGGTGAAACTTGACGGTTTTTTATATAAGCTGTAATTTCAGGTTTATCAAGATCTTCTGATGTAATGGGATTATTGCCGCCATCCACTACAGTAGCGTAGGGGCTTCCATTAAAAGAATATTCCCATCTGAACGTTTGCCCTGACCCACCAAACGCATCTTTTGTTGTGATTTTTTGATAACTTTCGTTGCCGCATGCAGTATTGTAAGTAGGCTCGCCCCCGTTAAATTTGATGGTATTGGGTAAACACTGGCCGAATAAATTCGCCCCCCCTAGCAAATTCCATGCAAAAATTACTAATACAACAATAAACCGATACCCTTGGAAACCCATTCTGCCTAATTATTCAGTTTCTCATAACCCGCTGACAATTAGCGGGTTTGTTAGATGAAGTCCATTATACGCTGAAAATAAAAACAGGTTGTTTAAATTTTCTCTGAAAAACGAACTTCTTAAACTTATATCACAAGACTCATCATACTACACTATAAGTTACAGAGCGTAAACAAAAATGCCATTTTTTTTAATAAAAGTGAAATTGCTGAGAATTATTTCCTCAGTCCGGTGAAAAATTTTCACAAAACCTTTCATCCATATCCATGTTTTCTTTTTATACACCTAATTATAAAACATGGACAAGCTAGAATTAAAAGGAAAATGGAATGAGCTGAAAGGCAAAGCCAAACAAGCTCACGCCGACCTAACTGATGACGATCTTCAATATCAGGAAGGTAAGGAAGACGAACTATACGGCCGTATTCAAACTAAAACCGGCAAAACCCGCGAAGGTGTAATAGACTGGTTGAAAAGTTTATAATGTAATTTGTCCGGGCAATCCCGGACAAATTATTTAATCCCTGCTATTGCGTTTTAAAACCTGATCAGGATTTCCAGTGATTCACCTTTGCTCAACAATCAAAGGCTCATTCAGACTCGCATAAGTACCCACCTATCCATAATAGCCCGGGCATTCACCTGGGGTTCCCAGTTTTAGCCGTTATTCATCTTTTCAGCCTCAACACATCAGCTTCATAATAAAAATCCTTTAAGAGGTATCAATTTTCCGGCAGCGGTTTGCTTTTTGTAGTTTTGCAAAAAAAACTTTGTAACAGCCTCAAGTAATGAAAAACAATAAGCCAACCATATTGGTGGTTAACGACGACGGTATCGACGCGCCAGGTATCAAAGTACTAATGGATGCCATGAAGGAGCTTGGAAACGTGGTAGTTGTTGCGCCCGACGGCCCCCAGTCTGGTACCGGCCACGCAATAACCATAGCAAAGCCGCTTCGTTTAGACAGGGTACATATTTATCCGGATGTGGAGATGTATAAATGCTCCGGAACACCGGTAGATTGTGTAAAGCTGGCGGTAAATCAGGTATTTAAGGGTAAGAAACCAGATTTATGTGTATCCGGAATTAACCACGGACTAAATCATTCCATCAATATTCTTTATTCAGGCACAATGTCGGCGGCAATGGAAGGTGCAATAGAAAGTATTCCTTCAATCGGTTTCTCTTACGACGACTTTTCGTATGAGGCCGACTTTAGCAAGTGCATACCTTATATTAAGACGATCGCAAAACAAGTTCTGGCAAATGGTTTACCTCAGGCTACTTTGTTAAATGTAAATTTCCCCAAAACCGGAGCCGCAAAAGGAATAAAGATCTGCCGACAAGCAAACGCTAAATACGCAGAAGAATTCGATGAGCGCCTGGACCCCCATCAGAGAAATTATTATTGGCTCACAGGTGTTTTCCAGTCGGGCGATAAGGGCGAGGATACCGATGTTTGGGCCCTTGATAATGATTATGTTTCTGTTGTGCCCGTACAATTCGATTTAACGGCGCACCACGCAATCCCGATTCTAAATAGCTGGCAATTCGATGTTAAAACGTGATAATGTTTGGTTAGGAGCTGTTCTGGGCCTGGTTCTTCCGGCAATAGCTTACCTTTTAGTAGAAGTACTCAAAAGCAAAGTAAAAGCTTTAGAAAAAGACGACTTGCTTTATATCGGCTGTGTTGCCTTAAATCTTCTCCTGGTAAGGTATTATTTCCGGGAGTATAAAGAAAATACAGCCAGAGGAATTATAGCCGCAACCTTTGTTTGCGCGTTTGTGTTCTTTTATCATAAGATGAAGCAATGACGTATTATATCATAGCGGGCGAGGCCTCCGGCGATTTGCATGGCGCGAATTTGATGAAAGCGTTAAAACATCAGGATGAAAATGCAAGTATTCGTTTCCTTGGCGGAGATTTAATGGCTGCTGAAGGAGGCACTTTGGTAAGACATTATTCCGATATGGCCTTTATGGGCTTTATCGAGGTGCTTTTCAACCTGCGCACTGTTTTAAAGAATCTGAAGCATACGAAAGCGGATCTTTTAGCAAATAAACCCGACGCATTAATCCTTATTGATTTTCCGGGTTTTAACCTGAAAATAGCAGGGTTCGCTAAAAAGAATAATATAAAGGTATTCTATTACATCTCTCCAAAAGTTTGGGCATGGAACCAAAAGCGAGTTCTTAAAATCCAAAAAGTAGTAGATAAAATGTTTTGTATCCTTCCCTTTGAAGTAGATTTCTATAAATCATGGGGAATGACGGTAGACTATGTAGGAAATCCACTACTCGATGCTATTTCCGCATTTATCCCGAATACTAAATTCAGGCTTCAGCATTCATTAGGAGAAAAAGGAATTGTGGCTTTACTGCCCGGAAGCAGAAAACAGGAGATTACCAGAATTTTGCCCGAGATGTTAAATGCCGCCGGGCAGTTTCCTAATTACCAGTTTGTAATAGCGGGGGCGCCTAATTTTACGGAGGAATTTTATACAAGCATTATAGGTGATCGAAAAGTTCCGGTAGTTTATAATCAAACCTACGATCTTTTAAAAAACTCAGATGCGGCTATTGTCACCTCTGGAACCGCGACTCTCGAAACCGCATTGCTGGATATTCCGCAGGTGGTGGTTTACAAAGCAAATTCTATAAGTATCGGCATCGCACGTATGCTGGTAAAAATAAAATTTATATCTCTGGTAAACCTGATAATGGATAAGCTGGTGGTAAAAGAATTAATCCAGGAAGATTGTAATGTGGAATCTTTGGTGAAGGAGTTGAATGCGATTTTGCATGATCCCCTGACTCGCAGCCAGATGCTTATAAACTATCAGCAGCTGGCTGAGAAGATGGGTGAGGCCGGTGCATCGGCAAAAACGGCCCGGCTTATTATTGACTCTTTTGGAATTAAGAGTTAATTGTCGTTTCTGAAGCGTCTCTGCTGATTCCTTACCGGAACAAGAGCAGGTTCTTTTTTCTTCAAACCATTAATAAATTCTGAAACTAGTTCTTTTAATCTTTCAAACATAATCTATCCCTTTTCTAATTACGAACGTAATCCTTATTCATACGCTCAACTGATGATATTATTGTTTCAGTACTCCAGTCTAATGTAAGAATTATTTTAACCGGAATTGCTCTTTTATTTTTATTAAGCCAGACAATTTATTTTTACTTGTTTCCTGCGGATAAGGTTGTGTTTTTCTCGATAAAAAAATAAACAATCATGCTTTTTGTTTTTTATCCGTTCTAATTAGACACTAAAGGAGGTTTGATTTTTTTAAATGTTTTTCCTCTCTTTGCAACCTTATAAATTTTATGGAAAAAGCTTTTCTTTTTGATTTAAACGGGACGATGATTGACGATATGGACTTTCATACAGATGCCTGGCACGATGTGTTGAATAACGATCTGGGAGGCAGCCTGAGCTGGCAACAGGTTAAAATGGAGATGTACGGAAAGGGAGAAGAGATGCTGGTACGAGTATTTGGCGAAGGCAGGTTTGATGAGAAAGAAATGAGCCAAATAGTTTTCGAGAAGGAAAAAAAATACCAAAAAGCGTTTAAGCCGCATCTGAAATTGATATCGGGCTTAGACCGGTTTATAGAAAAGGCCTCTCAAAAAGATGTAAAGATGGCTATCGGCTCGGCTGCCATAATGTTCAATATAGATTATGTGTTGGATGGACTTAACATCCGGAAATACTTCCCCGTAACCATAAGTGCGGATAATGTAGAAAAAAGCAAGCCCGATGCGGAAACCTTTTTAAAAGCCGCTGAAGAATTAGGGATAAGTGCGGATGAATGTCTGGTGTTTGAAGACAACCCTAAAGGTGTTCAATCTGCTCTCAATGCCGGAATGAAGGCAGTTGTAATAACCACCATGCACGAAGAGCATGAATTTGAGGGACTGCCTAATATTTTAAAGTTCGTAAAAGATTATAACGATCCCTTTCTGGATACACTGCTGGCTTAATAAGTTTTCCTGGATTTTTTGAGGTATGCCGAATGGTGGCGGGCATTACAACCCCTAACCCGGGGTTTCGATGATTCTGTGTTTCGGTTCATTTTTTTTTATCAGCCATAAGCGAGATTGAAAAAAAAGTTATACAGAAAGCAAAAAAGAGAGAGGAACTTAATCCCCCCTCTTTAACCATCAATTTAAAAGCTGCGTTAATCGAATGGGCTTGAAAACGAATAGAGTTTGAAATATTTTAATCGAAAGCCCTGATACTTATTTATCAGGTTCGCAGATACTCCAATCGTTACCTGTTTATCACTTGTTAAAACGAAGGGCAACTGCTCTACTGTACTCTTATCTCTTAAGTCTGCATTAACTAACGTATTGGTAGAATTTATGCTTGTGGCATCCGGCAAAGATGTTCCCTCGGCCACTACTATATATCCGGGATCATTTAGGCCTGCCCAGTCAAATTCTCCAACTAATTCATATCTGCCCTTTGGAAGATTCATGGTCTGATAGATTTTACCGTTAGGTACTTCGGGGTCTTCCCAACGCTCCATAGACATAAAACCATTATTGCCATTCCAATTATTATCAAAGCCCCCTTTAGTGCCACCCTCCATGTTTTTTACTGATGCGGTCACTAACCAATCTTCCAATATCCCCCAGCGGTTCCAGTGGCCGTCGTCAACTCTTAAAAAGGGGCTTCCGGAGTTCTTTATATAGGTCTCGGTGATGTCCGTTTGAGTTTCCTGAAAAGTTGGTACGTCGATAATCACTGTTGCGGAACTCAAATCCGGATTTATTTCATACTTAGACGCATCGGAAATACTGATCTTAAATCCGATCTGCTTACCTGAGTTGGCGTCAATGAGGCTCTTTGAAAACTTCAAGTAAACGGTTCCTGTACTTTCGCCTTCGGGAACTTGAATGCTTGAGGTTGCTGCTGCTCCGCTTCCGGCAGAGGAAGTTATCATGTAATCTGAAGAAGAAACAGGCACTACTCCCGCCGGAAGGCCCGTATTCGTCATGGCTATTTTTACAGAAAACCCATCTTTATTCTGAAGGCCTGAGCGATTAATTCCGATTGCCGCTGTTATTGTTTTAGCAACCTTATCGATCTGCACACTTTTATTTGTCGATTTAAGGGTTATGGTGCCATCGGTAATTCCGCCTATATACACCTTAGGAGGAACGTTTGCCTCTATATCCTCCAATTCATTCTTGTCACATCCCGACAAGAAAATACAAAGAGCGAACAGGAAGCTTACTGAAAATTTATTTATGATTGTTCTCATTTGTTCTAAAATTAAATATTACCATCCTGGATTTTGAACCATCTCCTTATTTCTGTCCATTTCGGACTGAGGGATGGGCCATAAATAGTGTTTTGACTGAAATACTCTCGTCTCGAACACCGTTCGTTGATAAAAAGATGCATCAGAAAAACTAGTACCGGCGCCGGTATTCATACCCCACATAGGGCCGCCATCTGTTTGCTCCGCAATTTTCCACCTGCGGGTATCAAAGACCCTGTGATTCTCGAAAGCTAATTCAATCCTACGTTCCAAACGAATCCTGTTGCGCATTTCAGCCTGATTCAGCCCGGCTGGTAATCCAGGAATTCCAGCTCTTTCATGAATTAAATCAATATACTTCTTGATATCAGGATTTCCCGGATTATACTCGTTAAGCGCTTCTGCATAGTTCAAGTACATTTCCGCAAGGCGGAAAAATATGTAGGTCGTCATGGACATTTGACCAGTACGTACATTACTATTCGGGCTCAGATATTTCTGAAGAAGGTACCCCGTTTCTGAATGATCATGCGATCCGTTTCTGCCTGAGGTCCCTGTTGAATAAAGCTGTACCTGTACCTCTCCTTCGTCGGTAAATGGCCAAATATCTCTGTTATACAGAATAGATGTATAAAAGCGAGGTTCCCGGCCTACATACATGTTCCAATCTCCTGGCGCCGTATATTGGGTGCCTGTAGACGAAAAACCATTCTCCACATAGCCGGAGCCCGATTCGTTAATCATTTTCCCGTTTGCCATATAGTACGAGTCAACCTGCATTTGCGTTGGTGCCATTCCATTCCACCCGGTCAACTGGCGTGGAGCAAGGTGTTTCTGAAGCTCCCAGGAGTTAGCATCCGCACGAGCCCAGATCACTTCGTAGTTAAAGCGGTCAAGAAACAAGTCGCGGTAAGAAACAAAGGGATCGAATACATTATTTACATTCTTTTTGTACAATCCCTCGGGCATGATGTCAATAACTGCTTTAGCCGCATCCGCCGCCTTTTTCCATTTATTAGAATCATAAGTGGGATTAACCAGCTGCTTTCCATCCTTATTTTTAAACCCGGCCAAATCTGCGTTACCATTCCAAAGAGGACTGGCTGCATAGAGTAAGATTCTCGATTTCATAGCCTGTACGGCTCTGGAATCGATTTTTCCAAGATCACGTGAGTTTGTGATTTTTTGGGGTAAGTCAGCTTGAGCAACGGAAAGCTCCTGAATAATGTAGTCGACACATTCATCATACGAGCTCCTGGGAAATTGAAGCTCACTGCTTTGCGCATCCACGGGCATAAGATCTTTAACCAGAACCACAGGGCCATATTTTCTAAGTAATAAAAAATAATACCAGGCCCGCAGCGACCTTGCTTCTGCAGCCCACCTTTTGCTGTCGCATGCAGTACACTCTTCAACACGGTTAATAAAAACAGTGGCAGAGCGAATACCACGATAAAGCGGCGCGTAATCGTTAAAGGGTACGGCTACAGGAGACCAGCTTCCCGTGTTCATCTGTGTATTCTGCGGCATGTTTGACCATGGCATATCGCCCTCATCAGAAACACCGAAGTAGGTGTTATATGGAGTCAGTTCGTCTGGGAGGTAACTGTACACATTTCTTAAATAGCGTTCTGTTTCAACCTGATTAGCAAATATCTGATCTATGGTCAACATATCATCAGCTTGCTTGTCGAGAAAATCTTTATTACAGGAAGAACTAAAAATTACCGCAATAAGGAGAATATATAGTTTAATCGATTTCGTTATCATATCTGGGTCTGTTAAAAATTCATGTTTAAACCTAAGAAAACACTCCGCTGAATTGGGTATCTTCCGCCATTACCACTTCCCAATTCAGGATCCCAAAATTTAAACTTGCTCCATGTTAACAAGTTGAAACCACTGGCATACACTCTGAAGGTGTTTACGTTAAGTTTACGAGTGAATTGTTTAGGAATGGTATAACCAAGCTCCGCTGTTTTTAATCTCAGGTAACTGGCATCTCGTTGCCACCATGTGGAAGCCTGAATATTATTTAAGTTCGAAGTGCCGTAAGACAGACGAGGGAACAAGGCGTCCTGACGAGGGTTATCGGGTGTCCACCTGTCTAAGGCATATTTGCTCACACTACCCCTGAATCCTTCTTCCGTGAATGGGAAGAAGCCCATTCCTCCCAACTGAAAAGTCATGTTATCAGCGCCCTGAAAGAATACCGAAACGTCGAATCCCTTATATCCAAGCGTGGTCCCAAAACCGTATACAACTTCAGGAGTGCTCGGATTTCCAATGGCCACTTGATCAAAAGCGTCAATTGCTCCATCACCATTGATATCTTTATATTTAATATCACCTGGCCTTACCGCACCAAAACCTTGTGTGGCTGAGCTTGCAATTTCAGATTCATCTCTAAATAGGCCGTCTGCTATCAAGCCAAACGGCTGTCCCAATCGTTTACCCTGTCTGTTTTGATAAGTGTATAGATAATCAGGCTGATCTTGGTCCACTATTTGATTTCTCGCGTAGGTTAGGTTTCCTCTCAGCGTAACATCCAATTTATTTAACCTTCTTCTATACTCTAATGAACCATCAACCCCCCGGTTTTTATATTCTCCAAGGTTTCCATAGGGTGTGTTCTGCAATCCGATAATTGCAGGAAGTGAATTCCGTTGAAGGTATATATCTTTCCTATGTCTGTTAAAGAAGTCCCCCTGAAAATAGAAACCTTTCAGGAAACGCATTTCGAGGCCCAGATTTAACTCTGTCTCTGTTTCCCAGGTAAGGTCAGATCCCCACTGGTCTTCGCCTCTTGATCCAACATCGTTATTGTTATCCATCCCAAATTTGTAGCCCCCATTCCCATTACCTACAGTTGTCAGGTAAGCAAATCGGCGACCACCAATTTGATCGTTTCCTTTTTCGCCAATAGAACCTCTCAACTTCAGATATTCCATAAAGCCTACGTTGTTTTTAAAGAAAGGCTCTTCAGATACGATCCAACCTGCAGCAACAGCCGGAAACAGACCAAAGCGCTTTCCTTTTTCGAAATTTTCGGAACCATTATATCCGGCACTTAGCTCTGTGTAATACTTGCGTTTATAATTGTACGCCACCCTGCCTACAACCCCTTGTAAGCGGAAGGGCAACGAAGCCATAGCAGTGCCTGCAGCTCCGTCCTGGTAATCTTGCTGATTATATAGCAATAAGCCTGTAACTTCGTGGTTACCTATAGTTCTGCTGTAATCAATATTAGCCTGAACATATATTCTTCGGTTTCCTCCTGAGGTTCGGCCAAACCCTAAGTCTTTCTGGCCTACAAACAATGGACTTAGAAGCAATTCATCAGTCATTGGATCCCTGCCAGAGACAGAATATTTGGAGGCCTGACGCTTTCTACTAATGTTGTGTGAGTTATAACCATCGAAAGCGAACTTACCCTGAACTTTAAGCCCTTTAACAAAGCCCGATAGATCCTGACGCAAGGTGATATCAGATTGAATATTATTCCGCCATTCGGTATCAAATCCCCTTCCTGTGAGTAACTCATAGGGGTTATCAATGCCGTTTAACCCGCCGTAAAGAACGCCGTCGTTATTTGGGTTTGGATATGAAGGGGCGTACCCAACAGGCGTATTAAACATAATACCACCATCTGCCCAAATTTGGCCTGCTGAAGATCCAGGATAGTTTGCCGTAACCAAGATACCACCAAGGCCAAGACTAAGTTCTGTTCTCTTGCTTAGTTTGAGATCTGTGTTTGCCCTGAAGTTGTAGCGCTTTAAACCGGCATTTGTGTTATATGTATTAAGATTATCCCCTTTCCATATCCCGTTTTCATTGTAATAACTTGCGGATACAAAGTATTTGGCAATGTCTCCGCCACCTGAAATGTTAAGATTCGCACGGCTCTGGTTCGAGTGGTCTTTCATCATAAGATCAATCCAGTCAACATTCGGATACAAGTAAGGATCTTCCCCTGAGGCATACTTGGCGATTACTTCCGGAGTGTATGTCGTCACAAAATTTGGATTAGTTGCCAGTCGGGCTTCATTGAAAAGATTCAGATAGGTAGGTGCATCAACAAAGTCCGGCAAACGTGTAGCCGCGCTTCGACCGCTTTCCAATTTAAAACTGATAGTAGGTTTAGAATTGGCACCTCTGCGAGTGTTCACGAGGATTACGCCATTTGCTCCCCGCACACCGTAAATAGATGTTGCTGCAGCATCCTTTAATACCGAGAAGGTTTCGATCTCTTCTGGTTCGATGTTATTAAGGGGACGCTCGATTCCATCAACTAAAATGAGGGGATTATTGCCTCCGCCAAAAGTGCTGATACCCCTTATCCAAAATTGTGCGTCATCATAACCGGGCTCCCCGCTACGCTGAACGGCAATAATCCCTGCTACCTTTCCGATAAGCGCATTATTGAGCGAACGCGGTGCAGCAGTTTTTAATTCGGCCACTTTAACTGTCGATATTGCTCCAACCACACTTTCTCTTTTTTGCTGGCCGTATCCCACAATAACCACATCTGATAAGGCATTTCCGGCAACTTGAAGAGTCACGTTAACAACTTCGCGGCCATTAGTGTTTACTTCTTTTGTTTCAAAACCGATAAAAGAAATAACCAGCGTGTTGCTGCCCTCAGGGGCTTTTAGAGAGTATTGGCCATTCTCGTCGGTCACTCCAGCTATTTGCGTTCCCTTCACACGCACAACTGCACCAGGAATAGCAACTCCGGCAGTGTCTGTAATCTGTCCCCGAATTGAAACATCAACAGAAAGGAGTTTCTTTCCATTTCGCAGCTTTTCGGTGCCAAGTTCTAGGCCTAATTTGTTTTCGTCTTTAATTTTTGACGAAGCTTCGATGCTGGTTAATAAAAGTAGGCAGCAAAGAATGCCCGGAATCAATGAGTTGATTTTCTGGAAATTAATAAACACTAGCGTACTATTATGCCTATGTTTTTTCATACTTTATAGTTCTAATAAGTTAAAGAATTAGTTAGGTCGCACTTTGTAAGCAGCCTTGCTGCTGTGAAGTTGCTGCGCACAGCTATGGGTATGGCCATGTGGTTTAATAAATAAGCTTGGTAAGCTAAATCATTATTTTTAGTTAGCTTCCAGATACTCAGATCGGCTTCTTGCGTGGCATAAATGTTTGAATATCTGTGAGACTGGTTTTAAAAAGCAATGATTTTTTGCCACCCTGGCGTTGTGTACTTTAATGTCAAACTCTCTTCATAAAGGCTCTTGGTTTAAAGGGTTGCTAATTAACTGGTTATCTGCAGGCATCTGCTCCAACTGATGTTTTAAACATTCAAGCCGAAACGATTATGTTCGATAGTGTAAAATTATCAGGGGAGAGTATCCCGCTATAGCGGTTTTGTTTCTATTAGCGCAAACTATGTTACAAGCGGGCCTGAATGAAGTAAGGGGATAGGAAGAAGAGTGGGGGTGGGCTTTAACGAGCGATTAATCCGAGTGGCGACGGCTCTGAGCGAAGCCATTGTTGGCCTTTGGCAGGATAATTTGACTCAACCGACTGCTGCTTTTTACAAGAGCATATTCTTCCACTTTAAAGATCAAAAGTATGCGCAACTATCAATTTCTACACCACTTGTAATTTTAACAGAAAGAAGTAATAGCCTGAAATAAAAATCTAAGCCAATCTTGCAATGAAGCTTAGTGAACGAGCATGCAATAAATGATTCTAAAAACAAAAAAAAAGTTTAGCCGCGAAATTTTAACCAACTATTCCTATACCTTTATACCAATAACCAATTAAAGTAAGGGCCTGTATAACTAAAGCCTTCTACATAGATTTTAATGTGCCGACCTCTATGAGTAATAACATTCGTTTTTATTTGCTTTTTCCTGTCACATTCTTTTTTTTGATTACTCCCAAGGTATTCTGCCAGATGCAGAATGAAATCCCTTTTACTCATCTTACAACGGCATCGGGGTTATCTCAAAGTTCGGTTACATGTATAGCTAAGGATAAAACTGGCTTTATGTGGTTCGGCACCCAAGACGGCCTGAATAAATTTGACGGATACAAATTCAAAATATACAGAAACGTTAGCGGCGATTCCAGCTCTCTTCCCTATAATCACATTAAGTCTCTACTTGTTGATAAGAGCGGGAAATTATGGGTAGGAACTTTAAATGGGGGGTTGGCAGCTTATGATGAAAGGTCAGACGCTTTTGATACTTATGGTGGAGGGCCAATATTTTGCCTCTATGAAGACAAAAAAAGGGTTTTATGGGTAGGGACATTCCATGAATTATATATAATGGACCGCCGTCAGAATAAACTGGTGTTAGCAGAAACACACGACATAAAATATAGAGCGGTCCGAAATGTGACGATAACCTGCGTTTTTGAAGACCGCAAAAACAACCTTTGGATTGGTACAAAGAATGGCTTATACATGTCTGCTCGCGGTTCGAAACAGATAAAGTTATTCCGTGCCGGTAGTGCTAAAAATCCGGGCTTAGTTAACGATAACATCACGGCAGTACTGGAAGACAAAAAAGGCCGTCTGTGGGTAGGATCTAGTGGAGGCATCAACCTTTATGACTACCAGAAAGATGACTTTTCTGCAACCTCAATACTAAGCTCAGACAGGGTCTCCATTGGAGGCCCTGTTACGTCACTTTATTTAAACAACGATAATAAGATTTGGGTTGGAAAAGAGAATTGCCTGGGGCTTTTCGATCCGGATAAATTAACGTTCACCGCTTATCGGACAGACACACAAGACGCCCAATCTTTAAATAACAACTCAGTATACTCCCTCTTCCTTGACAATCAGCAAATCCTTTGGATCGGAACCTACTTTGGAGGCATCAATAAATATGATAAGAACCGCGCCTTTGTGAGACACTATAAGGTTCACAATCCTGGCACTCGAAGAATCAACATAAATTCGGTAACGGCCTTTGCTGATGATGCCAGGGGTAACGTTTGGATTGGAACGGAGGAAGGCGGGGTTTTCTCTTGGGATTCCTTTACTAACACATTCAAACCTATGGACATTAGACAAAAAGGTATTTCGAGGGCAAAATACACCGCCTTAGCTTTGCACAAAAGCAGAAATCATGAGACTCTATGGATTGGTACCTACGGGATGGGGGTATTTCAGTTAAATCTAAAAAGCGGAAAACTACAGGAATATAGTACTGCAAATGGACGTTTAACACACAACGCAGTGTATTCAATTTTGGAAGACAGCAATGGACGAATCTGGGTAGGAACAAACGGGGGCGGACTTAATTTAATCCATCCGGCCACCGGACATTCTGAATACTTCATAAATAAAAACAACCAGAACAGCCTGATCAATAACGATATTCGATGTCTTGCAGAGGATGAAAAAGGCCAGATTTGGATTGGCACTTATGGCGGGATAAGTGTCTTAAACCCGAATAGCAGAAAGTTTCATCATTTTTCTAAGTATAACTCAGGGCTTAGGCAGGACGTAATATATGCACTATTCCTCGACTCCCACAACACTATGTGGGCAGGTACAATGGGAGGAGGACTTAGCCGCTACAATAGGAGAAATAAGGAATTTAAAAGCTTTTTCGTAAAAAATGGATTAAGTAATGATATTGTAAATAGCATTGTGGAGGATAAAAATGGACAGTTGTGGATCAGTACTTCCAATGGGGTAAACAGGTTTAACCGCGCAAATCAGACGTTTACTACTTTTCTCTATCAGGACGGCCTTAAGACGAATGAGTTTACCAGAGGGGCCGGGTACAGGAGTGCAAGCGGAGAAATTTTTTTTGGCAGCATTGATGGCTTTAATATTTTTAGTCCAGATAAGATCATCGTAAATAAATTTGTTCCTCCGGTTGTTATCACCAGCTTTCAGTTACCTGATGATTCGAGGCCAGAACAGACTACTAAGGTTAAGTTATTAAATTCTATCAACGATGGCCCTGTAAGGCTGAATTATAATCAATCAGTTTTCACTATCAACTTTGCGGCACTCAGCTATTCCGAACCGGAGAAAAACCAGTACGCCTGCAGGCTTGAAGGATTTGACAAAGACTGGCGATCTTTAGGGTATGAGCGAAATGTGACTTACACGAATCTTGCTCCTGGAGAATATTTATTCAGAGTAAAAGCTGCCAATAGTGACGGTATATGGAATAATAATGGAACAACGCTGAGGATCATCATAACTCCCCCTTTTTGGAGGACAAACCTGGCTTACAGCCTTTATACAATACTGATTCTCCTCATCATATACAGTATCTATCGTGAGTTGAGAGCAAGGCAGAAGCTGAAGAATGACCTCGCCCTCGAGAAGCTAACTTCCGAAAAAATGAAGGAACTTAATCAATTGAAAATGAATTTCTTCACCAATGTTTCGCATGAGCTTCGCACTCCGTTGTCTCTTATAATAGACCCTTTAAGAAAAATTACGGAGGAAGAAGTTCCCGCTAACGAATTAAAAAGTCTTTCGAACCTTGCTTTTAAAAACTCTTCACGTTTATTGAGCCTTGTAAACCAGCTTCTGGATTTTAGAAAATTTGAAGGCAGCCTTAAACTGGAACCATTAACAGTTAATGTTACAGAAATTATTGTAGAAGTAGCTCAGGCTTTCAAGGAAAGGGCTTCCAAACGTAAAATAGAATTTACAACCGAGCTTGCAACTACCTTTCAGACAGCAACTATTGATATAGACAAGTTTCAAAAGATCTTAATTAATCTTATTTCCAATGCTTTTAAGTTTACACCCGATGGAGGTAAAATTAAACTTACAACCCTGACTTATTGCGATCAGAATGGCGTTCGGCAATTGGAAGTACATGTAAAAGATTCAGGCCCCGGAGTGCCTAAGGAATATAAACAAAAGATATTCGACATTTTCTTTCAGGTGCAGCATACTCCGCGTTTCGGGATGGAATCGAGCGGAATCGGTTTGGCTCTTGTGAGGGAGTTAGTACAACTTCACAACGGAGAAATCTATGAGAAAGGAAAGGATGGAGAGGGAGCGTATTTTGTGCTTAAAATACCAGCAGGAGATGAAAGGGAGGTTGGCAATGATGTATTGACGTCGAATTTTGAAATCGATTTTAATCAATTTATTTTCCACGATTTTACAGAGGAAACAAGGGAGCAAGATACTGAGAGCGACCTTACAATACTTCTGGTCGAAGACAATGATGAGCTGAGAAAATATATCGCCGGCTACCTATCTGTTCATTACCATATAGAAGAAGCATCAACGGGACATGAAGGCTACAGGAAGGCCGTTACTATAATACCTGATTTGATTATCAGCGATGTAATGATGATAGATGGCGACGGACTTGAACTGTGTGAGAAAGTGAAAACTGATGAAAAAACCTGTCACATTCCAGTTATTCTCCTTACAGCCAGGCAAGCCGATGAAAGTAAAATAGAAGGATATAAAAGCGGTGCGGATGCTTATATCTCAAAACCTTTCAATTCAGACCTGTTAGAAACAAGGGTTGCGAATCTAATCAGTTCAAGGAAAAAGTTACGTTCTCAATTCTCGGGAAACCCTGAAATAGAAGCACAATCGAGAGATAAGCTGACTGACCTTGATCAGGATTTTCTCAAAAGAGCGGGAAATGTTGTTGTTGACAATCTTTTACACACAAACTTCGACATTGACCGTTTCGCCGAACTGTTAAAAATGAATCGCGGGCAATTAACCCGCAAGCTCAAAGCAATAATTAATCAAACACCGCAGGAATTCCTGATACATACAAGATTGAAGGAGGCAATAAAGCTTATCCACCAGGAGAATTTAACAATTTCGGAGGCAGCCTATCGAGTGGGATTTTCTGAGCGAGCCAACTTTAGCAGGTCGTTTACCAAAGTTTATGGTTTAAGCCCCCAAAAATATCTTAAAGAAAATCCGGCCCGAGCGAAGCCTGATTTGCCACTTCTAAGGGTTTTAAAATAAAGCCGTAATAAATTCACGCTCGGAAACATTCGTTACCATAAGTATCCCGTAACCTGGTTCGATACTCAAAAATGACACACATTAGTATAATACTGATACCCATCTGACCCTAATTGATCCCTAATATTGTAATAACATACTAGCCTGATACCCCGAAAGCAGAAAGGTTAGCGAATTAAACCCCGGATCAGTAAAGTATGCATATCGTTTTAATTGTTTTTGTAGGGATATTAAGAATACCATTAACAATCTCCCCGTCCATTTTCAGCCTGAATTTTTTGGTTTTTGTTGCAATTCTTATTTTAATAGCTACTCTCAATATTTTATACCTTAAGCGGCAGCGTAAACAACGGGCAGGCCTCGAAAATCAGTTTAAGGAACAGTTAATGGCTCTTGCTCAAAAGCAGGGACTCGAAACACAAGAAGCTGAACCAGTACAAAACATGCAGTTGTCAAAGGCAAATTTCGCTTTCGACATTGTCCAGGAATCTCTCATACCTCTTTCTTTAGCACTATCTACCGCTAAAGAAATACTAAAAGAGAGCCCTCTCCACCGGGGAGAATTACAACGGATCGAAAGATATATATCCTGTGCTTTGAGATTGGGGAATCAGGTAATAGATATTCAAAAATTAGATGCAGGGCAGGTTCAGGCGAGCCTTAACAAAGGTGATTTAGTCGCATTTGTCAGTGATTTAACCCAATCCTTCTCAGATCTCGCACTTCATAGAAATGTAAATCTTCTTTTTGAAACTGAATCTGCTTCCCTTAACGCCAATTTTGACCATGCCATACTTGAAAGTACTTTATTCAATCTGCTCAATTATTCCTTCAAAGTAAGTTCGCAGGGTAAAGAGATATGTGTATATATAAACGTTAAAAGAGACAATATCCAAGATTTTAAAGGAATCGCAGAAATTAAGATTATCACTTCTGATACCAGGCAAAAACCATTATTGGAAGCTCCAGACATTCGACAAATTGAGGCCTCAAAAGCGAGCTTCGATCCAGAGGATGATTTAAGCCTCTTAGCAGCGAGCGAGCTCTGCGGCATTTGTCGCGGTCAATTAACGATGGTAAAAGAAAAGCACGAGCTTATGTTTACCATTCTGTTTCCAATCGAATATGAAGAGGATTCCCCTTCAGAAATTCCCGAGGCTGCGAACAGAGCAGAAATTGAGCAAAACAACAAAGAAGGCTTTTCTTCTATAACAGAAAAAAAGCCTTCTTTACTGCTAGTAGAAGATAATGCGGAAATGAGGGCTTATTTACGTGATAATTTAAAACAAGACTTTACCGTGCTGGAAGCAGCCAATGGGAAGGAAGGCTGGCAAAAGGCACTTGCTCTTCATCCTAATCTAATAGTATCGGATGTGAATATGCCGGAAATGAATGGGATTGATCTCTGTAAAAAAATAAGATCAGACAAAAGAACAACACATATTCCGGTAATTCTTCTTACGGCTTTGGGCGACGAATATAGTCAGATCTCTGGCCTCAAATACGGAGCGAACGATTACATAATCAAACCCTTCAATACCAAAGTACTAGCCTCTAAAATACACAATCTACTATCCTTTAAGGATACGCTGAAGAAAACCTATCAGAAGCAGGTAGATATTCAGGTAAAAGACATGAATATTGAATCAGAGGATGATAAATTCGTTAGTAAGCTACTCCATACCATTGATAAAAACATCTCCAACCCTGAGTTTTCAGTTGAACTGTTAAGCAGTACCATGGCGATGAGCAGGGTTGCCTTATATAGGAAAATACTGAGCGTTACCGGCAAAAGCCCGGTTGAATTTATCAGAAAAATCAGGATGGAGAAAGCGGTTCAGCTGTTGCAAAAAAGTAAAATGCCAATTTCGAGAGTAGCATATGAAGTGGGTTACAGCAACCCTAATTACTTTGCTAAAGTGTTTCGCGAAGAATATAATATGCTGCCTTCGGAATATATCAGTTCATTGAGGGTTAATGAAAACACAGATAGTAAAGGTTAGACCGAGGCATTATTTGCTAAACACTGTTTCTGACTGTAAGAAGAAAAGCCGAAGAATGGATGTCTGATTACAATAATTACCCTCAACAATCGGCACTAAACTTTAAAACTCTTGCCAATTTGCTGCTGGAAATTTGAAGTGGGAATTCTACTTTTGATTGACCTGAAAAACGAAGAAGACTGCACTCTAATGAATCATAAAGCAGCATCCATATGAAGCTTAATAAAAAAAAGAGGCCGCCCAATTTTAGGCGGCCCTATAATAGTCTTGAATTGGAAATGACTGCCTCTTAAAGGCCACCAATCAAAAGCAAATAAGAAACATTAATTGGGAGTTCCTACAACAATCCCTCTTCCGGCGGTACTCATATATACCCTGCCAAAAGTATTCATATCGCCAACAACAAATTGACCATTTGCTGGCCCGCCGAACTCGTGGGCGTCGTCGTTAACCCTATCCCAACTTAAGCCTTTGTTGGTTGAACGGAAGATGCCTTTCACTCCACCTACGGTTCCGTAGATATAGACAGTCTCATCACTAGTGCTCGTTTCCGATTTTCCAATACCTACCGCGGTACAAGAAGTTACATTAGTTAATTTTGAAAACGATGTTCCCGAGGTTTCTGAATACGATAGTCCGCCGTCATATAATGCTATCCAGATACGGCCTTCCATCCCCGGAGCAATAGCAATTCTTTTCGAACCCCAACTGCCGGGAGCCCCTGGTGTAACCGTGAAAGTGGAACCTCCGTTTGTACTCACATAGAATTTTCCGGTGTTGCTATCATAAGCGTAAAACTTCGAGACGTTTAGGCCATCGGAATGCACCCACGCACTCGTAAATGACAAGCCGGAAACTGTATTCCAGGAGTTTCCGTTATTCGTTGAAATGTAAGTCATTGAACTTCCATCCGGAGAATGAAGAATCGTGTTCCCATCGGTGGAAACCGCTGCCTTCCCCCAAGTGCCATTGATGGAAGTTGTTTTCGTCCATGTTAATCCCATATCATTGGAATAATACATCTCCTCTCCAACACGTACTACCTTGTTAGGATTAGCGTACGCATACGCCAGGTCACTGAAGGC
This sequence comes from Sphingobacteriaceae bacterium, assembly GCA_014380615.1. GTDB lineage: Bacteria > Bacteroidota > Bacteroidia > Sphingobacteriales > Sphingobacteriaceae > Paradesertivirga. Next base: position 20,216 of record JACMJM010000043.1, read on the forward strand.
AGGTGCAACCTGCGGCGCATACTGGTTAATATCGGTATGACGGAAACCAGAGTAATCGCCCACCCCTGAAATCAAGGGTCCGCCAGGAATACTAATCAGCGAAAGAGGAACTGTTTCTTCTAGCCCTTTTACCGTAAACTTCCAGGTTCCCGACGTATTAATGTTTTCATTAACAAATATTCCGTGGCCCGATGTTACCAATACCCTGGCAGTATTTGAAGGATCAAATTCAATACATCCGACCCAATGAATGGCTACACCTTCTGCCCAATCGGCACCATTATTATCTTTAGTAAAGCCTCTGGCAACAACATCTGTCCAGGTACTTCCTCCGTTGGTACTCAGGAAAAACCTGTCGCCCCATGCGCTGCCCTGCCACTGATAAGAATTTATGGATGTTGCCACAATGCGCTGAGGGTTTTGCGGATCGACACTGATGCCGCTAAAAGCCCCGGAATGCGTAGGCGGACTAATATTCGTCCAACTTCCTGAACCAATATTGTATTTCCAGATCTGTCCGGCCCCAACTCCACTTGGTCCGGCCCCATCAGCATAGGTGATTACCAAATTACCATCGCCGGTGAAAGTTGCCCTTTGCGGCATTAAACCAGAGCCCAAATTTCTATGTGAAATCGCAGTGAAGCTGGCTCCTCCATTATTACTTACATAAAAATTTTGGTTCTTGCCATTACCCGGTCTGGAAATACCTGCAAAAATTCTTTGAGTTGATCCTCCTGCAACTGATGATTTATCCAGCAGCACAAAGCTTACGCCAGCACCATTGGCGGTGGTGGTTACGTTTAGGCCACTCAGCCTTGTCCAGCTGGAGCCGGAATTTGTACTTTTAAACAGGCCATTGTAGCGGGTTCCGCAATAAAGAATAGCGCTATTATTAGGGTCTACCTGGAGCTTCTCTCCGTTCTGCCTTCCTGATCCGTTACCATGTGCCTTAAACTGGGAGGTAACTTCGGTAATTGAAAATGTATTTCCATAGTCGGCAGAGCGAAGGATATAACTTCTGCCGTCATTAAAATAGGATATTCCTGTATATGCGTATACAATATTCGGATTTTGAGGATCTATGGCCATAGACTCCACGGCATACATTCCGGATTGTTGGTCCGAGGCCCAGTCCATTAATGGGATCCAGGTGCTGGTTGCACGATCGAAACGGTAAGCACCACCAACATCTGTTCTTGCATACATAGGATAAGGTGCGGTCTTACCGGTGATAATACCGGAAACAAATCCGCCGCCGCCAATCGCTACATTGCTCCAGTTATAAGAGAGATTTGCATGAGTTGTTCCGGTCTTTTTAGTTTTACTTCCATTGGTTTCCTGATCCTGATTTGAGAGGTCTGCCTTCTTGCAGCTGCCCAGAATTAGTGTTGTCAAAAAAAATAGAACGAAGGTTTTTTTCATAATGTTGTTTAGTTAACGGCTGATACTGGGATACGATCAAATTGATATGGTTCGCATTGTTAATGGATAGATAAGAAGTGTTCTGATTTTTGCAGGGCCTGCTTTGTTCCTCTTGTTGTTCATAATTGTATTAATTTATAATTTCATAATACCGATAAGGCCATCAGCTTGCAGCCTATTTATCGGCAGTCTTTTATCAAACAACAAAACTCCCCGGAAACCAGGAAGCTTTGTTGAAATTAAAGAAAGATGATTTTACTTTTTCACAATCTTCGAATTGACACTTTTGCCGTTATGTTTCAGGGATAAAATATATAATCCCGAAGGAACATGGCTTAAGTTAACTTCGGTAGTGGTACTCTCGACTTTACCGCCAAAAACTATTATCCCGCTTGTATTAGTTATAACTATATTCCCGCCGATTAAAGATGAAGGAGCGCTGATTGTTACCGTACTTTCAACCGGATTAGGGTAAACGTTTACCTTAGTGTTTTCTGGCTCTATAAGACTAAGCAGTAAAGGAGAATCAGGTGCTATGCTTGCTATAGCACTCACAGTTGTCAAAGCAAACTGCTGATTTGTTCCCCCACTGTAGGTCCATTGTAGTACACTATCTCCGTCGGCCATACCGGCACCTTTAATGTCCAATGATTTTCCGCTCTTTCTGTTTATAATACTGTAGTAACCAGTTCCAAGATCAGTGATCGACCATTGCTGGTTCGTTCCTCCGCTATAAGGATACTGGATAACTTTTCCGCCATCGGCAACCGAACCGCCAAATACATCCAGGGCCTGGCCACTATTAACATTAGTTACGCTATAGTATCCGCTTCCAACACTGTTGATTGTCCATTTTTGGTTAGCCCCCCCATTGTATGGCCATTGAATTATGGTTGCACCGTTGATCATGCTAGCTCCTGCAACATCTATAGCTTTGCCGCTATGGCGTGCTGTAATGCTAAAGGTGCCGCTCAGAGTAGTTCCCGGTGTAGTAGTAGCTGAACCATAGGCAACGCCACGCCCGGCAGAACTCAAATACACACGTCCGTAAGTATTCATATCTCCTACAACGAACTGGCCGTTTGCAGGTCCGCCATATTCGTGTGCGTCATCATTTACACGTACCCAACTGGCACCTTTATTGGTAGAACGGTGAACTCCAAGTACACCATTAACGGTTCCCCAGATATAAATTGTTTCGTAAGTGGCACCCGTTGCTGCCTTTCCGATACCCACAGAACCGCAATAGGTAACATTTGAGACATTAGTAAAAGAAGTACCTGAATTCTCAGTATACCTCAAACCTCCATTATATAAAGGCACCCATGCATCACCATCACGGCCAGGAACAGTACGGATTATGTGAGAGCCACCGCTGCCAAGATTTGTTGCAACTGACGAAAATGAGGCTCCTCCGTTTGTACTAATCATAAAAGCACCTGTTGCTGAATTATAAGCATAGAATTTTCCACTTGTAAGACCATCTGCAACCGGACGAGCTTCCCAAATTGACAATCCTGAAACGGTAGTCCAGCTGGATCCATTATTCGTTGTACGAAAAGTAGTTGAAGAATTTCCCGGGCTATGTAAAATGGTATTTCCGTCTGCCGATACAGCAGCCTGGCCGTAACCTCCTCCATTAAGTGCCGCAGTTTGTGTCCATGTAAGCCCCATATCGTTAGAATAGTACATCGCGCTACCAACACGTACTACCTTGTTCTTATTGGTTGCTCCATAAGCGAGTCCGGTAGTTGTTCCCATTCTTGGGGTAAATATTGATCCGTTAGCTGCTACATTTGTATGTCTGAAGCCATCATAATCGCCAATTACATGAAGCACCGGCCCGCCGGGGATACTGATTAAGTTAAGAGGAACAGTTTCTTCCAGCCCGCTTACCGTAAACTTCCAAACATTTGAAGTATTAATAGCTTCGTTTACAAAAATTCCGTTACCAGAAGTTACGAATACCCTGTTAGTATTAGCAGGGTCGAACTCAATTGAGCCAGCCCAGTGAATAGATGAATTTGAAATCCATGCTACTCCATTGGTGTTCATGCTGAACCCACGTGAATCGATGATATCGGTCCAGTTAGTTCCTCCATCAGTACTTAAAAAGATGCGATCGCCCCACTGTGTGCCTTGTGCCCAATACGTATTAATTGTTGTGGCAACAAGGCGGTTGGCATTAGCAGGGTCAACACTTATCCCAGAGAAGGCTCTATCATAGCGATTGGATGAGCTTAGAGGTGTAATATTTGTCCATGCACCTGTAGCGATATTATATTTCCAGATCTGTCCCTGGTCCATTGGCTCAGAACCACCGGCAGGTCCTGAACCGTTTCCGTAGGTGATATAAACAAAACCATTACCCGGTATTACAGCCCTTTGAGGCATTAAATTATCAGGCAATGCGCCATTATCAATCGCAGTAAATGTGTTACCGCCATCAGTGCTTCTGTAAAAGTTATTATTGCTCCCTGCTCTTGAAACACCTACAAACATTCTTGTGGTGGTAGCTCCGGCGGCTGCAGAATTTTTATCATAAACTACGAAGCTGATACCAGCACCATTAGGTGTTGTTGTAACCGGAATATTTCCTGCCGCGTTCCAGGTTACACCAAAATTGGTGCTCTTCCACAAACCATTATTGCGTGTTCCCACAAAAAGAATGCTGTTTTTGTTCGGATCTACAACAAGGCGTTCACCATTTTGGCGGCCATTTCCATTTCCATGACATGTAAATTTAGCAGTTACGTCAACTGCTGTCCAGCTTGCACCATAGTTTGTGGAGCGTAAAATAAAGCTCCGACCACCGTTCCAATATTGAGTACCAGCTGAAGCGTACACATTTTTGGGGTCTGTAAAATCTGTGGCCAGTGCCTCAACTCCCAATGCGCCGGTCTCTTGATCTGAGGCCCAATCCATTAAAGGAATCCATTTGCTGGCTGCACGATCATAACGGTATGCACCACCCACATCTGTGCGAGCGTACATCAGGTTCACATCTTTTTTACTGGTAATGATACCAGAAACGAAACCGCCGCCGCCTACAGGCAGGCTGGTCCAGTTGTAAGCCTCGCTAGTTTGAGCCATACAGGGTTCTGTCATGATAGCAGAACATAATAAGAGTGCTTTGAACAGCTTACTGCTGAGTGATGGGACTCTTAGTACTAAGCTTTTAGTAAAGTTTGATTTCATTGAGTTTAAATAATTATTTTAATAAACGGTTTATTGGCCCTGCCTGAAATGTGAGTAATCAGGCATGAGATTTAACAATAAAAATAGAGTTAGATTATGATGGAAAAGGGTCTGATTGTGTCTGTTTAGGGTGATAATGTTAACAATTTTTGGAATTAGGATAAAAGCGAACAGGTGCTTAACTGTGGCACAATTAGGCCAATAGGGTTGGTTCGCTGCAATCTACCGGCCTGGATTCACGAGTGTGGTATAAGTTAACTACTTGCTTGATTAAAATCATATTTAATCCCCCGGCAGAAGCTGAACTTTATTTAGAGCAAAATTAAGGATATGAAAACGATACTGGTAGCCACCGATTATACCGACAGTGCCGAATCCGCATTTAAGTACGCAGCCTTTATAGCAAGTTTCATCAAAGCTGATGTTGCGCTTTTTAATAATTACACTTTTGATATACATTCCTTAAACGGCCTCATTACCGCAAGTGCTATGGGCGATATGATCAGGAAAAATAAACTCCGTTTAGATGAATACGCGGAGGGACTGTCATTAAAATATAAACGGCCCATAAAAGCTTTTTCTCTTACAACTATGACAACAGAGTCGCTTGAAGAGATTTTATCGAAACTGGGTGTGGGCCTGTTAGTGATGGGGATGAAGAAAAATGCGGGAGAATATCATTTTTCAGGTAATACCTCTAACGCTATAATTAAGAATAGCAAAGTGCCGGTTTTGGTAGTGCCCGATAAAATTGTGTTAAAAATGCCCGAGCGGATTCTTTACGCCTGTGATTATCAGAATTTACCCAAAGACGAACACTTAAAAGTACTTATAGAACTGGTTAAAGCTTTCGGGTCTGAGCTTCAGGTGTTTCATGTTAACAAACATCAGACTGCTGAAAATATCGAGCAAGATTTGAAAGCGGCTTTCTTAAACAAAATGGAGAATGCTATTTCTTCACTAAATCATACTTATTGCGATGTTAATTCGAAGGATTTTATGGAGAGCCTGAAACTTGGCTTGAACAACTTTAATGCTGATATTTTAGTGATGTCTCCCCATAAATATGGTTTTTGGACCTCCCTTATCCACAAAAGTAAAACTAAAGAGATGGCTCTTACCAGCGAAATTCCATTGCTGTCTATTCCATCCTGATACAGCAGAAGGGGTGTTTTGGGAAACCTTCCTGGTTTGAAATTTATGAGCCTTTGGTAATCGTGCTTTTTGGGGTGCCAAAACCGGGCGATAGCTCAACCATCACTGGCCTCAAAACCCTTAATTATTTACCTGTCATTTTTCTTGGCGGCCTCAGGATTTTTATCATAGGGATAGATTAATTTACGCCAAACTTTATCAGTGTAAACATGTTACAAATTACGAGTCTTAGTAACAAAATTCCGTCTGATAGAAATGATTAATAACGATACCGCCGATATATTTAAAGCCGAATCCATTCAAGATTTTATAGACAATGCCACGATAGGGATTCATTCGGTTGACGGAACCGGTAAAATTATTTATGCGAACAAAGCGGAATTGAAACTTTTAGGTTATGATGCGTCGGAGTATCTGGGAAGAAATATACAGGACTTTCATGCGGATAAAGACTCAATTGAGAACATTTTTCTAAAACTTACCGGTGTTAGCGAAGTTAAAGAACATCCCGCAAAGCTTATTTGCAAAGATGGCTCTATAAAGCATGTTTTAATTAATTCCAGCGGGTATTATCAAAACGGAACGCTTATACACACCCGATGTTTTACACGAGATATTACCGAACATTTTAAGGATAAAAGCGCACTTAAAGAAAGTAAAGTGAACATGAGGTTTATGGCCGATACTATGCCCCAGCAGGTATGGACCGCCAGGCCCGATGGATCACTTGATTATGTAAATAAACGGGTGACAGAGAATTTTGAAAGTTCGGTTGAAGAAATAATTGGCGAAGGCTGGATTCATTTTGTGCATTCCCAAGATCAGGACAATTGCATAGAGCGATGGAAAAGCTCTTTGCAATCCGGTGAACCCTATCAGGTGGAGTTTAGGCTCAAAGTAAACGAAGAATACCGCTGGCATTTGGGGAGGGCTATCCCTCTGGTTATCGACGGTTCGATAGTGAAATGGTTTGGCACTAACACTGATATTCATGAGCATAAAGTAAGCGAGGAAAAAAAGGACGCTTTTATTAGTATAGCAAGCCACGAGTTAAAAACACCGCTTACCAATATTAAATCGTTTGTTCAATTAGCTAAACGAACTATTGAACCATCGGGCAAAGCCTTCGAATTTCTTACTAAAGCAGATAATCATGTCTTAAATCTCCAAAATCTTATTTCCGACTTGTTAGACGTATCAAAGTTCAATGCGGGAATGCTTACTTATAACTTTTCTGATTTCAATTTTGCCGATCTGGTTAGCGAATCTATTGAAGCCATAAAGCCGGGTTTAACAACGCATAAAATTATTTTAGAAAACCATGCTGATGTGATTTTTAATGGCGACAGGTTTAGAATTGAACAGGTTATTGCCAACTTTTTAAGTAATGCTTTAAAATATTCTCCAGATGCTGATACGGTAATTGTTAGAACAGCGATAGAAGAGGGGAATATAGTAGTTGAGATTCAGGATTTCGGTATAGGGATTCCTGAAGAGCATCTTTCTAAAATATTCGAAAGATTTTACCGGGTTGATAATACCTCGATGAAATTTCAGGGCCTTGGGTTAGGGCTGTTTATAAGTTCTGTGATTATTAAACGGCACCAGGGGAGTTTTTGGATAGAGAGCAAGCCGGGGGCCGGTTCTACTTTTCATTTTCTTTTACCATTAACCTTGTCCCAGCCAGACCTTGATATAGAAACCGATAATGAAACTTTCTACAAATCAGACTTTATCGATATAAAGTATAATAATGAGCTAAAGCAACTGGACGTAAACTGGACCGGTTTTCAAAATATCGATACTGTTAAGGCGGGCGGTATGGTGATGCTTCAGCTATTGAAATTTAACGGTTGCGCTAAGGTATTAAACGACAATACGTTTGTTAAAGGAAATTGGTCGGAAGCCGCGGATTGGGCCGGACAGGTTTGGTTTCCGATGATGGAAGAAGCCGGCTTAGAAGTATTCGCATGGATTTATTCTCCTATTACCTTTAGTGCGCTGGCAGCCAGAAAAAGTGTGAATGTTATGGTAGGGAATGTAGTTTCTCGATTTTTTACAAGCACACAGGAAGCCCAGATCTGGCTTTCGTCCTATACCGGTAGCCCGGGGCAAAAAAAGGGTTAAAAACGATATAGGCCCTGCACTTAAACCTGCTCGGCTACAATCCAGATTTCTTTTTTTGATTTTTCGACAAAAAAGATACCGTGTTCTGCCAGCCGCTCTTTAACATCAATAAACTCTTTTTCTGAAGAAAGTATCAGGCGGTCGTTGGGCTTTAAAGAACTTGCCAAATCAGCATAAACAGAAAGCTCTATAAACTCGGAGTAGCTATATTTATTTGCGGTTAAATTCACACATCACAAAAGAAAAAATTTAGCTTTTTGTTTTATTTCTGATAAAATTTGTTTTATATGGCCTTTAAAGGATGTTTTAACGGGGCTGAATTTTTTTTGGGAATCACCCTGAAACTATTTGCAGGAACTGAATGAAGGCATAAATTGTTAGTGAACCTAATCTTATCAATTCCTTAAAGAGGAGGAAGTATATACACTTTATCGGATTTGAAAGAAGCTTATAATGCCCAAAGGTGACATTGTTTTAATCTCTTTTCCATTTACAGACCTTAGCGGAACAAAGCTCAGACCAGCGTCATTCTCGTAGAAACCAGTCTTGATTTGACACTTTGTTTCATTACTAGTCAAATTAAATGGAAAGAAGATAAAGATGTGAAATTATATCCCAGTCTTTCTAATGGTTTGAAAAAAACTTCGTTAATACGTAACCGCTAAAATAGCCACATTGGATTAAAGTTTAGCTAAAGGACTATTGGGGAGATTGGCTCAGGGGGAGATAGATGAATTGAATAATAGGTTGAAAATTCTATTTCAGCTAACATAACGATAGAGATCAAAAAGAGCACAAATCATAGCTCGAGTGATACTTACTTGTTTTTGGAGAAAACTTGTTGCAGTATTTAAAAAGAGTTTCAAATGCGAGTTTATTAGAAGGAGAAATTATATTTTTACCAAATGGAAGAACAAAACCCAGACGGACAATTAAATATCGAGCTTTCTGAAGAAGTAGCTGAAGGAATATATTCAAACCTTGCGATCATCACACACTCGAATACAGAGTTTGTAGTAGATTTTATCAGAGTGATGCCGGGAGTTCCTAAAGCACGTGTAAAATCGCGGATCGTGTTAACGCCCGAGCATGCCAAAAGACTGGCAAGGGCTTTGGAAGATAATATTGAGAAGTTTGAAGCGGTAAATGGCAGGATTAAAGTAATGGATGATGGAGCATTGCCAATGAATTTTGGGGGGCCAACGGCTCAGGCTTGATAGTGAGAGATATTTTTTTTATAGCGGCACTTTTATCTTTGATCTCATGCAGTGGTAGCATAAAGAAGAGCAGCCCTTCAAGTTCCTTCAGCCCTCACAATAGGTATAAAAGTTTGTCGAAATTTGGGAGTGACACCTCCACTTATTTCAAATATAACTTTTATGAAAACGGAGGAAAATATATTGGAAAACGGTTTAACGTCCTTTTAGAAAATATTGAAACGCCCATAAAATCATGCCTGATTATTTTTCATAAATTTAAAACACAAAAACAGTGGACAGGCTTGGAAGTTGGACTTTTTTATTCCTCATCGCAAGCAGTGAAGCAAGGTTTAAGAAAACCAGACATAACCGTTAGGTTTAAGGGGCCAATTTTACAGTCGCTGATTGATAGTGCACGAACTATTAAAGGTACGTGGACAAAACGCGAGGTGGAGTTGTTTAAAAATCAGATTATTAAATCGATGGCAGTTGCAGTCGTAAAACGCCAATAGGGCATCCGAAAAGTTAACTTTCCAAAGATTTAGAATTTTTTGGCTAAGTGACTATTCTAACCTTTTTAAAACAAACTTATCAGCTTTATCCTTATCTCCAACTTTCCCCGAAACTTCCTCCACCAACGAGTTTTCGGATTGTACCGAATAGGATATCTTCTGTGGATAGCCTTTCTCCGGGTTTTCGAATATAAGTTTTTTCGAATCCATAAATATAAGAGGGAATGATGTGTCCTTTTTTCCTTTCTGACCTTTTTGAATAAAGGCCGAAGTATTCCCTCTTTTTTCAATCAGCACAATTGCCGAAGATATGGTGTCTTTGTTGAGTAGGTAATAAGAATGCGCCTGATAGGTTGAGTCATTTTTCTTTTCCCAAACTTCGAACAGGCGGCCCTGAGGCATTTCGATTTCCCACTTGCCTAGTATCCAGTCGGCATTAAGAGTAGTATATGATGTACTCACAACCGAGGTATCTGTTTCCACGTTTTGCTCCTTGGTGCTTTTGGAAGAGCGGTTGCAGGAATAGCCGACTAAAACGGTAAATACAATAAAAGCAGATATCAACTTGTTCATACGGAGTGTAAAACTATATCGATTTAATCTCGCCACATAAGTCTTGTAAAACTTTTTTCGCATCGCCAAATAACATACTTGTTTTTGGCTGGAAGAAAAGCTCATTTTCTATGCCCGCATAACCGGGTTTCATACTTCTTTTATTAACGATTACCATTTTGGCGATTTCAACTTCAAGAATCGGCATTCCGTAAATGGGCGAAGCAGGATCTTTCTTAGCAGCGGGATTTACCACGTCGTTAGCGCCGAGGATTAATACCACATCGCAGGTTTTAAATTCGTCATTAGCCTGCTCCATTTCCAAAAGCTTTTCGTAATTCACATCAGCCTCAGCAAGCAATACGTTCATGTGCCCCGGCATACGCCCCGCTACCGGATGTATAGCATATTTTACTTCAACTCCTTTTTCTTCGAGGATAGTTTCAAGCTCGTGGCAAATATGTTGTGCTTGCGCTACTGCCAATCCATATCCCGGAACTATCATTACTTTCTTGGCATAACTCATCACCATAGCCGAATCGCTTAGTCCGATCTCTTTAAATTGTCCCTGATCTGTCGAAGCAGAAGCTCCCGCGGCGTTTGCGCCAAAAGAACCAACAATTACGTTCAACAAGCTCCTGTTCATGGCTTTACACATTAAGATAGTAAGCAGCGTTCCAGCGGCTCCTACTAAAATTCCTCCGGTAAGCATCGCCTGATTATTGTAAACAAAACCAGCACAAGCCGCGGCAACACCTGTAAACGAGTTCAGTAAAGATATTACAACCGGCATGTCGGCTCCTCCTATAGGAAATACAAACAGTACTCCGTAAATCAGCGAAAGCGCAAGAATGCCATAGAATAAATTAATATGAAGGGTATTGATGTATAAAAACGTGCCTGATTCAGAAATGGTGCTTATGGCCGGTGTGATAGCCACCATAGCTATAACTGCAACGAGTATTACAATTAACAATACCATGTTAACGATTCGCTGGCCTTTAAAAACGGTATCCTTAATAACGCCTCTTAATTTCCCCCAGGCTATAATACTTCCCGCAAAGGAAACACTTCCGATAACCAGGCCGGAGATGATGGCTAAGACGGAAAGGGTGCTTAACTCTTCGGATAAGCGGAGAAAACCATCCGCAGATTCGGTGGCAGTATGCTGATAATGGTAAAATTCTATAACCGAAATCAGCATGGCACAAGCACCTCCCATGCCATTAAACAAACTTACCATTTCGGGCATAGCCGTCATTTGTATTTTTTTAGCGGAGATAAACCCGATTACCGAACCAAGAATGAGTGCGACAAAAATCAGCGGAAGATTATGAAGGTGTGAGGTGCCGCCATCCGCTTTATGCTCAAACAAAAATATCGTACCAAAAATACTTATAGCCATACCCAAAGCCGCCACAAGATTTCCTTTGCGTGCGGTGGTGGGATGCGAGAGCATTTTAAGCCCCAGAATAAAGGTTACAGAGGCAATTAAATAACAGAGTGAAAGTATATGAATTCCCATTTTTACTATTTCTTCTTTTTAAACATTTCGAGCATACGGTCGGTTACCACGAAGCCGCCTACAACATTAAGTGTTCCCAGCAAAACGGCGAGGAAGCCGAGTATTAGTGCCAGGTAATTATCAGGCTGTGCTTGCCCGGTTACAATAATAGCTCCAATAACTACCACGCCGTGTATTGCGTTGGCCCCGCTCATTAAAGGGGTGTGTAACACACTGGGAACACGCCCGATCACCTCAATTCCTAAAAATATGGAGAGGATAACGATATAAATAATCTCGTTGTGAAGATTAAAAAATTCTAAGAATGACTGCATATTTGTTATTATGAAGGATTGTTAATTAATGCTGCTACACGTTCGTTGGTGATTTTACCATCGTATACAATACAGGTACCCTTTACCAGATCGTCATCAAAATTCAAATTCAGATTTCCGTCTTTATCTATAAGCAGTTGCAGGAAGTTAAGAATGTTTTTTCCGTACAATTTACTGGCATCGCTTGGCATGCCGGATGCGAGCCTGGAAGCGCCAACGATACTAACCCCTTGATGAATTACCGTATCATCGTTCTTTGTAAGTTCTGTATTGCCGCCTGTAACCGCCGCCAAATCGATAATTACAGAGCCGTTTTTCATGGCTTCAATCATCGGGGTGGTGATTAGTATCGGGGCTTTTTTACCAGGGATTTGTGCTGTGGTAATAATTATATCAGCTTTAGCAACGTGTTCAGCAATTTTAGCTTTTTGACGCTGCATAAATTCTTCCGTTTGTTCTACGGCGTATCCTCCGGCACTGCTGGGGTCGGCTGCGCCTTCCACTTCTACAAACTTGGCACCTAAACTCATCACCTCTTCTTTTACTGCCGGGCGTGTATCAAATACCTCTACTACAGCACCAAGTCTTTTTCCAGTCGCAATAGCCTGAAGGCCGGCAACTCCTGCGCCAAGTATCAGCATTTTTGCCGGTGCTATACTTCCGGCCGCCGTCATAAACATCGGGAAATACTTAGGATAGACGTTCGCGGCAGTAAGAACAGCTTTATAACCCGCAATATTAGCCTGACTACTTAATACATCCATGCTTTGGGCGCGGGTTGTACGGGGAATCATATCAATACTAAAAACGGTTGTTCCGTTCGCCGCCAGGCTTTGCATTAGGTTGAAATTGAACAAGGGCTGATAAACCCCGAGAATTATTTTAGAGTTTAACGTCGTCGCTTCCGTAGGTTCGGTAAGGCTTAATAAAATGGTTGATGCTTTAATTACTTCTTCGCGACTCCCGATAGTAGATCCTGCTTCAATATATTTATCGTCGTTGGCAAAAGCGGTAACGCCGGCACTTTTTTCAACTATCACCTCAATATTCCATTTTTTTAGAACAGAAATATGTTCTGGTAATAACGATACTCTTGTTTCGGGATTTGGTTCTTTTAAAACACCGATGATCATGCTGTAGGGGTTAATTTAAACTGGCCACTAAGTTAAGATTGTAGGAGGATATTTTGCATGATTAGGAATTGAATTTGGGGTTTAAGGCCAAAGTTCTAGTGTTATTGAATTAAACGCCAGTGTATTTCGTGCTTTATATCAGGTATATGGCGGTTATATTTGCCTCACTAAATTCTTTACTTTCTATAAGGAGAGCATGATTCTTTTTGTAGAATTAGTACTTTTGAAAATAACCACACCTGTCTACATGATTGTAATCTCATTCAAAAAGCTCCACGTTTGTTTATTGCTTTTTTTTCTTCCATTTGTTTCCTTTTCCCAGCCAAATTCTGCTATTCCCTTAGATCCCGATGTAGTTCAGGGAACACTGCCTAATGGATTTACGTATTATTTGCGCAAAAATAAAGTGCCGGAAAATAGAGCCTTCTGCTACCTGGCATGTAAAGCCGGTTCGGTTTTAGAAACAGATCAACAGCAGGGCCTTGCTCATTTTATTGAACATATGGGTTTTAACGGTACTTCCCACTTCCCGAAAAATGAATTGATAAGTTACTTGCAAAAGGCGGGTGTGCGGTTTGGTGCTGATTTGAACGCCTATACGAGTTATAATGAAACGGTATATAAACTTCCTGTCCCTACAGATGATAAGGCTTTGTTTGATAACGCTTTGCAGATTATACGTGACTGGGCTCAGGATATTACGTTCGACCCGACAGAAATTGATAATGAACGGGGAGTAGTGCTGGAAGAAATGCGAATAAGAAGGACTGCGGGCCAGCGGATTCGCGAGGGGTATTATCCGTTAATTTACAGCGGTTCGCAATATTTAAAGCGAAGCCCTATCGGGATAGAAAGCGTTCTTAAAAATGCTTCCCAGACAGATTTTAAGCAATTTTATACCGACTGGTATCGTCCCAATTTGCAGGCTTTAATTATTGTAGGAGATATTGACCTAAACAAAGTTGAGAGGAAAATCAAGGCCTTATTCGGCGAATTGAAAAACCCTGCTAATGAGAAACCCAGAATCAAATACGATGTGAAACTTTCGGGCAAAAATCAGTTTATTGCTGTAAAGGATAAAGAATATACATCAACTTCCGCTCAGATATTAATTAAGCATAAAGCTTTGCCATTAAAAACAGAGGCAAATTTCGCTAACCATATCGCACGAACGTTAATTAATCAGATGGTAGTTGAGCGTTTCAGGGCCCTAAATAAGGCCAGCGAGCGTAGCTTTATCTCCGCAAGCGCGGGATTGGGATTCGCTTCAGGAGATTTGGACTTATTTAATTTAGTAGTAAGCAGCAAGCCGGAGGAGCTTGAAAACGCAATTAAATCGGTATGGCGAGAAGTTCAACGGATTAAGAAATTTGGCTTTAGTGCCGATGAATTGCAGTTACAAAAAAGAAAGCTGGGAAGTTCTGCGGCTTATAGTTTGCAAGAAAAAGATAAAACTAACTCCCTTGTGTTCGTTAACGTTTACCTGCAGCATTTTTTAAACAATAGAGCTGCGGGTGGGCCGCAGGTGGAGTTAGATCTTATAAAAAAATATATGGGCCCTATCTCGCTGGGTTCTATAAATACATTTTGCAATGATTACATATCGGATTTTAACAGGGATATTATTTTGATGGCTCCGGAGTCTGCAGCTTTACCAGATGAACAGACAGTTAATTCATGGTTAACGGCGGTTGATGAAGAAGATCTTGACAATACGGTTGTTGCCAGTGTTTCACGCTCAATTATGCCGAAAAAGCCCTCCCCGGGAAAAATTATATCCGAAACCAAAAACAAAAGTTTAAAACTCACAGAAATTACACTTCAAAACGGAATAAAAGTAATTTTGAAGCCAACCGATTTTCGTACCAACCAGATTCTATTTACTTCATTTGCCAGCGGCGGAACATCGGTTGCCGATGACAAAAATCTGGCGGCGGCAAGGTTCTCTCCTACATTAATTCAATCATCTGGTGTGGGTGATTTTAGCGCGGCAGATCTAAATAGTTTTTTGGTTCAATATCCCGTGACTGTAACTCCTTATATAAGCGAAAAAAGCCAGGGGATTTCGGGTAACACAAGTGCCAGTCGCCTTGAAAAAGCCTTGCAATTAGTACACCTGTATTTTGTAGCTCCGCGACGCGATTCCGCAGAATACTTATCTCAAATTCAAAAGTCAAAAAATTCACTGTCAAGCCGAAGCAACAATCCGTTAACGGTGTTTTCTGATAGTGTAAACGCGTTTCTTTCTGGTAATAGTATTCGCCGCCGTGCCTTTAGCACCCTCGAAATAGATAACATTAAACTTGATGACGCTTTCGGGTTTTACAAAGAGCGGTTTTCTGACGCGTCTGCCTTTACTTTTATTTTTACGGGAGATTTTGATGCGAATATCGCAAAGCCCCTACTCGAGCAATACCTGGGTTCTTTGCCCTCAACAACTAAAAATATAAAAGCAAAGGGCCTTAATTTGAAAAGTCCGGAAGGTAAACACGAAAAGGTTTACTACAAGGGCATTGAAAATAAGGCGAATGTTGAACTGGCTATGTTTAGCAAGTTTGAAGTTAAGCCCGAAGAAAGCATGGTATTTAAGGCCTTAGAGGATGTTATTAAAAGTAAGCTGCACCAACGCTTACGTGAGGTTGACGGAGGAACATACACGGTGTCTGCCCGGTTGAGTGCCGGAAAAACAGGTTCGAATCTCAATGTTCGATTTACATGCTCCCCCGAAAATGTAAATAAACTGGTAAACAGCGCATGGGATGAGTTTGAGAATATAAAGCGTAATGGCCCCTCTGACGCTGAACTTCAAAAGTTTAAGGCTGAATATATTACGATGATGGAAACTCAGGTTAAGAACAATGATTTTTGGCTTTCTTACCTGACAGAAAAATACCAAAAGGAGGAAGACCTGAATGAGGTTTTGATCTATAAAGAGAAATTAGGTAAAATCACAACCAGGGATATTCAGGATGCGGCTCTAAAATCTTTAGACGGAAAGAATTACGTAAAGTTTGTAATACATCCCGAATCCTTAAAAAAGTAATTATAGCGGAAGGCTTTGAGAAATGTGGTTCAGAATCTTATCAAAAGAATTTTCCGGATCGAACCACCGCATTTCCCGGTCTTTTCTAAACCAGGTTAACTGCCGCTTTGCGAAACGGCGGGTATTCTGTTTGATGTTTTCAACCGCCTGCTCTAAGGAAATTTTATCATCCAGATATTCAAAAATCTCCGAGTAGCCCACCGTATTTAATGCATTCAAATGGCGGTAGGGGATAAGGCTTTTAACTTCATCAAGCAAACCAGCTTCTAACATTTGATCAACACGCGTATTTATTTGCGTATATAATTTCTGCCGGTCGGTATCCAGACAAATTCTGATGCTATTAAAGGGGCGGGTTTTTTGCTGATTAGAGCGAAAAGAAGAGAACGGTTTGCCCGAAGTAATGCAAACCTCTAGAGCTCGAATAACCCGCTGGGGATTACTTAAATCAACCTCTGCGTAATAATCTGGATCCAATATTTTTAACTTTTCCTGAAGTGAAGTAATTCCCTCCTCAGCAAGCGATTGATTCAATTCCTGCCTTACACTCGTATCGCCTTTG
The DNA here is from genome assembly GCA_014380615.1 of Sphingobacteriaceae bacterium. Taxonomy (GTDB): domain Bacteria; phylum Bacteroidota; class Bacteroidia; order Sphingobacteriales; family Sphingobacteriaceae; genus Paradesertivirga. Next base: position 36,958 of record JACMJM010000043.1, read on the forward strand.
GGAAGGTTGTCGAATCCTTCGGTGATTGCTTTTATATACAAACCCGATCCGCCAACAAGAATCGCGACAGTGTTTTCGTTAAAAATAGAATCCAGGGTGGCCAGGCCCTGAGCTTCAAAGTCACCCACAGAAAATTCATCGGTAACGGATAGCGAATTTATGAAATGATGCTTTACCGTATTTAGCTCCGGCAGACTCGGTTTGGCGGTGCCAATTTCCATCTCGCGATAAAACTGCCGCGAATCAGCAGAAATAATTTCTGTTTTAAAATGCTGAGCAAGCTTAATGGCCAGTGCTGTTTTTCCAATCGCAGTGGGGCCCGCGATAACAATCAGCGTTTTATCAGGCATGCGATCAAACAACGGAAGCTTTGATAAGTGAAAATTAAAAATTAAAAACTACAACAGAGTTAAACAAAATGCTTTAGTATAAAACAGCTCCGACACTTTAGGTTTAACCTAACGCTTAGTAATCTTCTTTACTGTCAAACTCATCGGCGTCTAAATTTTCATTATCCGCAAACTCATCCATAATATCGTCTTTCTCTTCGCTTTCGGGTTCGTCGGGGTGGTTGCCTACAACTAAGTTTTCGCCTAAATCATCATCAATACCTTCCATTACTTCAACTTCATTAATTTCATCCGGTTCTTCCAGATCCAGAAAATCGAAGTCGCCTTCTTCATCGCTTTCAACCGGTATTACCACGCTTCCCGGAGGTTTTGGTGCTTCACCGCTGCTTCGTACCAATGTTGGGTATTCTTTGCCTTTTTCTTCATCAAGTATTTTAATCAACTCAACGTGGAAATCGTAAGGACGTTCGAAATTATAGGTGTAATAGAATTTTTGATGCGGATCGTCAATAAACTTGTAAAGTTTGGTGCCTGTCATCAGGGCAACGCCAGCCTCAGTTTTTCGCTGATTAGGTAAAAAGGCTATTTCCTCGGCTTTTATCCAATGGTCGTTACTTACATAAAAGGATGACGATTTCTCGGAGTTATAACCCGTTGTACGATGAATCGCATGATGTAAATCTTCAAACGTTTGAGTTGATTTAATGTCAATCTCGCGAATAACATCATCATAATCTTCAAAGGAAACTTTGAATCTGTAAATAGCCATGTTGTGTTTTGTTTTTTCTGATAATAATTTGGCGTAACGATAACGCCTTTTTACTAATAATGTTTGATTAAGGTTATCTAAAATTGATAATTGGTTCTAAGCCTATTTCTTTAGCTTTCCGGATCATAAAGTTGATGGCCTCTTCTCTCGAATTTTTTATTTCGCCTTCCAGTATAGCCTCCCTTATTTGGTTTTTTATAATCCCCACTTCTTTTCCGGCCGGAATGCCAAAGGTATCCATAATATCTTCTCCGGTAACAGGAGGCTGCCAATTCCTGATCTTGTCACGCTCTTCAACGTCTTTAAGTTTTTGCTTTACCAGCTCGAAATTTTGACGGTACTTTTTCTTCTTGTAATCATTTTTAGTTGTTACATCCGCATGGCACAATAACATCAGGCTTTCTATGTCTTCATCCGCATCGAATAATAATCTCCTTACGGCCGAATCTGTAACAACTTCCTGCGCCAAAACTATGGGCCTTAAGTGCAATTGTACAAGTTTTTGTACAAATTTCATCTTTTCATTCAGCGGAAGCTTCAACTGGGCGAAAATTTTAGGAACCATTCTGGCTCCTTTATCTTCATGTCCATGAAACGTCCATCCGTGCGATGGTTCGAAGCGTTTTGTGGGAGGTTTTGCGATGTCATGAAGAATAGCGGCCCAGCGCAGCCACAAGTCGTTAGATGTTTCCGAGATATTGTCGAGTACTTCCAGGGTGTGATAAAAGTTGTCTTTATGTCCTTTGCCGTTAATATATTCTACGCCGAACAAGGCGGCCATTTGGGGGAAAATCAGATGAAGCAGCCCTGTATCAAACAAAAAATTAAATCCGATTGATGGTTTGGCGGATAGAATGATTTTATTCAACTCATCTGTTATACGCTCTTTTGAAACTATACTGATGCGTTCTTTATTAGTTTTTATCGCTTCGATAGCTGCGTTATCCACATCAAAATTAAGCTGGCTGGCAAATCGAATCGCCCGCATCATCCTCAAAGGGTCATCAGAAAATGTTTCCGAAGGATTAAGAGGGGTTTTGATTCGTTTATTCTTCAGATCTTCTATGCCGTTAAACGGATCTAGTAATTCGCCGAAAGACCGGGAATTAAGACTCAGAGCCATAGCATTTATAGCGAAGTCGCGGCGTTTCTGGTCGTCTTCCAGGGTTCCGTCTTCTACTATGGGTTTTCTTGAGTCAGACCGGTACGATTCTTTTCTGGCCCCCACAAACTCTATTTCCAGATCGCCGTAACGCAGCATTGCGGTGCCAAAATTCTTAAATACAGAAACCTGGCTTTTTAAAACGGTGCCCGCTTGTTCAGCAAAGCTGATGCCATTGCCAAGCACCAAAATGTCGATGTCTTTGGATGGCCGACCGAGAAAAATGTCGCGTACAAAACCTCCTATCACATATACATCAGTATTAAGTTTATCGCCCAGTTCGCCTAGTTTTTTAAATACAGAATGCTGAAGGTGTTGTTTCATTAATTGTATGTAATGCCTCAGAAAATAAGATTGAGCAAAAATACTCTATTTTGATGATGCTGAAAGGTTTTCTGAATTTGCTATCTTCTGATAAAGCTAAACTGGCCGTTTGCTTCGAGTTTCATAATTGCGGAAGGCTTTTTTTCCGACAGGTCGTTTTGTTCAAAGTCTACCACATAGTCTACGCCATTGAGTATTTCTTCTGAGATCTCTCCGAAATTTTTCGGCGAATTTTGGCCGCTGATATTGGCGGAGGTAGAAACGATGGGTTTACGAAAACGCTGAATTAACTGCTGGCAGAACGTGTGGCGTACAATCCTGATTCCAATACTTTTATCCTGATTAACCACGTTGGATGCCAGGTTTTTCGCTCCTGAAAACACAAGTGTCAGCGGATTCTCGGCATATTCAATCAAATCGTAAGCAATCTCCGGAACTTCGGATACATAGCTTTCCAGCCTGTTTTCAGAGTCTAAAAGAATGATAAGGCTTTTGTTTTCGGGCCTTCCTTTTAGTTGAATTACTTTTTCAACTGCGGCTTCATTTGTAGCGTCGCAGCCGATTCCCCAGATAGTATCAGTAGGATAGAGTATAATTCCACCCGCCCGGATAATTTCAAGAGCTTTATTTACTTCGTCTTTAAGCATTGTTTAAGACTTTTTTATATACTTCCATTAGATCGTTTGCCAGTTGGGCGTTAGAGAATTTTTTAACGTAGGCATAACCCGCTTTAATCATTTCATCGCGTTTAGCATTGCTGCTAAGAATCGAATTGATAGTCCAGGAAAGCCGCACGTCATCTTTAGGGTGAACATAGCAGCTTTTAGGCCCGCCAGCTTCTTCCAGGCAAGAGCCTATAGCCCCGATAACAGGAACTCCGGAATGTAAAGCCTCTATTATGGGGATTCCGAACCCTTCAAACTCCGAAGGGTAGACGAAAATTTTGGCCTGCTGATATATTGCCGGTAAATCATCCACCGGAACATTTTTCAGGAAAACCACTCTGTTTTCGAGTTTATGATTGAGGATATATTCTTTGATCTCTCTGGCATACTCGGTTTGTTTCCCTATTACAACCAATTTTATTTCGCTCGGAACGCCGAGAAGTGCCTTTACCGTAAGCATTAAGTTTTTGCGCTCCTCAATTGTGCCCACCTGTAATAAATAGTTGGCGGGTAAATTGTATTTTTTGTTAACCTTCGATTTTTGTTCAGCTGTGGCAGAGGATTTGAATGCGTCATTACAACCCTGATAAATAACATCAATTTTATCTTCGGGGATGTGGAAGTAACTAACAATGTCTTTCTTGGTTTGCTCGCTTACGGCGATAATGCGGGTAGCTTTTTTACAGGCGTATTCAAACTTATACTTGTAAATAAACCGGTCTATGGCCGAGTAAAACTCTGGGAAACGCAAAAAAATCAAATCATGTACGGTAACCACCGAGGGGATTTTCGCCGACCGGATTCCAAAAGGTAATTCGTTACTAAGTCCGTGGTATAAAGACAGTTTGTCTTTTCTCAAGTCGGTTAAAATGCCATAACTGCGCCACAGCGGAAATCTATATCCGGCAGGATGTCGAAATTTTACTCCCGCAGGGATTTTAAGATTAGCGGCGGCTTTTTTTTTAGAATATACCCAGTAGTCATTTTCGGGAAAATGATTGATAAGTAGATTCAATATAAACCGGCTATAATTACCCAGGCCGGTAAAGTTTTGAACCACACGTTTTCCGTCGAAGCCTATGCGCATGCTGTAAAGGTAACAGGAAAAGGTAAAAAGGAGAAAGGTAAAAGGAGAAAGGTGGAAAGGGGAAAGGTAAAAGGCGGAGAGGTAAAAGGTAAAAGGTGAAAAGAGGGAAGGTAAAAGGTAAAGGCACAAAGGGAAAGCAAAACTTACACCTTTGTGCCTTTTACTAATAATTCACTAAACGGCTACGTTATGCTCACGAAGAGCGTCGTTAAGAGAGGTCTTTTTATCAGTGGAAGCTTTTCGCTGGCCAATAATTAAGGCGCAAGGCACCTGATATTCGCCTGCGGCAAACTTTTTAGTATACGAACCCGGAATAACAACCGAGCGAGCCGGAACTATTCCTTTATACTCAACAGGAGTATCGCCTGTAACATCGATTATTTTGGTAGAGGCTGTCAAACAAACGTTTGCTCCAAGTACAGCTTCTGTTTCTACACGTACACCTTCAACCACTATGGCTCTCGAGCCGATAAAACAGTTGTCTTCGATAATTACCGGTGCCGCTTGTACGGGTTCTAAAACTCCGCCGATGCCAACACCACCGCTTAAATGCACGTTTTTACCAATCTGAGCGCAAGAACCTACAGTAGCCCATGTGTCAACCATGGTGCCTTCGTCAACATAAGCACCGATATTAACGTACGATGGCATCATGATTACGCCCTTGGCTAAAAATGCTCCGTAACGCGCCGTGGCCTGAGGAACCACCCGTACACCAAGCTCTTTGAAATTGGTTTTTAATTTCATTTTATCGTGGAAAACGAAAGGCCCCACGGCAATTTCTTCCATTTGGCGAATAGGGAAATATAAAATAACCGCCTTCTTTATCCAGTCGTTTACATGCCAGCGTGTGCCGATAGGTTCAGCCACTCTTATTTCGCCCTTATCAAGCATTAAAATCACACTCTCAATAGCAGATCTATAATCAGGAAAGGTCAGAAGATTGCGATCATCCCAGGCTTCTTCAATGCGCTTTTTTAATTCAGGTATCATTTATAAAATTTTTCGCAAAATAAAGGTTTTTTGAGGACTTTTACTTCTTAAAATGGCAGAGAAGGAAAAACTAAGGATCGATAAATACTTGTGGGCTATCAGGGTTTTTAAAACACGTACCCTGGCAACAGATGCCTGTAAAGCCGGACGGGTGAAGTTAACCGGCAATAATGTAAAGGCTTCACATGAAGTTAAGCCCGGTGAGGTTTATCACGTTTCGAAAGGGATTGAACGCAGAGAAATAAAAGTAACCGGATTGCTTTTTAACAGAGTGGATGCCAAAAAGGCGGTGGATTTTTACGAGGATGTAACGCCGGTTGAGAAAACTCAGGCCTATCGCACAGTGTTTCAAGCACCAATTTTACGCCGAGACAGGGGTGCGGGCAGGCCAACTAAAAAGGAGCGAAGAGATATTGAAGAATTAATGGACGACGATCAGCCCGGGCCCGTTGATAGTTTTTTTGAGGATTAATTAGTATTCAATTCTTAGATCTGATTTTTGCCATTGTTTAAAGGATTGTATGGCTTCATCTCTAAGTAGTTGAACCACGGGTAGTTTTCTTTTTTCTACCGGAAGGTCGAGTTCATCGTAAATAAACTTATCATCAAAGCCTATCTCTGCGGCATCGTGTTTAGTGTTGGCGTAATATATTTTTGAAATTCTCGACCAATAAATGGCGCCAAGGCACATGGGGCAGGGTTCGCAACTGGTGTAGATTACACAATCGCTTAAATCGAAGTTGCCGATCTTTTTTGAAGCGAAACGTATAGCGAGTATTTCGGCATGAGCAGTAGGGTCGTTGGTTGTCGCAACTTTATTGGCACTCCGGGCAATAACTTTTCCGTTTCGCACAACTACGGCTCCAAAAGGCCCCCCGATGTTTTTTTGAACATTTTTTATCGAGAGGGCAATCGCCATCTTCATGAATTTCACATGTTCCGGATCTTCCTTTTCCATAGCTTTTAAAAAATAAAACCTCAGCAAACTGCCGAGGTTTTAATGAATTTGGAATTCAAGTCTATTTTTTATCGCTTTTATAAGCGTCGTTTAGTCCTGCTACCACATCTTTAGTAACATCAAGGCTTTCATCAGCAAAAAGTACTGTAGGGTTTGCTTTAGAATAAGACAATACCATTTTGTATCCTTTCTTCTTGGCATATCCTTTTAAATATGCAGCTACTTTTTCGTACAGTTTTTCATTTTCGGCAGCCGATTCATTGGCCAGGGCAGAACTAGCGTTTTGATTAAATGTAGCCAGTTCTTGTTGTTTGCGCGCAAGGCGTTGCTCTTGCGAAGCGCGCTCGTCGGCACTCATGGTTTGCGCCTTTTGCTGATATTCGGTTACTTCTCTTTGAAACGCGTTGCCTTTAGCGGTAAGGTCAACCTGTGCTTTTTTGGATTTAGATTCCATCCGGCCACGGATATCCTTAAAATAAGTATAGTTTTCGAGCAGAGAATCGGAATTGACATAAACTATCGCTTCTGTGGGTTTATCGGCAACAGCCGCAGTGGTTGCCGGAGCGTTTGTTTTTGTCTGGTCTTGTTTACATGCAACTATAAAACTTGCGGCAGTTAATATTCCCGCGCTTAGTTTGATGATGTTTCTATTCATTTTTTGATAATATTTACAGGCAAATATAAACTTTCGATACTAATTCAGGGCGTTTAAATCCCACATTATAAATTCGCTTCCGAACACGATATAAAGGGGCTGATAAAACTGTTTCCACACACGGCCTTTTTATCCACAAATGCCATTAATTCGTTCTAAAAAGTTAAATTTGGGATTGTTGTTTAAAATAAAATATGAGCGAAGAAAAAGAAGATAAGTCTAATTATTCCGCGGATAATATTCAGGTTTTAGAAGGTTTGGAGGCCGTAAGAAAGCGTCCTTCCATGTACATCGGTGATACCGGTTTTAAAGGCCTTCATCACCTGGTTTACGAAGTAGTTGATAACTCGATTGATGAGGCTCTGGCCGGATACTGTACTGATATTCTCGTTAAAATTCATAAAGGTAATTCCATATCAGTAGAAGACAATGGCAGGGGTATTCCAACTGCTATGCACACAAAAGAGAAGAAGTCGGCACTCGAAGTAGTAATGACGGTTCTGCATGCCGGTGGTAAATTTGATAAAGATACTTACAAGGTGTCGGGTGGTTTGCATGGCGTGGGTGTTTCCTGCGTAAATGCCTTGTCAACACATTTAACCGCAACCATTCACCGCGACGGACAAATCTTTCGGCAGGAATATGAATGCGGTAAGCCGATGTACGATGTGAAAGTTATCGGCGAAACTCAACGCACAGGTACCATAGTTCATTTTCAGCCGGATGTAAGCATCTTCTCATTAACTTCCGAATATAAGTTTGATACTCTTGCCGCCCGTTTACGCGAATTGGCTTACCTCAATAAAGGTATCCGCCTGGTTTTGGTTGATGAACGCGAGGAGCAGGAAGACGGAAGCTTTTTAAAAGAGGAATTTTATTCTGAAGGGGGCTTAAGAGAATTTGTTAAATACCTTGATGGTACACGCACCTCTTTAATTCCTGAACCAATTTATGTTGAAGGTATTAAACAGGGAATTCCTGTTGAGCTTGCGTTACAGTACAACGAAACTTATGCAGAGAACGTACATTCTTATGTGAATAATATCAATACACACGAGGGCGGAACGCATGTAGCAGGGTTTAGGAGAGGTTTAACGCGTACCCTGAAGTCGTATGCGGAGAAATCAGGCTTGCTGAAAAATATGAAAATTGAAATTACCGGCGATGACTTCCGTGAAGGATTAACAGCAGTTATTTCAGTTAAAGTTCAGGAGCCTCAATTTGAAGGGCAAACCAAAACCAAGTTAGGAAATAATGAGGTTATGGGAGCTGTAGACATTGCTGTGGGAGAAATTCTTGGTAATTACCTGGAAGAGAATCCTAAAGAAGCTAAAATGATTGTTAACAAAGTTATTTTAGCCGCTACCGCACGTGCCGCAGCAAGAAAAGCGCGCGAAATGGTGCAGCGTAAAAGCGTTATGGGCGGATCGGGCCTGCCCGGTAAACTGGCCGATTGCGCTGATAAAGATCCCGCAAATTGCGAACTCTACCTGGTAGAGGGAGATTCGGCGGGTGGAACAGCCAAACAAGGAAGAGATCGTAATTTTCAGGCGATACTTCCCTTAAAAGGTAAAATCCTGAACGTTGAAAAGGCGATGGAACATAAGATCTACGAAAATGATGAGATCAAGAACATGTTTACTGCTTTGGGGGTGAGTATTGGTACAGCGGATGATAACAAGGCTTTGAATATAGAAAAACTTCGTTACCACCGCATTATCATTATGACGGATGCTGACGTGGATGGTTCTCACATCACTACCCTGATTTTAACATTCTTCTTCCGCTATATGAAGGAATTAATTGAATCGGGTTATGTTTATATCGCCGCGCCTCCGTTATACCTTGTGAAGAAGGGAAGAGAGTTTGAGTATGCGTGGAATGATGTACAACGCGATTTGGCAGTGCAGCGCTTAAAAGGAAGCGGTAAGGAGGAGAGTGTAGGTATTCAGCGCTATAAAGGTTTGGGTGAGATGAACGCAGAGCAGCTATGGGATACCACTTTAAATCCGGCAACCAGAACGCTTCGTAGGGTTAGTATTGAAAACGCCGCGGATTGCGATCATATTTTCTCGATGCTTATGGGCGATGAAGTAGCTCCGCGACGTGAGTTTATAGAGAAAAACGCGAAATACGCCAGAAGAATTGATGTTTAATTATTAGAAAACATAACATGAGAGACCCGGTTTAACGCCGGGTTTTTTGTTATAGCGAAAATCAATAGCGCATACCCGGTTGTCGCGGCTCTTTCGCCGGGCCCAACTGCGCCTTTCTTAATTCATCTCTAAAAAAATCATCATTTTGTATTAAAGGTTTGGCGGCTAGCGGCATATAGTTAAGATAAATTACCGCACTCGACTGCTTTGATGAGAAAATATTGATACGCTGTTTCGAATTTCCGTCATCAATTACCATAACACAGGTATTTGGTGGTATCCTGCCGAGATTGTTGGCGTAAACAATAATCTCATTTAATCCGCTTAGTTTCTTAAAATGGATGGTTTTTCGATACACCCTGTTAGATATCCGCCTTCTGGTAATTACCTCGTCGCGGTTAACAAATACCGTTACCGTATCATTATCTTCTTTAAGGTAATCGCGAAGCTCGATGGTAATGGTGGGCTTTGTGATGTTTAATACAAAAGGCTTTGTTAAAATGGTTTCTTTAAAGGGTATGCCCTTATTGGTGTCCTCTTTAATTTTCTTCATTAGTTCTGCCGGAAAATCTGGGTCGTCTTTTTCAGATACATATCGCTTTAGAAGCGCATCGGCGGCTGGACAATCGTTGCCTTTTATAGTTTCCCAGGTGCCTTTAAGATATTCTTCTTTTCCAGTTTTTGAATAGTTTACGTCAGCGAATTTAGTGCATAAGCTTAACCGGGGCATTTCCTGGTCTTTGATACTTAGCTCAGTAATCTTTAGGTTGCCTTTATCAATGGTGCCGATAAAGTCCATCACCCCCCAGAAAACAAAAAGGAAGTTCCCGTAAATATAGGCTCGCCCGGTTATAATGTTCCCTTCCTGCGATTTTACATTTAAAGCATACCATGATTTATTATACAAGCCTTCACCGGTAATGTATCCGTGCCATATCCCTTTATAATCTTGTGCGAGAGAGGAGAGACTGATTAAACAAATGGCGAGTGACAATGTGATTCTTTTCATTTGGGAGTATACTTTAAATAAATAGCAACGCTTTTTTGAAGGCTCGATTCTATAAATAATTTGTGTGTGGCTTCTCCGTCAGATATCAGTAGGTTAGAAGTATTTGGAGGTATTGTCCCCAGGTTATTAGCATACATAATCAATTCGTTTACCGGCAGGCTAGCGTCTAGCCAAATTATGAATTTATAAGCTTTCTTTTTTATTTTTAGATTGCTGAAAACTGGCAGGCGGTTCAAATAAATTGTTACCGTATCGTTATCCTCCTTTAGATAATCTTTTAATTCTAATCGCAACACTCGGTTTTTTACCTTCAGCACCACCGGAGGAGACAATGAGGTTTTTTTAAAACCAGGTTCGGTTCCATGCCGCTTTATGGCTTCTAAAACATACTCTGGAACTCTGGATGAGGGCTTTTTCTCATCAAAGCGCGACAGAAATACCTTTCCCGGTAAACATCCCTCGGTTTCACTGGTCCAGTCTCCTGTTAATGATTCAATTCCGTCAGCACTATTGTATTGTAACGTACTTAATTTAAAGCACATATAAAATTGAGAGGTGGGCATGCGCGAATCAAGAATTTGTATGTCGTTTATCTTAATAACACCCTTCTCAATAATTCCGTAGAATTGCTGAACCCCAAAGGCATAAGCGAAAATATTGGGCTTGTATAGTAACGCTTTCCCCGAGATAACCCCATCCTTGTGCTCTTCAATATTTACTAAATAACCCGCATAAGCATCATGATTGTCTGTTGTAATAGTGCCATTCCACAAGCCTTTCAAATTGTTTTGAGCAATTGACTTTAGAGAAATAAGTAAAATAAAAGAGCTGATAAGTAAAAGCTTTTTATTCATAAGAGTGGATGAACTATACCATTATTGTTTATATTTTAAATAGATAGCAGCACTTTTTTGCTTGTCTGATTCTATGATAAGTTTGTGTGTAAGGTTGCCGTCAAGAATAATCAGTTGCGATGTATTCGGAGGTATTCGTCCTAAGTTTTCGGCAAAAAGAACAATCTCGTTTAATTCGAGGCGCGAGTCGAGGTTAATGCTTAGCCGAATGTTTTTCTTAGAGATTCGCTGTTTAGCGGCAATAACTTCCCGGTTAAAGTAAACCGAAACGGTATCGTTATCTACGTTTTGGTAATCACTTATCAGCAATTCAACTGTCCGATTAGACACTTCAATCTCCTTTACTTTTTTTATAGTAGTACCAGAAAACTGCGGATTGAAATCGGGCAGGGGTTTTACTGTTTCTGTAAGATACGGACGTTCAAATCCGTCGTTTAATATAAATTGTTCAAGGCTTTGTTTGCTTCTGCTTAAAATTATCTGCCCGGGCAGGCAGGGCGAATCGTCGTCTTTGCTTTTGCCGTTCCAGGCACCTTTTAGGTATTCATCATTACCCTGCTTATAATACTTCAGATTCATTTTTTTGATGCAGGCCACCCAGCTTATTGGCATTACTTCCTGGCGGATATCCCAAAAAGTTTCCGCTAAGCGTATCGAATCTCCGTCGATGTAACCCGTAAGGCCTATTTTTACAAATAAAGTATTGGGGATAAAGGCATTTGATTCGCCTGTGATAATTTTCCTTTGAACGAGGTCTAATTCAAAATCATACAGTTCACTAAAGCCTCCGGCTTTCTGCGTGATCTTTCCGTACCACTTTCCACTAATTTTTTGCCCCGTAACGAAGGAGGATATTAGCATGAAAGAAATAAGGAACATGGATGTCTTCATTTTAATTGAAACCTATGGTGCTGGTTATCAATTAAAAATACAAAAAATTAAAGATTTGTTTGAGTGTTGTTCTTAACTTCGATAATTGATTTTCCGGAAGTGTTGATTTTGAAAAGCATTAGGTCTGCGATAGACTGGGCTTTCTGTTTTGCGAGCTCGGCAAATTCACCTTCAAAGTTTTCATCAACGGTAGTGTTGAAAAGTGCTTTCCATCGTTCAAACTCTCTATCTCCGAGAGCTTGTTTTTGATTTAATTTAAAATGAACCTCCATTGGGTTGCCTTTAAATCCTTTTTGTCCGAAAAGGATAGTCTCCCAGAAGTCGTACATTTTGGGCAGGTGCTGCTCCCAATTAACTTTTGCCACATCATTGAAAATAAATCCAATCACATCGTCTTTTTGTACTTTTTGATAGAAGGCGTTAACCAACAACTCTATATCCTCCCTGCTAATCAGATCTTTCATCGCTTATGTGCTAAATTTCAAAAGTTAATTGTTGCGAAGAGTAGCTTATGGTTGCCTGGTATTTCATTAATATATCACCGCCTATTACTCCAATAATTGGTCCGACTTCTATGCTTTGATAAGCTATGTTAATCATGGATAAATCTAAAACGGCGGTTTCAAAATCGGCGATTTCCAGATCTCCGATGATTAACCTGGGTATAGTTAGCGTGTAGCTTTCCATGGAGTTGGTTCCCAGTCCGGTGGAGAGTTTATCACTGGCTAGAAGGGTGTCTTTGTCAATATAATTTTCGACTGTGTTTTTATCCAAAACCGTTCGTGATGCGCCGGTGTCAACAACGGCTTTAAACAATTGCCCGAAAACGAGAACTTCCACCAAAAGGTGGAAGCCATCGTCGAGATTTAAAGTTTCTAAGTTAACACTATACATGGTAGAGTTAAATCTCCCGGCCTTGCAGATAAGCACAATCCCTTTTCAGGGAGCCGGGTATATCTTAAATTAAGTTTGATTCCGCAAGCACATTATTCATGCTGCGAACCGCATCGGCACTTTTGTTAAACGTTGCTTGTTCTTCCGAACTTAGTTTAAAATCAAGAATTTTTTCCCAACCGTTTTTTCCTAAAATTACCGGTACTACAAGCGATATATCTTTCTGACCGTATTCACCATCGAGAGCAACTCCACAAGAAATTAATTTTTTCTCGTCGCGTAAAATGCTTTCAACCATTGCTGCGGTACCTGCACCCGGTGCGTACCAAGCCGAAGTTCCGATGAGTTTAGTTAAGGTTGCGCCTCCCACCATAGTAGAAGAAACTACTTTATCTTGCTGCTCTTTGCTTAGTAATTGTGTTACAGGAATACTGTTCCATGTAGCATGCTGAATTAATGGGATCATAGTAGTATCACCGTGGCCTCCAATTACAACAGCATTTAAATCAGCAGGAGAGCAATTAAGTTCCTGGCTTAGGTAGTATTTAAAACGGGCCGAATCTAAAGCTCCTCCCATTCCGATAATTCTCTCTTTTGGTAAACCGGAAGTTTTAAATGTTAGGTAGTTCATTGTATCCATTGGGTTTGAAACCACAATGATGATGGTGTTTGGAGAAAACTTAAGGATGTTCTCTGTTACACTTTTTACGATACCGGCGTTTGTTCCGATCAACTCTTCACGGGTCATTCCGGGTTTACGCGGTAAACCTGAAGTGATCACTACAACTTCAGAATCAGCGGTTCTCGAATAATCGTTGGTAACACCAACAATTTTAGTGTCGAAGCCCAGTAATGCGGCAGTTTGCATCATATCAATAGATTTGCCTTCGGCGAATCCTTCCTTGATATCCAACAAAACAACTTCTTCGACAAGTTCTTTCCTTGCAATATTATCAGCACAGGTTGCGCCTACAGCACCTGCTCCAACTACGGTAACTCTCATGATTTTTAATTAAAAATTAACAATGCGCCGAAGTTATAAAATTCATGTGTTGATTGAAATTCTTTTTTATGATATTTTGTAACGTTTATCCTGATTCTTACGTCATTATAATACGCTAAACATTAAACAGATAATAATATCCCTTTTACCGGTTAAGCTTAGCTTATCCGGTAAGCCCGGGGATTCTTAAATGTCGGATACCAATCTTTTAAATTGTACAAGATGGAAGAACAACTGTTAAACGAGGCAATAGAGAAATGTCTAGACGAATCATCCACGGTAGACGATTTGTTTGAAGTGCTATCGCTAGCGGCGTTAATTATCGCATAGGTATGCAAGGGGAGAAGTATCTCAGTTTGGTAAGCAAATACCTCTCTAACAAAATCTCTTTGAAAGAAAAAGGAGACTTGCTTGCCTTTTTGGAAACAGATCAGGAGCTTAACGGAGAGCTTAAAGCCTTGTTAAGCGATAAGGTATGCCGCATTTCAGAACTATACATTGATACGCTTTTCGGTTTTCAGGAATTGCAGCATGCGATAGATTGCAACCAGCTTATCCCCAAAAGACTTTTTTCAAAATGGGTACTTAATATGAAGGTTTTTTTAAAGAGGCTGGTTGGAAATAAGTGAAACGACACTCAAAGGATCTGGTTCAAATGATGTTCCAGGTGATTAAGGTAATCTTCCGCTAAAAACTGAAGTGTACTTTCTTTTCCGTCCCTTCCAATAGAAGTTCTTGAAAGATTTTGTGGCGCAATATGTTTAATTACATGCGCCAGATGCCGGTTATACATTTCCCACAGGCTTATTAAAATTTCGAGATCTTCTAACTGATATTCCTGAAGGCTTACCCAATGGTTTTGCTCATAATATATAGTCGGTTTTTCAAATTGTGTTCTTATAAAGCGCTGATGGTTATTGGCCGCAGAGTCAATCAAATGGCCGAGAATTTCTTTTTTTGACCATTTTTCTGGAGAGGTTTTAAAAGAAAGGTCTTTATCCGAAAGGAGACTTAACTGCTTGGGCACGGTATTACATAAAAGAATGAGTTTATTACTTATTTCAAGTATCATGCTCTAAGATAGTCACTAAATGCAAATTCCGATTAGGTACACAGCACCTAACGCTTTTCTACAAACGGGGGAAGTAAGGAACCGACGATTTCTGTAAAGCCCGCAGCAAATTTTCTCTTCCGAAAACTAGCTCGTTCTTCATATCCGCATTAGTTGACAGGCCCTCAAATTTTTATTTTTTTTCGGCTACTTCCAATCGCAGGTAATCATATAATACGCCGAATGCCCAGTTTTTAGGGTTAAAACTCAAGGTTATAGTGTTGCTGCCCTTTTTCAGGAGCGAGGCATCGAAGGGGATGCTGATATCTTCCTGCTTGCCTCTTATTCCATCGCGGTGCATCACTCCCATTTCTGGTAAGGGGCCAGCCCTTCCAATTGATTTGTCGTTTAGCCCCACGTGTATCACTTCAGCTTTTCTGCTGCCGCAGAAAGCCAGCCTAAGGGTAGCTTTTCCTGTAAGCTGTTCAGGAACATCAAAAGTTATTTTCCATGTTGTTCCGCGCACTACATTGTATTTTTCATCGATTACGCCAGGCTGACAATAATTCCAGTCTGTGCGCCAATCGCTTTTGCCAATAATATAATTCACATCCTTGGGAAATTCCTTAGGATACTGCATATACAAGCCCCATTTCCAGTAATTATCGCCGTGTTTGAATTCCGCAGCAGAGCGATCAGGTACGCCGATCTCCCAAAGCGTTTTTCCTGTTCGCACAGGGGTATAAACTAATTGCCCCAGGTTGGTTTTTTCGGCAGACTTAACCGAAATTCCGGTTTTCTTAAATTCGCCCAGAATGCCATCAGCGAAAGCGAATAAATTATAATTACCAGGGCGGATGTTGGGAATAGTGAAATTGCCTTTCGAATCGGCTTTGACCCAAAACTGATAATTTTTTCCTTCGTATTGCCAATTAACCTCTTTTGCAGAATTATCAGCCAGGGCCAATCCTACCCACATATTAGAAAACTTCAACTCGGGTGAATATGGGTCGCTAACTTTAATTTGTCCGCTAATTGTACTGCGTTCATTCGCTGGTAAATATTCTTTGTCATCAACCCAGCTAAATGGCCATTTTGCTTTTTGCTTTTGAGCCTGATTTAATGCGTCTTTCCAAAGGTCATCATTACTTGCGTTTGAGTTGAGATAGAGGAAAAAGGGGCCAGCGAATTTTTCCCATTCTTCATCCTGCTTAAACAACAGCGGGGCACCGCCATAATGGCTGTCGTGCCAATGGTTTAGGAGAATGGTTTCTACATGTCCGGTATTTCCTACTTGGGTAGGGCCGCCGTTTATATATTCAAAACTTGGATTAATCATCCAAAGGCCTATTTTTTTCTCGGTACTTGTCCAGCCCCAAGCCGGTGTTTGAGCAAGGATTGCCGAATAGTCGTATTTATGTTCTACCTCGCCTTTGCGTATGCCCGTAGTAAGTATATTGGCTTCTTTTACATTCATCCGGATTCCTTTTTTTACATCCTCAGCACTTGCCATTTTGCGTTTTCTATTCGCATCTACGGTGTAGAAATCAAAAATTTTCGGATTTAGAACGGTAATCATTCTTCCCTGGCCAAGCTCGAAGGCCGGATAGCCCCTACGGTGTTTCCATAAAGCGGAGAGGTAGATTCCCTGGTCTTCTTTTCCTAAGGCGAATCGTAAATCAATATCGAAGGGCAGGGTTTCATTATTTCCTTCATATAAATATTTAAAGGATACTTCCACGCGTTCACCTCCGTTACTTGCCGGATTCGTTTTTACAGCGTAAATAACCTTTTCCGGGAACTTTTTAACTTCCTTTTCATCATCGCTTCCAACCACATTCCAATGAGGATGGGGGCGTCCCATTAGTTCCAGATCTTTGTATTTTAAGGAGATAATAGTTGCGGTCTTTTTAAGAATAGTAGCTTTTACAAACGAATTAGATAGAACTACTTTATCGGCAGCTTCTGTTAATGTAACGCCTTGACGGGCAAAAGCAGGGAGCGTGAAAAAATAGAATACAATAGAAAGACGGATAAATAACGACATGGTATACAAGTTTAGGTACTTGTACGACTATTTTAGAGCTAAAAAGTTTAAAAGAGGTTTAAATATTGAAAAGGCCTGTTTTAGCCTATGTGCTGAACGTAATTTAAGGAGTGTTAAAAGATTATTCTATCGCTTTTCCCTTCATCGCCTGACCAATAGCCTGGTCCATCAATCTTTCGGCAAACGGGCGTGTAAATTCATTCAGTTCATCGATCTTTTTGTGGATCAAATCTTTGTCGCCGGAAGTTAAAGCCTCTTTTAAAGATCGGATGTATTTCAATGTGTCGCTAATCTCATCTACCGAAAAGTACGCTCTGTTTTTCTCTATAAACCTTTCGGCTGTATAAACCATTTGCTCTCCTTCTGTACGAGCTTCAATTATCATGCGCTGCGAAACATCTTCCCTGGCATGTGTAATCGAGTCGAAAAGCATTTTCTCTACTTCCTGATCTGTTAAGCCATAAGTTGGTTTAATATCTACTTCCTGTTTCACGCCCGAGCGAAGTTCTATAGCCTGAATTTTTAAAATGCCGTCGGCATTTAAAAGGAAGTTAATATCTACTTTCGGAAAGCCGGCAGGCATAGCTGGTATTCCTCTCAGATCAAATTCGGCAAGTTTACGATTTTCCTTTACCAAATCTCGTTCTCCCTGGTAAACGGAGATTTTCATATTTACCTGCCCATCAATAGATGTGGTATATTGTCTGCCGGCTTTAGTGGGTACCTTCGAATTTCGGGGTATGATTACATCCATTAAACCTCCCATTGTCTCAATTCCCAATGAAAGGGGGGTTACATCGAGCAGCAGGATGTCTTTTCGGTTTCCGGCTAAAACATCGGCCTGTATAGCGGCACCAAGGGCAACCACTTCATCAGGGTTAATCTTGTCGTGCACTTCTTTCGCGAAAAACTCTGAAACGGATTTTTTTACCAGCGGGGTTCGGGTGGAACCGCCTACCATTACCACTTCATTTATGTCCGCGACATTTAATTTCGCATCGGCCATTGCATTTTTACAGGCAGTAATTGTTTCTTGTACTTTAGAAGTGATAAGTTCTTCGAACGTTTGCCTGGTTATAGCGCAAGGAATATCGCCAACTTGCCCGGTATATATATATTGAGTGCTTAAAGCTTTCTTTGCTTCTTCGGCTTTAAGCCGCAATTCCTGAGTTAATTCAGCATTTGCGGTAACCTGAGCTAAAGAGAGTTGATTTTGCTCAACCCAGTAATTTACTATGGCTCTGTCAAAATCATCACCTCCTAAAAAAGTATTTCCATTAGTGGAAAGTACTTCGAAGATGCCGTTTTGGATTTTTAGAATAGAGACGTCGAATGTTCCGCCGCCAAGGTCATAAACAGCAATAGTTTTTTCTTCTTCGGGGTTTAATCCTATACCATAAGCCAAACTTGCTGCAGTTGGTTCGTTTACAATTCGTAATACATCTAAGCCGGCAAGTTTCCCGGCGTCGCGTGTTGCCTGTCGCTGGCTATCATTAAAGTAAGCCGGAACGGTAATAACAGCGCGGTTAACCGGAGTTTTAAGCGCATGTTCGGCCCTCTCTTTAAGTTCTTTGAGTATAAGTGCCGAAAGCTCGATAGGGGTGTAAAAGCGCTCGCCGACTTTTATCTTAACCAGGCTTTCTGTATTGTCGTCAATTACTTTATAGGAGAAAAATTCTTTATGGTTTTCGATATCGTGATATGAACGGCCTAAGAGGCGTTTTACCGAAAAAATCGTATTCTGAGGGTCTGAAATTAAAAAATCTCTGGCTTCATTTCCAACAACAGTACTTCCGTCGATATTAAAATGGACGATGGATGGTACTAAAACACCTTTTCCGGCATCATTTATCACCTGCGCAATTCCTTCAGGATTAATAAAAGCTACCAGGCTGTTGGTGGTACCTAAGTCAATACCCACTATAATATCTTCTTTTTGAATAGAACCTGTTGCGATATTAATTGAAACTTTGGCCATGATAATTTTTGAGGCTGCAATTTACTTAGTTTAAAAGGATTCGGAAATTAATGATTGTGATATAACGGGGTTATGACAGTTAATAAGTACATCGTACCTGCCATTGTTTGGTGCTTATTGAAAAAATGGCAATTCATTAATATTAAATAAATGTAAAATTATCTAAATTGTAAAAAATTTGCCTTGCATTGAAAAAGTTATAAAAATTTGCTTTTTCTTTTAAAAGACTTGTAATGTATGGGTGTCGACTTTACCTTTGTATAATCGATTCGTTAAAAAATCGTTTCCAAACTGTAGGGTGGTGAAACTGGCAGACACACCTCCTTGTCTCGGTGGCGGAGAATCTGGGAAATCCGGTAACGGGCTAACCACTCCTTGAAGGTTCGATTCCTTCCCCTACAGCATTCATGTTTTTAAGTTTAGAGCTTCGTAACCCGAGGCTCTATTTTTTTGTTCGCTAACCGGGGAATAACTAATTTTAAATCCTGAATATGAAGTCTACCCTGATTATTTTTTTCTCCGCGATTTTTCATCTTTCATACGCCCAGGATCTTGCATTTGCCCGCCGTACAATAGACAGCCTGACATCTTCTGGCTATTGGGGCAGAGGTTATACAAAAGACGGTGCTAAAAAAGCGGCCGAATTTTTAAAAAATGAATTTCAGTTATACGGACTAAAGCCCCTGGATGATAAAACGTTTTTCCAACAGTTTAGTTTTTCTGTAAATACCTTTCCGGGGAAGATGGAAGTGACGGTAAATAATGCTCTTTTAGTTCCGGGAAGAGATTTCATTGTGAGCCCCGAGAGCCGGGGGATAAAGGAAACCTGTAAGCTGGTAAAAAAAGACAGCATTAACTTTGCTAATGATGATAACAGAATTGTTGTTTCTCTGAAAGATAAGCTGACATGGTCCGTTTCGCAGCATAAAACTCAATATACGCATGTATTAATTAATAAGCGGGCGATACGAAGCTTTCCGAAAAAAATCAAGATCAATATTGAAAACAGGTTCGTAAAAAACTTTGAAGCATACAATGTGGCTGCCTACGTGAAGGGAACCTCTAACCCCGATTCGATGATCGTGATTACGGCACACTACGATCATTTAGGCGGAATGGGAAACGAAACATATTTCCCCGGAGCCAATGATAACGCAAGTGGTGTGGCCCTGTTGCTAAGTATGGCAAAGTATTATGCGGCCCGGCCGGCTAAATATTCAATGGTATTTATTTGTTTTTCGGGCGAAGAAGCGGGCTTGCTGGGATCCATGCATTTTTCACAAAATCCACTTATTGATCTTAAAAAGATACGATTCTTAATTAATACAGATCTCGCCGGAACGGGCGATGAGGGGATAACCGTTGTAAATGGAAGTGTCTGTAAAAATGAATTCGCGTTGTTAAAACAGATAAATGATAGAGAAAGACTGTTGCCAAAAATTAATTCGCGGGGTAAGGCTGCTAACAGCGATCATTATTGGTTTACCGAAAAAGGCGTTCCGTCTTTTTTTATTTACACAATGGGAGGTATTAAAGCATACCACGATATTTACGACAGGGCTGCTACCCTGCCACTTACCGAGTTCGAAGATCTGTTTAAACTGCTTATTAAATTCAACTCGGCATTAAACAGTAAATCCTCCGGATCTAAAGATTAATTCCGATATTGCTCAGGGAGTTAAGCACCGCTGAAGTACCACCCCTGATTATAGCCTTGAACAAAGTATTATTCATATTTATTCTATTAAGTTATTCGTTTTATGGCTTAGCGCAGATATGCGGTACGCCCGGACTTGATGGGTCGGGCAATATTTCGGGCTCTATTAATACCTATTTTCCGGTTTCCGGCAATATTACCCTCAGTTCGGGCACAAAACAGGTACAACTATCTTCCGTACCGCCCAACGATAACTACGGAAACAATTTCGGAACGAAACCGATCAGTGCCGGCGATATGCTCCTGATTATCCAAATGCAGGACGCAACGATTAATTTCTCAGATAACAATTTATATGGCGCTAATAACTCAAGCTATGGCCCTGATAATTTAGGCGGAACGGGTTTTACAGCTTTAGGCAACACCGGAACTTTTGAATATGTAATCGCAACTAATGCTGTGGGTCTCGGCGGGGGAAATCTAACCTTCAGAGGGGCCGGAGTAAACAAAGGCACCGTTCATACTTATTTTGCTGCAGATGAAACTTCGGTGCGGGGAAAAAGAACGTTTCAGGTAGTTCGTATTCCGCAGTATTCCAATTTGGTATTATCATCCTCCATAAATACACCTCCTTTTAACGGGCATGCGGGCGGAATTATCGCTTTCGACGTTTCGGGATCTATGAACTTTAGCGGGTTTACTATAGATGCTTCCTCCAGAGGCTTCAGAGGAGGTTATGGAAGTTCCTCTTTGTCTAAGGGCAACATTAGCAGTATATATGTAACTCCATCCAGTGATCTTAGATCAGTTGGAAAAGGAGAGGGTATTGCTGGTACGCCGAGATTTATGTGGGATGGCTATAACGACCCGGATAATCTAACAGAGGGTTTGCCCGGAGGATCCTCGGGGAAAGGAGCACCCGGAAATGCCGGGGGAGGCGGACATGATCATAACGCCGGAGGAGGCGGAGGCGGAAACGGTGGTTTTGGCGGTGTCGGCGGGAACGGTACAGCTTCGGTACCCGATGCTCCTAATACTTTCCCAAATGGCGGACGGCCCGGATCGATTTCCTACACGGGAGCATCCCTCGATATTTCCCGGATAATTATGGGCGGCGGTGGCGGCGGTGGCGATGCGAACAATGCGTTGAGCGGAGTAAAAGGGGGTGTTGGCGGCGGAATAATATTGATAAACGTAGGCCAGATTGTGGGAACGGGTGTAATTCGAGCTAATGGCGGTGATGGAGCCGCCGGAATTCAGGGCTCTCAGCCAGACGGTGCCGGAGGTGGCGGTGCTGGCGGTACCGTTTATATTAAAGTTTCAGACCCGATACCTGGCGGGGTGTTAACAGTGGAAGCAAAAGGGGGTAATGGCGGAAACACCCGAGGGGATATTGGCACAAATGAACATGGCCCCGGTGGTGGCGGCGGCGGCGGAGAGATCTTCTACGCCATGTCTTCAGGGACAATAAACCGAGATGTTTCTGCCGGGAACGCCGGGAGAGCTAATTCGGGTGCGGGTACCAGCCACGGTGCCGAGAACGGAAAAATCGGCATATCTCTGCCCTTTCTTATTTCATCTCTTCCGCCTTATTTACAGGGCGGAGGATCGGCCTGTTATCCGGTATTGAGTACTACTGTCGATGTGGTAAATCCTTCAGTTATTCGTGTGCCCGGCATGGAAGTCGAATACATTATAAAAGCAGTAAATCAGCCGGGCGGCGGAAACGCAGGCGGAGCCAGAATTGAAGCACTATTGCCGCCGGGGATATCTTACAAGAGCGCAACTGTCGAATATCATAACGACTCGGGAGGCCCCGCCCTTATCACTAATTTGCCGCCGGGAAATGCCCAGCGGCCCTTATTCGGCGATTTTAACATCGCCCCCGGAGGCGATGTAACCATCACCGTTAAAGCCACTATCGATTGCGGTGTGGCGCCTCAAATTTTTAACACCAGTGCCCAAACATTACATTTTGATCCGACACGTACCATAGGCGACCCCGACCGCAGGATTACCAGTAAGATAAACGCATTTCCCGGATCTAATATTCAGTATGAGGGATCTTTAGGTTTTGTGCCCGGCTCTAATTTCAGCGGTGCCAGTTCTTCTAGCGACAATGTAGCGGTTGCAAACGCAGGGCCATTAACCAACAATACCATTACCATTCCGACAAACGCAGATAAATTCTGTGTAAATACCAGCGGAGATTTTGTTGATCCGGTTAGAATCACCGGATCGAATCCAACCGGAGATATAGGAATTTATACCTTCCAATGGCAAAGCTCGACCGATAATGTAAATTTTACGAACATTGCCGGTGCCATATCAAAAGATTACGACCCGCCACCTATAAACACCAGCACTTATTACAAACGAATAGTTACAAGTTCTCCATGTACGCTGCCTGTCGAGAGTCTGGGGGTTAAAGTTTTGCTTGCGATTGTTCCGGTCGCGGATTTTGAACTGCCCGGCTTTTGCCTTAGCGACGGTAGCGCGACCTTTACAAATACCACTACCATTGCCGACGGCACTGATAGCCAGCTAACTTATGAGTGGAATTTCGGTGAACCCTCCTCGGCGGGATTAAATACATCTATAATAAAGAACGGAACCCACGCTTACAGTGCGCCGGGAGTATATACTGTAACCTTAAAGTCGACATCTAAAGACGGATGTGTTAACACCAAAACGCATTTTTTCACTGTTAACGGAAGTAATCCGAACGCCGATTTTCAAGTGAGGAATCTTACCGCTTTATGCAGCGGTATCCCCGTAAAATTCGAAGATAAAGCCAGTGTTAATTTTGGTGAGATTACTAAAATTGAGTGGTATTATGATTATCTGAATAATCCGGCCCAGGTAGAAATTGATAACACACCAGGTTTACGTACTGCGCCTAAGGTGTATTCATATTTATACCCGGCAAGTACTACCGCAATGAAAGTGTACAGGGTGCGTATGAAAGTTTATTCCGGAGCTACTTGCGTAGACGATTCCTTTATTGATATATCTGTGTATTCGAAGCCTGAAGTTGTTTTTAATACAATTGCCCCGGTGTGCCTGAAAAATACACCCTTCCAGATTATTCAGGCAAGCGAAACAGTTGGAGTGGGAGGAAGCGGTGTTTTTACTGGTAACGGAGTTAGCTCTTCAGGAATGTTTAATCCCGCATCGGCCGGAGTTGGAACACATACCATTACTTATACATTTACTTCCGCGTCTGGTGGATGCAGCGACGCTAAGAGTCAGGATATTATTGTTCAGCCCAATCCGGTAGTATTGAATGATGATGTAGATATACTCCTTGGAGGCGAAATTACCTTACCGGCTATCGCAGAACAAAGCGGGTTGGATTATCAATGGAGCCCGGCGACAGCTTTATCAGGCACAACTATTCTTACACCAATAGCATCTCCCGAGCAGACTACCGTTTATACCTTGAGAGCTACCGATAAAAATACGGGCTGTTCTTCGGAAGGGACAGTAACCGTAACCGTAAATAAAACTCCCGAGGTACCTAACACCTTTACGCCCAACGGCGATGGCATAAACGATTTATGGGTTATAGCGAATTTAAACACCTATACCAATTGCGTTATAAAGGTGTTTAACCGGTCGGGCCAGATGGTGTTTAGCACCACAGGATACAGCACGCCATGGGATGGAACGTTTAAGGGTAATCCTTTACCCGCAGCCACATATTATTATACTATCGATCCGCAAAAAGGCCGGAAAGTGATTGCCGGATCGATTACTATTTTGAGATAATTCTTAAACTTTACGGGTAAATTAATAGTTTCGACAATATGATTATGGCGGGGACTGCCCAAAACATCACCTGTCAGTATATATAATGAATTTAAGTCAGGAAGAACTTCAGCGTTACAGCCGCCACCTTTTAATGGAGGAGTTTGGTGCCGATGCCCAGCTTAAACTTAAAGCCGCGAAAGTATTGGTAGTTGGGGCCGGAGGATTAGGCTGCCCCTGTTTGCTTTACCTTGCCGCGGCTGGAATAGGTTTTTTAGGGATCGCCGATAGTGATGCGGTAAGTATTTCGAATCTGCAAAGGCAAGTGCTTTTTGATTCGGATGACATCGGAAAACTAAAAGCGGAAGTCGCTAAATCACATCTCCTGAAAAAGAATCCTCTAATCAGCATCCAAACCTATCCCCGCATTACAAGGGATAATGTTTTGGAAATCTTAAAACAATATGATCTGGTTGTAGATGGCTCTGATAATTTTAGTACACGCTATTTGCTAAACGACGCTTGTGTAATTACCGGCAAGCCGTACATCTATGCGGCTCTATTCAAATTTGAAGGTCAAATCAGCACATTTAATTATATGGACGGGCCAAGCTACCGATGTTTATATCCTCATGAACCAGCGTCAGGCGACGTGCCCGCATGTGGCGAAGCTGGAGTTTTGGGCGTCTTGCCCGGAATTATGGGTACATGGCAAGCCACCGAAGCTATAAAAGTGATAACCGGGATTGGCTCTCCTTTATCAGGAAAGCTTTTGAGTTTAAATTTGCTGACGAACGATATGAGCCTTATTGGCTTTAAAACTAATCCGGCTAACAAGACAATCAAAAATTTGGGCCATTATGAGGAAGGATGTGAGATTGACCTTCAATCGATAAATTATCAGACCTTGAATTTATGGTTAAACGCAGGGGCTGTTCTGCTTATTGATGTTAGAGAGGAGGAGGAGTTTGAACGATATAATATCGGAGGACGGAACATTCCGCTTTCGGACCTGGAGGGGAATTCTGTTGCGGTTGACCTTCAAAAAAAAGTGGTACTGGTTTGTCAGACAGGCGCGAGATCTTTAAAAGCATTACAAATCTTTAAAAATAAGTTCCCCGATTTAGAGGTGTATAATCTAAAGGGCGGACTACAGGCAACTATCTGATTAATCACATTTCGATATATGCAGGAACAAGCTACATTTCAACTATCCGGCCCTTTTCTGGCAGAAAACATCGATATTATCGCGCTCAAAAATGAGCTGCAGAGCAATATTAAAACAATAGAATCACTTCTGGTAAGCTATCATTTTAAAAGCAGGGGACGTGTGTTTGATGTTCGCCTACGCGGAGAATCCATAGAAATGCTTCAAGCTCAAATGGGAAAGTTTCTTGTTGAGTATTCTGTAGGCCAGTTTAACGCCTGCGCTGATATTGATTTTACCGAAAAGGCTTCCATGGAAATGCTCATAGATCTTGATTCTATAAACAAGCGGGCAATTATTACCGGAGAATATATCCCCGAAAGGGATCCCGACGAAATTTGAATTGACCTTCAAATAGTTGACGCCCATTTTAAATCTTCGAAAAAATTTTAAAATAATTTCGAAAATTCATCTTTGCTTCATCTTCGCTGGTGTTCTTTGTATAAGAAATTAAACATAAACACACAAAAATAACGAATATGAAAACTATAGTATTAACCACAGCAGCTCTAATATTTACCGCGGTATCGTTTGCGCAAACAAATGACAATGCAAAGAATACACATGGTGCAAAAGTTAGTTCAACTACAAAATCTACTACCGATGCAGATATTAAGGGCAAAGAGGTAAGCAGTGTTGCTTCTTCTAAATCTCAGGCCGAGTTACACAGAAAGAACGATAAATCTTCTGATGCCAGAATTAAAAACGAAACATCTAAAGTAACTGAGGCTAAATCCAACCATGGTTCAGCGGTAAGCTCTACAGCAAAATCTGTTACCGACGCAAATATTAATGGTGCGGAAGTAAGCGGTGCTGCCTCATCTAAATCTCAGGCCGAATTTCATAGAAAAAACGGACAGTCTAAAGAGCTGAAAGATGAAAATAAAGAAGCTGCGAGAGAAGTAAAAGCTGCCGCTAAAGCAGAAGCTGAGGCAAAAAGAGAAGAACTTAAAGCTTTAAAGGAACTTAAAGCCGACGCTAAAATTGGCGATGACGACGATGCCTTAGCAGATGTTAAAGCAAGCGTAAAAGCAAGAAAAGAAGCCCGTAAAGGCGAAGCTAAAGACAACACCAGAGTAAAAGCTGGTGCTAAAACCGGAGCCAATGTGGGAGTTGGTCGTACCCGGGTTAAAACAAATGCCGGAGCTGGTTTAAAGCTTGGGCTATAATACCGCTAAACACAAAAACACACTTATAGATCGTTTGCCTCGTAATTGAGGCAAACTTTCTTAATTTTAACAAAGAAAATGAAAACGGGAAAATATTTTAGGGCAGTAGTTGCGGGGATTGTGATGGGAGTATTTCCTACGATAGTTTCGGCGGAGGATTTTAGTTTGTACGGCAATAAATCTTTAATCGCAATGTCGTCAGCCGACCTTGTAGCCATAGATTCGCTTCTCAGACAGCCTAAAAAGCAGGATGATAAGGATGCGAAAAAGCAGGACGAAAAAGACAAAGATTCAAAAAAACGTCCTGAGGCAGATAGAGATAGGGAACCAAAACCAGATCCTAAGGTTGTAGAGGTAGATCCAAAGCGGCCGAATATCAGGGAAATACCAAAGGCTCGTCCTAAATTGCGTCCCGGAGTAGTAACCGATAGAGTGAAAATTAAACGTCCGCCGGTGAGGGTTAAACCCGGAAGGGTTTTGCGCTCGCTGGGTATATAGAGTTCAGCAATATGAAGTGTTATCTATTTTTTTTATATTTCTTTCTATTCTATTTTTCATTATCTGCACAAAATTCAGAAAGCTCTGATGGTGATACAGCAAAGGCTACAGTAACACTTGGTACAGAATATAGCAGCAACGTAAGTTATTACGGGCAAGCATCTGCAGACAGATTACCTTATATTCTCGGAAGTGCCCAAGTGGTATTCCCGAAGGGCCTTTGGTTGTCTGGGTACACTTACAAACTATTTGACTCTCAATCAGGCGTATCGGCAATCAATTTAACTGCAGGATTCAGCTTCGACTTGACAAAAGCGTTGTCTGGTCAGTTAAGCTACGGGAAGTCATTCTATCCCGACAACTCGCCGTTGCTTCAATCTGTAAACGAAGATATGGTATCAACATCTTTGGTCTACGATTGGCAGTGGCTAAGCACAGGAGTTACGGCTTCTTATGTGCCAGGCAAAGATGATGTATTGTATACATCATTTAATGCTTCAAAAGTTATCGATTTAGGTTTGTCGTTCAGTTCAAAAGATTATCTGACGCTTGAGCCTGTTTTTGAAATTGTTGGAGGCACACAAAGGTTTTCTGATTCGGTCACTACTCCGGCACCCCCTAAAGCCAAACAAAGCCCTAATATACCGATCATTGGCAAGCCCCTTAACGTGCCTCCAGTGGCTAAGGGTCAAAGATTTAAAAAGGACGGGCAAGATAAAGGCGTTATAACAGATGTTATTAAAGGGAAAAGAGAGGATCAGGTAACGGTAGTAACAACGACCAGTTATAATATAGTTTCATATAATTTTACACTCCCCTTAGTCTATAATCGAACTAATTATTCGATCGAAGCCAGCTATCAAGGCGCTGTATTAAGCAAATCCGTCAGTACCTCCCAAAAACTCCAATCATTTTTTAACTTAGGGTTTTATTACACGTTTTAAATAAGCTGTGAAAGTACTTTTAGTTGAAGATGAAAAGACGCTGGCTTATGAAGTTGAAGCCTTTTTAAAAAAAGCATTTTATATCTGCGATTTGGCCCATACCGCCCGGCAGGGATTAGAAAAGATTGAGTGCAATCTCTACGATTTTATCTTGCTCGATTTGGGGCTTCCCGATAAGGATGGGCTGGTTTTGTTAGAGCAGGCAAAAAAGGCTAACCCCGATGCGGCTTATATTATATTAACTGCCAGAGGAAATATCGAGGACCGGATTAAAGGGCTTGATCTCGGTGCAGACGATTATCTGCCAAAACCTTTTTCATTACTCGAATTGCAATCAAGGATGCAGGCCATTACCCGGAGAAAATCGGGCATTAATAGTCAGGTTCTTCCGCTTGGCGAATTTAATGTAGATATCCAAAAGCGTATCGTCTCTCATCATGAAAATGAAATAGAACTTACCCGAAAAGAATTCGATCTGTTAAGCTATATGCTTCTGCATAAAAATCGGGTGCTTACGCGGCTTCAATTATGCGAGCATATCTGGGGGAGCTTTGTTGATGATGATTACGACTCGAACTACATTGATGTACATATAAAGAATTTGAGAAAGAAACTGGGTGCGTACGGGCCCATCGACTGGCTTGAAACAGTGAGAGGGGTGGGGTATAAAATTAAAAAGTCTTGAAATTATCTACCAAGCTTACCCTTTTTGTAACGCTATCTAAACTGGCGATTGTATTGTTCTTTGTATTAAGCCTGCCTTACCTTGTAGATATTGTGGTGGCCCGATATACGGATAATGTGCTTTTGCAGCAAAAAACTAAAGTACTTCAGGTAATTTCTCAGGAAGGTATTGAGTCGTATCTCGACGGACAACCAAGCTATGGAAGTTATACACTGCTAAAAGATGAGTTTATCGCTTTAGTGCCTGTAGAGAGCAACTCTAAACTTGATACCATTGAAACCGCCGAACGCTTTATCGAACAGGATACATCCAGATATAGAGTTCTAAGCCATACGTTTAAAGCTAATAATGAGACATTTCTATTAGAAATCGGCAGAAAAACCGCCACCATCAGCCAGTATAACCGACCTTTTCAACGCTTTGCGCTGATTGTACTTCTAAGCCTAATTTTCGTAACCTTAATTATCGATTTATTTTTTACCCATTATTTGATTAAGCCCTTAAACTTCATCATAAAAGATAAGCTGGTAAATCAGAAATTTCCTTTCGCAAAACATCAAAAGCCGGTTAAAACTTCTACCTCCGATTTTCAATATCTTGATAGTTCGTTAATGCTTTTGATGGAGCAGATTACAGAAGCTTTTGAAAAGGAGAGAGAATTTACGGCCAATGCCTCGCACGAATTGATGACTCCGATAAGCATTCTCCAGAATAAAATTGAGAATCTGATGGAGCACAATGAGGTGAGCGACTTAATTCAGCAGCGGCTTTCGGAAATGCTCAGAACATTGAACCGCTTAAAGAAAATCGTTAATTCATTATTGCTGATATCCAGGATCGAGAATGAGCAATTCGCAAAAGCGGATACGGTAAATGTTAAGCTATTACTGGAAGAAGTAACGGAAGAAATAAGCCACAGGCTCGAAGAGCAGGAAATTACCTTAGAACTGCGATTTGATAATCCGGTTGAAATTGAAAACGTAAATCATGATTTACTGTTCCAGCTTTTTTATAACTTGGTAAATAACGCCATCAGATACAATAAGCCGAAAGGCAGCATAGTTATTAGTGATGGTAAGACTGGCGGGAATTACTTTGTAAGTGTGAGCGATAGCGGTATCGGAATCCCGGAAGAAGATGTTCCGTTTGTTTTTAACCGGTTTAAGAAAGCAAATCTGGCTCAGACCGGCGGTTATGGACTGGGGCTTTCTATAGTGAAAAGTATTGCAAATTATCATCATATCAAGATAGAAGTTGAATCGAAAGTGAATGAAGGGACAACTTTTTTAGTGATATTTCCGTAAGAAACCTTAATTAAATCTACCATTATGCGCCTTGTTAACTTTGCTTTTATACTGCTCTTTTTTGTTTGCTCTGATGGATATGCCCAGAATCAGAAGCCGGTGATAGTAATTGTGCATGGTGCCTGGGGCGGTGGATGGGCCTATAAAAAGGTAGATTCTTTACTTACCGAAAAGGGGGGAATTGTGTACCGCCCAACCTTAACGGGGCAAGGTGAGCGGGTGCATTTGGCAACTAAAGAAATTGGCCTTACTACACATATTAACGACGTAGTGAACACCATTCTTTACGAAGATTTACACGATATTATTTTAATGGGACATAGTTACGGAGGTATGGTGATAAGCGGGGTAGCCGAAAAAATACCCGGCCGAATAAAACGACTTATTTACCTGGATGCTTTTGTTCCGAACGATGGAGAGAGTGTGGCCAGAATTCGGAAAATAGGGCCAGACGGAATAAATTCGATGTCTAAAAATGGCTTTATGATCCCGGAGTGGGTTAAACCCGGACAACAACCGCCTACTGACGTGCCACATTCAGTGAAAACTTTCACCGAGCGGATTGTCCTGGAAAATCCCGAAGCAAAACAACTTGCGGCGACTTACATTTTAACTGTTGATTCTGGTAAAAGAGCGGAAGATGATCCTTTTGAATCGAGTGCCGAAAGGGCGAGGAAAAGAAACTGGCCGGTATTGCAGTTAGAGGCAGATCACAACCCGCAATGGAGTACTCCTGAAGCACTGGTTGAAATGTTACTTCAGGTGATTAAAAAGTAACCATTTTCTTGGATTATTGTTTAACAGCTTTACAGGTAATCGTACTGCCTTTTCGGCTTAATACAAGTTTTTCTTTATCTAATTCCTCAATGGTATAAACATCGCTATTTCTTCCCGCAAGGGAGATGGTAGAAAGTGTTTTGCCCTCTTCGTCGAGTGTATAAGTTCCCTGGTCAGCCCCTATGCCGCCCGAAGTAGTGTAGTGCCCGTCTTCTGTAAACTGCATGGTAGAACTCAGAAGCATTGCATTTTTAATAGAATCTACCAATTCGGTTTCGGTTTCAATATCGCTCACCTGCCAGGTTTTTGCCAGTTCTTCTTTTTTATCACGGCTGCAGGAAATGGCGGCTACAGAAATTAGGGCCAGGCTTAAAAGTTTTAAATAGTTCATGGCGGATGATGGGTTTCTGTGTTAACATTTTGCAGTAGGGCTTGTTTGTTTTTGGGAAGATTTAGTTTGAAATTTATGAGGCTTTACGTTTTTGAGCTTCCGTTGTAAAAATTTGTGGGCCACAAAGGCTCAAAGGCACTAAGAAGGAAACTTTGTGTTCGTGGCTTGACTAAGCCCATATGAGCCGCGAAATACCTTCTCTTCTTTGCGTGTTTTGTCTTTGCGCTCTTTGCGTGAAAAAAAACGTAAGATCTCGAAAAATCGCCTTTTATTGGATTCGCATTACGTAAAACCTTTCTTCGTTGCCTGCAAACTGAGAGCTTATTTCACGCAAAGCAACATAAGTTAAGGCGCAAAGATCGCAAAGAAAATACCTGAACATAGTAACCTGTGGAATATGGGTTTAACTTGGTGGCTTTGAGCCTTAGTAGCTGAAAATTTGTGGGCCACAAAGGCTCAAAGGCACTAAGAAGGAAACTTTGTGTTCGTGGCTTGACTAAGCCCATAAGAGCCGCGAAATGCCTTCTCTTCTTTGCGTGTTTTTGTCTTTGCGGTCTTTGCGTGAAAAAAAACGTAAGATCTAGAAAAATTGACTTTTACTCGATTCACATTACGTAAAACCTTCATTCGCTGCTTGTAAACTGAGAGCTTATTTCACGCAAAGCAACATAAGTTAAGGCGCAAAGATCGCAAAGAAATTACATGAACTATTTATTAGCTTGTGGAATATAGGTTTAACTGGGTGACTTCGAGCCTTAGTAGCTAAAAATCATGGGGCCACAAAGGCTCAAAGGCACTAAGAAGGAAACTTTGTGTTCGTGGCTTGACTAAGCCCATAAGAGCCGCGAAATACCTTCCCTTCTTTGCGTGTTTTTGTCTTTGCGCTCTTTGCGTGAAAAAAAATCGTAAGATCTCGAAAAATTGCCTTTTACTCGATTCGCATTAAGTGTGCAAACTAAGAGCTTATTTCACGCAAAGCAACATAAGTTAAGGCGCAAAGATCGCAAAGAAAATACCTGAACTACTTATTAGCTTGTGGAATATGGGTTTAACTTGGTGGCTAAAAATTATGGGGCCACGAAGACACCAAGCCACAAAGATTGCCTCTAAGCCCGAGGGGCTGCGAATACCTTCTCTTCTTTGCGTGTTTTTGTCTTTGCGCTCTTTGCGTGAAAAAAATCGTAAGATCTAGAAAAATTTCCTTTTACTCGATTCGTATTAAGTGTGCAAACTAAGAGCTTATTTCACGCAAAGCAACAGAAGTTAAGGCGCAAAGATCGCAAAGGAATTACCTGAACTTAGTAACCTGTGGAATTCGGGTTTAGTGTCTTCGAGCCTCTTCATGGCACAGCAAACTACAATTCCATAATATCCTCATTCCATAACTCCGGCTTCTCCCTTATAAAATTCTCCATCATCTCAACACACTCAGGGAGGTTAAGGTCTATTACTTCCACTCCGTGCGATTCCATAAACTCTCTGGCACCACTAAACGTTTTCGATTCGCCGACAATTACCTTTGGGATTTTAAATTGGACGATGGTACCGGCACACATATAGCAGGGCATAAGGGTAGAATAAATCACAGCGTCGCGGTAACTTCCTATCCGTCCGGCATTATTCAGGCAATCCATCTCACCATGTAAAATCGGGTTGTTTTCCTGAACTCTTTTGTTGTGTCCCCGGGCTACCAATTTGCCGTTTTTTATCAATACCGAACCGATTGGAATCCCACCTTCAGATAAGCCTTCCTTAGCCTCATCAATAGCTTGTCGCATAAATTCATCCATAAACAAACATAAAATAATTGCATTCTATTTTAGTGAAACTTCTAAATATCGCAATTGTTATTTTTAACTCTCTGTACCTAAAAGGGGGGAGAGATTATCCCGGTACCATTACCTGAGTTTTACAAGCTGTTTTTGATTGTTTTAGGATTGCCTGAATTGGTTCGGCCCGGCAGATTTTTACGTTTGGTAAATTTATCAAAGTTGCAAATTAAAGTGATAAGAGTCATAGTGTTACCACCATAATAAACGTTATTTTTATATAAACTTTTTGATATGAAATGGACTTTCGTTATTCAGCAAAAGCTTAAAGTAGCGGTATTGTTGGGCGTGATAATGGCTGTGGTAGTTTTAGTGAATCTGGTGTTGCAAAAAAACATATCGGATATAAACCGCTCGGTTAATTCTATCTATAACGACAGGTTAATTCCGGCGACGGATATTTTTTACCTTTCGGAGAATTTGCATAACAGGCAGCTGGTAATTGAAAAATTTCTGTACCGGAACGAGCACGATGTTAAGCATCTTCGACTTAGCCTGAAAGGCTATTCTACAAAAATCGATCAATTAGTCAGCAAATACGAAAAGACCTATCTGGTAGACGAGGAATCGGTGTTTTTAAATAATTTTAAGAAAAATATTCAGCAGTATGCCTCTCTTGAGGATAAAATGCTCTCTCTGATGGCGCAGAATAGGCAAACGGAAGGCTTACGCTTATATGAAACAGAAGGGCGAATAGCTTTGCAAAACACCATCAGTCAGTTGTCAGATCTCACTACTATCCAATCAGCGGTTGGTAGTAAGCTAGTAAACGATACTAAAGGAATTGTCGCTACATCGAATTTTCTTTCAGATTTGCAAATAGCCCTTGCTGTTATTATCGGAGCAATCATAACAGCTTTAGTTGTTAGCTCGAAAATTATAAATCAGCCACAGGCGAAATTCAAATGGAATTAATCCTAATTAAAAAGTTTACCAGTAAAACTCCCTTACAATTCAAATAGTAAAAAGCTAAGGACTAATCCTTTTTGCCGTTTTCTACACTTTTAAGCTCTTCGTGGCGGTTCTTAGTAAAATCGTAGTTTTTAAAATCTGCGGTTTTCGGAAGATCTACCGCAAAACTGTATAGCTGATCTATTTCGATCACCAGGTTTTCTGCGATAAAGTCGATGATATGGCCGCCAGATTTTTTATCCTCTGATAAAAAGTGGAAATGATATCCGGTAATGTTAGCACCATCCATATATCCCGGAAGGCGATACCCTACCAGATCGCCACTGGTAGTTTCAAAATTAAAAAACCGCTGTAGCGCAAGCATATCTGCCAGTGGCTGATAAGGCTTGGTTATAACCGCCGGGAAAGCTCTCGTTTTAGCAGTGGTAAATTTGCCTTTCAGATGTATCGCGTAAATTCCATTTACATCATTTAAAACGCTGTCTAAAAACGCATATAAAGATTGTCGGCTTATTGGTTTTTTCAATGCCAGCACCCTGTCTGCCTTAAAGAAATTAACTACAGCATAAGGAATTAAAGCCTTGTCGCTTACTTCAAAGGTCTTGCCGGTCGATTGAGTTTGATATATTTTCCCGTTCAACATCAGCAACTCTCCGTCGAGCTTGTCTGGCGCACCGAGCCCGAAATCGCCGTTTTGCTTTAGCTTGTGGCAGGGGTAATATCCATCGTACAGGCCGCCTATAAACGCATGGGCATATCCGGCGGTAAACAGCCGGTCATGTAGCTGGCTGGAAAGCTGCGCCTGGCTGTTTTGCCAGGAAAAAATGATAACAAAAAATACTTTAGTGCTGATTTTTAGATTCATAGATCGAAGGATTAGCTATTTCCATGAAGCGTTCTGGCTTTGATAATTCCTTGAAGCCATATTTTCGGTATAATTCATGAGCGTCGGCGGTAGCAAGCATCCAACGGCGCAATCCCTGTAATTCCGGGTAAGCGAGGATAAATTCTACCAGATTTTTAGATAAGCCCCTGCCTCTGTATTGGGGTAATATAAACACATCCGCCAGGTAAGCAAACGTCGACGAATCGGTAATTACACGTGCAAATCCTACCTGGGCATCGTTTATATAAACACCAAAGCTTAAAGAATTCTCAACGCATTGTTCAACTGTTTCTAAAGGGATGTTTTTCGCCCAATAGGATTCTTCGCTTAAGTACTTATGAATGAGTTGAACGTTTAGCTTTGTTTTATCTGCTGAGATAAGGAAGTTCATAACACAGATAATTAGTTCCGCATATTAATATACTGCAAGGGCTGCCCGAAATCGTCGGTACGGCAAAGCGCGATTACCGCCTGGAGATCGTCAATTTTCTTACCCTGTACACGCAACTGATCGTCCATAATAGATGCCTGCACTTTTAGGCCGCTGTCTTTAATTTTCTTAATGATTTTTTTAGACGTTTCTTTATCGATTCCTTCCTTAACGGTGATATCTTTTCTGATCATGTTTCCGGAAGCGTAAATTTCTTTACCCATATCAAGTGACGAAGGATCAAGATGCTGCTTCATCATTCTCGATATAATAGAATCCTGAATCGCTTTCAGGCGCATATCATCTTCGGTAACGATGGTAATTACATTGGTTTTTTTATCCAGTTCGATGGTGCTTTTTGAGCCCGTAAAATCGTAGCGGTTAAGAATCTCTTTTTTTGCGTTATTGATGGCGTTGTCTAAAGTTTGTCCATCTATCTTACTTACTATATCGAATGTTGGCATATGAAAGGATTTATTTTAAAGTTTAAAATTATGTCGGTACATTTAAATAAAAAACAATTTACCCACGATAGGTATTATTATAAAAAACATTATGAAGAAAACTAAACCAAAATCAAGCAAAGCTGTTAAAAGCACTCCCAAAGCTTCGCCAAAAAAAGCAGTAAAAAAGGAACTTGAAAGCGGTATCGCAGAGAAGTTTCTCGCTGTAGTTGCTACTCTTGGTCATGATGCTGAAAGAATTGCGAAAGATATAAAAAAGATGAGTAAGGAGATTGCGAAAAAGCTTTCTCAGAAAATTAAAAAAGAAAAGACGGTTAAAAAACCAGCGTCGAAGAAAACAATAAAAGCCGAAAAAGCAACGGTAAAACGCGAAGTGCAGGCTTCTAAAAAGGAGGCTGGAAAATCACCCAGCAGGGCAGAAAAGGTAGTGGCAAAAGTGGTTGCAAAACCTGCCGCCAAGCCAGTTGTTAAACGCACACCACAAATAGTAAGTACAGACAGTATACCAAAAGCGAGAAGCCGTAGGGTCGCTAAACCCGCATCGGTAGAAAATTCGCCGGTAAAAAAGACTCCGGTAAGAAGAACTTCAAAGCCTGCGACTGCCGCTACAGCTCAGGATAAAACAGATGTAGCACCTGTAAAGCGCAGAACCAGACGTGCTGCCGTAAAACCCGGTACAGCTGTAAAAAATGAAACCGTTAATACTGAAAATCAGATAAGTCCGGAAACTCCTGAAACCAAATCAGAGTAATTGATATTTATATCATAGCTGCAATTAACATTAAGTTAACAAAAGATTATACAACTTGCAGTCCCGGTCTAAAGCCCGGGACTTTTTATTTATATACGGATGTCTAAGCAAAAAACACTGCTTACAAATCGAGAGATCAGTTGGTTGTATTTTAATGAACGAGTACTTCAGGAAGCTGCCGATAAAACGGTGCCACTGATTGAACGCATTCGTTTTTTGGCGATTTTTTCCTCAAATCTGGATGAGTTTTACCGGGTAAGGGTACCCACACTAAGCCGACTAACTAATATCAATACTAAAGCGAAGGAAGTTTTCGGGTATAACCCCAAGAAGATAATCAAACAGATTAAAAATATTGTTGTAAAACAGGAGCGCAGGTTCAATCATCTTTATGAGGATGAGATTATTAAGGAACTTGTACAGGAAAAGATCTTCATCATTAACGAACATCAGCTTAATGTATCGCGGGGACAGTTTGTTAAGAAGTACTTTAAAGATAAACTTCTTCCTACGCTGGTTCCGATCATGCTCGATGAAAGCAAGCCTTTTCCCGAACTTAAAGACAGGGCTATTTACTTCCTGGTAAGGCTTACTAAAAACGATGCTAAGGAAAAAGTGCGCTACAGTTTAATGGAGATTCCCACCAAAAGCCTGGAGCGGTTTATCGTACTTCCTGAAACCAATAATCTGAAATTTATTATCCTTTTGGACGATGCCATAAGGTATTGCCTTGATAATATTTATTTCATCTTTGATTACCATACCATTGAAGCTTATTCTATTCAGCTTACGCGTGATGCTGAGCTTGATCTGGATAGAAATGTAAGCGAGAAATTTATAGATACCCTCACAAAAAGTCTTCAGAAAAGGAAAAAGGGGAGGCCCATGCGCTTGCTCTATGATAATAACATCCCTTTGGATATGCTCACCTTTCTGGTAGATAAGCTTGACCTGGATACTGATGCCTTAATTCCGGGTAACCGCTATCATAATTTTAAAGACTTTATCAATTTCCCGAATGTTGGCAGGCCCGAACTGGAGTATGAAAAAGATCCTCCTCTTGAAATTCGCGATCTGGATATGGGGAAAAGTATCTTCGGGCAGATTTCGAAGCGCGATTATCTGATAAATCTGCCTTATCAGTCGTTCGATTATATTATCCACTTTTTGCGTGAAGCGGCTATCGACCCCAAGGTGACGGATATTGACATTACGCTTTATCGCCTCGCCGAAAACTCGCGGGTTATAAACGCGCTGATTAATGCCGCCAAGAACGGTAAGCGAGTGAATTGTTTGGTTGAATTAAAGGCTCGTTTCGACGAGCAAAATAATATCAATTGGACAAAACGATTGGAAGAGGAAGGGGTGCAGGTAAATTACGGCCTCTTAGATTATAAAGTACACTCTAAGATTTGTTTAATTACCAGGAAGGAAAAAAATAAGGTTACGTATTACGCCAACCTGGCCACTGGTAATTTTAATGAAAAGTCTTCCCGGATCTACGCCGACCACAGTTTATTTACCACTCATCCTGAAATTACGACAGAGCTTAAACACTTATTTAAGGGCTTGGAAAAAAAGGTGTTCTACAAAGATTACAAATGTCTCATTGTGTCGCCACTCGAAACCCGGGATAAAATAAGTGCCCTTATAGATGTAGAAATAAAGAATGCTCACCACGGAAAGCCCGCTTATTTGATTCTAAAAATGAACAGCCTTGCGGATGAGGACATTGTTCAGAAATTATACGATGCCAGCGTGGCGGGAGTAAAAATTCAGCTAATTATTCGTGGCATGTGCACACTGGTGCCCGGCATTGAAGGGGTAAGCGAAAATATAGAAGTAATTAGTATTATTGATAAGTATCTGGAACATGCCCGGGTATGGATTTTCGGCAACGGAGGAGATGAAAAAATGTTCCTCGCTTCCGCGGATTTAATGACCCGGAATCTCGATCACCGTGTTGAAGTAGGATTTCCGATTCTGGATGAGAATATCCGCAGGGAGATTCGCGACATCATCAATATTCAGCTAAAGGATAATACCAAAGCCAGGGTAATTAACAATGTAAACAGTAACCGGTATAAACCGAAGGGTAAAATGAGTTACCGTGCCCAGACCGATATTTACACTTATCTTAAATATAAAAAATAACCACATTGAGATACGCCGCCATAGACATAGGCTCAAACGCTGTACGTCTTTTAATCGCTGATATAATTGACAACGGAAAAGAAACCTCCTTTAAGAAAAATACCCTCATCAGGGTGCCGCTTCGCTTAGGTGATGATGCTTTTCTCGATAAGTGTATTTCGGGGAAAAAAACCGAGGAGTTATTAAAAACCATGACCGCCTTTAAACTTCTGATTGATGTTTATAAAGTGGAAGATTACCGTGCCTGCGCAACATCCGCCATGCGCGAAGCATCTAACGGGCCGGAGTTGGTGAACCGGATCAAGGCTGAAGCTGGCATTAATCTGGAAATAGTGGAAGGCCAAAGTGAAGCGAATATTATTTATTCAAGCCATATCGAACAAACCCTCGAGCGGAAGAAAAACTATTTATACATCGACGTGGGTGGCGGCAGTACCGAGCTTTCAATTTTTTCGGACGGCAAAGTAAAAGCATCCAAGTCATTTCCTATCGGAACGGTACGGATGCTCGACAACGCGGATACTGATGAATCATGGGATGATATAAAAGAGTGGATAAAAGTAAATAGCAAGCACCACTCAAACCTGATTGGTATCGGCACAGGCGGCAATATAAATAAGCTCTTTAAAATGTCGGAAGAAAAGGATGGTATGCCTTTAAGTACTGCCAAACTTAGAGAAATGTATAATTATCTCAACTCATTCTCTTTAAAGGAGCGCATAACCGTTTTGGGTTTGAACCAAGATAGGGCGGATGTAATTATACCGGCATGCGAAATTTATCTTTCCGTAATGAAATGGGCGGGGGTAAAGCATATCCATGTTCCGAGGGTGGGAATGGTTGACGGCATTATCCAATTGCTTATTGAAAAAAATAAGAAGCAAATTAAACCATAATTGCTTTAATTTACAGAAATGCCACAAGCAAGCGGACCTATAGGTGTTTTTGATTCGGGTTACGGGGGCCTTACAGTTTTTAAAGAAATTGTTAAGGAACTTCCTGATTATGATTTCATCTATCTGGGTGATAACGCACGGGTTCCTTATGGTACCCGCTCGTTCGAAACCGTTTATAAATACACCTGGGAATGTGTACAGCAGTTGTTTGATTTAGGCTGCAATTTGGTAATTCTGGCTTGTAATACAGCATCCGCGAAAGCACTTAGAAGCATCCAGCAAAACGATCTGCCTCAGTTAAACGATCTGCGAAAAGTTCTCGGAGTAATTCGCCCTACCGCCGAGGTAGTGGGCAGCTATACCAAATCTGGTAATGTCGGAATTTTGGCCACGCCCGGAACGGTAGCATCACGTTCGTATGTAATTGAAATCGCTAAATTTTTTCCCGAGATCAGTGTTTTCCAGGAGGCCTGCCCTATGTGGGTACCTTTAGTAGAGAATAATGAAATTAACAACCCCGCCGCCGATTATTTTGTAAAGAAAAACCTCGATAATTTATTCGCGGTAAATCCGGAAATAGATACGCTTGTTCTGGCTTGCACCCATTATCCCTTGCTTATCAACAAAATCAGAGAGTTTGCCGGGCCGAATGTGCAAATAATTTCGCAGGGAGAGCTGGTTGCCAAATCGTTAAACGAATACCTTAAACGTCATGCGGAAGTGGAGGCACTTTGCTCCAAAAACCAACACCAGACGTTTTATACCACAGAATGCTGTTCGGATTTTGACAAAAAGGCAACCTTGTTTTTAGGCCGGGAGCTTCAATCGAAGCAATTGATATTCTGATCTGAATCGGCGGCCCCGCTCTTAATTTGTTTCCGATTAAACCTTCTGTCCCATTCTTCTGTCATACCTATACACACACACAATAATACTTTTATGAAAAAGATAATAATCACAGCATTCATTGCGGGACTTAGTTTCTTCGCATTAGAGTCGAATGCGCAAACTACGCAGAGAGACGCACAGGGTGACTATCATTATGAAACCCGTGATGAAAGAGTTTGGGTGCCCGAACAACGTACCGGCGGTATTTTCGGGGTAGGAGGCCGTACAATTCCCGGACACTACGAAACACGCAGTACGCAAGTGAAAGTTTATCACGATAAAAACGGTAATCCTATCAATCAGAATGGTCAATATGGTGATAAGAGTAAAGGGTGGGAAGGTAAACACCCTCATGGAATGCCTCCCGGACAGCGGAAAAAAATTGAGGGTAATAGATCAAATGATCGTAACAGAGGGTATGACCGTAACAACGACGGGGTAATTGATGATCGCGACCGCAACTACGACAGAAATAACGACGGTGTTATAGATGATCGAGATCGCAATTATGACAGAAATAATGATGGTGTAATTGATAGCCGCGATCGTACCACCAGGAATGGTGATAGCCGTGAGGATGATGATGATCGTGAAAAGAATAAAAAATCTAAGGCTGGTAAAAAGTCTAAAAAGAATAAATAATTTGGGTTGGGTTTTATGAATTCCCGGTTGCGAAAGCGGCCGGGATTTTTTTTGAATTAACTTTTGTTCAAAGAGGGCTTTGCTATTAAAACCTTTTTTACTCGTTTTCTATAAACTACACTAAGGAAAACGTAGCCCAAAACTCCCGCTAGGAGCGAGGTAACCAAAATAGAGAATTTGGCCTCATCGTGAATTTCGGGTGAATCAAATGAAAGAAGGGCAATAAACACCGACATGGTGAAACCGATGCCAGCCAGCATTGCCAGTCCAATGATATGTTTCCATGATGTACGGCCAGGCAAACTACTAAAACCGAGTTTTACCGATAGATATGAAAAAAAGCTTATACCAAGAGTTTTACCGATTAGGAGGCCGCACATTATTCCCAATCCAAGCGACGATGTCAGGCCATTTATCATATCGCCGTGAAAGCGAATGTTGGTGTTAGCGAGTGCGAAAATTGGCATAATGAGGTAATTTACCGGGCCTATAAGTTTATGTTCCAGGTTTTCCAGAGTAGATTCGTCTTTTACCGGATTAGTAGGAATAGTAAAGGCGAGCAATACCCCCGCAATAGTAGCGTGAATGCCCGAATGGTGAACGAAGTACCATAGAAAAATGCCTGGAATAATATAAAATGCCAGTTTTTTTACTCCCGATACATTCATCAAAACAAGCAAGCCCACAATTCCGCCTGCGTATAATAATTGATTCAAATGTAGTTCTGCCGTGTAAAAAACGGCAATAACAATAATGGCCCCTAAGTCATCCACTATGGCTAATGCGGCAAGAAAAACTTTTAGTGACGTAGGTACCCGCTTTCCAAGCATAGATATCACCGCTAGCGCAAACGCAATATCGGTTGCCATTGGAATACCCCAGCCATTTGCAGTGGGTGTGCCAGCGTTAAATAAATGGAAAATACCTGCCGGAACAAGCATTCCGCCAATGGCGGCAAAGATGGGGAGTATAGCTCTTTTTACAGAAGATAACTCACCTTCAAGCATCTCCCGCTTAATTTCCAGTCCAACCAGCAAAAAGAAAATGGCCATTAAGCCATCGTTAATCCAAATTTCGGTAGTGTATTTTAAACCTAGGGGAGCATAGCCGAACGATGTATTCAATAGCGCATGGAACTCATCATATAAACCAATATTTGCTATTAAAAGCGAGATAACTACAGAAACTATCAATAGTGCCCCGCCTATTTGGCCCGACCGGAAGAAATCTTTAAAGGGTTTGAGGTTAATTAACGCTGCCATGTGGCGAAAATATAATATTTTAACGTATAGAATTTAGAAAAGGCATTTTAAGTATAATACCTCACTGTTACATAAACTCTTCAAGATCTCCTTTTCCTTGTCTCAGAATTTCAAATTCGCCGCTGGTGCAATCCACCACTGTCGAAGCGAGGTTGTCGCCATAGCCACCGTCAATAACCAAATCCACTTTGTCCTGATATTTTTCATAAATCAGTTCCGGGTCGGTAGAATATTCAAGAATATCATCTTCATCATGTATAGAAGCCGAGACAATGGGATTACCCAACATGCGTACAATTTCTCTTGCTATAGTATTATCAGGAACCCTGATGCCCACCGTTTTTTTATTCGAACTTAAAAGTTTGGGTACTTTATTGTTGGCTTCAAAAATAAAGGTGAATGGCCCGGGGAGTGCTTTTTTTAATACCCGAAAGGTACTGTTGTCAATAGGTTTGATATAATCAGAAATATGGCTCAAATCATAACAAATAAAAGATAGGTTTGCCTTCTCCGGCTTTATGCCTCTTAGCTGATAAATTTTTTCAATTGCTTTCTGATTGCTGATATCGCAACCAAGCCCATAAATAGTATCGGTAGGGTAAATAATTAAGCCGCCCTTTTTTAACACATCTACTACCTGCTGTATAGCGCGTTCGTTGGGATTATTTTCGTAGATTTTTATCAGCATGTACCTGAAAGTTCCGGTGATAAGTTAAAATTAAAAAGTCAAAATCACAGCAGTTTTAAAAACTATGCCAGGCTGAGCGGAGTCGAAGCCAGGCGTATTACCTTTCGACAGATTCTGAACTGAGCCGGACGAAGTACTCCTGGTGACAAACGACACGGCCTTTTATCGCAGACACGAACTATTCCACCTCCTTACACTCGAAATGAGGCTTAACGTTAAAGTTAACATACACACCCGAAGATCCGCCCGACTTCACCAGGTCTCTGTAGTCATCCCAAACTTCCGGTTCTACATCGAAATATCGATAAACCTTGCCGTTTTTATATGCTATCTCCAGCATTCTTTTCGAAATCATGTAATCAATATACATCGTTGTTCCCGACTTGGGGGTGTATAACTTGTTCTCCGTGTTCAACCTCGACGTACCCATTTCAAAAATAAAAGCTCCAAACGGAGCTCTTTGTTTAAATTATTTTTAACTAGGTCTGGGCAAAATTTTTGTTAGAACTCCGCATTTTTAGGAGTTCGAGGAAAAGGTATCACATCACGAATATTCGTCATGCCGGTAACAAATAATACCAAACGCTCAAATCCTAAACCAAAGCCCGAGTGGGGCGCAGATCCGAAGCGGCGGGTATCCAGGTACCAATCCATTTCTTCAACAGGAATATGGAGGTCTTCCATTCTATTTTGAAGTACATCCAAACGCTCCTCACGCTGCGAACCGCCAACAATCTCACCAATACCCGGGAAAAGAATATCCATTGCTCTCACGGTTTCTTTACCCTCTGCATCTCCCTCATTACGGCGCATATAAAACGATTTAATGGCCGCGGGGTAGTTGGTTAAAATAACTGGTTTTTTAAAGTGTTTTTCTACCAGGAAGCGTTCATGCTCCGATTGAAGATCCGCTCCCCAATCATCAATTAAATATTTAAATTGTTTCTTTTGATTAGGCTTAGAGCTTTTCAGGATATTAATCGCCTCCGTATAAGTAATTCGTTCGAAGTTATTTTCCAGACAGAAATTAAGTTTTGAAATTAAATCGAGCTCCGAGCGCTCGTTCTGAGCTTTTTGTTTTTCTTCCTCCAGTAACCTGTTTTTCAGGAACTCTAATTCGTCCGAACAATTTTCCAGTGCATAAGCAATTACATATTTTAAAAGCTCTTCGGCCAGATCCATATTGTCATGGATGTCGTAAAACGCCATCTCAGGCTCAATCATCCAGAATTCTGCAAGGTGACGGGTAGTGTTTGAGTTTTCAGCCCTGAATGTTGGTCCGAATGTATAAACTTCACCAAAAGCCATGGCAGCAAGTTCACCTTCTAACTGCCCCGAAACCGTAAGGTTGGTAGATTTACCGAAGAAATCTTCCTTGTAATTAACCGATCCGTCGTCGTTGCGCGGCACGTTGTCGAAATCTATCGTGGTAACACGAAACATCTCTCCGGCACCTTCGGCGTCAGATCCGGTGATAATAGGAGTGTGCATATACACAAAGCCTTTATCGTTAAAGAATTTATGAATGGCGAAAGCCAGCGCATGGCGGATTTTAAACACCGCATTAAACGTATTGGTGCGGAAACGCAAATGGGCGATCTCTCTTAAAAACTCAAGACTATGTTTTTTGGGCTGCAACGGATATTTCTCCGCATCGCTGTCGCCAAGAATTTCAAGCTCGTTAACTTTTATCTCAACCCGCTGGCCTTTCCCCAGCGATTCAATCAGCTCGCCTGTAACAGATACAGCCGCACCCGTAGTAAGGCGTTTTAACAAAGCTTCGTCAGTTGTAGTAAAATCAACCACAGCCTGTATATTATTCAGTGTAGAACCGTCATTAATAGCAATAAACTGATTGTTACGGAAAGTTCTAACCCATCCTTTAACGGTAACCCGCTTCCCGAATTCGGTAGCGTTCAGTAAATCTTTAATCTTAGTTCTCGACATAATATGCTT
Organism: Sphingobacteriaceae bacterium; assembly: GCA_014380615.1. GTDB lineage: Bacteria > Bacteroidota > Bacteroidia > Sphingobacteriales > Sphingobacteriaceae > Paradesertivirga. The sequence continues at coordinate 81,944 of JACMJM010000043.1, forward strand.
TTTTAGAAAGCGCAAAAATACAAATCAGAATGGTAAAAGAATATCTTGATTTTGAAAACTAGAATTCGTCTCTGTGGATGCTGCCTCCCCGCTTTCCTTACAAGTCCGCCCAGCCTTTATCCCGCATACTTCGGGCTTTTCATCCAATCGGGTTTAAAAATGGTTGTTTCTTTGCCTATGGCGACATAAAAACGCAGACAGCGTTCCGAACGCTGTCTGCGTTAGACGGGACGGCTGGCTTTTCACTATCGGGTTTATCATGCCGGGCTGGAGCTTCGTAGGTAGTCATCAGATGAATCTTTGAAATCTGCCTCATTCATCTGATGACTTAAGGTGTGGTTATTTAATAAACTCTCCAAAGTTCGAAACTTTTAGAGAGTTTGCAAGGGCTATTGCCGTGTTAGATTTTACCTAATAACTCATTCAATGTCTCTTCAATCCTCGGATTGGATGGTCTTTGGGCATTGGGAGATACAATCTTACCCTCGGGGTTAATAAGGATAAAACGCGGTATGGCATTTATTCCATAAGCTTTAATAAAATCAGACTGGAAGTCTTTATCAGCGAAAAGCTGAATGCCTTTTAATTTGTTGCTGGTAACATAAGCCTCCCATTTTTCTTTATCTTTCAGTTTATCAACCGATATGCTCACAAATTTTATGGGTTTTGAATGGTATTTCTCTTCAAGCAATTTTAAAGCGGGAATTTCTTTAATGCAAGGTACACACCAGGTTGCCCAAACATCAATATAAACATAATTGCCTTTCAAACTGCTTAAAGATACTGGCTTGTTGTCTATATCAACAAAAGAGAACTGAGGAGAAACGGCTCCGGTTGAGGTAAGCTTCTTATTGGTATATAAAGTTTTTATCTGATCCAGATAATAAAGATCTTTCGCCAAACTGTTGTATTTGGAGTAGGTTTTTTCAATATCCTCACTTCCCGGGATGGCTATTCTGGCAGATCCAAACAAGAAAAATTCTTTGATGAACTCGTTCTTAATTTCTTTGTCTGCTACATCCATTTTAAATTCTTCTTTGCTGGCAGGGGTATTTGCCAGATATGGTGACTTAGATTGTTCGGCTCTTACCAAAACGTCTAATCTTTGGGTAACCAGGGTTCGGTAGTTCGGAGAAAACGTGAAAAGTTCGCCCTTATTAATGTCAAAGTCTTGCCAAATAAACGCGTCAATTTTTCTTCTGTCTTCCATAGAAAGCCTTTTTACGTGCATTGCCTGCATATAAGGCAGGAGTTTGGTAGCCAGATCACTCGATACCGTATTAGAGGCGGCCATTTTTTGAAATTCTTTGTAATACTCCAACTCTTTTATCGGGTCAATACCGTATCTGGATCTGTAACTGTTGAGGTAATGTTTTGCGGTATATTGAATATTATCTTTTTGATCTGATTTAAACTGCTCGTCCATACCCTGTTGTTCAAGAACTTTTGATGCCTCAGTTTTATAATTCTCAAGATGCTTCAGAAATTCAGCGGGTTCCATATCGTTGAATTTAGACGCTATAAATCGCCCCTGCATGGGGAAGTATTCTCTTTCAGTTTTTTTTAAGCTAATGAGAGCATTATTTTCAATGCTGCCTTTGCCGGTTATCACTGTATCGGCACCGCTTCGCTGAATGTTGATAGACATACCGGGACTTAGGTACAGGATAGCCAATTTGCCGAGAAAATAATATCCGCGATCAACTTTCAAAGATGTAGAGAAGGAGCCAGTCTTATCCGCTTTAAGCTCTTGTTTAAATTGACCGGCGTTTTGAAGTACGATGGACGAATCGGACATTGCGGCGAGCTTCCCTTTAATGGTAACGGTTTGTGAAAAGCCAGCCAAACAAAACAAGCTCAATACAAGGCAGATTGTGATTTTTTTCATCTCAGGTTTAATTAGGAATGTGCAACTAAATTAGTTTTTTTTTCAGGAAACCTGCAAGCCTGGAAAATATCTGAGAAGATCATACGCATTATTTTATGTTTTTTGCTTTTTCTTGCGAGCGGCAGGAAACAATACATTATTCAAAATAAGGCGGTAGCCCGGAGAGTTAGGATGGAGATTTAGGTCTGTAGGAATGTTTCCGCGCCCGCCGCCCCGACTTCTTTCAGGGTCATGACCTCCGTAAAATGTCCACTGGCCATTCCCGAATTCACCATGAATATAGCGGGCCTCGTTAGTGCTTTTAGTTTCGGCCATTACCAGCACGTTTGGTTTTAATACATCTTTTCGGAATGCTGTAGTTTGCCCGTTAAAGCCCTTAATCACAAACTCGTGATCCTGAGTGAGCATAGTGGGTACAATATCGCTCTTTGCCGAAAACTCAAAGAGCGTGAAAAAGTCGTTGCTGAAATCTACATTCCGTGATCTCGAAACATCGATGTTGGAAAATCCTCCGTAAGGGTAAAGATTGAGAATGAAATTTCTGAAGGCAAAAGTTTTAGAAAAATCCAGCTTCTCCTGAGCGTTTGGGTCAACACCGTCGCCGTCGTACACATCGTCACAAATATCTATTCCCTCTGCGGCCAGGGCAATATCAAACGTATCGGCCCCCGAGCACATAGCGAAAAGGAAACCACCGCCAAGGCAAAAATCACGGATCGCTTTTGTTACAGCCAGTTTCAGTAAAGAGACCTTTTGATAACCAAATTTTCGTGCGATAGTCTGCTGAATCAGCATATTTTCCTGAAAATTAGATTGCCTTCGGTTCGAACGGCCAAACTGTCCGGTAAAGTCTTCGTGATGGAGATGCAACCAATCGTATTTGCTTAAATCGCCCTTCATTATTTCTTCGTCGTAGATAATATCGTAGGGTATTTCAGCGTAATTGAGAACGAGCATCACCGCGTCTGTATCTTCAACGTTAGAAGGAATTCTCGTTTTCGGACTGTAAACAGCAATTTTCGGAGCTTTTTCAAGTTTAACCATCTCCATATTTACATTCGGATCTACAATTTCCTGGATAATGGCATTGGTTTTTGCGTCAGTAATTACTTCGTATGTTATTCCCCTTATCTTACATTCTTTCTCAGCAGCCTGCGAGTATTTTACCAAAAAGCTTCCGTTTTTGTAATTAAGGAGCCAGTTGGTTTCCAGACTATGTTTGAGTGCCCAATAAGTTAATCCGTAAGCTTTCAAATGATTTTTCTGACTCTCATCCATAGGAATAAGAATGGAGTTTGCTTTACAAATAAAATGAAGTGATGTGAGAAGTATTAAAGCAAATCCTTTTAACATACTCGTTTATCTTTAAAGCGCAATTAAAAATAATACTTCAAGGCGGGCTAATGTGTTTTGGCTAAAGCACTTAAATTAATAAATAAGTAGGATACAACGATATAAAAGCGGTTTATCCGAAGTAACAAAATGGATAGATGTGTTTCAATACGCTACATTAATCTGGTTTATAAACCAATCCAATTCCCAGGGCCCGGCTTTGAAATGCGGGAAGTAAAGTAAGTTTTTTGCCTTGCTTTAACCTGCTTTGAAACGTTTTAGCTTTTGTATGAATAAGGTAGGCAAGATCGGTAGAAAGAATGCCCAGGCCTGCGCCCGCAATAACATCAGTTAACCAGTGCTTATTATGGTAAACCCTTAAAGCACCCGTTGTGGCGGCTGCGGTATACCCAATAACAACAAGCCAGGGAGAGGTGTCCTGATATTCTTTACGCATAATTTCAGCGGCAATAAAAGCAGTAGTTGTATGCCCGCTCGGAAACGAACGGAGATCTGATCCATCGGGCCTTCGTTCTTTACTGGCGGTCTTCAGGCGCGCAGCCGTTTGGTCGCCGATAGTGGTCGCTATAGAATATATTATCGCCTTGTCGAGCAGCTTATGCTTGCTTTTGATACCCAGCGCAGGTAATAACACAAAGGTTGAAGCGGTTGGCAGATGCCGCATTTTGTCTTCAAGAGTATTGTGAGTGTTGGGATTGCTCGCCAAAACATGGTGTCGGACTGTGCGGTTTATATCTTTTAGCGCGTTTAATTCTAAGGCCAGTGCGCCCACGGTCATCATCACCACGGGGGGCACCCATTCTCGACGGACACTCTTATGCGCTGCCTGTGTTAAGCTGTCTGTTTCAATACGATACGGTTCTGCTTGTGCGATTAAGGCACTTGGCAATAAACTTAGTAGAACTAAATTACAGAGTAATTTAACTCCGTTAGAGAAGAAGGATTTTAACATCACGAATCACCCTCGAGCTTATAATTAATAATAGAGGGCTTTCGCAGAATTCCCCAATTCAGACACCCGGGGGTTTTTACGTGAGAAACAGGAGAAAGGGTTTGAATATTTTGAGATTTTTGAAGCTTTTGTAGTGGCAACGTTTTGATTATCAGTAGCGTGATTCTTAATGTTTTATTTGTGATAAAGATATTTTAATAATTGCTTCAAATAGTTAAATTTGCAGCGCAAACTAAGGTTAGCAGCGCTCATAGCTCAGTTGGTTAGAGTAGAAGACTCATAATCTTTTGGTCCCTGGTTCGAGCCCAGGTGGGCGCACGAAGTGGCAGAAAAACAGCGAATACAGCATGTAAACGCTGTTTTTCACTTGCCGCCAAAAAATCCCTCTTCCGTAACGGGTCATTAAATGACATCTTTTAAAGGGCATTTGCCGCCCAACACCGTTATGCAAAATTTTACACAGCAGATTTCCTGTCAACTACGCATCAGAAAAAGTAAAGCGAAACACGCCGACACGCCATTGGGCAATGTGGTTATTCAGGTGATGATCGATGGCAATGCAGATCGGGTACCGTTAAATCTGAATTGGCCAATAGATAAGTTTGATAAAAATACCGAGTCTTTATTACCCAGGTATGATGGCGACGAACAAGAGGCTCACCGTAAGAACCTGTATTGCAAAAATGAGCTGGGAAAAGCAAGCAAGCTTTGCCTGCAGTATTATGCTTCAGAAAAAACAGTAACACATAAAGAGTTTAAAAAGGCACTTCTAAGATACTCCAGCCGGGAGGATGTGCTTTCTTATATGGAAGAAAAGAAAATTAGCCTGGTTGCCGACAGACTAGTTACTGAAGATACAGGTAAAAAGTACATCACATGCCTGAAGCGCCTCGATGAATATATGGGCACCCAGCGCTGGAGATTCAATACGTTAAAATATGAAGACATTCAAAAATTTGATTCTTGGATAAGGCGGGATCCAAGATGGGGCCACAATACAGTTTGCGGAACCATGCGCGTACTACATAAATTTTTTGAGTGTGCCATTGCCGATGCGATACCATTTAATAATCCAATGGAAAAATACTCAATGCCCGAATTTGCAGAAGGTGTTAGAGAAATTCCAACTCCTGCTGAGTATAAAATATTAAAAGAGGCTTATGCAAATGGAAACCTTACATTTTTCGAAAAAGATGTTTTGCTTCGATATTTGCTTTCCTGCAATAGCGGACTTCGTAAATCAGACATAGAGCAATTAGATACCAGAATTCACTTAAAAGGAAATGTGCTGCGCTTAAGCATGTTTAAAACCAGAAGATACGGCAAGGTAGTTGAGTTTATGGTACCTAAATATTTTACCGAATTAATTGGATCACGTCGCGGTAAATTATTTAAACCGATGGAAAGCGCTATTTATAATAAGATACTCCGGAGGATTTTTTACGATGCAGGTGGCAGCACATATCTAAAGTTTCATTCGGGCCGTGATTTCTTTGGTACCAACTACATCGAACTTGGCGGGAACATCAAGGACCTTCAGGAGATACTTGGGCACGGAAATATTAAATACACACTGATCTATCTAAAAATGAGTCGTAGGACGAAGGATAATATTATAGCACTCTTTGATACATTATAACAAAGGAAGCTAAGGCTCGAAGCCCATTTTTTAATTAAGATTATTGAACCTAATTTAATAATTAAACTTACAATCAAATTCACTTCGCACAAAGATTGCTATATCTTTCTGCACCAGATCGAAAGTCAAATCGCCATGTTCAAAGAAAAACTTTTTTTCAAGCTTGCTTAATGTTTTATAAAAGAATTTCGTCCTTTTTTCAGAGAACCCTTCACCAAATTCTTTATCGGCTAATCTTCCAGCTTCACGATCTACGGCAGTATACTGCTCTTTAAAATCACAATAATCAGAGAAACCTCGTTTCCTATATTCAGCAGAGAGGCTATCATTAATACCGAAGGATTTTTTTACCTCTTTTTGCGTCTCCTCTGAAATTTCGTCTGACTTATTGAACAGATTTTCACATGTGGTTATAATAATTGCCACAAGAATAGAAATGATAAAAAGGTATTTCATGTAATAGTTTAAGTTCCACTAATATATAAAAACTATTTACTCTACTTCAAAGCGGGAATTCCCGCTTTGAACATTTACGCTCCCGCCTCAGCCCTTACTTTATCATACTCCGCTTTTCGCTTAGTAAAAGTATTCATGTTCCAGGCATCTTCTGCAGCTCCGATCAATCGGTCTAATCTATCTTCAAGCTTGGTTGTATCAAAATTAATTGAAGGCATGTTTATTTGCTGAGCTGGTGCCTGGCCGGCATCATTGAAGCCACCCATTGCAAAAGCCCGTTTCTCCTGCCTGGCCGCCTCGAGCATTCCGATAATATTAGCGGTTCTCGGATTTTGCAGCATCCAGTTAGGAGCGATCCATTCACGCCCGGCTTCGCCAGCAACAAATGGCCTGCCCGTGGCTGATTTCGCGAAATATGTTTCTTTATCTACGTATCCCGCCGGATCTGAATTAGAGAACCCACCTTTGGCAAACTGAGGCGGCTTTTGTGCGGCTATAACAGTTATCTGAGCCAATGTACCCGCTACAATTGCCGGTATAACAAATGGCGATAAAACACCGGTTTGGGCGAGTACTTTAGTTACCGCCAAAGCTCCATTTATAACAGCTTGAGCTATAGCAGCATTTCGTTCAGCTTTCCATGCCTTTTCTTTTTCAGCTTTTAACTTCTTATCAAACTTTTCGTTGATTGCAGTTTTTTGCTTTTCTGTAAGATTCTTATTCGAAAGCTCCTGACTCCTTTGCCTTTCAAGCTCACTAATAGCTGCATCGGCTTCTGCGCGTCTATTGTTAGCGCCAATTGTGAAGACGGTGTCGGCAGCCAGCTGCGCCATTTCGACCTGAAAATTCTTTTTATCTTCTGCAGAGGTATTGGTGTAATTATCAATTTCCTGCTGCCTGGTTTTGTTAATAGAGGCAACCGCATCCTGGAAAGATTGGGTTAACTGTAACTCTTTACTGAATTTTCGTTTAAGCGCCTCAATTTCATCATCATACTTTTTATTGATTTTGGCAAGCTTGTTTTCCGACTTATTACCGTTTAGAGTTTCATATTTATCTTCAATTTCAAGTTTTTCTCTTTCGAGACGTTCTTTTTCTCTCAGTTCGGCATTTGATAAATCACTCAGTCTATCTGCTTTTAGTTGGGCTAAAACCGTTTCATTTCCGACATAATCTTTCTCAATGTCATCGTAGAACTTATTGATATTAACTCGTTCTCTTTGCAGCTCACTTTCGTGTACATTGGCTAGCCCGATTCGAAGGTCCTTGATTTTATCAGCCATATCAGCTTCCTGCCTAAGGCGTAAATCACTTACAGCCTTTTCTTTTTCAGCCTCCAGGCTGGAGATATTGGCGGTTGTCTGATTTCTCTGGCCCGGCGTATTGCCTTTCATTTTTAAAAAGGCTTTTTCTTTTTCAATAAGCTTATCGTACTTCTGAGATTCCTGAGCTACTTCCCGTTCATTCTGACTCAGTTTATCGTTTAATCTCTGCAGTCCAAGTTTCTTATATTCTTCATTAAGCTGCTCAAATTCGGTAAGGGCTTTATTTGCGGCTGATTCAGCTTTTGATTTAGCGTTAGATGGGGTCAGTCCTCCAGTACTTTTGCCTCCGGTGGTCACATCGTCTGTTGTGAGCAGGTTGTTTACCATTCCAGAACCGTATTTTTCTTGAATAGCTTTTATCTGGCGTTGGTTTTCTTCAAATTCTTCCAGGGCATTTCCTTTCCCAGCAGTCTTTTGGTTCGCTTTAAATTGGTCAATGTTTCCGGAAACAGCAAACGCTTTTACATCCTGCCAGATTGAGGTATCGTTTACCGCACCATTTTCTATTTCAATATTTCGTTCCTGCAGTTTCCTGATTTTCGACTGAGCCGCTTCTGCAAGAGTTTTCTCTTCGAGCGCTTTGATGTATTTGTTTATAGCAATGGTGCCCTGAGTGGTTAATATTTCCTCGTCCTTCAAATGCTGAAGCGCTGCCGGCATCACTTCACGTAATCTGCCCATGGCTTTCAGTTTTTGTTCGCGCGTAGTATTTTCAGAATCTAATACACTTTTAAGCTCCTTGATTGTCTGAATCTCATCGTTTCTATTCTTTGAGGCTTCAGCTTCTATATCGTTTAATGCTGATTGAACCCTTTGGGCTTCACTTGTGGTTTTTGAAAATAAAGCAACTGCAGCTATTAAGGCGATTACGGCAGTGGCAACAGCCACAAAAGGATTTGCGGCCGTTGTTAAATTTAAGGCTCTCATAGCCGCCTGAGCTCGCAGGGTGTTACCTGTTAGCAAAGCTTGTATACCGGCAAATGAAATTGTAGCCGCTCTGGCCAGAACTATTCTTGCGGCATAGGCATCCATAGCAAAAGTGCTTAGAAGTATCGCAGCCCGATAAGCTCCCCAGGCAATAGCACCAACAAGAAGTAGTTTTGTAAAATTTACCAAAACAACAGCGTTCTTATTGCCCCAGTCTAATAAATCTTTGAAGCCTATTACGAGATTCTTTAAGAAGTCTGTAAGTACAGCATTGCTAGTAAGCGATTTAACCGTCTTACCCGTTTTCTCCAGTACTGCGGCAAAATTTTCGTTCTTTATATTATACTCGTTCTGAAGGCTGGTACCTTTCGCGAATTCATCGTTAGCTAATTTCTGTCGCGTAACCAACAAATCAAGATTGTTTGATAAGGCCCCAAGAGCGGCGACACCTCTGGCACCATCTTCGCCAACCATACCCATTTTCTCAGCGAGGCCTTGAACACCGTCACCTGTACTTTTAAGATTTTTAAGTACTTCCAGAAGCGCTTTGTTACCATCTTCCTTCAGTAATTTGGAAAAATCTTTGACGCTCATTCCAGCTATCCGGGCGAAGCCAGGCAAATCTTTACCTATTCCGGTAACAAACTGACCGATGGCGGTTGCTGAAGCTTCAACCGGTTGGCCCAATTCATCCATCGTAGCAGCCAGGCCAAGTATACTTTCTATACTAAAATTCGCCTGAGGTGCTATACCGCCCATCCTTTTCGAAAACTCTACCAAGTAAGCCTCACTGGCGGTACCGGCAGCACCTAAAGCATTAATGGCAGAGCCAGTTCTTATCATCGAGTCTTCGAGGCCATAAGCCTCTTTGACTTTAAATAGCTCAACCAGCTTTCCGATATTATTAATAGCAGCTTCGGCATCACCCAAATCTTTCCCCAGGGCAACACTAATTTTATCTGCAGCTCGAACAAAGCCCAAAACATCACGCTCTCCGGACACACCAAGTTTACCGGCAACTTCGGCGAGGCCTAATAGTTGCTTTTGGGGTGTGCGTGTATTGATGTTTTTAAATTCTACCGCAAGGCGCCGAACTCCCTCTTCGGTAAGGCCTGTTGTTTTTCTTACATCGGCAAATGAATCCGACAATTCCGCATTACCCATAATGATGTTGCGGAACTCATCGGTTATAAACTGGAAGCCCAAATAGCCAGCGGCAAGGGCTCCGAACTTTCCAACCTCAGTTTTTAGAAAACCAAAAAGGCCGGCTGTTTCATTTATTTGAGAATTAAGCCCTGCGAGCTCTCTCCGGTGAGACTGGAGCTCCTTCATTTTCTTGTTCCAGGCATCCGTGCCTTTCTCAAGATTTTTCAGTTCTAGTAAACAACGTTTAGCGTCGGCCTCAAGGCCTTTCATTGTATTCGACGCCGGCTTACCGTCTATAAAGAGGGTAGCCTTAATACTTTTAGGAATTTCAGCGCCCATCTTAATCTATTTTAAGTTTGTTAAAGGCCTGCTGAATAATATCTATGGCTTTTGAACCTTTATAATCGGTGATGAGACTGGCCAACTCTGGAAGCTGGGCTTCAATTACCGGATTAAACCAAAGTTTTGCTATACGGCGCCCGGTGCCCATCATCCTTAAACTGTCCTGTCGACGGTTTTTTACATAGGCATAGGTTTTTTTATCTAACCGTGCTTTTTTGCCACCATAGCCACGTCCGGCACCCTTATGCACAAATACCATGTAATAAGGAAATCCAAATCTTATCCGGTTAATTTCTCCGGAGTATTGTTTAGTATCTGCGAATTGATTTTCATAGCCAGGGCCAACATTAAGAACCATGCGAAGCACTTCATTTCGGATTTTTCTTAATGTGCCTTTACTCCAGAATCGGACGGCTCTGTTAAATTCTTTAACTTCCATAGGGCAGGTGATTTAGCCCTAAGGTCGGGGGATGTTACCGGGTGGTAAACGACAGGAAGATGGCACAAAAAAAGCCCGACTTTTGGGCCGGGCTTGTAAATAAAAGGTTGCTTGATACCTTATTTTTATTCTCCTTTATAACTATAACTAACCTCTTCATTATCTGGATTCACAAAAACGATAGTGTAGGAGTTCTTATTTGCCTTATCAAACCCGAATCTATATAACATCTCGCTAATCTTTAGTTCCTCCACGCTTCCAAAACTTGTTCGATTTTTAATACTGGGTCGAGATTTCGACCTGATTTCAAATATGTCTGTACGCCGGTAGCTGGCATCAGTTCTAACTACAGATTCAAATGAAATCACCTTCATTGAAGTTGGATCCTCTTCGGAATTAGATTTTTTACACGACGATAAAGCGATAAGTAGAAATGCGATAAGTACAAAATTTTTCATAATCTTAGGTTTACGCTAAGTTATTAAAATTAAAACACAATCCATAGCGGGCCAAAATAGCCTTTTAAGCTGCTGTTTACCGAATCTGAGTTATACAGGGTTTCGTTTATGTTAGTATACCAATAGCTACCAGACTGAATGAAATAATATTTTACTCCCAAGCGCTCAGCAAATTTCGGCTGTGCCTCGCTTATTCTAAGTTCGTACGAATTTGGGTGATCGCCCGGGATTGCTGTATTGGTTAATAAAAACGCCTTTTGTCCGCCAAGCCCTCTGCTATCTGTAGATAGTTTAATTTCTTGCGCGTTTAACACTTTCCCTGCTTTTACACAAACCGGGGTTACCGAGGTGATACCTGTAGCTTCGGTATTAAAATAGGCGCAAAACACATCAACGGTATATCCGTCGAACGATTCGGTTTCTGGTATAAGCACCTGTTCTATCCGGCTTGTATTAGCTGTACTATTAAGAAGGGAATAACACTCTATTTTTACTTTAACACGGTTTTTGCCCTGCATATCGTAGGCCAGTTTTTCCATAATAGCCGGTACGTGTACCCCCTGGTAATAAAAACGTAGCTTTTTACTGGTATCTAGCCTGCTTAAAATAGTTACAGATACCGTAGCTATCAATCCTATTTTTTTTGCGCTGGCAATAAATTCGTAAAAGGTGGCATCGTTTGTGCTTAGCTCTATTGCCTGGCAATGAGGGATAAATTTACCGGGTTCGGCTTCGCGCATTCCTGTAAACCGCATAAGGCGTAGCGGTAGCTTATTTTGCGGAAACGAAACCGCAGCCCTGGCTCTGCTTACCTTGCGGTTGCATTTTACCATGTCTGCATTATGGTATTTAAGCGAATTGGCGTTTACTTCTACCGCTTTGGTGCCATTGCCCACCACAAGCCTGGCTGTGGCCACGTGTTTATCGGTTAACAGAAAATTGGGGTCTTGGGTATCTGGGGCCAGTGTAATACTAAACCCATCGGTAGATTTTATTTCAATTTCGGTTATTTCTTCCACATCCTCAGAAATATCCTCATATTCCGGGTCGTTCATAATATCGTCGAACGAATCTACTTTAACGGTGGCATTAAGCAGGTCGAAACTAAAGGCCAATTTTAGTCTCGGGTCTTCGCGTAGAATTTTAAAAAATTCGCCAATGGTGGCGTCTGGCGCATAAAACGACGATTGTTGTACAGCCAGGTATACCGTGTTAAAATCAGAGGTCCATAGGGTGCAATTGTATGGGCTCCATACATATATCTGGTCATTAGTGGCATTAAAGAAATTGCCGGTAGCTTCAAAGCCAAGGCATTCTATAGCTTTTTTAACCAGGTAAGTAAGCTTAAAATAAGGCGTGTTAAACACCATATAATCCAATGCAATCTGCTGCCCCGATGGTGGCGTTATTTTAAACTTTTGGTTGGCATAATCCCATATATTGGTTGTGGTAGAAATATTTTCACCAAAATATTCAACCCCATCATTAAACACCGGTATAAACGCATAATTATAATTCTGCGGGTTTACGCAGGTATCTTTCATGTGGGCTTCCCAGGCTGCGGTGCTCGTGGCGGGTACATTGTACGAGTCGTAGGTACGTAAATCAGAGAGTTTTACGCTTTTGAAGTTTTGAGAAATTGCACCAAAATTTACTTTTAGCACAAAGTCGTACGTGTTGTTTCCGATTTTAAACTGGCAAATGCCCGCAAAAAGAATAAAGCCAGAAGTTGATATCTGTACCGGAAATTGGTATAATGCGTTTTCGGCATCTACATAATGAGCATTTGAGAAAAACGCTTTATTAGCTGGCGATATAGGAGCTTTACCGGGGTAGGTAATGTCTTGAAAAAACTTGTCAGGATCATTAAACAATGGGTTGTACCGCTCAACCGGTATGCTCAGGTCGTCGGAAACTTCCATAACCTCGCCCCGCTCATTAATTATCTCCAGCATAGCAATTATTTAAAATCCACAAACGTTTTCTTAAAATATCCCTTCGGGAAAAGTATACCATCCAGCTTCTCAATCACCAGCGGATCGAAGGTTTTAACCCTCGGGCACTGATCAATCTCGGCGATGCAGGGTTCAAACTCTACCATCATATTCTGAACGGAATCTTGCTCCTTTTTTATTTCCGCTCTCAGGGCCAGCAATCCATCGGCACTGTACTTGTAATTTTCTCCGGAGGCCGACCGGTCGAAAAGAATCGCTCCGGATTCTTTATCAGTAAGGGCATGTTTAATTCGGGCCGTATCAATCCGATCGTTCACACCGGCAGTGATCATTTCGCAGGCCTTATCGATGTTGGCGATAACTTTGCGGGCCGCAAACGTTATCTTATCGAACACCACGTTGCTAATGCCCATGGCTATGTACATTTTTATTGCCTGAGCATCCTTGAAGCTCATGGTTAACCGTTCAGGCTTTTTCATTAAAAATCGCTTGGGTTTGCTGCACTACGAATAACACTTAACGCTTTGCGGTAAGGCTCGTAAATAGCGAACACGTCCGCAATAAAAGCCTCGTTTAATGCCGAAAGCTCTGCGTTAGCGGGTTGCATCGGGTTAGATGCCAACGGGCCCTGGCTAATGGTTCCACGCTGCAGCTCCTGGCCGCTGGCAATCTTAGCCGTTTCGGTAATGTTGATACTTCCATTGTCGAATACAATGTTTAAGGCGGTTTTTACCGCAGAGATAACGGGATTGTTGTTTCCATCCAGTACAAGGTCGATCTTGTTTTCCATTTTTATTTATTTAAGTTTTAAGAGAATTGCGCTTCATAAACAGCCTCATTGCCTAAGGCGATATTTTCGTAATATTCGTATTCTAAAATCACGGAAGTGATGTTGATCGAATCCGGATCAGTGTATTCAATGGCATTACCCAGTTCATCTTCCAGGGCAAAAGTTTGCAGATCTGTTGTGGCCAGCATTTCGTGTTCAAATCCGTAAGCTGTAAAAAGTCCGCCGCCTGTGTAAATTCTAAGCTCGCCCGATACCATCATGGAGGTATTTGGCAGAAAATTAGCCTGAATATTGACGGTGAAATGCGTTAAACCGGATCCCATGTCCACCATTTCGCCGTACACCGAAATAATAATGAATTGCGGACAAACCTTATTCGATACCACTACGCCGTTGTGGAAGTAAAAATATTTGTAGCCGCCAACGGAAACGTTCGGGTACCTGTAAGATCCGTTAAGTGCCGCAACCAGTCGGTTCTGATCCTGGTACACACCGGCACCGAGGTCAATATCATCCCGGTCGATATAGACGGTAAATTCTGGCGCACCATCCAATAAACAAGCGGCATAGGGCGTGTCGCTGGGGCCTGAGGTTGCAGCCCGCTTCACGGTTAACGGTTTCACCAAAACGGCTAACTGCCAGGCCGAATAATGGGTACCCTCTTCGTTGGTGACGAAACTTCGATAGTGCAGCACATCGCCTGGCTCCACAGCCGAAAGATCTCCCGCCAATGGATAATCGGTATCGCTTGTGTCTGAAGCTGCCGCTGCTAGTGCGCCCAGGTTTAACACTCCGTTAACTGATACATCGCCGGTAGTGTACCAATCGATGCCATAGGCGGTAGTTGCGGCGTAGTAGGCCGAAAACCAGTGCGCGTTAAATTCAATGTCGGTAAACAAACGTTTGGCGGTGGTTGGATTGGTTGCATCGCCTTTAATGTTCAATCCTCCATCAATCATAGCCAGGTAATCACCACCACCGGGGCTTTCGTTTATACAGCCTCTACGAGCGGCCGCATGATAATTGTAGTTTGTGCCTCCAACCAGACACATGCCTATCCAGCCTGCCAAGCCACCCGGCAGAGCGATTTCGATTTTTTTATCCAGTTTAAACCGGGTTAAAAAAGTGGCTTCATCGATAGGGATGGCCAAACGTTGTACGAAGGTGGCGTTGAGCGAGTCTCGCCCTTCTACAATATATAGCTGATATGCGCTGTCTGGTGCTGCCATTATACTGCCGAGATCCAAAGGGCACCAGCTTCCGGACTGGAAGGAGCTGCCAGGGGTAAAACCATTTTGTTAGTTGCTTTGATGGAGTGTGCGGTTGCGAGGCCGCTTGCTGTAATGTCGGTTACGCCAGTTAGTGCGCCGGTAATATCTGCCGATCCATTAAAAGCCTGTCCCCAAAGTGTTCGGGAAGTTTGGAGTAAGGTTGTTGTTGAGGCGGTACCGGTTAAAGCACCTATGAAAGTTGGGGCGGTAACGATGCTGCTAAACGTTGCAGATGTTCCTGATAAAGTCAAAGCAGGCGAACCTCCATTCACTTCGAATGAATATTCCGAGGCATTAATTCTAATTGGCTTGTAAGCGGAGGTAGTTCTATTGTATGAAAGTAGCTCAACTCGCTCCCCGCCGTTGCCTGTAGGGTCTATTTCGAAACCTAAATTATTGTTATTAGAAATCACCAGCAAAGCGGATGGATTAGTTGTTCCTATACCAACTCTACCAATTGAATTTATCCGCATTTTTTCACTCGCGCTGGCACCAGTTCCAAAGAACATTCCCCCACCTGATATTGCTGAAATATATCCCTCATAAGTATTTGCAGCCCTGAAGCCTATCGAACTGACCCCCGATGTACTGTTCAAGTCTAAGAAGGAATTTGCTTTTGTTATATCAACATTTCCGGCAAATGTTGCAGAGGTTCCGGTTAAAGTCCCGCCGATTATGGCATTACGGGCAAATGTGAAGTCTCCTCCCGGGCTAATTTTAAGAGCGTTTACCCGGCTGTTGCCATTGTAATTATCAATGTTAAAACTCTGATCGGTTCCAGTACGAAGTGAAGTATAACCACCCGGCATGTATATTGCACCGCCCTCTAATATAACATCACTTGCTGGCTTATAGGCATAGATTACATCGTTGAACTGCCCTGATCCTGTCCAAGTGTTGTTGCCTGATGCGTCTATGGTGTAGCGAATTGTGGTATTTGTGCCAAACTGTAAAGGTCTGTTGTAATTATTCCCTAGTACTGCTGCGTATGCTAAAGTTCCGTTGAAAACTGTGTTAACTACCCCCCCCTCAATACCATAATATAAAGCCGTTCCTTGTGTTGGATTCACCATATAGTTCATTCCAAAAGTCCCTGAACTTACAGTTTGATTAAACCCGTTAGTATTCGATATGTTGATTTGACTAAGTCCTCCCGAAAGGGTTCCCCCCGTCAAAGGCAAATAAGCAGTAGAGTTGAAGGCGTTGGAGCCTAAATAACCATAACCTGAAAAATAATAACCCGAACCCGATACTTGTAGATATCTGTCGGCAATACTCTCGAACCAGACTATATCAGAGGTAGCAACTCTGCCGTTTGAGTCTCTATGTACAATGGTAGATCCTGCCGCACTTTGCGAGGCATTCAAATAAGCTGCTGAGCCTAATCCTAACCATAAGCGAGAATTGGCCAAATTAAGGCTATACACATTTCCATTACCATGTTTTGCTGCCAAACCAGTTACATCTGCGTGGCTCATATCTATAGCCAGGCCGTTTCCGGTTCCATTCCAAAGTGTACTATTCACCGCCGTTGCGCTTGCACCAAGAAAAGCCGAGGTGTTTTGATACGCTGCTGTACCGAGGCCCAATGCCGCCTGAACTGTAGCAACCGATGCATAACCCCAAACGGCACCATTGTTTGTTAAAAAGTAATCAGAGGCAGAAGATGGTAAGCCAGTATAAGTTTGGCCATTCCAAAGTGTACTATTCACCGCCGTTGCGCTTGCACCAAGAAAAGCTGAGGTGTTTTGATAAGCTGCAGAGCCTAAGCCTAAGGCAGACTGCACCTGAGATACACTCTTTTTTCTAAAAAAACTATCGCTACCGTTGGTGGTTATAAATTGGGAGATTGCTCCTGGTTCATCATTTTGCGATGATTGATTGTAGTAAGTTGCCTTCAGAAAACCATTACTATCACGCAAAGCAACAGTATTAACTGTAGTTTCAAAATCTGCATTAACGTAAGCTGCAGATCCAAGTCCCAAAAAAGATTGTACAGCGATTGCATTGAACTGGTAAGCGGTGCCGTTGGTATGAACTCCTAATAAATTATCAAGACCCCCTCCAATGCCTCCTACGCCTAAATTTGAAGATAATCCGTTCCAATTAACTGCATTGGTTGCCGTTGCTGAAATCCCCAACCATCTGGCATCGCCTTCAGATTGAATGCCATAATCGGCAAGCGTTGTCGGTTTATCGGTTAAATCATTCCAGCTTGAAACCCCGCTCGATGCCGCTTGGTTAACAAACGCAACTCCGTTCCAAACAACCGTATGGCCAACCTGCACATTGGTGATGGTTACATCTACCAGGTCGTTGATGAATTGCGGTCCGCCTGCCGGAGCGGAAGAACTGTTACCCGTCCCGATCCACACAGATCCGGGCGTTGGTACCGCCGGTGCAACCACTGGTAAAACAGCATATTCAGCAAATTTGCCTCCCGTAACATGAAATTGAGCGGCCTGTTGTGTAGCGGTTTGGTTTTGGATGTAGCGGCCGTCGGAGGTTGTTTTGTCGTAAACGTTGGAAGCAAGGGCGTAACCGGCGATGGCGTGGTTACCCCAGGCAAACGAAAGATCCCAATTAACGTTATGGTACCCGGCAATATTAAACAGGTTCCAACGATTAATATCGGCCTGAGTTATCGATTTAACCCAGCTAGGTACTGTCGGGTCGGTTTCTATTAAGCCGTTAGATGGGATGCCCGGATTTACGGAGCTAAAAAAAAAAGAGTCGTAATTTACGCCTGGCTCGTTAACATCACCTTCTGTGTACACATCGTCTTCAATTCGATATTCGTATTCAAATTCCTGGTGAAACAAGGTCTCACCATCGGCCAGCTCGTCAATGTTTTTAGAAGTTACTTTAATAGGCAAAAGAAGCCCGCCAACATAACGGAATTTATAGCTTGACAGATAGAAGTCGCGGTTAAGAATTAACTCGTTCCGGCTAATATGGCCGGTACTGGCTTTAAATTTATTGTTTAGTTTAACATCAAAAATGGTAGAGTTTCCCTTTTTAATATCATCGCCACTCTTGCGGATCCGCTTAGCCTCCTGCTGCACCATTTCCAGTGAACTGGTAGATTTACCATAACACAGGCGAGAGTCTAATGCTCCCCAGCTGCTCCACGAAACAAAGTAGCGTACAAATTGCTGCGCTTTGTAATTCATCCAGTAACTGCGGGTTTCGGATATAACATCACCGGCAACAGTTTCCAGCCATATTTCGTAACGAGCCACAATCTTACCGGGGAAATCCGCGGGAGTAAATAAAGCGTTATACGTAACGTTAAAATCTACTTTTTGTAAGGTTGCCAGATCTACGCCGGTAGTTACGGTAACCGCACCAGAATCGTTGCCGTCGGTAAAGTAGTATTTGGCCCGCAATCTGGCAGTTTTCGCAGTCCGGGTATTAAAGAAGTATAAAAATTGCGGCTGATCCTCCCGTGTGTAAACCTGTGTGTTACCCTGTTTTAAAAAGCGATCTTGTGTAAGGTCGGCATTGTCGGGTACCAGGAGAGAAGATAAGGTATGGATATGTGCGCCTTTGGTGCTTAGGCCGCCAGCCAGAACCGTATAATCAGCAGATTTAAACTTTCTGTACACCTGTGATGGCTGTCCATATTGCTCGGCAAACGTATAGTAAAACTTACGGCAAGATTTTTTACAGATCAGCGCATCAATACTACCCAGGTCTACAAAATCAACAGGGTCAAGCTCAATGAAAGAATTTAACCGGTCGGCAACATCAACCTCAGCCAAACCAGCCTTATTAACTTTAAGCTGTGCCGAGTGTACCAGTTCATAGGCGGTATGATCATCCGTTTGGCAAAACAGTTCGAAGTAGATGTAATAATCACTGCGAGCAATCTCAACAATTCCGATCACATCATTGCTCATGCTGCCAAATACGCCAAAATCCATTTCAGTCATATCCAGACCAGTGGTTTTTTTTCTGGCTCTAAAGTGAATAGAACTAGATTCCCAGGTAACTGTATAATTCTGATCAATGGTATGATTAGCTTTAAAGTATGGGATTAATGATTCGTAATAAGCCAAACCATCACCCGGAGGAAATTGCAAGCCCGATGAATCAGGAACATTACTACAAGTAAAAACCAACGTATTGGTGCCAAATTGTAAAGTAATGGTATTACCCGCCACAATTGAACCAAAAAGATTTAGTGAGTTTACAGCAGCTATACCCGTTTGCTCCAAAAAATTATCCGAAAAGAACTGCAATGGAATGAAGTTCCGGGAGAAATTAAAAGAAGCTGGTGCTTGCGGATTGGTAACGGCCATTAGTCAAGATCCCCCCATACTGCAGTATTGATTTCGCCATCAAAATCTTCAACCAGGTTAAATGATACTTCCCATCCATACAGCGAGTCGGCGGTCCTTTCGATAGGCCCGCTCTTTATGCCGGCAATGTTAAAGCCCTGAATAACTCCGATGTTATGATCATGTAGTAATCTGCGGATAAATTCATCCGCAATTTTCTTTGACGAATCTTGTACTTCTTCCTTCCGGGAGATATCGTTTTTGGGAAGTGGCTGAAGTATTATATACGTTGATTCCTGCGATTCGGTGATATTGTCAATTGTTTCTCCGCCAAAATCAGATTCAGGCGTCATGAGAAAAAGTGCCGGAAATCGGATATCCTTTAATGCTGCAGTAAGATTAGCAACGTCAAGACTTACGAAGTAAATGGGCTTAGCGGCCGATACCGGAGTTTCTTTGTATTGGTAATTTGCGCAATAAGATTTGAACAGATCTACAAAAGCGGTGATTTCCATACTTCCAATATCGGAAGGAGGGAAGACCTGGTAAACGACAGGATTATTAAGCCTTATTATTGGCTTTAAATTCTGTCCACTGGCGCTGCTCTTTGTTCAGATAATCCAATACAAAAAAAGCGTTGGTGTGCTTAAGCTCCATAGAGGTGCCGAATTTAGGCCCTATCAGGTCGGAGTAGATATCACTCCAGCTGCCGTCAGACTGAGCCTCTTCTGCTAACGTTACCGGCACCGGGTTTCCATGCTCATCCAATTCTTTAACTGGTTCTGGGAACACAAATGGTCTGGCATCTTTTGCGTGCTTCAGGGCGATGGATATCCACTGGAAGATGGCCATCTTTTCATTTCTTTTTAAACCAGTAATTAATTTAACTCTTCCCGGGATAAGATTCTCATTAAAAGGTTCGCGCAGATCTCCGGTATAATTAGGAGAATTTATATTAGCCTCAGGATCCGTAGGCCTGTAAACAGTGGCAATCATTTTGTCTAACCATTCTTCATCACCCTGAGAGCGATAAAAGAAACTCATATACGTGTCCAGGAAACACCATTCGCCAAAGCCGATGTTGGAGAGGTCCAGATCTGCAGGGATAAGATCTGCTGTTTTCAGTTTAAGCTTTGGGTAGAGATTTTTTAATGGCGGTTCAGTTTCGAAGAAAAACTTTGTTAACTCTTCTTTCAGTATGTATTTTTCCTCATCGGTAACGCCTGCAAGTATCGGCCAGTGCTTTTCAAACAGTAATGCGAGTAAACTAAGTTTTATCCTTTCGGGATCTGCTTTAGTAGTTACCTGCAGACAAAAGATCGCCGCGCCGAATTGACCGGGCTGCATTTCATCCCAGCTGCCGGCAATGTCGATCGCAAATTTCTTCCTTTTATTTTTCTCTGTTTTATAGAGACCGTGAATGTGACGCATTATTCTAGTTCTAAATAATCAATTGCTTTCATGCCGGCATACAGCAAACCTCCAAATACAACACTGGCGAACAAGCCATAAAGATATTCGTAAATTCCTGAAGAAAAGTAAACCGGCAGCAGGATAAAGAGATCGAGTATTGCCAGGTATATTACCAGCGCCAGCCTGCTCATTCTAGAAAGTTACCAGGTTATAACTTAATCCTGCGCCAATGGAAGGCCTAACAGATCCGGACACCGGGTCGTAGTAATAACCAACCTGCAGGCCAATGCCAAAACGCCTGGTATCAAATCCCTGGGCAATCGTGTAGTTGCGAACTCCATCGATGTACATATCCGGATCTTTCGCAGAGATATCCTGGTAATAGTGCCTTTTACCCAAAAACCATTTCTTGTTATCGTATTTAACGATATCAAAACGGGCGTTGTACTTGTAATTTAAGACGGTGTCGCTTTCTGTGTGCCAGGCCTCGAGGTAAGGGCCTTTAAATGTTGTGATCTTGCCTTTTGCAGAATCTTGCCTCACAGTTCCTTTAAGCTGGCCTTTCAGCGTCGCAATAATGCTTGTGCTCTCGGTAATGTCGCGCTTAGCAAGTTTTAGTGCTGTAGCCAGGCTATCGATATAAGCTGGAGGGATGGCGGTGCCGTCTTTGATCTGCTTGCGGGTTACCGGATTTTCTTTGATAATTGCGTGCTTGTTGTCATCTGCATCTACATAACGGTCTACAACAACAGAAAGATGCTGCTCGCGATCATTCGTGACTTTCTGCGAGATGCGAAGTTTTCGGTTCTCGTTGGCCAATGTAATGGTAATTACTCCGAGGGCTATCACG
The DNA here is from genome assembly GCA_014380615.1 of Sphingobacteriaceae bacterium. Lineage (GTDB taxonomy): Bacteria > Bacteroidota > Bacteroidia > Sphingobacteriales > Sphingobacteriaceae > Paradesertivirga. The sequence continues at coordinate 103,431 of JACMJM010000043.1, forward strand.
AGCATCCAAGCTCCAATGAATAAGCCAAATGAGGTTTTGTTAGTGAAGTTCATGGCATTATTTATTTAATTGATTTAAAATTTGTTTAATAGGCTCTTCAGTTTCTTCCCTGATCAGGCTATCAGTTCGTTTAATTACTTTTCGCTGATCACCGATCACCTGGTTCTTTTCTAACACCATCATAGAAAGATTCCAAATCTTGTCATTAAGCTGTTTTTTATCCTCCTCACACTTACTGCAGTCGCTACCCTGGTTAGCCATGAGGTAAATGCACAGACCGATAAGGAATGAGCATAAAACAGCCATTGGGTATTTAGCGATGTCTCTCAAAGTATATGGCTGTTTAATGTCCATTTCTAAAATCCAATTTCTTTAAGCCATACAGGTACACTGAAGGAGGGGCAGGCTTTTTTAACTCCCGGAAATTCGTTATGACCTTTAATTTTTGCTGAAGGAAACTTCTTTTTGAATACGGTTAAAAGTTCGATCGTAGTTATAATTTGGCCGCTTGTGCGATTGTCAACCGGATTGCCTTTAGCGTCAACTCCACCTATATTAGAGATATGAATTGAATTTGAATTAAAACCGGCCACACCGTTTGAAACCTCTTCTATCGGTAAAAGATTAATTGCGATACCGTCTGGTCGGATGATGTAATGATAACCGGGCTTTTTCCAGCCTAAAACTTTTTTCCAGTACTGCTTTATCGACTCCACGGTTTGACTTTGCGGACTTGCTGTGCAATGAAGCACGATGTAATCAATCTTTCTCATAATTCTTACCAAATAAAAATTCGTTTCTCTGATCCGTTATCGAAATTCATTCGCTTGCGGTTATCACCCGTGGGGGCAAAGGCCTCGAAATCGGCCGGGTTGTCTTTTATAAATTCCTGACCATCGGCTATCCAGTTGCGGGCATCTTTAGTAAGCGAATCCATCACCTGGTTAAGCTCAGCAAGCTGCGGGGCCCGTGTTTCGTCCATATTCTCGGTAGTGCCCGAAAACTTTATCTTCAGCGTTCCGGAAGATATATCGATCAGCCGCTCCTGCAAAGCTTTCGCAATGGTAAACAGCGCAATTGCCGGCTTCAGGTAATCGTTTAAAAGCGTTTTAAGCTTACCGTTTATAGTGCCGGCTTTGTCATCAAGCTTCAGCTTATCAAAAAGTGCAGATCCTACAGCTTTTTTAATCTCAAATGTTTCTACCCGGCTCATGCAGTACTGAATGAGGTGGAACAGGAACCGGCTGCCGTTAATGTTATAATGATCACTGAAGTCAACAGCCGATCGGATAAAGTATTTTTGATACGATTGGTAAACCGGATCTGCGGCCCAGGCTGCAAAGTGACCTTTCTCCAGCTCCAGGTAAGCCAGTAAAGAATCGATTGTTTTATGGCCAATGTCTCCCAGCGAATCAAACACCTGGTTAGTGCGCCACTGCGAAGCCGGTGCCATGTTATCGTTCTTTACCACCTGTATCCCGTTAACTCCGATCTGAACGGATAGAATAGGCAGTGCGTGAAGAATAGAAAGGTTTGAAATGATTTCCTGACAGTATTTTACAACGGTTTTGGTTTTGTCGTCCACAATCGCTTCCACATCCTTTTCGGCATTTGTGTATGTTTCCTCCAGGGAAGCAAGAAAGGCAAAGCCCAAAACGGGCTCCAAATAATTGCGCTCGGCCAGCCGCATATATGGCAGCAGCGTATCGATGCTGGAGGTAGCATTTACAGCAACGTAATTTTGAACCTCGTCAATGGTGATGATCAGTTTAGACATATCAATCGAGTTTTTTTGCTGTGCCTGCACCGGTGTCCAGCGTGGTTAAAACTTCATCCATGGTGGTTATCCGGACTTTAGGGTCGAAACCATTATAGAGCTTAGTAAATTTGAAAACCGTATTCAAAATATTGCGATCGGCGCCCATCAGGGAGCGGGTCTTAATATGACTTTCGCGAATATTGGATCCACCGTTGTTATCGCCACCAGTGTAAGCACCGGAAGAGCTGCCTAAACCGGTTTCAGCCGGGTTGATCAGCATCGAAAAAAGAATCTCTGCATTAGCTGCAGCAGCATCCGGGAGGTAAGCCTCATTCTTCATTTTATCATCGATCACAGTAATCTTAAACTCGCCCATGGCCTTGTTTGCGCCCTGGGTCTGACTTCGATAAAAAGTCATGATGGCCTTTTGAGCATTTTCGGCACCGGTTAAACTTTCCTCCAGCTCGTCATAAAAATTATTTATTTCGGTGTCTTTCTCATCTTCGGTCATTTGCTCCCATTTCGGATACTTCCACTCCCAATATTCTAATGGTACCTGAATGTGATATTTCAGGCTCATTTGATTTTCAAAGAGCGCTTTCTTGAATTTTGGGATAGAATTAGAGATTCCCATATATCCGTTATTCCGGGAACTGTCCCAAAATGCCAGGGAATAATAGTCGCGCCTGGCGTCTGGCCAGCGAAGCGGTAAAAGGTATTTAAAGAATTTTTTGTCGGTTCTTATTTCTTCAATTTGCGAAGCAAAGTGCATTGGATCAATAACAGGCAGCTTCTCACAATCCGCTTCTTTAGGATTATCCGCCCAATTCGCCGATATATAAGCAAATTTGATTCTTCCTTTCTCTGCAGGAGCAAAGCGTACCTTACCGGCTTTTTGGTAACTGATGCTGAAAACTTTGTTTTTCATGCCATCGAACAGGATTTCAGCGAAACCCATAGAAAACATCGCGTAATCTTGAGTAATACCAATCCGAACCAATTCATAATTTGTCCGTTCCTGAATAGCTTCCCAGTCTTCGATGTCTACATATTCACGTATTTGTCTGCCTTGGGGGTCAAAGCCTTTCCGGACGTACGTGTAATTCTCCTGGCCTAGAATCATTTTAGCCGTGTAATGCAAGCCAGCGCGGCCAACCGTGCTCTGCTCAACCATGTTCAGCACTACGTCCGGGAAATCGTTATTAGTCCCCCAGGGCACGAAAAAGGTTTTTCCTTCCTCTTCTTTTTTAGAAGTGGAAGAAGTGTGCTGTGATTTAAGCGGGGCGCCACCGGTACCGGTACTGGTGACAAGTAAAGAGCCACCGGATTTTGTGACCATGGCCGGAAAGCCATTAGTAGCTTTATTGATATTTACTTTACTCACCAGTAGATCTCCTGTCCGTTAATTTTGAAAATAAGTCGTTCGTGAACTGCTATTCGGCGGCCGGTCTCATGATCATAGATGCCGAGCATGTATTTGTAACCAGATTGAGCCTTCAGGCCGTGCTTTTGAGCTTTCGCGATGTTAAGTATATCGCCTCCAGATTTTTTGTCGCGGTTGCAGGTTCCAAACTCAATAGAAAATGTTTTAGGAGATTCTCCGAAAACAGCTTCATTTAAAATTTCTAAACCTTGTTTAAGCGATAACATGGTGTCAATATCGGAAGGAGTGTAGAGCTGGTAAACGACAGGATTATAAAGCGGAAAGCAGAGTGTTTAAAATTAAAGTCCTTTATATTTAAAGGGATTTATTATATTTGATTATGACAACGAAAGAAGCATTTGAAGAGCTGATCAGTCAGCGCGCCTGGTATAAGGATCTGGGATTATCTGAAAAAGCAGCGTCATCCCTAAAGACGAATTTCAAAGAAGGGAAGGTGAGTACTGATAAGATGGAGGAGGTACTGGAGAAATCCGGATTTTATTCTGTGGTTGTAGAAAAACATTGGACTAAAACCAGATTCACTGGGCTTGGCCCGATGTATTATATCATTGATGGTAATTATGTTGATGTTATTACCGAAGAAATAATTGGTGATGAGGTAAATGGGTTTTATGAAGATAAATAGGAACGGAGATCATCGATATTGATTATGAAGAAGTAACACCTAAACAAATCAGCAATGGCGGAGAGAACCAGAGATGAGGCATTTGAGATAGCGTTTGAACAACTACCTCTACCCTCGAATCATCCTAACGTTAAAATAATAATTTGTGTACCGGCTATAGATTTGAGAAGAATACCATTAACCAGGAAATATGATCCAAATGCTACAATTAAGATATTTGAATTTCACTTTAGAAAGCAATATTTAGGAGGCATTTGCATAGGTTGGGAATCTTGGTAGGCTCATTCTTTTGTTACTTTTCTTTAGTGGTAAAGAAAAGTTTTTACGCGGCTAACGACCTCCTTCAGGGCGTTAGCCGATTTTCATGCCTGTGCCGCCCAAGTGTCTAATCCCGGCGGCGGCATGGTGCATTTTCAGGGGTTTTCTTTAAAGCCTAAACCATCTCAAAAGCACTTCTTCAAAATGCAGCATAAAGGCGTCACTATAGTTTTTTAATTATCGTACACGTTCAGAAAGTTTTCCATTTCTGCCACGGCTCTGTCCGGGTCATCCAGCAGCATACTTTCTGCAAAGCCCGGAAAATATATATCATCAATAAATTCTATAAAAAGTTCGTACATTAGTATTCCTGTTAAAATGTTAGAATAAAAGCCCCTTGTACCGCAAATACTCGGGGCTTTTGCTTTAATTAATGAGGTAGAACTATTTGAGCCTCAATCTCTCCCAACTTCTCTACAAACAATCTTTGCAGGGTTTTAACCACTTCGCCAATGATCGAAGGATTTTTTGTTTTGAATTCGTTGTTATCATCGTCTTTAATGGAGATAATACAACCCTGATAATAACTTTTATCGTCCAAATCTTCCTCGTCACGCTTAATGATGAAGCTATCCAATAAATTACTTGTGTACTCCAAGTTGTCACGCTGTCTTTTTTTGCGGTGCAGATCTTCTACCACTTTCAAAGTTTCGTCTAAATTCATAACCTGCTTTTTTTGCGGCTCTGTAACCTCTTGAAAATCCGTTTCCTCGGTAATCACTTCCTGATCTGATTTGATAACCTGTAAGCCTCTTACTTGGTCTGCGATTGGCTTTTCTACTACCGGAGCAGGAGCCGTTACTGTCTTGTTTTTTTTCATTTTTTACCTGTTAAATGTTAGAGCTTTATTGCTTAACTCCCTTAAATATACGAAAAAGTCCTTTAAATATAAAGGACTTTCAAAGAAATAATTAGAAAATATTTTTTGTCTCAAAAATTTCCCAGAATTTCCCAGAAAAACAACCTTAAAACCTTCATTACCAATGATAAAAACGGCCTATAAATTAAATAAAGGCCGTTTTTTGTCTCACACGAGCCCCGCATTCCCTATCCGCTTTGGGCAATTGCCCGCCTCGGATCGACCGGTATATGATTGGGGGTGCGTGCCTGTATAGTGCCTTTAAATGCGAATAGGGGCACATTTTTTAGATGTGCCCCTTGCGTGGGTGGACTGGTGCCCCTTGTGAGTGGTTACTGGTGCCCCTTAGCGACGGGAACCCAGGCGAGGTGAGGCCATAGATGTGCCCTTGCTCATCTGTTTATAGTACTTGCCAAAGATTAGCGTATCGTGTGCATCAGAGAAGTGGGTGGTGGTGCGCTGGTCTATCTCGTGGTACTGCTCGTCGGTCTTATCTTTCTCGAATCCGTTCTTGCCTTGCTTAACACCTGCGTTCTCCATCGATATGATTACCCATTTGCAGTTATGTTTATGGTATTCTACAACCGGCACACCCGGAGCAATGCCCCTGTGTACCTTACCGAAGAAATCATAACGCTCCTGGTATGCTGGTACCTTACCCAGATAGACTGCAGTAACCTCCCAGCCTCGCGACCTGAGCACTCTCATCCAGATATCAAAGTACGTTTCAGTAGTACGTCCATCAGTACCAATGGCGGTACTGTCATAGTTGAAGTAAACATGTTTAGTCGGATGCCATCGGTAGTAATCAGCCCAGGCAATTGCCACGTCTTCAGTCTGCTTCTTCTCATCGTAAGATATACCGGATAGTACCAGGTAACGGTTAATGTCCAGCTGCTCTTGTCCGGTTACCACACAATTTATCCAGGAACCGTAATCGCAGCCTATCTCCAGAGAGGCGTTAGGATCCTGTCCCATATTAGCGAAGCTCTTGAAATCCTGTCTGCAGTCGAGGTTCTTAAAATTGTCTACGTGGTAGTTCTCGCCAAGGAGCGTCTCCAGGTGACTATCATTATAATCATTATAGCAATGCTTCCGGCTATCAAAGAAAGGATAGAAACCACCTTCAATGCCTTTGGGCCGGTGGTTATCAATTTCGATATCATACTCTGCAGGCGACATCATGCGGCGCTGCTCAGAGAAGTAATCAGTTGGAAGGTTGTAAGCATTAACCTTTGATGGCGCTTCCAGGAACAAATATTTTTTCGGGTCCTTCCTGGCTAATTCCTGCCACTCGTAAATCCATTCACCGGCACGAGTACGGGGAGTTGAGGTGAAGAAGGAGAGCTGGCCATAAGTGGGATGATTTCCGGATTTACCGAAGCGGTGCCACTGGCCGCGAAGTGTGGCCATGGTTTCTTTTTTAATTTTAACCGGATCCAGTAATAAAGCCTCTTCGCCAATTCCGGAGCAATAGTTAGGCCCCCGGGTGCTGCTCTTTTGCGACAGCAAATCGAACACAGTTCCATTGTAAAAGAAGAAGGCCCGCTTCGGATCCATGGGCGGATCATAAGGAGCTGGCCAGTTCCGCCACTTCTCCGGATATCTGCCGAACGTATAATGGACATCCCGGCTCAGGCCTAAGAAATCAAGACCTTGAATAGTGGATGGTAAGGTATTGGTTAGGGCAAATTGAAAACTTTCATTTAAAATGAAGTTTTTACTCCTGGGCATGTCATGGAGCACATTGTTAATCTTTAAGCCCATGGCCACAGATTTACCGGCACCACGACCGGCCCGGCACATCATAAACCGTTGAGGTGCCAACGCTATGGCGAGCTGAAGGATGTTAAGGGTTACTTTCCTTACTTCCTGCCCCTTCATGCTCATCGGGGAGTTCGGTATAATCAGCATCTTGGATAGGTAGATTGTTAAGGAAATCAGCAAAATTGATATTACCGGTGCCCATCATCTTATTAAGGGCCAGTAAGCTTTGCTGGTCGAGGTTCATAATGTAAGTGTGAGGCTCCATTTCTTTCATAGCCTCTTCCATAGGATTTTGCACGTTCCAGGCTTTGCCCAGCTTATCTGCAGTAATGGCCATGATGCCAGGCTTACGCATCTGACGAGCCATATTGATCGCCTCGAGGTACACCTCAGTCATCAGGAAGCGCACAGAATTAATAGAAAGCTTTGCGGCATCACCAAACAAACTCACAGCTGCCGCAAAATCCCGATATGCCTGAGGCCTGCTGATGTTGTGCACCTTCATGAGTTTTGCAACCGAATCAGTCCTGGACTTAGTATCGCGATAAAAGTTATAGATATCTATATATCGCTTTGCCAGGATCTTCTCGTGTTCGGTTAAGTCGTGGTTCTCGCCATTGATATCTTCCAGATAAGCAAGGATCCTGTCGTAGGTTGTTTGGTCATCCAGAAGTTTGGTCATGCGTTGATCCCTCCGAGTGCTGCAGCTTCAGCAATTTTTAATTCAATAGCCTGAGCAGGAGAGGAGAGCTGATCAGAAAGCCTGATCACATTATCGTTAAACTTCGCTTTACGCAAAAGTTTCCCCTTCAGGAAGGCTTTGCCGTAAACGGTGGTACGGTCCAGTATCTCCAGAACATCCACATCAACAATTACCGCAATTTCATCTGCAGAGAGATATTTATAAGCGAAGCCCTCAATCTCTTCACAAATCTTTACGGCGTTATGAGCTACTTCCATCGACGATTGTTTTAATCCAGTTAAATGCAAAATCTGCTGACTTTTGACAGCATACAATAACACCGGCTTCCTTTCGGGGATTCTTGGTGAAGTTGGCGGATCCAACAACCAGGAAAGAAATGTCCGGAGAAACAATTGAAAGAACTTTTGCATGGCAATGCGTAAGTTTTAAGTTTTTAAGGGTAGCCATAGCTTGCTGGTAGATGTGAGGCTTCCGGTTTCGGATGCCTACATCGAGCACGGCATAGAGATCTATTATTTGCCCCTTGGTTACCCATTCGTTCATGCGGGTGATGGCTACTTCAGAAATTGACCAGGTAGTGAAGCCGACCAGAGCCGGTCCGGACTGCTCGAGCAAATATTCCATCAATTCGTAATTACTCCAGCTGCCGTCAGAAAAGAACAGCCGGCTATCTCCGGACTTCATTTTTGGGATAAATTGCTCGATCGCTTGGAAAGACTCAAGTTTTGACCCATCAAATGAACCTGATACCTCAAAGGCGGTAGTCATTACAGCGCTGGCCAGCTCTTTCGCTGAGTCTCGCTTTTCAACGTCGGCATTGGTAAACAAACTCATTCGTTCATCCTCCTGTTAATTTCCTCCAGGCGCTGCTGCCGATCGGAGATCCGAGTTTTAATCTCAAAATATTTTGCTGATCCTTCTTCACTATCCTTCAGGCGCTTATTGTCTTTAGTGAGATAAGTCGGGATGTTCTTTGCTTCAGTGAGCAGCTCCCGGATGGTGAGCTCGGCCACCGGCTTAAGATCTTTACAAACGGGAGCAGCTTCAGGCGCGACGGTTCCGGTGTTGAGAAAGGCCTGCACCTTCGCCATCAGCGCCCGGTTGTCATCAAAATCATTCAGCAACTGCAGTTGCATCTGGAGGCGCTGCGCCGGTGAGTCCGTTACCGGGATCCGAGCGAAGAGCCATTTGGCCCGGTTGAAATGATTTTGTGCTTTTGTGCGGATATCCTTCAGCTCTGGAGGAAGTTTGGCGTACTCCTGATCAGAGACACCGGCACCAACTTTATTTTCCTTTTGAAAGGAATCAAGTTCCGGAATAAGTATTTTGGTTTCGGTAACAGGTGAAGTATTGGCAATTGCTTTAAGGGCGTTCTCCAGGTAAGAGAAATGATAATTGCTCCCCTGGTGGCCGGCATTGATGATCGTTTTAGTTACGATGTTATTGCCGTACTGCTCATAGAGCAGCTTGCCGTGATGATAAGTTCGGTTGGGATCAGAAAGCCATTGTAATACTGGAGCAATTGCCATACTCCTAATTTACGGGAGGGCAATTGCCGGATAAACGACAGGAAGAGACTAAGCAGTTTTAATTGCAGCAGGGATTACTGAAATGTCAATATAATATTGAGGGTCTTCCCAATTTTTATGGCTTTGACATTCTCTGTTTAAGTTTATGACATAGCTCATACGGCCATGAGGAAAGCAATATTTCCCCTCTTCAGACTGTTCCATTACCTGACCACCTAGTTTATCAGAAAATTCGTTAATCATGGTATCAACATCTCCTAACTCATGTTGCCATGGAATAGCTATCAAGTCCAGGTCACGATTCATACTACCATGAAGAACTAGATTATAGCCATATTTTAAAGCTATAATTTTTAAAGCCTCGAAGTAAAAAGCATACAGGCTGGGTTTCGCATGAATTGGTTTGTTGTAATTTACTACTTCCATTTAGCCAGGTAATAATACTCGTTATTGTTGTGTTCGTTCCGGTCCTTCTCGATACGCATGGCGTGTAGCGCTAGAATCATATCCTCAAAGGTATAGGCCTGCCCAGGGTAAGCATTGTTAAAGATCTTACACATTCCTTCGAGCTGCTCTATGATCTGAGCGTCCTGCCAATCTCTGGCCGGTGCAATTTCAGTCGAGAACATGTCTACGATCTGGGGCCAGCGTGGAGCTTTCTTCTTTTCAGGTTTTTCGTCGTCGTCATCAAACATAAAAGAAACGGTAAGGGCTGCTCCTGAACAGTTACGTCCATCGGCGGCTTTCCCCCTAACACGTAGGGTTTATAAACACGCCCGCCCCTTACCGTTTGTACCGGTAGGGCGGACGTAACTATTATTCAGGAGCATAGCAAAAATAAAAAAACCCTGCTCATTTCTGGCAGGGTTTCAAACAATTAAACGATATGGAGATCTTTAGTCGGTTTTCGTAACCGCTTTACTTTCTTTGGATTCTTGCGTATCTTTTTTTTTAAGGTACGGGAAGCCAGCCTCAACCAGGATCGCCGCATCTTTAGCCGTTAAAGCACAAAGATCAACATTTCCAAATTTAGAACATTTAACAATGCCAGGCTTAGTTCCAACCAGCTCAAAGTTTTTTGCAACTTCTTCAGATAACTTTATTTCTTTTTTTTCCATGATAAAGATCTCCTTATTAAGCTGCTGCAACTAATAAACTAGCTACACCACCTACAGGTTTGTAAATCGGCGGAGCAGTTTCCTGCAAAGATTTAAACATTAATTTAGTTGCACGGCCATCGGTACCAGCTTTTCCGGAAGTACCGTCACTGTCATCCTTATAGGCCGGATCGTTAAGGCTGCCAACTACGCGCCATTTTCCATTCTTCTCAAGAACTACGAAAACACCGGGAAGGTTGTCAGTATAACTGTCGAAACCAAGGAAAGCAGCTTCGTTACCAGGTGAGCTCAGCTCAACACTGTTCTCACGACCTTTACCGTCGCGAGGACCTACCATTTTAGATTTTACTTCACCGGTTTCAAGGGTGCAGTAAATCTCAATAAATTTTTTACCGGTTTTACATACGATGAGATCTTCCATCTCGATCAGCTCGGCATAAGTTGTGGCAGTCTCCGGATCACCAAGAGCCGGAAACGTTAATATGTCCTCACAAGGACAAAATAAAATCCTGGAGATACCGGCTGCATTTCTGCGGCCGGCTGGCCAGGTGAGGTTTTGTAAATTCATAGGTAGATGAATTAAAATAGGGTTAAATATTTTTGTTATTTCTCCATTTTGGTAAGGGCTCCGCTCTGGCGGTCTTTCATCACTATTAAAGCATCTTCATTCTTTGAAAGCTCGGCAAGTGTTAATTTTCCGTGACCAGGTACAGTAAATTTGCCCCCTTGAAGTTTGTATTTCTCTCCTTCAATAGATACAATCAAGGTGTTTGCGTCCTTAACCTCAGACTGGAGAGCAATTTGTTCGCTCATTTCTTTGACCATTCCGAGAGCGGTGTCACGCTCTGCAGTAACTGAAGTAATCTGAGACTTCAACGAAGCAAGTGAAACACATTCTGCTGTCAGACGATCAATCTCTTGTTTTGAGTTCAAATTAATTTCATGAATATTAGCTTTAAATGCTACTATAGATTTATCTGCCTCAACCAAGATTAAGTCTTTCGCGGTAAGTTGCTTTTCAAGGGCAACTATTTGCTTATTTGCGTCCAGGATAATTAACTCTTCAAAATCTTTGAGGAATTCAGCTATAAGCCCTTCGTGTGCTTCTGGAGCAGCGCCACCGATCAGGATAACAAGACCATTAGCGGTCAAATCTTTTTTTGCCATGTTTTTAAGTATAAGTCCGGGCGTTAGAAACCCGGACAGATTAATTATTCAGTTACTTATACCAGCTCTACGTCGTTAGAACAAACGTACTCACCAATCCAGAAGCCGTAGCCTTTGTAGTAATCGGTGTAAGCTTTTACCGTCCGGTCAACTTTTTCAACCTCGAAAATTTGCTGATTTTTAGGCTTTTTCAATCCACCCTGACGGTTCCAGGAAGGAGTAGTCCAAATTTTATTTGAGCCAACCATTGAAGGCAAACCAACTACCCGGATATTGTCGTTCTTCAGCTTAGTGATTTTCGACTCATCTATTTTGGCGTAGTTTGTATTGTGCTTCTCCTCCATTCCGTCTCTGAACAAGTCATGAAGATCTTCCTGCATGAAAACGAAGTCCAATTCGTTGCGAAGCAGACGGGGAATCTCTTTTATCATGGTCTCAACATAATCTACCATCAAAAGACCGGTAGCAGGAACAGCGCCCAGAGCGATTAGCTCCAATTTTCCTGCAGTATTTAAAGCATTGATTTGCTTTTTAATACCTAGTATGCTTTTGCCAGCTGCAGTAGCTGTACCTGGTACGATAGCAGGAGAGTTATCGCCAAAATAAATCTCAGTCAATTCCAGGTCCTTATCAGCTTGGATTAGAGCATTCATTAACCACCATTTGGTATATGGCCATTCTCGACGATCAAGGCTATTGTCGCCAAGGAAACCTAACCAGCTTTCCTCCAAATCGTCAGGTGTTTCCTGTAAGTCGATTTTTAGTTTTCCCAATGGAATTTTTAAAGGCTCAAACGTAACACCACCGATAGGAGTAAAGGCTTTTTGGAAACGTTGCAAAACACGGGTAAACTCCGCTGATACTTTCTCCATAACCGTTTTGTCTGTTATCCTGGTAGGGAAGTAACTAGCAGTAACCGATCGCTGCATTAAGCGGGTCATTATGTCTTTTACACCCTGCCCTTCAGCACGATAGTAGGCCCCCCATTCTGCAATTACGTCTGCGGCCGTAATGGTAAATAAGCTGGCATTTAAATTACCCTGAGGGATAAAATTAAAAGCCGCGAAAACAAGGCCCGTTTCTGTGGCTAAACCGGGAGCTCCGGCAGCAGTGGCGCAAAATGCACCAAAAAGAAAACTCATTGCCAACCAGGCAACTGTTTTGAACGATAAAATTAAGTGTTTCATAGATGGATATAGGGTAAAATGTAGTTGCTTATTTAGTTTGTTCCCAGAACTTTATCTGCGTTTTTATTATGTGGAAGATTATCGATCTGGGCTTGATAATCTATTTCTTCACCGGCTGGTGGAGTATCATTAGCTGCACCTTGCTCGGAGTTGTGCACGCCACCAGGTAGTTTCGATAAGCGGCCCTGAAGATCTGCGATAGTTGCGTTTGCGGTTGCCAGCTCTGCAGTAGCAGTATCAAACTTTCCTTGTACTTCAGTTAAAGAAGTATTAAGGTTTGATAATGAAGTGTTAGCAGTCGCTAATTCTTCAGTAAGGCGGGTTACATCTTTAGAGGCTTGCTCTGCAGACTCAAGAAATCCGGTTTCGACCAGGATTGCGGTTGTGATTCCGGCATCTTTCAGGTCCCCGTTTGCATCCTGGATAAGGTTGTCTACCTGCTCAGTCTGAGCTGTGGCCAGAGCCACTAAGTTTTTAATTTCCATTTTCGAAGTATGTAGGGTTGTAGAATTTTGTACTGGAGGTAGTGAGGCCGAAAATATTTTGCCGCCTCTTATTTCTTGAGCAGCTTCAGATAAGGACCTGATCCCGTCAATAAGGCCTATACGAACAGAATCCTGATAATTGAATACTTTTCCCGTATTCCATTCATCAGAAGTTAATTTGCCTGATCTGTTTTCAGCATAATTGGAGATAAAGGACATAGCCAGTTCAGCTATTTCCTCAAGAATTAGTTCATCATTCCCTTGAATAGCATCACGGAAAGACTTGTTCTTATCTTTTGATACAGCAGGATAGTAGGTTTTTATCTGATATCCTTGCTTTTCAAAGTAAGGAATGTGATTTACTATTGTGGTGTAAGCTCCGATAGAGCCGGTGCTTGCGTGTTTATTGGCCGCGTAAATTGCCTTATGCCCTGATGCTATCCATGCTCCGGCACTGTAAGCACCTCCTTCAATCAGAGCTATGGTGGGTTTATCAATATACCTAACAAAATCTGTAAACTGAGGAGTTCCGTCAGCCTGACCACCAGGAGAATCAATAAAAGATATCATACCCTCCATTTGAGGTAATGACATCAGATCACTAACCCAGCCTTGACGTTTTACCATACCAGGCTCACCGCAGGATCCATTGTATTTAAGTACAGGTCCGATAACAGGAATTACAGCAACGCTGCCAGCTTCAATTACTCTTTCATCAATTTCAAATTGGCGGCTTTCTCTGTTGTACCGGTAAGGGTCTACTCTTTTATTTTTACTGTTAAGGATAAATGGCTGTTCGCTTTCTGCAGATCCGCTCAAGAACTCAGATCCGCTCACCTTTCCTTGAAGCATACCGAGCACTAGCGGCAAATGGCTCTCGGCAAATTGTTGATCAATTAGCCAGGCACCACGAAGAATTGCAGATAGTGTAGAGTTAAACATTGAAACAATAATCGCCAAAGCAATCTGCCGGCTAAACGACTGCTTTTTTAAGCGACTATTTCGAGCGCTCTATGGAGGGCCTGAGTAGTAAATTGGAGATTATAACCTTTGCTCGAGCTTCGCTGATCTCCGGAGTTGAAAACAGATTTTAATTGAAGGGGGAAGGTTGGGGATCCGATCAATTTAAGTTTACCGCGCGGATCTGTGAGTTTAACCAGGAACTGAAGATCTTCCATTTCATAAAGTAAACTGGTAAGCTCTGGCTTGTCTCCGGGTGTGAAAGCATTTACCTTTAAATTGAAATGGGTACCGTGCGTTGTTTTTTCCGGTTCATCCGAAAATAATAATGTTTCCGGAGTAGAATAGCCCTGGTACCATGCAGTTCCGGCCAATAGTACAATACCGGCAGCTGATATGGTGTGGCTGTTGATCTGCGGGAATTGCGCTATATAAATTGAGGGGATGAACTGAAAGGTGATATATCCGCCGCGGTTTCTGATTGGTCTGGAAGGAAAGTTGCTTATCATAAAAGCAAGGTCGGAAGGAAAAAAGAGATGGTAAACGACAGGTAATATACCGTTTTTATAAATTGTTTGCGTTTACGACTACTTCATGAGCGATTTATTCGAAAATTATTAGGCTGATTTATAGATAGTTATTCTATTCTTCTCACGCTCCCAAGCTTTTTGCATGGTTTTGATTGGTAATTCGTCTTCTAAAATCGAAAACTTCTCGCGAAAAGTTAAAAGCCGCATGTTCAGATCTCCTTTGCGCTGTAGCCTGGGCTGTACGAACTCAACCATTTTCTCCTGGAATTCGTCCAATAAAAAATTATTGAATCGGTACTGGCATTTTGTAGGTATTACGTTTCCAAAGTTCCTCCAGTAGAACTCGGATAGCTCTACCTCCATTTTGCAGGTGAGGTAGCGCATATTCATGCCCAGCTGCTCGGGTTCTGCTTTGGTTTTATGCCTGAGGGAATTAATCAAAAAAGCTCCATAACGGTTTTTTTCCGTCAGGATAAAAGGATCTACCGAATAGTGATATGCCAGGTATTTCTTCAGATACGGCTGAAGGGCTACCGGTAAACATAAACGCATGAAAACTAATTAACTAAACTCATCAAAAGGAGCTTAAATATACTCAAAGCGCAAGAATTAGTTACATCATTCGAAAAAAAATTAAAAACAGCGATTTTAAAAGAAATCAAAAACCTGCTGTTACACCGTTACACCGTTACAAACCTTCTTTATCTCATTCATAATGAGAGAAATACAGCTGTAACAACCTCGTAACAGTTGTAACAGTAACGTAACAGTTGTAACGCTGTATAATGTATTGTTACATCTACTGTTACATTCGCTAAACCTGCCAAACTGTCTTATTATCATTTCTTTATTTTCTTATAAAGAAAGTAAGTAACAGTTGTAACAGTAAAAAGGCAATTTTAAAATGTAGACCTTTTTTCCCATTCCGGGAGGGTGTTTTAAAATTTCTAAAAAAAATCGCTGGTTACCGCACCCCCCCCAACAGAAAAAGGGAGCGCCGTTTTTTTTCGCCCTTTTTGATCAGGTTTATATGGTATTCGCTCCGCTCATGAGGTATTGCGTTGTCTCGGCCGAGCCTCGACGACGCCTGGCGCCATTGCCGCAACCCGGATTTAAGTACCGGGAGAATCGTCTGTACAAAAAATTTATTTACCAGAGTGCGTATATTGGATTTTTGACCGGTTATGATCCAGTTTAAGTTTCATGTAAAAAAGGATGGAAAGGAATATGTTTTCCTGATAAGGGGATTGGAGGGTGTTGATGAAAACACCTATCAGGTTTTTGTTAATGGTGATGATAAGGCTACCATCAGGAAGACGGCCAGCGGATGGAAAGAGCCTGGGATCCGGCGGATCACGGACCGATCGGTTGAGGCTATCGGGAAGAAGATTGATAATTACCTGGACGGTAACTGGAGAGACAGGATCGATCCGGAAAATAAATAAAAAAACCCGAATAAATCGGGTTTAGAATTTGGAAATAAGTGGTTAATCGCTTATCTTTAAGCAAGATTTGCGGGGAATGACTATCCAATTGATAGGGATACTGACTCGCCTGAATTAGCATCATCTTTCATAAATAATATCTCTGCAGCCTCTTCATCCGGATAGCCTTCGACCTTCACCAGGAAGTCGTCCATATCATTATCAAACTTTTTAGTTAATGCTTTATTAATGGCAGCGTTGTCCATATCTGCCGGTACATCGGCCTGGTATTGAATTACGGCGTAAATAGTTTTGAATTCCATGATTGTTTAATTTGGTGTGTCTCTATTTGGGCCGCCTTTCTTTGAGCCCATTACAGCGCTGGCCGGAAAGCCCTCCCCAATAATTTCAATTCGGCCCTCATCAAACCATTCGTTCTTTTCGACCTTGCCATCTTTAGCGGGTGGTGTTAGGCCGTACTGATCACAGCCAGTGAGATACTCAGCTCTGCCAATAATAATGCCCTCAAAACCCGTGACTTTATCTTTAGCCTTTTCTCCTAACTTGAATCTTCCTGAGTTGGAGTGAAGCTCCTGGCTAATAGTAGCAGCTAATGTCCTAAGTTCATCTAGAACACCATAGAGTCGCTCAGCGTCCGGGTCTTCGCCGAACCGATCAGATGGTAGAAGTTTAATCATTAAATCTTTGCCTTCCTCGTAAAGGCCGCCAATTTTGTCAATTGTTTCTTCAAATTGTTGTTTGTCCATATTTATAGTTTAAAAGAATAATTAATCATTAGTGCTGAAATCTGAACTACTTCCCGAGTCAGAAGATCCGCTGTCCCAGGATCCGCCAGAGCCAGCACCACCAAAGTCACCACCACCAAAACCGCTGAAGCCCGGACTATCATCAGATCGGGAGCTGTGATCACTGCTGCTCGTGTCCAGGATACTTGAGGGATCCAGTGGGTTGAATGCTGAGGCGATTGCCGGCGAATCTTCTGTGCTTGAGTAATCGGACCTGGTGGACCGGCCGCCGGTGGGTGCCGCCCCCCTCGAGAGAAAAGAGCGCTGCGGCTTTTCCTTTTTTCTGAATACATTTTTTAGAAAGTTGAACATATTACGGGTTTGATATTAATTTGAACTTGTGAATTCCGTGGAAGTCTGACGTGTGGTTGTGATTATTGAAAGACACCGAATATTTGTACATACCTTTTTCCGCATCCCATTCGACACTTGCTTCTCTGCCATTCAGAAATTCATAATTGTAATTTGATTCGATAAGGATTTTGCAACGATCCTCGACCAGGCTTCCATAACTGTCAACGAATTTTCCCATTGTGTTTAAGGGGTTAAAGGTTTAATATCTCCGGAGTCTATCAATTGCTGGAAATCGTCTTTTGAATAAGGCATAGGCGCTAAATGAGTGTACTCCAAAAGTTCAATACTTTCATGCTGGCCATGCCACAGGCCCACGATCACGAAGTACCGGTTGCCTGGCCGGTTCGTCCACCAGGTGTAAAGCCGGGGCTCGGGTTTGAACTTTGGTTTGTCGCTCATTTGTTAAGATCTGATGGGAATTGAATTACTTTCCTGGTTACTTCTTCCAATTCATCACCGGTGATTATATGTTCGCAATTTTTTGAACAGCATTTAATAGCAGCGAACGACTTATACATATGATTTGAAACCACTGCAAAAGGCCCAACCCATTTATACATCCGAATAATCCCAGTTTGCTTAATACAGCATTGAGGGCATACAATGGTGTGAATTGAAATAAAGTCTTTATCCATCATAACGAACTCTGGTTATACTTTGCCAACCACTTTTTTTTAGCTTCCTTCGGATCCTGACCGGGCATAATCAGGATGGTAGTGTTGTGGTTCATCTTCACCGGGATCAGCGCGGCAAAGTCAATTACCCTGGTTGGGATCCGGCGCCGGTCCTCACTTTCGAACTTAATCCGCCGGCGTTCTTTGTCCTTTTTCGCCTGAAGCTTTTCTTTTGCACGTTTGGCCTCCAGGGCGTTTGCCTGTTTCTGTTTTTCGAGCAGCTGGAGGTTTTTCTTGTGCTGTTCATCCTCAGCTCTCCTGGCTTTACGTTTGGGCTTTTCTTTAATCGCCTCAGCTTTTATTGCAAGCTCTGCCTGGCTTACAAACGCTTCAATTTTTTGGAGAGCGGCATCAAGCTCAGGGCTAATCTTGGCGATACTACGAGACATCTTTTTGAATGCTTCTGCAGACCGGTTGAAATTTAGCTCGGCCGGATTAACCAGCCGAGCGTTTAAATTGGGCACTTTCATAGTCTATCTGCCTGATGCCATGAATGCTGCTACTTTGTAACCCTCTATCTCGGCTTTGCCCATTTCGACCAGGGTTTTCATCTGGCTGTTAATTGCTTCAGCCTGGGCAATAAAAGAAGGGCTTTCCTTCAGTTTTGTAATTGTTTCCTGGATAGTTTCTGCAATAAAGCTGCTGTTCTTGCCGATGATTGTGTTTTCCAGAACGGCTGATTGATTAACTGCCGGCAGATTACTGCCGTTGTTCTTTTCTGTTGTTGCGGGTGTTTGATTTTCCATAATCGTTTATTGTTCGTTGAAGTAATAATTGTTGACGTTTGATATTTAATAGTTCGGGATATTCCTTTAGTGTTTTCCTTTGATCAGGATTTCCGTGAGTCAAGATTCCTGCGATATAATTATCTGATAGGCCTTGAGAGGAAATTCTTGAATTCCTTTTTGAGAGATCTGCATCAGTGGCCAGCTGGAGATTTTCGATCACATGATTTTCAGGATTGTTGTCGGCAAAAATTACATTCATTCCGGTAGGGATCGGGCCGTGATGTTGTTCCCAAGCCCAACGGCCCCAATGGACAAACTTTCCGTTAATTTTAATCCGCGGTGTATACCGGCCGCTTTGTTCCCTCCACATTCTAATCTCACCCTCAGCTGCTACACCTTGTTTTAGCCAGCGCTTTTGAACGCAGATCAGGAACCGGCCGTTATCGACATTACGCTGGTGTATCGCCTTGATTTCAGACTCAGTGCGATGAAGGAACAAATAGTTTCTTTTTTTCTCGATGTGTTTTAGTGTCCATTTCTTATTTTTTGGCCATTTAATCTGGAAGATTTCGGCCATTTCTACATCACCAATTTGCTGAAAATTCGATTTCAAAAAGTTAATTTGCTCATCAGTCCAGTACTCGAGCTCCATTCTCTTCAGACCTAACTCATAAATCTTTTTCCGCAGAAATTGGATTTTCAATCCTAAAGCCTTAGCTATTTCCGGGTTGGTTAGCGTGTTGTAATTGCTTTTAATAAAAGAAATTTGGTGCTCAGTCAAGTCGACCCGAAGCCGGCCAGACAAATGTTCGTCGGTTTTTTTTACACCAAGAACCTTTGCCCTATAGGTTACCTGATGCACTGCAAGTCCCATCATCGAAGCAACAAGCTCATTACTTTTGTCCCGATACAAGCTGATCAGCTGCTGATCAAGCTCAGGTGTCCACCAGCTTTTACCTGCCATTGCGCACCTCCTTTATTGTTCTGTTCAGTTGGATCTGCTTGCGTTTGATATCGATCAGGCCAGGATGCTTTAATATTTCCTGCTTTAATTCCGGATCGCGCCAGGCGATAGTGTTGGCCACATAGCCGTCAGGGAGATTTTTGGAAGCGGTATTTTCGTTGATTGTATGAGATCTGCCACCAGGTACAGAATATTGAGAGATGATCAGCGCGATCTCTTCAGGAGTTCTTTCCAGTTTCATATTTCGGCGTTTCGTCCGGATATGTTTATTTGTCCAGGTTTTATTCTTTGGCCAGCGTTTCTGCAATTCTTCAGCTATTACAACATCGCCCATGGTTCTGTAATTGTCCAGGAGAAACTGTGTCTGCTCCGGAGTCCAGTACTCCAGATCATAATGCTTAAGGCCTAATTGCCTGGTCTTATTTCGAAGATTTGTAAGATTGGATCCAACAGCTTTTGCCAGCTGCCGATTAGTCATTTTATGGAAGTTGTCTTTTAAAAATTGAACTTTCTCTTTTGTCCAATTGGTTTTACCCAGGCAGGCAGCCAGGCAATCCGAAGTTTTCTTTAGATTGAACTTTCTTGCGTAATACCGGATATCGTAAATACTCCAGCCGGTTTGAGCTACAAGATCCTTATTTGGCGTAATAGGGTAGAGATCTATAAGTTTTTCTAGTAGCTCTGGTGTCCAGATTTTACTGATGCTGCCGCCTTTCATCGCTTTCTGCTATTATGTGCTTTTGTTATAAATTCACGGTAGTCAGATCTTTTTCGAATATATCTGAATGACCAGGCTACAAACGATCTTAATACAACTGATAACATAAAATTCAAAGGTATCCCGATACAAAAAGTTATCAGTGCTTCCTTGATGCTTACATCTCCATTAAGCACTGTAAATACTCCCAATACTGCCAGCAAAATCAAAATAAGCTTAATGTCCTTTGCGGCTCTTTTATGCTGGTTGATCATTAGCCTATTCATACCAAAACCTCCTTTCCCTCCAGCTGCTGCCGTATATCTTCCGGAAGATCTTCATAGCCGGTCTTGCTTAAAACGTTAAAGGATATCACCCATACCCAGGGATTTTGATTCCAGGAATCTTTGCCGTTGATTTTTTCCCAGAGTGTCCTGTAGGATTCTGTAGCATCAACAAAAGTTGGGAAGTGATAATCTTCGTATCGAGGATCGTCCCTCCAGGTATAGTTTTTCCAATCTGCATGTAGAGCTCCTTCTTCTGAGGTGAAATCTTCATTTGAACTTTCTATACCCTCCCACATGGCATCAAATGCGGAGATATCTTGAAGCCGCTCTATAGAAATGCCTGTTATCTGAAGCCAAATCCGAGAACCATCCTTTGGCATGTGTATCGAAGGCTTCCAGGAACCTTTTATCCGATCAATGAATTCTTGGTTGTATTCTCGGACATAATCTGCTTTGTAATTATAAGGCTCGCTGAGGCTGTCGCTGTATCTCCAGGTTTCACGAACCCAGTGAATATCGCCGGGCTTACCATAAGGACAACAGCACCGGATTAACTCTTTTTTGGACTTCTCCAAGTTTAGCCCGGCATTCATGTTGACCATTAACGCATAAGCTTCGGCTGACCTTGGGACTAAAGTGCGGCGAGTCATTGTTTTCCTGTCATCCAGTATACCATGGATCATAGGTGTGCTATATAATATTGGACGTGCTTTCATAACTAAAAAATAAATTGTGAATACCTGAATCCCTGGAAGCCTTTCATTGTTATTTCCTCCGGTGCCATTACGATGGGGCCCGTCATCATTACGGCATTTGCATTTTCGAAAGTCCGGCTACCGCCCTCTGGCCGGCTGAATGTTAAAGTGGTGTTCCGGAGCAGGCCAGCGAACTGACTGCGATGGTGGATTTTATTATCAATTATGGTGTAAACCCAAATAACATCGTAGATAGGCAGGTTTTTCATCACCCGGTACCATACCATCTCTTCATTTACATTCATTTCTTTTATCTCAGCGAGATATTTCCCATGGTCGTATTCCTGGAAGAATCTGGCTGGAAGGGTTACTATAATAGCTTCTGGTAATTCTTGCCAAACCTTCTTCATCCTACAGCCTCCCTTAATTCCGGCAACTTAGACGAATGCAGATACTCCGGAACCACTGCATCAATAATGGGTGTTATAGCAGCTTCACCTTGATATTTGGTAATCTGCATAAGATGCTCTACAACCTGCCGGTGATCAAGGCCCATAACGTTTGCGTAGAAATCAACCCGGGCTTTGAAAAAGGCGCAGCGCTCGGTGATGATGGTGTATTTACCTGAGAGTTCCATTAGACTTCCTCCTTTAAATCAACCAGAGCATCGGGCGCCATAACGCGCTGACTACAGTTGACGTGAACAATTAATATTTTTCCGCGATGTTCTTCAGGGCCGGTTGTAAGGGGAAGAGTAACCAGTTTCATTACCGTTCTGAATTTGCGCTGTTTACCAATCTTGTATTGGTCACCGAATTTTAAATCTTTAACTGCGATGCTTTTTGAATCGGCTACTTTTTGAAAGTCAGCAATTTCAAGCCTTACACCAGTTTCTTCAGAATGAAAAACACTTACTATTTTGATTGGAAGGGTTCGTGCTTTTGTCAGCAATTTTTCCACCCAAATAATGTTATTCCGTTCTTTTTGCCTGCCTTCGCATGATATTTCAATATTGGTTAAGTAGCCTTTTGAGCCATTAAAATCAACACTGAATTTATTGCCAGTCTGGTGAAAGCAAATGCTTACGATTGATGATATCATTGAGAAATCGGTTATCATCGGTAAGGAGAATTTTAGTAGTAGTTTCTCTTTCATTATTGTACCTCCTTTTCAAGCCACTGGATGTCACTAAAAGATACTTCTTCCTTATGACTGTATTTTAAAACATGGATTTTGGCTATAAAGCCCATTTCGCTCACATCAGTAATCTGAGCTCTTATTTTGCCTTCTTCGTCTTTTAGCCACTCCATATCACCATCTATTTCATCCAGATGCCAATCATCTCCATTGTATCTAAAAGTTTGACCTGCTAAAAATCTTTCCTTATTGGTGAGTAGTTCGATTGTTATCTCAACGTCGTTTTTTAATACTCTTATCAGTAAATCAACGTGGTATTCGATATCAGAAAGATATAATTCCAACGAATTCCTTACTTGCATGTGAGAGTTTGCAGACTCTAGTTTAGCATGAAGAGCGCTAACCTCATCCTGTAGATTGGCAACTACGGACCGTACATGATTATAGTTGCTCATCGTTCCACCTCCATTTCCTTTTCTTCCTGCAGCGCCTTCACAGAAAAAATAAAATAATACTTCACCTGGGTAGGTGTGTGGATCACCCGGTCGAACAGACATTTGGTCTCCACCGGCTTTCCATACGCGGCCTCTATGGCCATGGCCTTAGTAACTACGGATTGAGAACCCATACTTACTTCTTTGGCGTCGGGATATGTGGCGAGGGCTTTAGATAGTGTCATTATCACTATCTCCTTTCTTACGCAACTCCATTACTGTGTCGTAATCAATTATTCCGGCGAACTCTTTTTTGATACTATCCTGAGTGAAGAAATCTTCGATTCGGAATTCATAGCATCTTCCGACCTTTATAATACTTGTCGGTCCGTCACTTCCTGAAATAGCTGGAGTGATAAACCTTCCCAGGCGAACAGATAAGTTTAACCGGCCGAGATGTCTTCTTACCTCATCTCTTTTAAAAGTAGTAGGGTATGAATGGCTGTGTATCAAACTGCATACTTCTTCCAAGGTTAAATAAATGGTGTGGTGTCTGGCCGAGAAGAAAGCTTCCTGTATCTCCTCATTAATTGCCGAACCAATCCAACTTTTGCAAATCGGTTCGGTGCCTAACTCAGTTTTTACGCTACTGATTTGCAGCTCTACCATCTGCGCTTCGTGGTGAAGAGCCTTCAATTCGGCTTTCATCACGTTGTGAAGTGCCATTGATTGCATTAACTGGTAGTCATTCTCCAGAAACTGCTTAGGTATCAGGTTTAAAAGGGCCTCATTGGCACTTACAAGGTTCGTGTGGCAATCAATCTGCTTGCTGAGATAAAGTTGCAGTTTGACAAGGTTTTCAAGCTTCTCTGTTAATTGATTTAGGATTTCCATATCGTTAATCGTTTGTTTTAAAATTAAAAGGGTTTGCTTTCGTCGGGCTTATTGGTGAAGTCTATTGCTCCCTGCCGGTCTTCTGGCTCTTCCGGAGGTTTCTCCTCCTCCAGTATTTGCGTTTCGTCCAACTTGATCGGAATTACTACCTGCTTGTCGCTTCTGGCTTTAATTATACCATCAAAGTCTATCCATTCGCTGAGTTCTTCGCGGATCTCGCTTTCGGTAAGGAAGTTTTCGATGCGGAACTCGTAACACCGGCCAAGCTTTTCTTCAGTGCGTTTAAGGTTCGGGGATTTGGGATCCCATTCAACCGGCTGATGGTACCTTCCTAATTTGGGAGCCAAATCAAACTTTTCCTTCAACTGATTTTTTATATCTGCCTGGCGATATTTAACCGGTGCGCCCGGGCTGTTAAATAAGTTGTGAAGCTCTGTAAGTGTGTAATACAGCGTATGATATTTGTATCGGAAGAAAAGCTCCTGCATCACTTCTTTCAACTCTGCGGCAAACCAACCTTTAGATTTCTCTTTTATCTTAAGTAAGGCATCGGTTACTAATAAGTCTTTATGAAACCAAAAGCGGCCCTTTTTCTCGTGCTTTAATTCCCTGTTACGTAGATAGTGAAGAAACGCCGGGATCTCTGCAGTCATTTTCTTTAACAAGTCCGGATCATCGCCCTGCAGCGCCGGCACTTTAAGCACCCAGAACCGTATTTCCTCTTTGTCGATGGGAATGAAATTTTCCTCGTCGTTTGAGGTTAGAACAAACCAGCCGAAGAAACTCACGTCCTTACGGCCGGCGTACATCCCCCTCAACTTCACTTTATCGTTAGTAGATTGAGACTTTATGCGCTCGAGTACCACTTTCTTTTCGATAAAGCCTTCATCTATGCCAATTACAGCCTTCGTCACCCAGTCATCATTAAACTGATCGTTTATCTCCTGGGTGCCTATGATAGTGGCATTCTCTTTAAATATTTCGCGCAGCAGGAAAAGAAACGTTGACTTACCGGTATTACGTTGCTTGTTTACCAAGCATACTATCGGTAGTTTCTGG
Source organism: Sphingobacteriaceae bacterium (assembly GCA_014380615.1). Lineage (GTDB taxonomy): Bacteria > Bacteroidota > Bacteroidia > Sphingobacteriales > Sphingobacteriaceae > Paradesertivirga. The sequence continues at coordinate 128,035 of JACMJM010000043.1, forward strand.
GTTGGCTGCAGGTACTTTAGTTGCATGCAGTCCATACCGATATCATAGGTGGTTGTGGATCCATCGCCAACGGGCGTATTTCCGAAAACATGCCGAAGATATCCCTCGATGGTAAGCCATGACCCTTCCGTTATTTCGTGATCAAGGGGCTGATAAAGGTTGTAGCAATCCATTATCACCTGTTTATAGTTCTCGGTATTATCAGGAACATTGCAAACAGCATCGTACTTTTCGATGGTGTCGAAAAAATTGGGAAAGCCCTTGTCCACATAATCCATTTTGATTTCAGGCTTGCTCCATTCGGTCAAGCTTTTCTCCAGGATATTTTTTGAGTTAGGGACGTGGATAATTTTGAAGTACTTCACGCCGATGCGGACGAACTTGAAGCTGTCCTGGTGCTTTGTTAGCTCCAGGCCTTTTTCTTTAACGTACTGGTACCTGCGGCCAAGAAAATTAAATTCGTGTTCGCCAATAATATCTTTATGATATGCGTAAAAGGCAGCTGGTTTGCCGCCGTCGAACTTTGATTTAAAGTGTTCTTTTACCTTTAAAACGGTATCGGCAGAAAGATTAAGCGTGTGAAAGAATACTCTTGATGATCTAAGCTTGAGTAAATCTTCAATAACCTGTTGCTTTTTGTCTTTGGCATAAATCAGTAAATCGTCAAGGCCCTTAGCCTGGTCGAGGTAATCTTCTTTAATGTGAGAGAAATAAACGTCTTTAACTTTTCCTTTTGATACTTCGCGGAAGCGGTTAACGGTATTAAAGAACTGATAATGCCGATGGGAGAGGTCCTTATTGGGATCTTCCTCAGGATTCCAGGTTACATTAAATAAATCAGCATCAAGAATAAGTACCAGGTTCTCTACATCACATACAGAAATTAGCTTTTGTATATCCGGATGCAAATCTTTCGATTCTTTATCGCCATCGGTAAAAAGATCCTTACCGCCGATGCCAATTATATCAAGACCGTTTAAGTAACCTGCGAAGCACTTAAACTCGCCCTCAATAACGAAAAGCGTCTTAATTTTTTTCTTTTTGCTGAATTTCTCAACAATACCATGGGGAAAGAATATATGGATTCCAGACTTTGCTTCTTGCAAGTACTTGTAATCACCTTGCTGGTTCTCCGGGTGGATGCGAGTTCTAAGAAATTCACGCTCAGAGTCCGGGATATATTCCGGGCCTCCATATAGCGATGGATAATGGATCTCAATATTGCCATTCTTTGCTTCTGTAAAAATTTGTTGTTTGTAGGAGGTGCCGGGGAAATCGACATCGACTTTAAAAAAATGCTCTGCAGTATTGGTGATACCAATTTCATACATTCTTTTTTTAAAGTAAGTATCGAGCTGGGCAGGATCTACTTCTTGAGGTGCGTTGTTTTTTCTGGGGGCCATTGGGCTGTGATGGTTTTTATATGTCGGTTCTGTAAATTATCGGGGAACCATCTTTGCAATTGATTTGGACGTTTTGATATTTCGATACGAAAATTTCATCCTTTGCATTGTTGATTCGACCACAGTAAAGCTTTATTTCAATCCCATTTTTGTATTCTTCTATTGACAATACGATACCCACGTTTATTAGCTGATAGCCTTGTTTAAGCTCGATGGGTCTAATCGACGCGATTTCAATTTTATGGGTAATCATTATTCGATAGGTTTTAAATTAAGCCGGTTGATGAAATTTTCGAAGATCTCTGATGGGATCTGCAATAGCTTGCAGATAGTATACTCCACGTTTGCTTCAGTGCTCATGTACCAGTCATCCAGCATCAGCAGCTTATCGCAAACGGTGATCTCTGCAGCACGGCGCTTCATCTGGCCGGCTTTGTCTTCCGGATCGATATCCGTGCAGATCTCAATCGCATTTCTCACGATGTAGCCGCGGGAGCGAAGCTCTCTGGTGGCAGATTCTATTTTTATCCTGGTAAGATGGTCAAGTGCGCCACCGGTGTTTCCGGATATGTAGATTTTAGACTTTTCCATCAGCTTAATTTTGCGAGTAAATAACCAACCACAGATCCCGTTACACAGCAGGCCGCAAATACACATAATGAATTGCTGAATATCATACTGAAGAAGTAGTTACTTAGGATACCGATGCAGATTAAGAAGCACACGATTGTAAAGAATTTGAGAAAAGCATCCATATTAAATCACTTGAGGTAAAGTTTCTTCCGACCAGAGGTTTATAAGCGTTATTTTCTGATTCATAACCAGGTACTCCGGGAGATCTGACTTCCTGAGGCACGAGGTAAGAATTATCTCCGGAGCAGGGCGGCCGTTTACCCAGGATAAAGTCATGGCCGTGTTTAGTTTCTCCGTATCGTTTAGCAACTTTTCGCATCCCTCAACAATTAATTTGTCCGTTCCCTTGGGAATAAATTCGAGCATGTGATCTTTAAGCACTTCTTCCGGATGGGCGAAGTAAGAGGCGTGCCCTGAAGCGATTTTTAAGGCTAACGTAGTTTTGCCGGAAGATCTGGGGCCGATGATGAGAATAGATTTCTTCATGGTTTAATTGTGGTTTTTTGAACAGAAATCAAGAATTGGTTTAATGGTAGTTTCAAAGTGCCTGTAGTGATGGCTTTTCTTACCGGGAGCGAGGAGCAGGAACTGATCATTGTGTTTATTGATCACATTACCCAGGTGCCTGCAGCTGCTGGCCTTGTAGTAATCTAATTTGATTAGTAGTTCCTGTACTGCCGCCATCCGATCTACATATAAATGCGATTCGGGATTTAGGTTTATAGCGTGCTGCCGCTGAAGGAGCCAGGCGATTAAGGTGGTACAGATATATTTCCGGATGCGGAAGTACAGCTGACGATACACATCTTCGGTGTTTTCGGCAAAGCTGGTTATGTACTTAAATTTCCCGTGATCGGGAATTTGAAACTTGACAAAACATTTGCCATCAAGTTGTGGTTCAACAATTGCAGTAATCATAAAACTCATTTTTAAATTATTTAGACCTCAGTTGCCGCTGAGGTTTTTTTTATGCTCTTTAAAAAGATGACAGTGATGGTGGAACAATAAGCTTTTTAGCAAACCAATAGCGGCTTTTTTTATCGTTTTTTAATTTTCTATAGTTTATATAATTAAGAAAAGAAGGGATTTCATTCATTAATTTTTGAGGAAGATTTGGATCCTGAAGCGTTACCTGTGGCACTGTCCGAAACCAGAATCGGGGAGATGCATCCAGATCAACAATTGCGGATGGGTCGTTAGATGCGAGAATAAACCATCCATGAAAAGGAATTTCTTTAGTGCTCTCCAGATACTTTCTAATCTTCACTTTTTCACAGGAAACCAATGATTTTAATATTTCAAGACTCTTTTGATTGAAGTATCCTTCTTCAAGAGCGATGATTTTTTTCTCTGCCCAAGGGTTATAGAATTCGTTCAAATCTTCACCATTAATGACTACAGCATCAACTTTGAATATTTGCTTCATAAGCCATATGAAAGTTGACTTTCCCGCACTCCCGTGCTGTCCAAGCAAACACAGAATAGGAAGTCGCTCTGCAGGTTTGGTTAGTTTTAACTGTATGCAGTCTAGAATGATATCAAGTTCAGTTGATCCATAATCTCCAGACGGGGATGTGGGTATGTCAGTGAATATGTGGGTTAAAAAATGGTTAATGGTTTCCCATCCGTTTGTTGTTGTTGTTGTCATATCTATTAAAATGTTAGAGTTTAAAAAAGCAGTCCGGGCTCCAAAACAATTAAGTGTAATTGCATCCGAACTGCCACCGGTAAAGCACAAAAACCGGGTTTTAACCTAAACCTTATCACAATGGTGCTTTGTTTGCCCTCTTCCGAAGGGACTTTTTAAGAGATAAAAAGAACGACTGCATTAGTGGCAGCAGGGGGCCGTTAGGTTAATTGAATCAGATTCTTGCTTATGGCGAACTTTATCAGATCACCGGCCCGATTCATTTTTAATTTTTGAAATATATTTCGCTTGAATGTTGGGACCGTGCTTTCTGCGATGCCCAGTTTATCGGCTATCTCGTTAGCCTGGAGGTCGATGAGTTTAATCACATCAACTTCACGCGGAGTTAGGTACACGCCGCTTCTGATCAGTACTGCTTTGCACAGTCGTCCCTCGTAGGGGCAATTGCCCCGGTTTGCGCAGTTCCAGTATTCGGCCGACTGGAGTACTCCATCAATAATATCGGCTTTGCCGTCAAACACACCGTACAAACAGCGCACCACCTGGCGCCGGGCCATGTCCGGATTGAGTATGTCGGCTTCAATTAGTGAAGACGATATGTCGTTGTCTGTTTCGATCTTTTGATCGAGCAGAGCCAATATCCACTCCGGAAAACTTACATAAGGAACTACCGCACTTTGAAGAGTAGCGTATTCATTACCGCAATGTGTAAACAATTCAACACTGTCATCAAGTAGGCCGGCCGGAATTACAGTGCAGGTAGCTTCTCCGATCATTTTACAGCAGTTTTGATTTTATTGGTCAACTGTGTAACAGATGATTTTCGCTCATCAATAAGCTTTACGGCCTCTTCCACAATATTGGAATGAGTAGTTGCCATTGATGGGCTTTTTAGAACCTTGGACACCCAGTCTGGAGTGCAACCAACCCGCTCAGCAATCTTCACATTATCACCTCTCACTAGCGCTTCACGTAAAGTGTTAAGCGTCTCTTCCGGTATACTTATATTTTGGTATTGTGGCATCTTTCGTTTAACTCGTTATTTGTCGTGTTATAATATTGAATTACTATTTCTCAAATATTGAATTAATAATTCAATTTTGAAATATAAAATCATGAAAAGGGAGTCAAAAAGTCGTAACGTGCTGACAGTCAAACGAATTGTTTTTTCGTCATTTGTGAAATGAAACTTCACATAGGGCAGGAAATTGAAAGGCGGTTTCAGGAATCGGGAATGAAGCTTCCGGTATTTGCGAGCAAAATAAACACGGGCGACCGCAACGTTTACTCATTATTTAAAAGAGATGATATCAATGCGCAGCAGCTAAAGCTTGTGTCTGAAGCTTTAAAGTTTGATTTTTTCAGTCTCTACCAAAAAGAGATGCCTGAATCAATAGTTCGGGAACCCGAACCAGAATATCAGAAAATACGCAATGCAATTACAATTACACTGAATGTATCCGGGCTGATGGACGATATCTCAAAGTCCTTTCCGGAGTTTCTTAAATCAGTAAAAAATGAAGCAGACAATTATGGATTTAGGCTTGAGTAGCGACAGCTACTTGCCGCCAGTGGCTTAAATAGTTGATAATCAAACCCGTTAATACGCCAGGTGGGCGCACGAAAGCCCTTCCCAAAGAAGGTCAAACGCCTGTAAATTATCTGATTTACAGGCGTTTATAGTTTAAGGCCATCCAATCTTTCCCAAAGTTTCCCAATCTGTCCGGTACCTATTAGAGTACCTAATTTTAGTTTTTACTTTTGAGGTACTCTAACATGGTGTAACTCATTGTACTATAATTAGTTACAAGGTCAAAAATTGAGACAAATTGACCCATTTTGCGCCTGTTTGATACGGTCTCCAAATACCTGAAAATGTGCTTGGATACCAAAGAGTATTAAAATGTATCAATCAGATTATGAAAACAACAAGCACATTCGGCATCCATTTCAAAATGAGGTCCGACAAAATGAAAGATGGAAAGGCCCCTGTTCACATGGGACTGGTTATCAATGGTGAGAAAAGCTACATCGCTTTGAAGAATTATCAGGTTGAGGTTAAGTATTGGGACAAAGACAAAGGCTCCGGCAAACGAACATCCAGCGAAGGGCGCAAAATAAATGAGTACTTAGACGAAGTGCGTATGATGATTCGTGATTGCTATCAGGAACTTCAATCTAAGGGGCGGGTTATTTCAATGGAAACCATCAAAGATGCTTTCTTAGGAAATGGCGACCCTGAATATACTTTGCTCCGCCTGGTAACCTACCATAATGAACAAGCCAAAACAGTATTGGAATGGAGCACTCTAAAGCATTACTCGGTTACTCAGCGATATTTAACCAAGTTCATGCAAAGCCAATTCAGAAAGAAAGATGTCTTCCTCCATGAAATCAATTATAAGTTCATCATTGACTTTGAAGGCTATCTAAGAAATCATAAGCCTTTGGATCATCAGAAACCCATGAACAACAATGGGGTTATGAAACATCTTATTAGGTTACGTAAGATGACCAATCTTGCTATCAAACTGGAGTGGATGGCTAACGATCCTTTCAAAAATTACAAGTTCAAGTACCAAAAAGTTGATAAAGATTTTCTTACTGAGAAGGAACTTCAAAATGTAGAGAAGAAAGTGTTTGCCGTCGACAGATTAAATATGGTGAAAGACCTGTTTGTATTTTGCTGCTATACTGGCTTGGCATATGTAGATGTAATGAATCTCACTACTGACCATATTATTACCGGCATAGATGGAGAAAATTGGGTAAAAACTTTTCGCCAAAAAACCCTAGTCCCTGTGAATACTCCAATCCTTCCGAAGGCGCAACAGATACTTGAAAAATATTTTGATGACCCGAGAGCAAACGCTAACGGCAAACTCTTTCCCTCATTGTCGAACCAAAAAGTAAATAGCTATCTCAAAGAGATTGCGGACGTATGTGGAATTAAGAAGAACCTTACTTTCCATGTGGCGCGTCACACTTTCGCCACTACTGTAACCCTTTCAAACGGAGTTCCTATCGAGACAGTAAGTAAAATGCTGGGACACACAAAAATCGCTACTACTCAAATTTATGCCAGAGTACTTGAAAGAAAGGTGAGTGAGGATATGGCGAAACTTCGAATAAAATTAGGCTAAGGCTTCTAAACCTACATTATGAAAACAGAACAATCTTATCTGCAACTAATCAAGGAATTAAAGCAGAACATCATACAAAGCCGTTACGAGGCTTCACGCCTTGCAAATCGTGAACTATTAAAGCTGTATTTCACAACCGGCTTAAAGCTTTCAAAAAAAGCGGCATCTGAGAAATGGGGAGCCAAAGTAATTGGTCAACTGGCATTAGATCTTCAAAATGAACTTCCAGGGCTTAAAGGGTTCTCTCGCAGAAATTTGATGAACATGAAGCAGTTCGCCGAAGCTTATGAGAACACTGAATTTGTGCAGTCGACAACTGCACAAATTGTAAGTCACGCAATTGTGCAGTCAGCGACTGCACAATTACCAAATGATATAGACCTGTTCTTTTCGATAAGCTTTACACATCATCTAATCTTATTAAACAAGTGTAAGAATATTGAAGAGCGTCTGTTTTATATCAGGAATACTGGGCAACAATATTGGCCAGTATCAATCCTTGAGCTTAAAATCGCTGAGAATTTATACAAGCATCAAGGAAAGCTGCCAAACAACTTTAACCAGACTGTGCCCCAAGAAGTGAAGGAGACTGCCTTGCAATTATTCCAGGATGAATATCTGTGGGACTTTATGAATCTTGATGGCTCCGAAGATGAACGAGTTATTGAAAGCGAAATTGTAAATAATATCAGAAAGTTTATTCTAGGACTAGGCAAAGGGTTTGCATTCATGGGCAATCAATATAGGGTTGAGGTTGACGAACAGGAGTTTTTTATTGATTTGCTTTTCTACAATCGCCATTTGAAATGTCTGGTAGCATTTGAATTAAAGAGAGGTGAATTTAAGCCAGCATATGCAGGACAGCTAAATTTTTATTTAAACGTTTTGGACAACAAGGTCAAACTCCCAGATGAAAACCCGAGTATTGGGATAATTTTATGTAAGGAAAAATCAAATACAATTGTAGAATATGCCTTCAAATCAATTGGTAATGCAATGGGTGCAGCAACATTTAAAACTGAGCGGAAGGTTCCTAGAGAATTAAAGGAATATCTGCCAGATGTGAATACACTTTCGAAACTATTGTAGATTGCGACCAGCTTTTACCTTTAATTCACAACCTTAAACTCCGCTGTGATATTCTGCTGGTTTTTATCAGAAAGAATCACATGTTTTCCAACCCTGTAAGATCCGGGAATAAAGTTATAAGGTACAACTTTCAGATTGATCTCAAATTCTCGATTTTTACCAGGAGCTATGTTATATCCTATAGCTATAAATACTAATTCATCAAAAGCCTTTATTCGCTTCCAGCTTCCTGCACTATAGCTTTCAACAAAATAATTTTCGCCAGTCATTATTGCCTCTTTAGAATTGTTCGTTAATGTCAGTTTTGCTTTTCCAATGGTTCCTAGATTGAAAACTTTCGGTTCAATCTGTAACGAAAATTTATTTTTTTCTTCGACTTCGGACATTGAGGGTGTCGTGTTTTCCATTGTTGAGCCGTTTTTGGATTCTGTTTGAATATTTGTAGTATCACTACTCGATGCTGATGGTCTGATCTTTTGCTGACAGCTGGTAGTTGCCAAAAAAGCCGCCATAAAGGAAGATAGGATGATTGAGTTCATTGAACTAAATTAAGTTTGAGCTTTATATATTTTAAGATGATAAACAGACAGAATTTCCATAACTCTGCCTGTCTGATTCTTTAATAGCGGTAAACGCCTAAAGCCGATAGTGCTAAATCAGCTTTAGTGAAATAAGCCCTTATCGTGTTATTGCCAAGATGAATACCAACTGTAGGTCTGGTATTTGTACTGCTGATATAGGTATAAATTATACCACCGCTATCACCGCTTGCACTTGCATAATCCGCACTAGTTAAATTTGTATATGTAATACCACCCGCCGTAGTTGTAGACGCATTGGTGCTGATGATGGACCCAGATGAGTAACCTGTAGTTGTGCCTCTCATATTTACTACTGTTCCGACACCAGGTTGACTGGTTTGAGTAGAAAGAACATCGGCAGTGTTGCAAATCAATTGACTAGGGAAATAAGTTACAGGATCATTTATTGGTATGAATGCTGCATCCACAGAACCACTCTGACGTGAAGCGGAACAGGTTCCAATTTTTACTCCGTTCTCATATAGACTGCCTCCGACAGGTATAATATGCCCAGCGGTAACCATACCTTCTTTGGCATCGGAGGACCGTTTAGCCCGAAAAGCAAATGATCCGGTACCTGCGTCAACCTGAGCGGGACAGCCAGGTTTTAATGCTCCTTGTAATATGCATCTGCCCGGTGACCTTTCAAATGAAATTCCAGAAGAGTTCATTACCGTTTTCCTGAATTCCTCAATCTTTTTTTCATTGAAATTATCCAGCTCCACAATAACAAGGTTTTGGGCATCCACTAAAGCATAAGCATTGAAATTGGCCGACTTTGAAGCATTGGCCTTATTAAGCTTAAACTCGTTGAGGTCTGTCATGATTTTTACCAAGGACTTGTAAGAATGTTTACAGGGCATAGTTATAAAATTATCAGTTCCAATTATCTTGGTTATGTTTTTTCTTTCTTTATCACTTTCACCTTTTATTAACACGACTAATTTGCCCTGTGGATTGATATAGGCGCCCCCGTAATATCCCGGATAATCTGAAATGCCGTTTTTCTCACGACCAGGAGTTGAGCTGAAAGCAGCATGGATTTTTTGCAGATACTCATTAGCCTGGGCCTGGTAAGTGCCATCTACATCAGCATGTAATGTATCATCATGGCTGACTGTGGAATGCACTTTCTCAGATTTTGATTTGACTTGCCCATCGGGAGCATCAAAGGATTTGTCTGAGCATGATGTCACACAAAAAAGGGTCAAAAAAGCCAAAGAAAGGAAAGAAAGGAAAGAAAGATTTTTCATAGGATTTGTTTCTTAAATGAAAATGATGGTAGAATTAAATGTACCCTCTGTAACAAATTTATTCCATTAAGGTTTTCGCCTTATTGTTACGAATCGCCTGAGCCTTCTCCACTAACTACCAACATATTTTTGATATTTGTGATTAATTGGTATTTAGAAAATATTAATAAAACTTCACAGAATTAGCCAATTCTGCCAGTTAACCCCAATTCCGCCATTCGCATTTCACTAACCTTTTAAACAGTCCTATCTTCATGCTTTCACCGCCTAAGGCGTGAAAAGCAAGATGTATTTTTGTATCCAAAAATGATCTTGCCCTACCTTCCGAAGTCAGTCGGGAGCTATGAATTCAGCCATCTGCGGAGCTTGATGGCTGTAGATATTTGGAGGACAAGGTATGCCACGAAGAAAAGCAAAGGAGTGTGATTTACTACAGCACAAACTTCAGACAAGGGTTAACGCAGCTAAATTCAAGCAGCTATCAGAACTAGCAGCAAAAGCAGCGAATGGCAGTACCAGCGACCTCCTGAGAGACATCCTGAACAACCGCCAGCTAGTTGTTCATACCGTAGACAAAACACTGGCTGAATACATGCCTGAACTCATCAGGATAAGGAAGGAAATTAATGCAATCGGGAACAACATCAATCAGGTTACCCGCTACTTTAATCAGTGCCAGGAAGAGACTAAAAAGATCTTTTTCGCGACGAGAGTTGCAGGCTTATATGAAAAGTCGGCATCTAAAGCTGAGGAACTGTTGAGAGTGATTGAACAATTAGGTGAGCGATGGTTGCGAAAATAATCACCGGAAAACACATTAGAGGAATCCTATGCTATAATGAGCATAAGGTAGAAAAGGGTATTGCCAAGTTATTGACGGCAGAAAACTTTTTTACTGATGCCTCACGTCTTTCCTTTACAAATAAGTTAAGCCAGTTTGAAGCTTTCACAGAAAAGAACCGCAGAACCAAAACTAATGCTATTCACATATCTCTAAATTTTGATAATACGGACAAGCTGGACGATAAGCTGATAGCCGAGATCGGTAGCCGATATATGGCAGCTATTGGGTTTGATGAGCAACCTTACCTTTTATATCGGCATCATGATGCGGCACACCCGCATATCCATATCGTAACTACAAATATTCAAAGCAACGGAGAGCGAATAGACCTTCATAATATCGGCAAGAATCAGTCTGAGATAGCAAGGAAGGAATTAGAAAAGGAATATGGATTAGTTCAAGCTGAAAGTAAGAGACAGGTTGAGCTTAACCAATTGAAAGAAATAGATGTCTTAAAAGCTCTATATGGCAAGCATGAGACTAAGCAAGCCATTTCCAATGTAGTGAGATATGTTGTTCGTAACTGGAAATACACCTCACTTCCAGAACTAAATGCTATTCTCAATCAATACAACGTTTCCGCCGATAGAGGGCCTGAGAACTCCAAAATGTTTGAGAAGAATGGATTGGTATATTATCTCTTAGACAATGGCAAAAAAATAGGTGTTCCTATAAAAGCCAGCAGCATCTACGGGAAACCAACACTGAAATTTCTTGAAAGCAGGTACAAGCTCAATGAGCAATTAAGGCTCCCTTTTAAGGTACAACTAAAAAATAATATTGATGGGGCAAGGCTTCATCCATCGACAAAGAATGAGTTTGAAAAACAACTGAAAGCAAAAGGTGTCCAAGTACTTTTCCGGCAAAATGCGGAAGGAAAAATCTATGGAGTCACCTTTACTGACCATCTATCTAAATCTGTTTTCAATGGTAGCGACTTAGGAAAATCCTATAGCGCTAAGGCTATTACGGATTGCTTTGTCCAGAAACCAGAAAGCAAGGTAGACAGTACTAGCGTTTCCACTGAAAAGCATATTAAAAATACTAATCTGAATTTTTTTCTGGAAGGTTCACACTCTACGCCAAGCAGTTTATTGGATGGCCTATTAAAAACGGAGTATGATGGTATGCCAATCGGCATGTTCCAAAACCAGCGCAAAAAGAAAAAACGAAGATTAAACCGATAAATATTGAATTATGAATACCGGAGAAAATGAACAAGGGCTTAGAAAGATTATGGATTTCACGAGGATGTTATCCGTCTCTATTTTAGTAATCCATTTTTACTTATGCTGCTACGTAGTCTTTAAGGAGGCAGGGTTTTCGAGTACCATCAGCGATAGGATCTTAACCAATATAGCACGAATAGATATTTTTAAATCTGCTCTGACAGCAAAAGCAGGTACTTTATTATTGCTGATAATATCATTACTGGGAGCCAAAGGAAAAAAAGATGAGAAGCTACTTCTAAAGGCACTAGTTACCTATGCTTTGATAGGACTGCTTCTATATTTTGGAAGTGCTTTTCTGTATGAATTACGCCTTTCAAATCATGCCTTTGCAGTAAGTTACATAGGTGCTTCTACTTTAGGGTATATACTGATTTTATCAAGCGGTACCAGGCTTTCCCGATTATTAATATTAAATCTAGCCAGCGATATATTCAACAAAGAAAATGAGACCTTCCCGCAAGAAGAAAGGAAGCTGGAAAATGAGTTTTCTGTTAACCTGCCTGCACAATACTACCTCAAAGGCAGAACCCGCAAAAGCTGGATTAACATTATCAATCCCTTTAGAGGATCATTGATACTTGGTACTCCCGGTTCTGGAAAATCATATTTTGCAATTCGGCATATCATCACCCAACATATCAAGAAGGGTTTTAGCATGTTTATCTACGATTTTAAATATGATGATCTAACCAAAATTGCTTACAATACCCTCCTGAACTGCGAGAATCAAAAGCACTTACAACGAAAGTTTTATGTAATCAATTTTGAAGATTTAACCCGGACGCATCGGTGCAACCCTCTGGACCCTCAGAGCATGACAGACATTACAGATGCCACAGAGGCATCAAGAACAATCATGTTAGGGTTGAACCGCGAATGGATCAAAAAACAAGGGGATTTCTTTGTAGAATCACCTATCAATTTTGTAACGGCGATCATTTGGTATTTGAGAAAATACAAAGACGGCATTTTTTGCACGTTACCGCATGTTATCGAATTGATGCAGGTTGAATATAAATACCTGTTTGCAGTGCTTAACCAAGAACCAGAAATTGAGGTTCTAATCAATCCCTTTATTTCGGCCTGGAAAAACGAAGCGTATGATCAATTAGAAGGTCAGGTGGCAAGTGCTAAAATTAGTATGGCAAGACTATCGTCGCCCGCTTTGTACTTCGTTTTGTCAGGAAACGACTTTACCCTTGATTTGAACAATCCAGATGAGGCCAAAGTTATCTGCATGGGCAATAATCCACAAAAGCAACAGGTATATGGAGCCGTATTAAGTTTATATATCTCAAGAATGATTAAACTGATAAATCAGAGAAATAAGCAGAAATGCAGCTTGATTTTTGATGAGTTTCCTACTATCTATTTTAATAATATTGATAGCCTGATTGCTACTGCCCGATCCAATAAAGTTGCTACTACTCTGGCTGTTCAGGATTACAGCCAGTTAAAAAAGGATTATGGGAAGGAACAAGCTGAGGTGATTTTGAATATAGTTGGAAACATTATAGCGGGCCAGGTTACCGGCGATACGGCAAAGCAACTATCTGAACGGTTTGGCAAGATTCAGCAGAAGAGGCATAGTGTCTCGATCAATAGCTCCGACACTTCTCACAGCACCTCTACTCAATTGGATTTTGCTATTCCTTCCTCCAAAATATCAACTTTGTCTTCAGGCGAATTTGTAGGAATGGTTGCTGATGAGCCTCAAACTAAAATTGACTTGAAGATTTTTCATAATGAAATATTGAATGACCATGAGGGTATAAAAAAAGAAGAGGATAATTTTAGAGATATTCCCTTAATTAGAGACGTTGACTTAGATATTGTCCAAATGAATTATTTCCAGATCAAGGAAGATATTCAGGACTTGGTTTTCGGAAAGCTCAATGGTAGAGAGGAGATGCAACCTCAAATGGAAAATAGAGGTGGATATCAGCGGGATTACAAAAAGAGCCTATTGAACCCTTGACTTAATAAAAATACTTCGTTTAACTATGGCTGATATCCTTTATCATACCTAGGAAATTATCTTTTATTTGCTTCGAGACACTTGGGTGGCTCAAACCATGTATTTTAGATAAGTACGATTCTACTAAACTTACATCATCCGGCTTGACAGGCCTCCCGTTTTTTTTAATAAAAGGACCATCTGTTTCAGTTAAAATTCTGTTTAGAGGTATCCTTTTAATTATCGCTTGGCCGTTTTTAGAAGCAATCATTGCCGTGTTAATTGAAAAAAAACACCCATGATTTAAAATTTGCTCTACCAAGCTTCCAGGTCCGGTATACCAGTGAAATATAGCGTTTTCTATATTGTATCTAATAAGTTCCTCCAATACCGCCTTTTCGGCTCGACGTGAGTGTAAACTTATAATCTTTTTTTGAGGGGCTAGTATTGCAAGAATTTTCTTGAAGGAATCTAGCTGTATTTCCTTTGTAGGTAACCCTTCTACCGAAAAATCTAACCCAATTTCACCTACGTAAGAGGTTCTCCAAAGATTCTCGCAAAACATTTGAAACTCTTTAGAATGTTCTTCCGCAAATAATGGATGCATTCCTAAAGCAAGTCTTACTTTCTTGAATGTCAATAAATGTTGATAACCAACCTCAAAGTGACTTGGTAAGCTTGTCATACCGATTGTAATAATCCCTTTCTCTTCACACTCCCTCGCAACTTTCAAGGGGTCATCATACATATCGATATGGCAATGCGTATCCACCATTTATATCCCAGCTTTACTTTTTATGACAGTATTACCAACTTTTTTCACCCACTGTTTAAGTTCAGTCCTTGTTCTTTCGACAACGCCAACGTACTTGTCTAACTTTCCTAATTCCTTTATGCCGTTGACAATTAGTTCTTGTTTAATCGCCCTACTTGACAGCGGTGTTTTTAAGAATTCTAGGCATGCCCCAGCATCTTGACCTTTTTGCCTGGTAAATGGATTAAGAAGATTAATGTCATTACCATATGTTGTTTTATCTAATATCGATAACAAAGAAGCCCTTCTGTAAATGCACGGCATACAAATACCACAATGAGAAGCACCTGGTACATCCCAGTGGGCCCTGTGTCCGCGCTTTCCACAAGAATTAGATGCATCAACCAACTTTTTTAAAATAGCTTGATCTTTACAATTCGCCACCATTTCCCCTTTAGTAAGAAATTCGTAAGGATTTGATATCGACGTATCAATACTTAATTGACTCCAAATTGATTTAATCATATTTAGCACAGTTGGGTGAGTCGTTCTAGTGCTACAGGCACTCCGCCTGGAGGAGCTTAAGGGATAATTTAACGACACTGTGCCATTTTCTGGAACTATGACCAGTGGAATCTTTTTGCCTTGGGCAGCTAGTAATGCCATTCCAATGAATAATATAGATCTACTTCTAAAAGTTGTTTCCTTAGGCAATGTTGAATGATCTAAAGAAACTTTCAATGAAGATATATAGGAGAATTGTCCGCCATAATCTTCTTTAATACTACTCATCAAATATTTTTGATCACTAAATGGACCATGCATTTGAGAATCATAGTGCGATATAAATAATACCTTTTCATTGGGTTTAGTCGTCAGAAAGTCAATTGCACCTATCAATGAGTCTAATCCTCCGGAAAACAAGTTTACCTGTGCGAATGTGTCAGAAAAATAGGGCTCTAGAGGTTTGGCAGGAAAGTCAAACTTCCCTTTATAAAAATCAACCTCCCAGTAATCTCCTGTTAAAAAGGATAACATATTTGAGACCTCTGGTGATATAGTTTTCCATTTTGCGGGATCATTAACCGGAAAAGATATTTTAAGCTCCCTCGACCATCCGTCGATGGAGTTTCTTCTTCTTTCAATAAACCTATCAATCCCATAAATGGTAGCAGACAACATAAAAAAGTCGACTACATCTAGTGTTACCTGGTTTGCAAACGAAAGTACTTTACCAAAATTTATTCTAAGATCTGCCTGTGCACTTGAGTCTGTTGAAAGCCTTACAGTCGCCAGGCCAGACCGTTCGTCGTATACGGGAATTGCAACCTTAATTACTATTTTCATCGCCAATTATATTTATGATAGATTGAAAAATTGATTCAATTGCCTTCTGGCCGTCTTCACCTTTCCAGTCAATTTTTGACACTTCTCGCTGCTCATTTAGTACCCTTACCTGTCCTAAAATATCGTCTTTTATGATTTTGAATGTCTCGTTGCTTATAAACTCCCCTTTTTGCTGTGTTATTTTTTCTTGGAATCTTTGAGATAAATGTTCAAATATGTATAGGCCCCAAAAGCGGCAAAGAATATCTGCTAAGCCATTTCCTTCGACTGAACCTTTTATAAGTTCTTCAAATTTGTCTAGGTCATTCCCTGTTTGTTCAGCTAATTCATTAAAAACTTCAGATGAGGCCTTGTTAGCTGCCGTTTCATCCATTCCAGTATTTGAATCTGAACAGTAAATAAGTAGGAAATCTACGACATCTTGTATTTTCTTGCCGTTTAAGCTACCAAAACCAATATCTATTAAAGCCTGCTGTAATCCGCCGCTACTCACACCTGAGAAGAACCCGGCTATTTTCTTCGAAGACCTTATTCCAGCTTTACCCAGGGAAGATGATTTGCCGCTACTTATAATATTAGATCCACCACCAGTTTTAACAAGATTTCTAAAGGCAGACTTTAGATGATTATTTCTTCTTAATACTAGATTTTGGTATTCCGTTGCTGCTTTATCCGGGTCATCAGGTGTGTCGTTCTGTTGAGAGTTTTCTTTCTCCACGGTTTTTGCGATGTCTGTTATTGCCTTATTTAGATTCTTCCAATTAGGTTGTCCAGGAACTCCTGGAACAATTCGTTGTGTAGTTCCCATTAATTTTTCGACTGGTTTAGAAGTGCTTTTGATATTTGTGATTTAGGCTTAAAAACAGCGTATATTCGTTCTACATCTGTATTCTTTTTAGCAGCAAGGATAAAATCATTTCGCAAACTGAAAGGAATTTTTTCATGATCCATCTGTTTTATTGCTCTTGTATAAGATTCTATAGTGCCTGAGGAACATTGTGCCATAAGTTCAATAAACACCTTATGCAAATTCCCATTCTCAGGCATTTTTGACACTTCTTTTTCCAACAAAGAAAGCAACACCTCATTGTCGGCATCACTAAGCTTACCCACCACCTCTTTAGAAATAGTATTTGATAGGATGGTCCCAGATCCGTGTTCTACTAACTTCTTAAAAAGTGTGCGAATATGGGTAGGCACAAGAGAAGAACCACTTATAGAGCCCATTAATTGATCCCGGGATATCCAATAATAATCTCTCAAATCTATGTTTGTGAGTTTAGGAGCTACATTCAACCAGCGTATTACTTTTTCTGTAGCCCAATCTGGGGAGAACTGCTTTTTAATTTCCTCGAGGTCATTAGAAAATCCGAGTTTCTCAAGATCAGTAATTTCCTTAGGCTCGCCTTTTTGTAGTGCTTGCCAATCATAGATCTTCTTAAATAAACTAGGTGCAGAATATTCCAGCACCATTAGCTTAGCAAGTACATCAATTCTGAAGTCAGGGATTTTGGCTACATGAACTAAGCGATTTCGTAACGTGAACGTATTCAAAAATCTCTTTATTTGCCGTGGGTTTCCATTAAGTCCTTCTGTAATTATTGAGGATAAAGATGCTAATAGTGAGACGCTTTCACCTAACTTTGACTTTTCCTCCTCTGTGATAATGGATTCGATATCGCCAAATCCAAATACTCCATAGCGATTCTTTTCTCTATGAGCGCAAAAAGAACTATGTACTCTGCCGAAACTCTCGGTCAGCTCCTTCTTGCAAAAAAGCAAAGTCATATACGTTTCAACCTCGTTGTCCGAAAGCTTAGGGAGTATATAGGGAACTTGGATGAGCTTTTCTAAATAATCACTAACAATTCGGCTGTTTCGACTATTTGGATCATCGGCGAATTCAATTCGGTCTGTTTTATAACGATGTTCAATCGCATGCCTTACGATCCTCGGATCTGCTCCAATCACAAAAGCTGTTTTTTCAACATTCAAAAAGAGCTTAACAGCTTCTAGATTTTCAATAAGCCGTTCAGGTGTACAGCGATCTAAATCGTCAATGATGACTACCAGTTTCTTAATCTCTGATTCTTCAATTAGTGCTTTGAAATCGTCCCGAAACTCCCTGACCAATTTTGACTCGTCTGGTTCATTTTTCTTTATTAGATCTTTTAAGAATTCATCAGCCCCTTCGCCTTGGAGTTTATCAGCCAATGTTTTTCCATCAATATTGGAAAATTCGTTTAACAATGATGGTATCAACGAAACGCCCCCTGTTAAATATGCCGCCGCAGTAGGGATAACCACTTTTTTAAATCCTAATCCCAAAACTCGCATCCAATTAACAGACTTAAGGAGCTTTGCAGTTTTATTTTTAACCTTGTTTCCAAGAGTTTTATGAGTTTCGAACTTCTCTATTATCGATTCTAATAATGCTGCCTTAGCATCGTCATACCCTTCAAATATCCATCCGTTAAAATATAAAACAAGAGTACCATCCTTTAGTTCGTCGTTTTCCCCTGATAGCTCCTCATGTACAATTTTCAATATACTTGACTTGCCACTTCCCCAATCACCGAAAACCCCAATGGTAACTGGTAATACGTTTTCATCATTTATTACATCAATAAGGAGTTCAGCGTGTACTCGAAAACCTAAAAGGTCTTCCGAAGTCTCGTTATCAGCCCACATAGTTAATTATTAAAAAAGTTAAAATATACTCATCAGAAAGAACTATGGATATTAGGAAGAAACAAAGCCACAGGTTCAGATAATCAAATCTAATTAATAGATAACATAATTAATAGGACTGTTGAAAAAATCTCATTTAGGTTAATGAAATAGATAATTTTTTTTATGGCTATCCGAGTTTATAAATTATGGAGTGTGATATTATAGATCTACGTCCTCACCCTTTTTTGTGAATCGCATGAGTTAAACATTTTTCAAACTAAGATGTTATCTACTTGCATCCTAACTACTTATACCGCCTATGAAAAATGCCGAATACTCAGACAAAGAGTTAGTCGTAGACATTTTAACTGACTCCTTTGAAACCAACAAAAGCGTAAATTATATCATTAAACAGGATAGTAAGCGCAAAAACAGAATTAGAGCATTAATGGATTACTCTTTTGAAGTTTGCAAAGAGTTTGGAGATGTTTACTTGAGTGATGATAAGAAAGCTTGTGCCCTGGTATTGTTTCCAGACAAAAAGAAAACAACACTTAAATCCATTCAACTGGATTTAAAGCTTATTTTATCTAGCGTTGGTCTATCCAATATCAAAAAGACACTTGAACGTGAATCTCTGATTAAAAAGCATCAATCTAAAGATACTATGTATTATTTATGGTTCATTGGAGTTGATCCGAGGCATCAAAACTCAGGAATTGGTTCGACACTTTTAAATGAGGTGATAAAAGATAGTGAAAGTAAAAAAAGGTCCATCTATCTTGAAACGTCCACAATGAAGAACCTTCCATGGTATAAAAAATTCGGCTTTGATGTTTATAATGAGCTTGATTTGAGTTATAAATTATTCTTTCTTAAAAAAGAAATAGCATAAAGTCTTAATTCGAACTGCCTATGTTGGTTTTTGGGACTGAAATGCATTTGGTTACTTTGATTTTCATAATTCTGGAAGTCATCATGTTTTTCTATCAGCTGGTTTATTATCTCTATCGCCCTGAAGACAAAAATCGATTCTGGTACCTCACTCTATTGTTCTTACTTATTACATATAATGTAACCGGAGGTCTTTTTCCGGACCCTAATATTGATATACCCATTGTAACCCAAAATATTCTGGCATATGGAAGTGGTTTTCTAATGGCCTCATACTTTCCTTTCTATTTTTACAAAGGGTTTGAATTGAAAACATTACGCTTCCATGCCATCTACGGCGTTCCCTTATTTCTGCTTGTGCCATTTATTGTTTTCTTTGTGATTGCTTACTCTATAAACAGGAATCTTGATATTGCAATAAAATATGGGGTTATCATACCCTTCTTTTACTCACTGGTTTTGTTATGGGCCATTAGTAAAGCGGTTATAATAAAATACAGAGATAGAACAAATCGTAAGGACCTTATAGAAGTAATAGCAGTTTATTGTGCTGTTATCCCCTGGGCATCAATGACAGTGCTATCTTATTTTCATGTCAGCCAGTTTGTGGAGGTTATGGTTACCAATGGAGGCTTCATTGTAATTTCAATTTTATTTATCAGCCGTTCCATTACAAACGCAAGGCTTGAATATCAGCGGCTCCTTGAACTCGATTCAAACGGAAACGGGATATCATCTTTCGAAGAAAATTGTAAGCTCTATCAATTAACCTGTAGGGAAATGGAAATTGTGCGGTTGGTACGAGAAGGACACAAATATAAAACCATAGGTGAAGCTCTTTTTATTTCAGAGAGAACCGTTAGAACACACGTTCAAAATATCTTCCTGAAGGTAGAAGCCAACAATAAAGTCGACCTGTTAAATAAGCTGGGTGAAAATAGAAACTCCTCTTCTATTTCAGCTTAGAAGCCCTTTTTTCAATAAAATACGTCTTTTTACGTAGACCATTTAGTATAAATGACGTATTGTTTCATGTATGATAATGCCTGAATTTTGCTTCTGCATCAAATGAAACACTATGAAAAAATTTATAACAGACCTGACAGCAGCATGGGACAATGAGCTTCAGATTATTCAAGCCAACGAGGAACAAATTATCAAAATTTGCGAAGCTGCAATCAATGTTACTAAGAAAGCACTTTCGGAATTAAGAGCCGAATTACTCAGAACTGATTTCCAAAGCAAAGAGGAAGAAATTTGGTTTTTTAAAGAGGCCAAGCCGTCAATATTAAGTAAACTAATTTATTACGATAAACTCTATCATCTTGAAATCAGAAGACCTTTGGGAAGAGAGAAGCTTGTACGAAAATATTTGGAAAATGAAATGCTTCATTTAGAACATAGCTATGATAGCTATTCTGAATTCTATTTCTACTATCGAACGGGGCAAGCCTCATTAGATGAGGTTTACTTTACAAGAGGATTGCAATCGGAAAGCACTAATTGGGAAGCAACAGCATTTGACGCTGATCCCAATCTATCTACCGGATATGATTGCAAAGTTGCGAGAATCATAGCCCAAGATATGTTATTACAATATTTAAACACTGAGATACGGAGATTGAAAGGAATATCATTCACGTCCCTAAGCCACACACCTCAAAACTCAAATCTTCAATGGACTGGCCCGAAAACAGGCTTAGTTGAACTCATTTATGCCTTAGCACAAGCCGGAGTGTTCAATAACGGGAAAGCTGATTATAAAGAGATCGCACAACATTTCGAAACCATGTTTAATATCCCTTTAGATAATATTTACAAGATTTTTGAGAAAATCAGATCGCGAGAGTGCGGGCCTACTACCTTTTTAGATTCCGTAAAAGTAAAACTGATTGACTACACAGAAAAATTCCATCAGCTAAGAATCAATTAGATTCAATAATCAATTTTTGAAACCGGCAGCTAAACTCGCCGGTTTTTTTATTCCATCTATAACCACATTCCGCCAATTCGGCCCTTCTCCGTCACTTCGGATGGGGAGTTTTTTAAATGTACCACGGTTCATTTGGTTCCATCCCACCTTTGAGTAAATCAAAAACAAACGCTATGTTTTCACAAATCTCCTGGCAGCAATACTTTGCTTATGTAGCAGTTACAGGACTGCTTTATTACATCGTGGTGGTAGCTCTCTACTATCGAAATCAATTGTTCAGATTAGTTAAGAACCCGCTTAAACAGGGTGATGAACTACCTACTAAAAACTCTTATGTTTCTTACAATCAACAAGACATTCTGGGAAAAGCAGTTGACTTTAATAGTCCTGATTCAATTGCCGCGACAGACCTCCAGTTTGCCGGTGATAACGAGGATACTTTTGAAGATTCGGAACCTGACTTGCCTCTGTCACAAAATGAGCATACAAAAACCTCAAACCAGGCTTTGGGAGATTCGGAAGGGTTTACAAATGAGTTTAAAAACAATCTTTCCATTCTAAAAGAAGCAGAGGGTACTAAAGACGAATTCATCTCATTATTTACTAATACTGCCTCTAAATACCCCGGCCTTAATAACGCTTCAACTTTACAAACGCTCAATCTCTTCATACTCGAATTAATATCCGCTCAGGAATTAGGGTTCCTAATTTCTGCTCAGGAGCTGGGCGAATATTGGGAAGAGTCCTTTCAAATATCATCATCTGTAAATCAATAAAATCTAATTATGAAAAATCTATCAAATTCTATCAAAACATCATTCCGAGGAATCTTCGAATCGCTAAAATTTCTCGCAGTTATCGTCCTTTTAAACATTCAGGAAAGCTTTGCCCAAGATGGAAATGCAGGGATAAACGAAGCTACAAGCAAAGTGAAAAGTTATTTCGACACAGGAACAGATCTTATGTACGCCATAGGTGCTGTAGTGGGATTGGTTGGTGCGATCAAGGTTTATCAGAAATGGAATAGCGGAGATCATGATACGGGCAAGGTGGCATCTGCCTGGTTCGGAAGCTGTGTATTTCTGGTAATAGTTGCAACAGTGCTTCAATCATTTTTTGGAATATAGCTATGGCAAGCATCTATCAAATAAACAAAGGAATTAACAAGCCTATAGAGTTCAAGGGCTTGAAAGCTCAATACATCGCCTATCTCGGTATTGGCCTTGTGATACTGCTTGTTCTCTTCGCGATTATGTATATCATAGGAATTAACCTTTTTGTATGCATCGCCATAATTGCGATATCTGGCACCGCTTTATTTATGAACGTGTTTCGCCTGAGTAGTAAATACGGGCAATATGGTTTAATGAAAAAAGCATCAAAAAGATATATCCCTGTTTTTATCAAGATCAAGTCCAGGAAGATTTTCACTCAATTGAATAAAGTCTCATTTAAGGGAAGGAAGGAGGATTTATGGCAAAGGAAATAGAATTAGAAAAGATGTTTCCAATTTACAAAGTTGAGAATAACAGTATTATCTCGATGTCGGGGGATATTACAATTGCCTATAAAGTTGAACTCCCGGAAATCTTTACTCTTTCAAATAGTGAGTATGAAGCTTTCCACCAGGCATGGGTAAAAGCCATTCGTATACTTCCTAAGCATACTTGTTTTCACAAGCAAGATTGGTTTATCCAGGACGACTATAAGGCTAACTTCAATAAAGCAGATTTCTCTACACCTGGGTTTTTATCCGGTGCAAGTGAGAAGTTTTTCAACGAAAGGACTTACTTAAAGCATCAGTGCTATATTTTTCTGTCAAAAAAGCCTGATGGAAGGCGGGATAATAGCTCGGCATTCTCTTCTCTATTCAGACGTTCTGTAGTGCCTAACGAGGTATTGAGCGAAAGCTTTTTAGCGGATTTTTTTGATAAGTCTAATCAGTTTGAACAGATAATGATCGACAGCGGCTTTGTAAAACTGAAACGTTTATCGGTTAAGGATTTAACAGGCGATGATAAACAACCTGGTCTGATAGAACGCTACTGCTTTCTGCTTGATGATGCTGAACGAGCCACTTTAAGGGACATCCATCTGAAGGATGAAATTAAGATAGGGAACCAATTTTGTCAGCTATATACTTTATCAGAAACTGAAAATCTACCTGCTCTTTGCGGTTCACGAATCAACTATGAGAAATACAGCACAGATAGAACTAAATCTAGTATTGGATTTGCTTCGCCACTGGGCTTGTTACTTAGCCGGAACCACATCTTTAATCAATACATTTTTATTGATGATGCAGCGAAGACCCTAAAGCAGCTGGAAGCTAAAAGGCTGCGCTTACAATCTCTTTCTGCATACTCACGCGAAAACGCTATCAGCAGAGATGCTACGCAGGATTTTTTAAATGAGGCAATTGGTCAGCAAAGACTACCTGTAAAAGTGCATTTCAATGTACTGGCCTGGACAGGTGATCCAAACGAGAAAAAAGAGTTAAAGACTGATGTTGCTTCTGCTATAGCTCAAATGGACGCTACTGCGAAGCAGGAAACCGATGGCGCTCCCCAGATATGGTGGGCGGGCTTGCCTGGCAATGAGTCAGATTTTCCAATGAACGACACGTTTGATACGTTTGCAGAGCAGGCCTGCTGTTTTCTCAACCTGGAAACCAATTACAAGACTTCATTGAGTTCTATAGGCATTCGTTTAGGCGACAGGTTAACTGGTACACCTGTTCATGTAGATATATCCGACGAGCCCATGCAACGGGGTGTTTGTACAAACCGCAATAAATTCATTTTGGGTCCTTCCGGCTCTGGGAAGTCATTTTTCACTAACCACATGGTAAGGAGTTACTATGAACAAGGCACACATATTCTTTTGGTTGATGTAGGTCATAGTTATAAAGGCCTCTGCGAAATGGTAGGAGGATATTACTTCACCTATGATGAAGCAGATCCTATTCGGTTTAATCCTTTTTACTTAAGCAAAGGCACAATCCTCGATACCGAAAAGAAGGAAAGTCTTAAAAGTTTAATCCTGGCTCTCTGGAAAAAACAGGATGAGGTTTTGGAACGGCCAGAATATGTTGCCTTATCAAATGCGATTCAGGGGTATTATGAGAAGCTATCGGATATGCCCGACTTATTCCCCTGCTTCGATTCGTTTTATGACTACCTAAAAAACGAATTTGCTATTCAGCTTAAAGCTGATAATGTGAAGGAAAGGCACTTTGACCTTGACAATCTATTGTACGTTTTGAAGCCATTCTATAAAGATGGAGAGTTTGGCTACTTGCTGAATGCTACAGAAAACCTGGAACTTCTTACTGAGCGCTTTATCGTATTTGAACTTGACAACATCAAAGATCATCCAATACTATTTCCGGTAGTGACCCTCATAATCATGGAGACCTTTATCACTAAGA
The DNA here is from genome assembly GCA_014380615.1 of Sphingobacteriaceae bacterium. Lineage (GTDB taxonomy): Bacteria > Bacteroidota > Bacteroidia > Sphingobacteriales > Sphingobacteriaceae > Paradesertivirga. The sequence continues at coordinate 152,849 of JACMJM010000043.1, forward strand.
TGCGAAAGCTTAATGGGATTCGAAAAATGATTTTGATTGAGGAAGCCTGGAAAGCAATAGCCAAAGAAGGAATGGCTGAATACATAAAATACCTGTTTAAAACTGTTCGAAAATTCTTCGGTGAGGCAATAGTGGTAACTCAGGAAATAGAAGATATCATCAGTTCGTCGGTGGTAAAGGAGACAATTATTAATAATTCGGACTGCAAAATTCTTTTAGACCAATCCAAGTATCAGAACAAATTCGATATCATTCAGGATCTGCTAGGCCTTTCAGAAAAAGAGAAGGTTCAAATACTCTCACTAAATAAAGCAAACGATCCTAAACGAAAGTACAAAGAAGTCTTCATCAGTCTTGGTGGCCAATTAAGTAAAGTATACCGTACTGAAGTTAGCCCGGAAGAATATTTAACCTACACTACTGAAGAGAGCGAAAAATTAAAGGTTCAGCAATATGCTTTAAAGTATGGCAGCATACAAAAAGGGATAACCATGCTGGCAAGAGAACTAACCACTAAAGAAAGCTAATATGAAAAAATTAATGATCTATATGCCAGCCAGTATGATTGTGCTGATGGTATCACTACCTGCCAGCAATGCAAATGCACAGGTTGCAGTTTTAGAAGTTATAAAGGCCGGAGTAAAAAAAGTTATTAAAGCGGTCGACCTGAAAGTTCAACGGCTCCAAAATGAAACTTTGTGGCTTCAAAATGCACAAAAGGCTATGGAGAACCAGCTATCAAAGCTGAAGCTAACTGAAATTTCTTCGTGGACCGAGCGGCAAAAGGAACTTTACAGCAAATATTATACGGATTTATGGAAAGTAAAGGCCACAATATCCTATTACCAACGGGTTAAAGAGATCACTATCAAACAGGTTTTCCTGGTTGAAGAGTATAAAAAAGCATGGTCATTGGCTAAGCAGGACAAAAACTTCAATGTTGAAGAGCTCCGCTATATGTACGATGTGTACTCTGGCATCCTCAAAGAAAGTGCAAATAATCTCGACCAGGTTCTTCTTATAATAAATTCCTTTAAAACCCAAATGACTGATGCTAAACGGCTAGAACTCATAAATGCCGCAGCAGACAGAATCGATCAAAATTATTCCGACCTCAGGGAATTCAACACCCAGAACATCCTGATGAGCTTGCAGCGTTCAAAAGCAAAAAATCAAATTCAAACAGTTCAAAAACTTTACGGACTTCAAAAAACCAACTGATATGAAAACGCGAATAATATTATTTCTGATGCTTATTACAGGTGTAACCCAGGCTCAGACATGGGAGGAGTTTTCAAAGCAAAAAGAAACTCAGAAAAAGTACCTGTTACAACAGCTTGCCGCGCTTAAGATGTATGCCGGATACTTAAAAAAGGGGTATACTATTGTAACAGACGGGCTGAATTCTATAAAAGGATTTACCAAAGCCGAGCTTAGTCTTCATGATAAATTCTTTAAGTCCAAAAGAATCGTAAACCCAGCCGTCATCAATCCCCAGATGCTGGATGATATATACTTGTATCAGAGTTCAATACTAAAAAGGTTCAATGCCATACTTAGTACTTATTCTTTTCACAAGCGGGATATAGAATATCTTAAAGAGGTTTATCTGAATGTCTCTGATGAATGCAATAATGACCTGGCTGAATTGGTGCTAATCATGTCTCCGGGAGATTTGGAAATGACAGATGATGAACGAATCAATCGTTTTGAAAAAATCCATCAAAGGATGCAATCAAAGTATCTCTTCTCTGAATCATTAACTAAGGATCTGAAACTTCTGGTTATTAAAAGACAACAAAATATCCGAGAACAAAAGGCTTTCAAAGCTATAAATGGAATAATTAACTGATAATTATGAAACATCTACTAATCATATTGCTGGCACTAGGCACCTTTTCTATATCAAGGGCGCAGTCAGCAGAAGTTCAGCAATTGTTGCTTAACTATGAAAAGCTTACCCAGCTAAAAAATATACTAGCGGATATGAAAAAGGGATATCAGATAGTAAGTAAAGGATACAACACCATCAAAGATATCTCAGAAGGAAACTTCAATCTCCATGAGACTTTTATAAATGGGTTAATGTCTGTGAGCCCTGTTATCAGGAATTATAGAAGAGTTCCCCAGATAATTAATTACCAAAAAAGTATTGTTCGAGAATATAAAGCCTCATTCACCAGATATAAAAGTAAGGGGACATTTAGTATTTCGGAGATTGACTATCTGAGTGCCGTTTACAACAATCTCCTCACCCAAAGCCTTAGAAATCTGGATGAATTGGCTACTATTCTCACATCTTCTAAATTAAGTATGAGTGATGATGAACGGCTAACTGCTATTGATAAAATCTTTGAGGACACAGAAGACAAACTTCAGTTTCTACGAGATTTTAATTCAAAAACCGACATTTTGGTAATTCAACGCCTAAAAGAGACACGAGATATAGAAGCTATCCAAAAGCTGCATCTCGGAAATCCTTAAAAATAACAAACATGAAAAAGCTAAAATTTTCAATCATCATTTTGATGGTTATAGGAGTCTTCATGCCTGGAATTTCGTTTGCCCAGGGTTTGGCAAGCGATATAAACGGGCTTCAATCAGTACTGGATCAGGTTTACAAAGACATGATACCTCTGTGCAGTAAACTGATAAGCGTAGCAAGGGGAATAGCAGGTTTTGGTGCTTTGTGGTACATCGCATCAAGAGTTTGGAGGCAGATTGCAGCCGCAGAACCCATAGATTTTTATCCCTTATTACGCCCATTCGCTTTGGGTTTGGCAGTACTTCTTTTCCCTGCAGTCTTATCCCTTTTGAATGGGGTGCTTCAACCTATTGTTAGTGCAACCGGAGGTATGGTAAAGGATTCAAATAAAGCCATAGCCGCTCTATTAAAACAAAAAGAGTTAGAGATACAGCAATCTGAAACCTGGAAAATATATGTCGGTGCCGATGGAAGTGGTGATCGTGAGAAATGGTACAAGTACACCCATCCAAAAGACAAGGATGGCTTAGAAGAGAACATGATTGAAAGCCTGGGTAACGATATGAAATTTTGGATGGATAAACAGGCGTACAACTTCCGAAATTCAATTAAGCAGTGGATGAGCGAAGTATTACAAGTACTGTATGAATCCGCAGCATTATGCATCAACACCATACGGACTTTTTACCTGATAGTACTTGCAATTCTTGGGCCTTTAGTATTTGGATTTGCTGTGTTTGATGGGTTTCAGCATACCCTTACTGTCTGGCTGGCTAGATATGTTAATGTTTTTTTATGGTTGCCGGTATCCAACATCTTCGGCTCTATACTCGGAAAGATTCAGGAAAATATGTTGAAGCTGGATTTATCGCAACTGCAAGGTGGGGGCGATACCTTTTTTAGTTCGACAGATACAGCTTACCTCATTTTTATGATTATTGGAATCATCGGTTACTTTACGGTTCCGGGAGTTGCAAACTATATCGTACACGCTGGGGGTGGAAACGCTCTGCTTCAAAAAGTAAACACCATCGTAAGCAATTCATCTAATAGCATTACATCAGCCGGAGCTTCTAATTCGGGTATGATGGCAGATGCTTTAGGCGACCAGCGAGGAAAGATGTCTCAAAGCATGGCGGGATTCGCCAACTCAAACGGGTACTTCAATAACGGAAAGGAAGGCTCATCCAAATTTCAGCACGACAAACTTTCAGGAAATTAAATCTAAATAATATGTTTCAGCAACTTAAAAATATAGATACAGCATTCCGGCATGTCCGAATATTCAGTATTGTAATAATAATAGGATGTTTCCTTTTATCTGGCTTCTCTTTAGTGAAAAGCTATCAGGCAACAGAAGATGCTCAAAACCGAATTTACATTTTAGCTAATGGTAAAGCCCTTGAAGCTTTCTCCGCAGGGCGGAAAGATAATATACTGGTTGAGGCAAGAGATCATATCCAAACTTTTCATCAGCACTTCTTTTCACTCGACCCTGACGATGAGGTTATTAAGACCAACATTACAAAGGCCCTTTATCTGGCAGACCAATCAGCTAAATCTGAGTATGATAATCTAAAGGAAAGCGGTTACTACTCAAATCTGATCTCAGCAAATATCAGCCAGGAAATCAATGTGGACAGTGTTCAAATTGATATTAGCCAATACCCTTATTCTTTTCGCTGCTACTCTACTCAAAAATTGATCAGGTCCACATCTACAGCAACGCGAAATTTATTGACCGAGGGATTTCTGCGAAATGTGGCAAGATCAGATAATAACCCTCATGGCTTTCTGATTGAGCGATGGAAAACGATTAGCAATAGAGATACAACCCTTCAACATCAATAGTCATGAATATAAATCAAGAACCAAAACAAAAGTTAAAGCTTGGTCAGGATGCTTTGGCCCAAAAAGTAGCCGGAGGAATTTTAAGAATACAATTGAGGATTGCTAATTACCTGAACAGAAAAACAGCCCATTTCTCCAAAATTCAAAAGGAAATTTTACTTCTCTGCTTCAGCCTGGTCTTTAGTCTGATTAGCCTCTATCTCATTTTCAAAGTAATTATTTAATCATCTATTATACAAACAATTAATGTTATGGAAAATCAACAATCAGCGGAAACGCAACGGAAAAGGAAGTTTTTAGTGGTACTCCCGCTACTAGTATTTCCCTTTATGACAATGGCCTTCTGGGCACTGGGCGGCGGAAAAGGGAATCAGTTTACCCCTCTGGAAAAGCAGGAAGGATTCAATACTGAACTACCGCAAGCTAAATTCAGTGATGATGAAAAACAAGATAAGTTTAGCATCTATGAAACGGCTGCTAAAGGGCAGGCAACCTCTGGAAGTAATGAATACTCCTATAATCAGTTAGCATTTTCGGAATCTACATCAAATCTAACCGACCCAAACGAGCAACAGATTAATGAGAAGTTAGCTCAAATAAATGCTCACATCAACTCTTCTCCTGAATCCGAAACGAATCATTCTTCCATCGCCAGAAGTAGCAGTAGCCGACAGGCAGGAAACATGAGTGCCGATGTAAATCGTCTGGAAGAGCTCATGCAGAATCTCCAGACCGGAAGCGGTGATGATAGAGAGATGGCGCAGCTCAACGCAGTGCTTGAAAAAATTCTTGACATTCAGCATCCTGGCAGAACGAGAGAAAAGCTGACTGGTAAGTCTACTAATCCTGAAGGCTCCTACACGGTTCATGTTGCCAATGATCAGGGTGATAAGCAAAGTATATTCTCGATTGCTGATAATATTGGTGGCAGGTATTCAAAAAAATCCGGAAATGCAATTCAAGCCACAATTCACCAGGATCAGGATATAGTTTCCGGCTCAGTTGTCAAACTTCGCCTTTTAGATAGCGTCAACGTAAGGGGCACTCTTATTCCCCGAAACGAATTTATTTATGGGATTGCATCGGTAGATGGAGAAAGATTGAAAATTGATATAGCTACTCTTCGCTATAAGAATTCAATCGTTCCAGTCTCACTATCTGCATTCGACCTTGATGGCTTAGAAGGCTTATATATTCCTGGAGCGATCACTCGTGATGCATCAAAAAAAGGTGTTGATGATGCAATACAAAGCCTGCAGATAATGACGATGGACCCTTCGGTATCCGCACAAGTAGCAGGTGCAGGAATTCAAGCCGCAAAAGGTCTGTTCAGCAAAAAAGTGAAACAAGTAAGAGTGAAGGTAAAAGCCGGATATCAACTTTTATTAAGAGATAACAATCAGCGAAACTAATCCCGAAAACCATGAAAACATTTAAGATAGTATCAATCCTTTCCCTGCTTATCCTACAGCTAACTGTATTCGCACAGGATACAATTTTTATAAGCTATAACAAGGTAACTGCACTCCAATTTCCTTCTCCTATCGGTAGCTCGGTAGTATCAGCCAAAAATGTCTTAGCCTCTATTAAAGACGAAAACGTCTTGACTTTAAAGGCTATAGGCAGCAACTTCAATACATCAAATATTGAGATAAATACGATTGATGGGAAGTCTTATAAAATGCCTGTTTCGTTTTCCTATGGCAGATCTGGAAAATTCATTAGGATAAAGTCATCAGAAGTCAAGAAACCCCCAGTCGCCAATCTCCCTCTTACAAATGTTGAAATCAGCCGACGAATTGGGAATTCAAATAAAGGGGAGATAGTTAGTACAGACAAAAGCAGCAAAGTAAAAGGCAGTTTAGGAAGCATTTCAATTTCAGGCAACAACATCTTTTATAAACTGAAGGTTAAGAATCGCTCGAATATTGGCTTTGATATAGATTTCATCCGTTTTTACGTGCGAGATCTAAAGACAGCCAAACGAACCGTGACTCAGGAGGCTGAAATATATCCTGTTAGTTCATATGGAACAGATTTGAAGTGTATCGAAGGGAGATCAGCAGGTGTATATGTATTTGCACTAAATAAGTTCCCTGTCTCAAAAGATAAAGCCCTCTTCGTCGAAATCTATGAAAAGAACGGAGCAAGGCATCTATCCCTGAAAGCTAGTAAATCTGATATAGAAAATGCTCGCCCACTAAAATAATGGAGCTATGAATATTTCAAAAGGTATGGAAGACGAACTCTTCCTTTTTCTTGAAAAGGAAAATTATTCCGGTAAAAAATGGCTGGTGTATGAAGCGGGCTCGCTGATAAAAAGTCAAAAGGATTTCGTGTGCTTTACAACAGAGTTTGATGCTTCTCAGTATGCACACGACAATACCTCCGATTTTGATGTTATGATAGTGAAGCCTATAGCTGAAATTAAAGCGAGTATTCAACAGGAACTATTTGAACAGGCCATTGAACATGCGCTCAACTCTTTTACCTATGATAATGCGGAGTCCATACTCAAGGAGCTGGCAAACACGGGGTTTAAGAGTGCGGAATTAGGTGATAGTTTACGACGCGATTTTGCCTCATTCGACTATGATATCCCGTATGAGACTGTGCTCAATAATACTCCGGTCAAGTTTTATATCCAACTAAGTAAGGACGGTGACGGCTGCCTTCATTATTCAGGCTATGATGGAATAGTGCGACCTGAACAGCGGGAAATACAGCATGGGACTTTTAATAACATTGACACAGCAGCTTTAGACGAGGCTATGGGCAAAATCAACTGGAAAGAGCATCCGGGTAATTTTTTTTATAGCCCTGAAGATCGTAATAATCCCGAAATCCGGGAGATGTGGTATCTGGAAAAGCAACTAGACAAATTGATTGACAGAAATTGGCAAACATCAGAAAACATAAAGTCTCAGGCAATGAATGTTTGGGAAGCCTTAATGGTAAAGCATTTTGCAGACACACCACTAATGAAGGCTATTATTGGTACTGTGCCTTATTTGCAAGCAAGCTTTGAACAGAGAATCCCTTTTAGCAAAGGAGTGTCCTTAACTGAAGCTAGTCAGGTTCTAAAAAAATTAAATAACAAAAATCAAGTAACCTCTGAAAACAACAAAATCATGAACTCACAAAATTTAGAATTCCTACAATCCAGTTTAAAGTATTTTGGATTTGGCGACAAGCTTAACCAGGCTTTAGAAAACAACATTAAGGAGCAAAAGGCTGAGTTTCAGCTCAAGCTGGAAATCCCGCACTTTAATAACAAGATGGATTTCACACTGCATTTCAAAAAGTCTGATTCTAGTGAAATGTATTTCTTTAACCGCTATGACGCTGCACTTCAAAACGGCACTCCTGAACAAGATAAAATGCAATCATTTTATATAAATAAGGGAAACGGTATTACTGCAAAAGAAGCTTTCAACTTATTAGAAGGCCGGTCAGTACATAAAGATCTCGTTACCAAAGATGGTGAGAAATACAGTGCATGGCTAAAACTAGATTTTGCTGATACGGATAACAAGGGTAATCACAAATTAAAGCAGTATACTGAACAATATGGATTCAATCTGGATAAAACACTAGCCGCTTTCCCAATAAAGGAGATGAGTGATCCCAAGCAAAAAGAACAACTTTTAAATTCACTACAAAAGGGCAACGCACAGCAGGTTACGCTTACGAGAGATGGGAAAGATGACAAATTTTACATCGAGGCTGTTCCGCAGTTTAAAACAATAAATGTTTATGACCAAAAGATGCATATGGTAAAACGTCAAAATTTTCAAGAGCCGAATTCCATTAATGGTGAATCTGCTAAAACCAATCAAAAACATTCTGAAAAGCAAAAAACTAGTAAGGATACTGAAGATAGAAAGCCCAAACAAGGGCAATCCCGAAAAAGAAAATTAACTGTATAGTTTCCAAAAAGCCTGTAAAAGGGCTTTTTTGGTTATTTAATATTTTATAATTTAGTTCTCAAATTATTCTACCACTAATAATTTAAAGATGAAAAACACGCTTAACCTACTAATTGCTCTTTTACTATTTGCCTCTTGCTCATCAAATGATTTAGACCGAGAAACAGCATTGAAGCTTATCAAGGAGGAGAAGTTGTACCCTAAAGTTATTGACCAGGAAATTTACACTGGCGATCCTGTACACGCCAGAAAGGTTTTAGAAACTGGTTTAGAGAAATCAGGTTATGTAACTGTTCAACGCACCCGAAAAATAATGGAGATAGGAAAGCCTATTATTTCCTTTACGGATAAAGCTAAACCCTATTTGTTGCCACAAACCCAAGAAGACATAGAGAGTGGTGTATGGCGGGTAAAGATTGCTGATGAAGTATTAGAGGAAGTCACAGGAATACAATTGTTAGAAGGAGGCAAAAATGCCGTCGTTGAATATAAAACGGCTTATAAAAATATTACTCCATTTTCTAAATTGGCAAGATTTTCTTTAGCTGATAACAACATTCAAAAGACTCATTTTTCGTTGTATGAAGATGGATGGAGGATGGAAAATAAATCGGTGCGTTAAGATAGATAATACTGGGACGATTTATTTGAATCATTATATCGATTTTTAACTTTATGAAATTAATTGCAAATGGAAGAGTCTGGATTGATTCGGCGGATGGTGCATTTCTTGGATATGGCAGAATTGAATTATTAGAAAAGATCGGGCAACTTGGTTCTATCAGACAAGCCGCTCTTGAAATGAAAATCTCCTACAAACAAGCCTGGGAGTTGATAGAACAAATGAATAACCGGAACGAAAAGCCTTTAATCGTTTCTAAAAGAGGGGGAAAAGGTGGTGGATCAGCTCTCCTTACACCTGAAGGTAAACAGCTAATCGCTTTATTTAATAGCTTCAATAAAGAATTCCAAACATTTTTAGTCGATCAAACTCAAAAGCTTTCCACATTACTCGCTTCAGTTTAAATCCCATTCAAGGTAATACTGGTATAATAAAAACCGCCAATTTGAGGACCTCCCAGAAATGAGTTGTATCGCTTATTAAGAATATTCGTTCCTCCAACCTTTACCATAACCTTCATTTTGGGAACAGTATAATTCACCTGTGCATCTGCATTAGCAAAAGAAGGTACATGCCCATTAACCAGGAAGGATTGCCAGTAAAAATTACTTTGCCATTTATAGGTGACATTGAAACCTGCGTTTCTTAAAGCAGACGGATTACCTAATGAGATATTCGTAATCCATTTTGGGGTATTAAATCCATCTTCCAATCCATCATTAGAGATTTTTTTGGCCAGGTCAGAATATGTCAGGTTTCCTGAGAACTTAAAATTGGATGGCAGATTGTACTTCAGGCCAAGGCTTCCTCCATAATTATAAACTACAGTCTTAGAATTTGTCCAGAGCCGGTATCTGTCCTGTAGTTTTTTGTCATTCAAATAGAATGCAATAGAATCTACATTAGAAGTTCTCGGAATATTAGCTTCAACCTGTCCAATAAATGAAGTATACCGATTGTAGTAGAAGTCTATATCTAAAAAAAGCCTCTTCTTTAAAAGCAGTCCACGGTATCCCCCTTCGAATGATTTTAGCTTTTCAGGTTCTAAATAGGTATAACTATTTCGCTGTAGTAAGACTTGATTTTTTTTAATAGCAGCGTCTTTCGCGATGCCCCCGCTATTGACATCTTTAATAACTGCGGCCTGAAATGCATCGATGGAAGTCCTCAAAAAGGAATTTTCAAAAACACCATCAGACATAACCCTTAACCCTCCAACACGTTTTACACCTCCACTATTAACGTTAGAAAATGCTTCGAAAAGGCTCGGGAAACGAGACCCGCTTTGAAAGGATGCCCGAAAGTTGTGGATTTGATTCAAGGTATAAACGGCAGTAAAGCGGGGATTAAAGCGAGCTTCGAAATAATCATTCTTATCCATTCTCAAGGTAGCCCCTAACTTTAATTTGTCTTCAAAGAGCTTTTTAGTTGCCTGGACAAATCCACCTGTTTTTGAGTATAAAAGATTGTTGTTTCCTTTGTTTTTATCAGGATTAATGAAGTAATTCCCATCCGGAGTTACACTATATGTTCTTCTGTCAACCCCAACCAATATATCTGTATGAAATAAATCTGCAAGTTTTGGTGCCATTTCAGAAATATTCAATTGTGCCTCTAGATGATACATTCTTGCTTTAACACGCAAAGCTGCACCAACATCCCAATTGTTAATGTCCTGCAACTGGCCTAATTTCTCGTTAAATGCTACGGACCCGGGAATTAACCTGCCATTATCAGCGACGACTCTGGCGGTTTGCAATGCTTGTTCTACGTTTTGTTGCTGGCTTATAGCTTGATTAAACCCTGAAGCGTAATCTAAAAACCATGAATCATCTTTCTTGAAACTCCTGTCCAAATTTTCAGCCATCGATCGGAGGTTGTAAGATTTGCCTGTATTTTCAGAAGTCTGATAAGCTTTAATCTGGAAAATTGGATTTTGTATACTGAAACTATGCTGGTTCAATTGATAATTTTGTAGCCTGAACCGGTTTGAACGTTGGTAAACATTGTTAAGCACCGCCAACCGGTAAGTGTACGCGATAACTGTAGCAGGACTGATCTTATAATGCAAAGAAGCATCCGTTTTAAAGTTTTTCAAGCCATAATCTACTACCTCTTTTTCCAGATACCCTGTCCGTGCAATTACATAGTTTTTGCCATTTAAGTTCAATGTCCTGCGGTTTGATGATTCATTGCCATAGCCATTCACTTCATCATACGCTGGGTTATTTGCTCCCGTTATTCCGGCACTAGTGTTTAAACCTGGATTGAGGTCATTTCGGTTGTCCGCAATAAAATCATTTCCCTGAGTAAATGAACCGTTAATTTTAACAGCGAGTTTTTGAGAAAGAACTTTTGCAAAACGAATACTTGATTCAATAAAAAGTCTTGAGTCAGACTCTGTCACTTTATTAAAGCCAACTTTTTGCTGGAAACTGACTCCCTGAAAATCAAAGGGGTTTTTTGTTTGAAAGTTTGCCATACCGTTAATTGCATTCATGCCGTACAATGCCGAAGCGGTTCCGGGAATTATTTCAGCGCTTTGAATATCCAAATCAGTCGGGCCGATTGCATTTCCGATTGGTCCGCCAATATGCGGGGCTTGGTTATCAATTCCATCTACCAATTGTACAAACCGAACGTTAGTGGGATTAGCAAACCCCCGGGTGTTGATTACTTTAAACCCCAAGCTGGGTGTTATCATCTGAACTCCATTGGCATTTGCTAAAGCATCGAAGAATGAAGGGGATGCACTTCTTTGCAAATCAATAGCACTAAGCTTCTGTATGCTCACCGGAGATTGTAAAATCTTTTCAGGAACCTTAGAGGCAGTAATTACAACTTCATTTAAAGAATCAGTTAATATAGAATCCTTTTTAGTTCTCGATTCTGTTTTATTTTGTGCAGATACTCCAAGGAATAACAAAAGAAGGGTTGATAGAAGAAAAGATTTAAGCATTTTATACTCGTTATATATTTTAAGATACAACGATGTAAAACTACTATGAATATCTTTAAAATCAACATCTATAAGAAATGATGTTCTTTAAACTTCGATCATAGAAAAGGCTTTAATCTCACCGAAAAGCATTTATCGTTCCTCAAAAAGCTTTCCGCCCTTCTGATGCTGCGTTCCTGATTTCTCAGGAAATTGCAGTTCGATTTCAGCCCTGACATCAAAGAAAAGCTTCTTTCCGTTTTACTTCAATCAGCATTTCAATATACGGAGTTTGTAAATCACCTCTTTCCCTTTCTGATTTTTTAAGTTGATAATTGATTAAGATTCTCTTTGGCTTTTGCTAAGGCAAATTTAAACCTCTTCGGCAGGAAAGGCCAAGCCCTTCGGGTTTGGACAAAAAAATCTCCACACCTCCGCTTTGCTCCGGGTAGTATTTTTTCGCCGCAAAGCCTTGCCTCGCCAGGCCCCCGCACAATTTTTTTGCCTCTATCAAAAGCCAAATGAGGCGTATGCCGAAATGGTGATAACAGATTTTTTTAACCATTAATTAATTTATTATGAAAGTAGCAGAGAAAAGCAATGGAGCATTGCACAGCACAAAAGAAAGAAGAGAAGAAGAAGGTCAAACAACGTCTGCAAATCAAAAACCTGTCACCCATGCCAATGAACAAAAAGGCAAGGAGAAAGAAGTCGAGAAGCCAAAGGCTGAAAATTTGGAAAATGGGAAAAATCCTGAAAAATCAGTTTCACAAGAAAAAACAGCGGAAATTTCTAAAGAAGAATTGAAAGTTAACGAGCCATTTATCAAACCTGCTCTAAATCTTGAATCTACTTTAAAAGTAGTGAATGACTTACACCGCAGGTGCATTCAGCGTGAAAACCTGTTAACCCGTATTAATGAGTTAGAGACATTTGAAATTGCTCTTATGGAAGAAGGCGATGAACTGGAAGCCAACCACTTTCAGGGTTGTAAATTGATGATTGTGGATGATAAGAACAGGCAGTTTATTACTACAACATCGGGCTTAATAAAATTAGTGGCAGAGTTTATTCATAATGCATGCCTTTCTAAACTTGGAGAAATCGAATCAAATATTGTTTTTCCACGTGCTTAAAACCTATGCCCTGGCTTTTGTCAGGGCATTTTTTAAAATTCTATTTAATTGCAGCTACAAATGATTGACGTATTTATTGAAGTAACAGACCAACTATTTTGGCAGGGTTACACCGAGCAACTATCTAAAGACAATCCTGAAAGATTCACTACTGAACTAAACGATTTTCTAAATAATTACAATTCCTATGAATGAAGTATTGTACCTGATGGTAAGGGTTGAAGTACAATCCACCTTCAAAAACATTTCTGATACTGTAAACCAAATCGAAACCCTATCAGAGTTTAAAGTAACCGACACCGAAAACGTGAAGGTTGTAAAGACAGAATTTTTATTAACAAGAATTAGAAACTCTAAGAAATAGCAAGATGGCACATAATATAAATTATAATGAGAAAACCAGTAAGCACAGCTTTTTTTCAGTAAAGGAAAAGGCTTGGCATGGATTAGGGCAAATTGTAAGCGATTACCCAACCAGTGCGGAAGCTATAAAACATGCTGGCTTAGATTATTTGGTTGAGAAGCGACCACTTTTTACTTATGACAAAGAAAATTTTCACGGCAAGGAGGATACCGATATAATCATTCCCGAAATTGAAGTTCCGAACTATTTTGCCACGATGCGGACAGATACCGAGGATGTTTTAGGTGTAGTGGGCCGAGAGTATCATGTAGTGCAAAACATAGATGCATTTTCCTTTTTTGATTCCATTGTAGGCGGAGGAAATGGCATATTATATGAAACTGCAGGGGCTTTGGGTAATGGGGAACGCATTTTTATAACCGCCAAGTTACCCGATTATATCAGGGTAGGATTTGATGATATGATTGAAAAATATTTATTTCTGACTACATCACACGACGGTTCAGGGAGTATTATAGCAGCTTTTACACCAATTAGAATCGTTTGCAATAATACCCTGAATTGTGCATTGAACAACATGAGCAATTGCGTTAAAATCCGTCACACGGAAAGCGCACAGGATAAGTTAAAACAGGCACACTCCCTTATGGGAATAACGAATAAGCTTGCTATTGAGTTAGGCGAAATTTACAATCATTGGTCAAGAATCCGAATAACTGATAAGCAGGTATTAAAGTTAGTACAGCAGGCAATGGCGCCATCAAAGGAGGTTTTGGAAAATGTTTTAAACGGAAGAGAGGATGAACATTCCACCTATTTTAAAAATGTTTGCGCCAACGTATGCGAGTTTGCATTCTCGAATGAGACGCAACAAACCCTAACAACTAAAGGTACATTGTTTGGAGCATACAACGCCGTTACTGGTTATTTTCAAAACGTAAAACCTTTTAAGGATCAAGAAAGTAAATTGAAATCTATTCAGTTTGGAAGCGGGTTAACTAAGAGTCAAACCGCTTTTAAGCTATGTGGTCACTTTCAACAGAATCAAAATTTCTTTAACTAAAATTTGGGGGAGTAATCCCCCAATTCTTCAAAATGTCGTCGGTAGCCCCGCATTTTCTTACCATGGAAGAAGATTCTGTTATTGAGAAAATGCGGGGCTGCTTCACTAAATAAGATAACATATAGAATTAGCTGAGCATATATTCACTTTTTATCTTTTGGCAAGTGATTTTACTTTTGCATCTTAGTTTCTTAAACTTAAAATCATGAATAACTACAACAAATTAAAAGATCTACTTGCATCAATTGAAGGTGATGCCGACAAATTTTATAACAAAGGTATTAGCGCAGCAGGTACACGAGTTCGTAAAGGATTACAGGATATTAAAACACTTGCCTCTGATATGCGGAAGGAAGTCACGGAGATGAAGAATAAGGCGAAATAAACAAGTTGTGAAAAAAATTAACCAGAGCTGAAGAGCTCTTTTTTCATGAGTAATTATAAAGTTAGATTAGTCTAAAATATTATATAGATTTGTCTAATATTCATCTCAATAAAGTTTTAAAACATCCATGAATTACGGGAATTGGATCAAATCACTGGTTTTATGCTTTATGATTGTATGCAGCTTATCGGTAAAAGGGCAGGTAAAAACAATAAAATTTGAGCAAATCAGTGAATTGCAAAAGGTCGAAAGAAAACCGGTATTAGTATTTATCCAAACAGATTGGTGCAAATACTGCCACCAAATGAAACAAACTTTAAAAAAAGACCAACCAAGCACTAATTTGCTTAATAAAAAGTTTTACGTGGTTTTTTTTAACGCGGAGGAGCGCAGGACTATATCTTTTGCAGGACGATATTTTAAATTTAAACCCACCGGAGCCACAACTGGAGTTCATGAATTAGCCGAAGCATTAGGCACCATTGAAGGTAGCTTGTCTTATCCTACCCTTTGCTTTCTGAATGATAAGAACGAGATTATTTACCAATATGGAGGATATCTCGACTCAAAGTCTTTCCTTAAAACTCTTGAGATCATCTCAAGTGCCAAGTAAACAACCAAGACAATAGTTATTCATTAATCATCAGCACAAATTTAGGCTGCGGGCTGCTGTAGCGGGCAAAAGCTTCCGGCATAAACGCTGCTGTCCATTTCTCAGGGCCATTTATTCCTTTTCCTTTTACCCTTGATTGCCCTCTGCCTTTTGGAGCACCATAATTAATTTTTAATCATCAAATTATGGAAAAGCTTCAAAATCAAATTTCATTGTTCCAGGTAGCAGAAATCAACATCAGTTATAGACCAAAGTTCAAAGCGTCTGAAAGGCCAAAGGTTTCAAGCTCCAAAGATCTTTACAATGTATTATATAATAGTTGGGACCTAGAAATATTAGAGTTACAAGAGCAATTCAAAATCATATTACTAAACCGAGCAAATAGGATATTAGGAATTTATGAAGTATCATCCGGCGGATTGGCTGGAACGGTTGCAGATCCCAAACTGATATTTTCCGCAGCATTAAAGGGCTGTGCAAGCTCAATAATATTATCACATAACCACCCATCTGGCAATTTAACTCCAAGTCAAGCTGATTTGAACTTGACAAAGAAGATAAAAAATGGCGGTGAATTGCTTGATATAGCAGTTTTAGACCATTTAATTATTACTGCAGACAGTTATTATTCATTTGCAGATGAGGGGCTTTTATAGCCCTTCTTTAAACTTTATTTACTAAGTACAACCCTATATCTACTATGAAAACGTCTTTTGGGAGCAGCGACTAAGATAATATGTCTGAAAGAGTTGCATATGAAATGTGATGGATTTATCGGTGTTTGCAGCCAATATTCTAATCTGAAAAACATGATCGTGTTATATGATAAGAATTGAATAGTCAATAAACAAGTGTGCCAAATGTGGGTGATCATTCTGGAGGATATACGAATCTATTGGCATTATCCTTCGCTTAACAACAACATTGCTTATTAATAGCCGCCTATAAGTTCAAATTAATAATGTTTGCGGTGTAGTATCCGCAAGAATTTTGATCGTTAAAGTTGTTCGAATGCGTTTAGTGAGCAAAATCATTTTTCTCCCGGCAAATTCAACCCATATTTGCTAACCATCCTATTATCTCAGTTTCAATATCTAATTCATAACGCGGGCTTATAAATAAGTTCTTCAGGATTATAAACCCTTACATGGCCCATATCGACAATTATAAAGTACCTGGCATATATAATTACTATGCGGATTTTTCTCTTACCTGGGAAGTCTTGGAAATAAACGCATTGGGCTGTTTAATTAGTCTACCTTGTGCGGGTTCCGCATCGAAGAAAGGGAAATCGTTTAAATGAAGCTGCACATAAAGAATATGGTTTCCATTCGCTGTACCATGATAGTTAAGCAAGAGCTGTCTAAACTGGGGCTGCACTTTATTATAGTAGATCTGGGGGAAGTTGAAATTATGGAAACCATTTCTACTGATCAACGCGAGCAAATAAAGATTGCCTTGCTTAGCTCGGGGCTTGAACTAATGGACGATAAGCGATCTGTGCTAATCGAGAAAATAAAGAAAATAATTGTTGAAATGGTGCACCATACAGATGAACTAATCAAAGTCAATTTTTCCGACTTCTTAAGCACCAAATTAAATCACGATTATACCTACATGGCAAACCTGTTTTCCGAAGTCCAGGGAACCACTATCGAGCAATTTGTCATCTCTCATAAAGTTGAACGGATAAAAGAGTTGATTATTTACGATGAACTTAATATAACAGAGATTGCCTGGAAGATGAATTACAATAGTGTGGCCCATTTATCTAATCAGTTTAAAAAAGTTACCGGCTTATCGCCATCGCATTTTAAAAAGTTGAAGGTTAAAAGAAGAAGTCCGATTGAAGATATTGGCAATCAGGATAACAGGTAGAAGATATCGACGTGTCTTGTCACGAATAGTAGTCTGTTGAAACGTATAGAAGAGAAAGATCATGGCTAAAATAGAAAAGTCCGAAGAGGGCGCATTATTAATTGCCCAAAAGGAGCTTGCTTTTCAAAAAGAAGAGAAAGAAAAATTGGCAGCCGAGTTAATTCTCGCCAGAGAAGAACTTGCCTTTCAAAAAGTGGAGAAAGGCAAACGTGCCGCCGAGCTTGGCATTGCAAATAAAGAACTTGTTTTTCAGGATGAAGAGAAAGAGAAGCGAGCCGATGAACTCATTATTGCAAACATAGAACTTGCCTTCCAGGATGAAGAGAAAGAAAAACGAGCCGACGAACTGGTTATCGCTAACAAAGAACTCGCTTTTCAGGACGAAGAAAAAGGAAAACGTGCGGCAGAATTGGGTCTTGCGAACCTGGAACTTGCTTTTCAGGATGAGGAGAAAGAGAAGCGTGCAGCCGAACTGATTATTGCGAACCTGGAACTTGCTTTTCAGGACGAGGAAAAAGAAAAACGAGCAGCTGAACTAATTATTGCAAATCTGGAACTGGCTTTTCAGGATGAAGAGAAGGAGAAACGTGCTGCCGAACTGATTATCGCCAATAAAGAATTGGTATTTCAAAACGGCGAAAAGGAGAAACGTGCCGCCGAGCTGATTGTCGCCAACAAAGAACTGGTATTTCAAAATGATGAAAAAGAGAAACGGGCGGCGGAATTAAGTATCGC